>DASYEU010000131.1:0-4795 GCA_036498865.1 Acidobacteriaceae bacterium | reverse complement strand
CGCGATCCTTCCCACGCACGAGGAGGCGCTCGGCGTCATCGAAGCCAACATTCATCTGGCGGGAGACAAGGAGACCTGCGATGCGGTGTTGCACTACGTGCGCCACGTCAAGGTCTACCAGATGCTCCGGGCCGCGGGCCTCAAGGACGATCCGGTCTCCCACGGCGAGCCCTACCCCCGGGATATCTATAAGCTCATAGAGCAACGCGTCTTCACGCTTCAGGCGGAATACGACCGGCTCATCGCCTGACCTGCGAACCCCGCGGGCCTCCTCCTGCTAAACTGGCCTTTCAGCCGATGCCAGAGACCCCGCCAAAGTTTTACCTCACCACGCCAATCTATTACGTCAACGCGCGTCCGCATATCGGCCACGCCTACTCCACCATTGCCGCCGACGTCATCGCCCGCCGCCACCGCCTGCTGGGCGACGACACCTTCTTCCTGACCGGCACTGACGAGCACGGCCAGAAGGTCCAGCGCAGCGCAGAAGCAGCCGGAATTCCGCCGCAGCAGTTTACGGACGAGGTCTCCGCCACCTTCCAGAACCTCTGGAAGCGCATGGGCATCACCAACGACGACTACATCCGCACCACCGACGAGCGCCACAAGCGCGGCGTGCAAAAACTCTGGAGCGTCCTCGAAGCCAGCGGGGACATTTATCTCGACAGCTACACCGGCGCCTACTGCGTCTCGGACGAAGCCTTCGTCGACCTCCCTGCCGGAACGCCCTGCCCCGACTGCGGCCGTCCGCTCGAGATCGTCACAGAGGAGAATTACTTCTTCAAACTCTCCGCCTACCAGGACAAGATCATCGACCTCATCGAGTCGGGCACCCTCCACGTTCAGCCCGAAACGGTCCGCAACGAGGTCCTGAGCTTTGTGCGCGGCGGACTGAAGGACCTCTCCATCTCGCGCACGACATTCGACTGGGGCATCAAGGTTCCGGACAACGAGAAGCACGTCGTCTACGTCTGGCTCGATGCGCTGGCCAACTACATCACTGCCATCGGCTATGGCTCCGACAACCCCGCCGATAAAGCCAAGTTTGAAAAATACTGGCCCGCCGACATTCACCTCGTGGGCAAAGAGATCACGCGCTTCCACTGCGTCTACTGGCCTGCGTTCCTGATGGCGGCCGGCATCGCCCTGCCGAAGTCCGTCGTCGCCAACGGCTGGCTGCTCTTCGAAGAATCGAAGATGTCGAAGTCGCGCGGCAACGTCGTCCGCACCGAAACCATTCTCGACGCCTTCGGCAATATCGTCTATGCGTCGATTTATCCAGATTCCACTCCTGGCGATCAGGACTTGTTTGCCTCCGACGTCCTCCGCTACTTCCTACTTCGGGAGATCCCTTTTGGCCAGGACGGCAGCTTTAGCTTCGACGCCCTCATCACCCGCTACAACGCCGATCTAGCCAACGGCTATGGCAACCTCGTCAGCCGGACACTGAACATGATCGCCCAGTATTGCGACGGAGCTGTTCCATCGGTGCCAACATCGGTTCTCGTTGACCTTGATTCCGAAGCAGCATTGCAACGGGTCAGTCCCCAGGGGATAGCTCAGTTCCCGGTCGTCGAGGAATCGTACGTAAAGGCGACGCTGCACATAGCTAAGAACGCCACGGGGATCTGCTTCGGCGACCACAGCAACTATGACTTCTCTCGGTTAGCAGAAGCCCTCACATTTTCGGTCAGCGCCACCGATGCGTATCTTTCCGCAGCAGCGCCGTGGAAACTAGCGAAGCACAGCGATCCTCTGAGTCTTCGACAACTCCATGACACTCTCTACACCGCCGCCGAAGCCATCCGCATCATCACCGCCCTTCTCTACCCCATCATCCCCTACGCCACCGCCTCCGTCTGGCGCCAGCTAGGCCTGGGAAGCATCGAAGAAGCAGCACGGAACGGCGAACTGAAGAACCTCCAATGGGGCGGCCTGAAGCCCGGCACGAAACTCGGCCCGCTCGCCCCCATCTTCCCCCGAGCGGATAAAGGACTCGCGCAGATCATGACAGACATGGAAAATCCCACACCGGCACCCGCACCAGAGCAAGCATCCTCCGAGCCGACCGCCGAGGCCCTCGCCGCCGTAAACCCCGCCAGCGACCAGCCGGTCCCCAGCGGCCCGCCCGCCATCGCCCCCACCATTGCCATCGACGACTTCGTCAAGATCGACCTGCGCGTCGCCCAGATCGTCGTTGCCGAGCGCATCCCCAAGGCCGACAAGCTCCTGCGCCTCGAGGTCGACCTGGGCTTCGAAAAGCGCCAGATCCTCTCCGGCATCGCCGAGTTCTACACGCCTGAAGAGCTGATCGGAAAGCGCATCGCCATCATCGCGAACCTCGCGCCGCGCAAGATGCGTGGCCTGGAATCGCACGGCATGCTCCTCGCGGCATCCGGCGAAGACCACTCCAGCAAGCCCATCCTGGCGACGTTCTCCAACGACATCGCCTTGGGCTCGAAGATCCGCTAAGCCCGCTAAGCCGAATCACATAGATCACGGAGAAACGGAGAGAGCAGCACGGAGAGTGCGCTGGCCGCAGAATCCTCTGTGATCTCTCCTTTGCTCTGTGGCCTCTGTGATTCGCTTTGTCGGGAATGCGCGGCCCAGTTACTTCGAATCTCCCGCCATCAGCCCCTGCGGCAGGTCCGTCAGCACGGCCTTGCCGTCCTTGTAGTCGATCCGCCACACGCGGTCGAACTGTGTATCCGGCCACGGATCGTACGGCGGCGTTGCTCCCAGTGCCCGGGCAAACCCGGGCAGCGAGCCGTGATGCCAGGCCACCAGCACCACCTTGCCCGCATACTTCCCGCTCAGCAGCTCCTTCGCCAGAGCCTCAAACTCCTTGTCGTCGATCTCGTGACTGATCGGCATTCCGAGCGCAGCCGACAACGGCGTAATCGTCTCCACTGGCCGGTTTGAATGCTTGCTTTGCTGCGTGGCAAACAGGAAATCCGGCTTGGGCAAGTTATGCGGAGCCGCACCGCCTGCCCCGCCGAAGAGCTCCGGAATCACCTTCGCCCGCTCAAATCCCGCCGGCGAGAGATCCTCCTGCCCATCCGTCAGCTTCTCCGCATGCCGGATCAGGAGGATCGTCGCCGGCGACTGCGGAGCCGGATGATCGGCCGACCAACCGCCCGCCAGGCCAACCAATCCTGCCAGCAACAAAACGAGAACCGAACGCCGCCGTAAATGAGTCAAAAGGGAGTGCATGACCTTCAGAATCCCATGCCATTCGCATCCGCTTGTTAACGCACGATGAAATCGCCATCGGACGACCCCAAACTACGACTAATAAAGTCGCCGATTCACCCCAACCGCCATAACTCACTGGATTTTAGTGACATTCGTCACACGCACGCCTCCGGAATTTGCAGTATTATAAAGAGGACTAAGATGGTCGCATATGCTTCTGGCAGGTTGATATGACTGAAACCCTCATTACCGCGTTGAGCGACGCCCAGGTCGGAAACTCCGGCGTTGTGCAGTCCGTCGATCTGCCCGAGGAGATTAGTAACTACCTCGCCCACCTGGGTTTCCTGCCAGGGACCCGGGTTGAGGTGCTGCGCCGCGCCCCTGCCGGCGACCCCACGGTGTATCGCATCGACGGCGTCGAGGTCGGGCTGCGCAGCGAGACCGCCAGCCACATCTTCCTCAAGCTTGCCACGGGAGTGCCCGCATGAGCTGTCACGCCCCGGTTCTGGAGCCGATTGAGCAGGCGCCGCCGCTGGAACCTGGCAAGAAGCCGCGCCTCCGGACCGTCGCGCTCATCGGCCCGCCGAACTCCGGCAAGACCACCCTCTTCAATCGCCTGACCGGCCTGCGCCAGAAGGTGGCCAACTATCCCGGCGTCACGGTTGAGCATCACTCCGGCAAGATGAAGTCCATCGGCCGCCCCGATCTCACGCTGATCGACCTGCCCGGCATCTACTCGCTGGCCACCTACTCGGAGGACGCGCGCGTTGCGGTCGAAGTTCTGACTGGCAAGATGCCCGGCGTCCCCAAGCCCGACTGCGTGCTGCTGGTTCTGGACTCCACACATCTGAATCGCCAGCTAATGCTGGCCGCACCCGTCTTCTCCATCGGCCTGCCCACGCTGGTGCTGCTCAACATGAGCGATCAGATGGCGGCGCGCGGCGGCAATCTCGACGCGCTTGCGCTGGCCCGCGAACTCGGCCACCCGGTCGCGCTGATCAGCGCCTCCAAGGGCGACGGGATCGACGTCATCCCCGCATTCCTCGAGAACGCCGACGACGTGCTCAGCAACAAGCTTCGCCCGGTGCAGCTGCCGGTGCTGCAGAGCCCTGCGGCCTGCCGCAGCTGGGCCACGCAGGTTACCGCGCGCACCAACTATCGCACGCCCAAGGCTTCGCTGTGGACGCGCCGCCTGGACTCGGTGCTGCTGCACCGCATCGCTGGGCCGCTCATCTTCCTTGCCGTGGTCTTCGCGGTCTTCCAGGTGGTGTTCACGCTCGGCCAGCCGCTCTCCGACGGCCTCGACAGGGTCCTCACCCACGCCGGCGACAAAGTCCAGCTGCTGCTCCCCGACAACTGGCTGCGCCTGCTGCTCCACGACGGCCTGTGGCACGGCGTGCAGTCCGTGCTCGTCTTCCTGCCGCAGATCCTGCTGCTCTTCCTCTTCATCGGCGTGCTGGAAGATTCCGGCTATCTCGCGCGCGCCGCGCTGATTGCGGACCGCATCATGCGTTCGATCGGCCTCAACGGCAAAGCATTCATCCCGCTGCTCTCCGCCTACGCCTGCGCCGTACCGGCCATTATGGCTACGCGCACCATC
>DASYEU010000130.1:0-12709 GCA_036498865.1 Acidobacteriaceae bacterium | reverse complement strand
ATCCGCCGTCCAGCACCTACCGCACTCCCTAAGCATACACGCGGAGCGCTCCGGACACTAGTCCCGCCCGGCCATCGACCTCATGCCGAAAGTGCCTCCTCCGGCACCTCCCAAACCCCTCCTGCCCTGGCCCCCGGCAAGTACAATAAGCAAGCCAGATGTCCCCACGCCCCCCGAATCCGCACGGGCCCGAGCCGCCCCTATCTCCGCGCGCCGGCACGCCTTCCGAGCTCTCATCTGGTGAGGGGCCGCCCGAGGATGAAAATCCGGCGGATTCGCCTGAAACTGCGCAACCTCACGACGAAGATGGGGTTACAGAGGATATGGCGACTTTGGCCGTCAATCCGGGTGTCCTCGAAAACCTCCCCAGGGATACCACGCATACGATTGCCCAGGGTTCGGGCCATTTCCAGGAGATGGAAGACTCCGAAATCATGCTGGCCCTTCGAGCCGGCAACATGTCCGGCTTCGACTTTCTCATCCAGAAATACCGCAAACCCATCGTCAACTTCATGTACCGAATGGTGCATAACCAGGCCATCGCAGAAGAACTGGCGCAAGAGGTTTTTCTCCGCGTCTACCGTTCTCGTGAGACCTACCGTGCCGAAGCGCGCTTCAGCACGTGGCTGTATCGCATCGCCACGAATCTTGGCGTCAATTATGCTCGCGACACCCGCCATGAACGGACTGCTTCCACCGTCTATCTTGACGAGACGGACTCCGAGACTGGCACGACTCCGGATGTTGCCGATACAACTCCAGGCGCCGAGGCTGAGATGCTTCGT
This sequence comes from Acidobacteriaceae bacterium, assembly GCA_036498865.1. Taxonomy (GTDB): domain Bacteria; phylum Acidobacteriota; class Terriglobia; order Terriglobales; family Acidobacteriaceae; genus Edaphobacter. The sequence continues at coordinate 11,924 of DASYEU010000130.1, read as the reverse complement.
CGCGAACGTTTTAACGCGATTCGCCAACACGTCCTCGCTCTGCCAGAACGCCAGCGCATGGCCGTCCTAATGCACAAGTACGAAGGGCTCGACTACAAGCAGATCGGCGATGTGCTGAAGCTGAGCGAGTCTGCCACGAAATCGCTTTTGTTTCGCGCCTACCAAACATTGCGCGAAAAATTAAAGGACTTTGTTTAGGAAGAAACTTTGCCCCATCCTTCTCGTCCAAATGGACAGAAGGCACGATTCAGAGAAAGACGCGCAGGACAGCCAAACGACGCGTCAGTGAAGGAAAGGAAGGACCCCGATGTTGAGCAAAACGATGAACTGCAAAAACTGCCAGGATGCTCTGCCCGACCTGTTGCTTGATCCCGCTGCGCCCAGCAACGCAGCCGCACGGGCTCATATCGCAACATGCGCAGATTGCGCCCGAGAACTCGCCTCCTTCGAGGCCACCATGTCCCTGCTCGATACGTGGCAGGCCCCCGAGGTTTCTCCGTACTTCGATCAGAAGCTCGCAGTCCGCCTTCGCGAAGAGCAGGACGCGCCCGCGCCCGGCTGGTTCGAGAAGATTCGCACGCGGCTACAGTTGAATACCGGCCGCCAATTCCGCCCAGCGCTCGCCGGCGTGATGGCCCTGCTGCTGATCGCAGGCGGAGGAACCGTGGGCCTTACCAACTTCCACCGGCAGGCTCCAGTGTCCGCTACCGTCAACGACCTCCAGATCCTCGACAAGAACGAGCAGGCCCTGCAGCAGATGGATCAACTCCTGGAAGACGCGGCGCCCGCAGACACTCCGGATGCACCGCCGCAGAGCTAACCACAAACTCCTTCCCCGGGGAGGTTGAAAAAAGCATTTCGTAACCTCGGCCCTTCGCAGTAGACTTCAAAATGCAATCCGGGCCAGGTAAATCCGGACGCGGACAGAATGATCCCTTCTAATCCTGTTCGTCGCTCGGCACCAAAATATGACGTTGCAACGTCCATTCCGGCTCCCCTTCGGCACGGCAGTCCTTTTGCTGCTCGTCGCCATGCCGGCGTTCGCCCGCGGACGTGGCCAGAAGAATGCACCCGGGCCGGTGATAGTGAAGCCCAATCGCACGGAACCACCCCGTGCCATGAACCGCCCGCAGGAACACATCCCCCAGTGGATGGCCAGCCATAGCAATCTTCCGATCGCGGAACAGCAGCGTGCGCTGGAGCAGCTACCCGGCTTCCACGAACTGCCTCGCCAGACCCAGCAACGCTATCGCGACCAGCTTGCCCGCCTCAACAACATGAATCCGCAACAACGCGCCCGGATTCTCGACCGCAATGAAGCTCTCGAGCGTCTCACTCCGCAACAGCGCGAGCAATTCCGCGGAGCGGTGCAGCAGTTGAATTCCTTGCCGATACCCCGCCGACGCACTATCGCCCGAGCCATCCTCGATCTCCGCGAGATGTCGCCGGAGCAGCGCCAGCAGGTGATTGACTCCCCGCGGTTCAGCGGCCAGTTCTCCGAGGGAGAGCGTTCCATGATCCACTCTCTGCTCAACGCGGAACCCTATCCGCCTGCCAACCGCAGTGCCAACGAAGCACCCTGAACTCGCAGCCCTCCCTCCCATCACCCTTATTTCCGGAAGAAGTTCCTTGCCAGGAACAACACATTCGCGGGTCGCTCTGCGAGCCGCCGCATGAAGTACGGATACCACGCCGTTCCGAACGGCACGTACACGCGGACCCCGTAGCCCTCCGCCACCAATTGCCGCTGCAGGTCGCGTCTCACGCCGTACAACATCTGGAACTCGAAGCGATTCTTCGCCACTCCGTGATCGCGCCCGAACTTGAGCATCTCTGCAACAATCGCTTCGTCGTGAGTCGCAATCCCGCAGAACACGCCGGAGTTTGCCATTTTCTTCATCAGCTTCACGTAGTTCGCGTCCACGTCGGACTTTGCAGGAAACGCCACCTCGGGCGGTTCCTTATACGCGCCCTTGCACAACCGGATGCGAATTCCCCGCTCCAGCAGCCGCTCCGCGTCAGCCTCCGTCCGGAACAGGTAAGCCTGCAGCACCGTCCCCACAACGCCCGGATACTGCGCATACAGCCGCTCAGTCAACGCAATCGTCGCTTCGGTGTACGCCGCCCCTTCCATATCGATACGAACGAACGACCCCACTCGCGCCGCGTGCTCGACAATGCTGCGAACGATCTCCTCAGCCAGTCCCTGATCGATGTCGATCCCCATCTGAGTCAGCTTCAGGCTTACATTCGCATTCAAACCATGGCCGGAAATCGCAGCCAGCAGGTCGTGATAAATCGCAGCCGCCGCTCGCGCCTCGTCCTCTTCGGCGACGCTCTCGCCCAACGAATCCAGCGACACAGCGATCCCCTGCGCATTCACTCGCCGGCAGGCATCCACCGCATCGGCCACAGTCATCCCCGCCACAAACCGCGAGGCCAGCCGCCGCCCTATCCGCGACTGTTCCGCCCACCCACGCACGACTCTGTTCCCAGAGAGCGAAATAAACAAAGACCGCAGCAACTCAGTCAACCGTGCTTTCGTCTATGCTCGCGCCGGGATGCACCTTCGGTGCGGCCAGATCATCATAGCCCCTCTTGGAGTTTATGACGCCCGCTGATCGCACCCTACCCGTGCGCCTGAGGCCTCGGGCTCACCTTGCCCACCTGTACCGGCGGAGTCACCATCTTGCTGGTGTCCTTCAACGCCGCAATGTCCTCGTCGTACCGTCCTGCAACGGAATTGCCGCGAATAATCGCCATCTCTTCCAGCATCTTCATGCCGTCTTTCAGATAGCTCATCCGGCTGCGCTCGTCGTGACCCCACGTCACGGGCACCTCGCGAATCTCGTATCCAAGCTTGCGCGCGATGAACAGAATCTCCGGGTCAAATCCCCAGCGCTCGATCCTCTGCAACCGGAAAATAATCTGCGCCGCCGGCCGCTTGAACGCCTTGAATCCGCACTGTGTGTCCTTGAACGGCAGCCCCATCACCGTCCGCGTTACCCAGTTGAAACAGCGCCCGAAGAATCGCCGGTACAACGGCTGATGAATCGTCTGCCGCGCCTTGTCCAGCCAGCGCGAGCCAATCGCGACGTCTGCCCCATCTGCAAGCGCGGCCAATAGCAGTTCTGCCTCTTCCATGGGCGCGGACAAGTCGGCATCGGTAAACATCACGACCTCGCCGGCCGCCTGCAGTAAGCCGTTTCGGACCGAATAGCCCTTGCCCCGATTGCCCTCGTTTTTGATCAAATGCAGCCGGGGATACTTCTCCATCCACCTGTGAATGATCTCCGGCGTCGCATCGGTCGACCCATCGTCAACCACCAACACTTCCGCGTCCCAGCCCTGCTTCTCGACGCAAGACAACACTCGTTCCAAGGTCAGCTCAATGCGGGCTGACTCGTTATACGCCGGAATCACAATGCTTAACTGCGGACTTGCCATAACGTACGACCTGGGCCTTTCAAGTACAACACGTCCATGTTTGGACGTCACAAAACCGCGCATTTCATCATAATTCAATATTTGGACGCTTGACCTGCCACGTTAGCCGCATTTATTCGCTCCCGCCACCTCGCCAGACATCAACTCCAGCGTCGCACCGCGGCCCGCTCGACGCCCACCAACTCGACCATCGCATCCATGCAGGAAATGGTCTAAACTCCTGTTCATGCCGGAAGATATGCCCTCAACACCTCCGCCGCCCCCGCCGCCTGCTGGCTCTACGCCCCCTCCGTATGGATACGGTCAACCCTACGCGCCTCCCTACGCCCAAGCTGCTGCTCCTTATCCAGCGTATGCCCAGGCTCCGCGTAAGCGCCGTTCGCCCTGGTTCTGGGTCGTTGTCATCGGAGGCTCGTTCGCCGCAGTCGCGCTGCTCATCACCCTCATGGTCTGGTCCACCGTCAAGAGCATCAGTGGCGACGAGTCCGGCTCCCTCGATGGCTTCGGCGGCTCAAAAATCGGAGTCATCGACATCGACGGCGTCATCCTCGATGCCGACAAGGTCGACACCCAGATCCGTAAGTTCGGAGACGACTCCGACATCAAGGCGATCATCCTGCACATCAACTCCCCCGGCGGCGGAGCCGCCGCGTCGCAGGAGATCTACAACGAGGTCGTCCGCGTCCGCAAAGAGAAGAAGAAACCCATCATTGCCTCGGTAGAGTCTGTCGGAGCCTCCGGCGCTTATTACATTGCCTCCGGCTGCGACAAAATCTACGCTAACGACGCCTCCGTTGTCGGCTCCATCGGCGTCATTATGGAGTGGACCAACTACGGCGACCTGATGAAGTGGGTCAGGCTCAAGAGCGTCGTCATCCATGCCGGTACGCTCAAAGACGCCGGCGACCCCACCCGCGACATGACTCCCGAGGAGCAGGCTTACTTCCAGTCCCTCGTCAATAACATGTACGGCCAGTTCGTCCACGACGTCGCCACCGGCCGCAGCAACGCCGAAACCTGCAAATCCGGCCATACCGACGCCTGCCTCAACACCGACGATAAGATCCGCCCACTCGCCACCGGCGAGGTCTGGACGGGACAGCAGGCGCTGCAAAAAGGCCTGATCGACAAAGAGGGTGGGTTCCGCGTCGCCCTGATGGACACCGCGAAGCAGGTCGGCATCTCCGGCGAGCCTTCTATCGCCCGTCCTGCGAGTGACAAGAAAGGCCTGTTCGCCGCCCTTTCGGATGACTCCAGTTCCCTCTTCCCGAACCCCAGCAAGCTGCTCGATCAGGCTCCCGGTTTCTACTTCATGTGGCGATAAACGTCACCCGCACATTGCATGCCCCATGTTCGACGCTGCTTCACCGCACCGAGCATGGGGCTTTTCCTTTTAGCCTCGCGCGGATCTCCCTGCTAGACCTTGACCAGCCATTCTCGTAGTTTCACCCGCACTGCCTCCAGTTCCTCGCGTAACCTGGCTCTCTCCCGGAAGAGGTCCGCCAGCTCCCGAGTGCCAAGCAGGTTTTCAAGATGCGCCCTGGCTTGATCGTCCGAGCCCGTCAGTGTCAGACGGTCGTCCTGCACAATGATGTCCGAGAAGGAAAGCGCGGCCGTCACAAACGCGCGATGTGCCCGCTCCACCCGCTGGTCCACCTCGGAAACCTGGTCCTTGAGCCTGGCGTATTCAGCTGCCAGACTACCGATATGGTGTACCTCTTCATGCTCGCTCATGCGCGTATTCTAAAGCAGCCTTGAAACGGCCCGCCCTTCGGACGCTCCCAGGGTGTGGAAAATCAATTTCACGCCTGTTGCGTGCCCACTGGCGACCAGCTTGCACACTAATTCTTCCCCTAAATGTGCATTATTTTGCACACTGCCCGCCTGAGTCCAAGGAAGATCGCTCTATTTCTGCAAAAACTTGCGACATTCAGCGGCCGCCTGAATGGCCCTTAGATTGCTTCTACGCAGGGTATCCCTATCCTGGAGAACGCGTTGACTTCCAAATTTCTCGCTCGCAGTGTGTCCTCAGCCAAATCTTTCCTTCTTGCTCTTGGCCTTGTAATGCTTGTCCTGGTTCCTGCCAAGCTGCATGCTTCCCCGATCACCTACAACATCCTTCTCACCGACGCGGGCAACCCGACCTTCAGTGGTACTGGCGTTGTTACGCTCAGCGTCGTTCCCACGCTTACCTTCACCGACTACAGCGCCGACGTCACAGCTCTCAGCTTCACGATCGACGGCCACACGTTCAGTCTCTCCGATCCCGGAGCGAGCCTGAGTGCGTTTGAGTTTCAAACCTTGAGCCCGACGATCACAATCCGCGACATCACATTTGCCGATCAAATCGGCACCACGGATCGCCTCGCCCTCCACAGTACCGGGGGTTACACCTACTACTACAACAATGAGCTGAGCAGCACGAATGGTGTCTTCGGCGGGGTGACCCCCGTGTCCACTACGCCCGAGCCCAGCAGCCTTCTGCTGCTCGGCACAGGCCTAATCGGTGGCGCCGGTTCGCTCTATCGGCGGATGAAGCTCCGGCGTTCCTGATTCCCCGTCTGTCACGCAGCAGGAAAGCCGCCTTGCCCAAGGCGGCTTCTCTTTTTGTCCTACGTGCGCCAGTCGAGAATGACCTTGCCCGACCTGCCTGACTGCATCGCCGCAAATCCCTGTTCAAAATCGCGATATCCCACCCGGTGGGTAATCACGCCCGAAATGTCCAGCCCCGACTCCAGCAACACCGTCATCTTGTACCAGGTCTCGTACATCTCGCGACCATAGATTCCGCGCAGCGTCAGCTGATTGAAGATCACAAGGTTCCAGTCGATCGCCATCGCCTCCGACGGAATCCCCAGCATCGCAATCTTCGCGCCGTGGCTCATGTTCTCGAGCATCTCGCGAAACGCCGTTGGATGCCCCGACATCTCCAGCCCTACGTCGAAGCCCTCCTGCAGTCCCAACTTCTGCTGCACCTCGCGTAGCGTCGTCTTGGTCGGATCGACGGCGATCGTCACTCCAACCTTCTCCGCGAGCTCACGTCGAAATGGATTCGGATCGGAGATCACGACCCGCCGAGCGCCAGCCCGCCGAGCCACCGCAGCTGCCATAATCCCGATCGGCCCAGCGCCGGTAACCAATACGTCTTCGCCCACGCATGGAAATGCGAGCGCCGTATGCACCGCATTTCCCAGGGGATCGAAAATCGCCGCAACATCAAGATCGACCGAAGGTGCATGCAGCCAGATGTTCGTCATTGGCAGCACGATGTACTCCGCGAACGCACCATTCCGGTTTACGCCTACGCCTGCCGTGTGCGCGCACAGATGCCGGCGTCCTGCCAGGCAGTTCCGGCAGCGCCCGCACACCACATGCCCTTCACCGCTCACCACCTGGCCGGGAGCAAAGTCCACCACATTCGACCCAACTTCGACGATCTCGCCCACAAATTCGTGTCCGATCGTCAGCCCTACAGGCACCGTTGCGCTCGCCCATGCGTCCCACTGGTAGATATGCAAATCGGTGCCGCAAATTCCTGTCTTCAGCACGCGGATCTTCACATCGTTGATTCCGATTGCCGGCTCGGGGACATCCTCAAGCCACAATCCTCGTTCCGCCTTGCTCTTTACCAGTGCCTTCACAGTTGCTCGCCTTTCCTGGCCCACGACACTTCGCCAACGCCTGGACGGAGCGATCGTGCCAAGTCAGATTCTAAGCTCCGATGCCCGATGCAGCCACGCGAAGTTCAGTATCCTTGGAAGCAGATGGTTCTGAAGCCGGCGCCCCGATCTTGCTACCGCATTGCCCCGCTGCTCGCGCTGCTCGTCTCGTTCGCGCCTGCAACCTCGTTTGGCCAGACTGCTCCAACTGTGTCGCTGGATGCCGCAGCTCTCGTCCGCCGCGCCGTGCAACACCGTCTCGACGCTGCGAAGAACCACCATCCGCTTCGCTACGTTCTGCACAGGGTCGACGAGCGCCACAACACCACCAAGGTCATCGTCGAGACTGCGGACGGCGGCGTAGCGCGTCTCATCGCGATGAATGGCAAGGCGCTCCCTGCCGACCTGGACAAGGCCGAACTCCAACGCCTCGACGACCTGGCCGAACATCCGGAACTCCAGGAGCATCGCCGCAAAAGCGAGCAGAAGGATTCCGACCGGGTCACGCACCTGCTCAGCCTGCTGCCCGATGCGTTCCTGTACCGCTACGAAGGCATGACTGCGTGCCAGTCCGGGCAATGCTACCGACTGAGCTTCGTTCCCAACCCGCACTTCAGCCCACCTGATCTGGAGTCGAGAATTCTCCGCGGCGTCGCCGGTGAAGTCTGGGTCGACCAGGCGCAGGAACGCCTGACTCGCCTGGACGCCCGCTTCATCGCCGACGTCGATGTCGGCTTCGGCATCCTCGGTCGCCTGAACAAGGGCGGAACCGTGTTCCTCGAACAGACCAATATCGGCGCTGGCGATTGGGAACTCACTGGCCTGAAAATCCGCGTCAACGGCAAGATCCTGATGGTGCGCTCCTTCAGTTACCAGATCGATGAAGAGACAAGCCATTTCTCCCCCGTCGCGCCCGGCCTGAAGTATCGCGACGCAATTCAACTGCTCAAGAAAGTTGATCCGTCAGAAACGCCCTATACTCCTTAACGCAAAGCTTGCGGACTCTGCGCAAGTTCCAAAGGACGACTCATGGCTTCCGCAACACCCTTCCCGATCCTTCAAGACGATTCCAAGCCGCTGGACAAGCATCCGCACGAACGCTTCGCAGCTGCCCGCGAGCTCGAAGCCAGACTCCAGAGCACCGTGAAAGGCGAGGTCCGCTTCGACGAAGCGTCCCGTGCGCTCTACTCCACTGACTCCTCGAACTATCGCCAGGTTCCCATCGGCCTCGTCGTTCCCAAAGACTCGGACGACGTGATCGCCACGGTCGCCGCCTGCCGCGAGTTCGGCGCTGCGGTGCTCGCGCGCGGTGGCGGCACCAGCGTCGCCGGTCAGACCTGCAACGTCGCCGTTGTTCTCGACTTCTCCAAGTACATGCGCGCCGTGCTGGAACTCGATCCCTCCGGACGGCGCGCGCGTGTGCAGCCGGGAATCGTGCTGGACGCCCTGCGCAACGAGGCGGAGAAACACGAACTCACCTTTGCACCGGACCCTGCAACGCACAGCCGCTGCACGCTGGGCGGAATGATCGGCAACAACGCCTGCGGAGTCCACGCGCTGATGGGCGGCAAGACCGTCGACAACGTCGAGGCCCTCGACATTCTTCTCTACGACGGAACCCGCATGCGTGTAGGCCGCACTACCGAGGAGGAACTGACCGCGATCATCGCCGCCGGAGGACGCCGCGGCGAGATTTACGCCGGTCTGCGCCGCCTGCGCGACACCTACGCCGACCTTGTGCGGCAGCGCTTCCCCGATATTCCGCGCCGCGTCTCCGGCTACAACCTCGACCAGCTGCTGCCGGAGAACGGCTTCAACGTCGCGCGCGCTCTGGTCGGCAGTGAGGGTACCTGCGTCACCATTCTGGAAGCGGAGTGCGAGCTGAAACCGAGTCCGCAGCATCGCCGCCTGGTCGCGCTCGGCTTTGAAGATGCGTTCATCGCGGCGGATCACGTTCCCGCCGTGCTTGCATTCCAGCCCATCGGCCTCGAGGGCTTCGACGGCTACCTCGTTGACTGCATGCGGCGCAAGAATCTGCTCGTCGACGACGTCAAGCTGCTGCCCGCAGGTCGCGGCTTCCTCCTCTGCGAACTCGGCGCCGATTCGCCCGAGGACGTCGACCGGATGGTCGACGCGCTCCGGGCAGGATCGAAGCAGTTCAGCCAGGTTCCCACCTGGGCGCTCTACACTCCCGAGGAAGCCGAACGTGTGTGGAAGGTTCGCGAGTCCGGCCTTGGCGCTTCCGTCTTCGTCCCCGGCGAGCCAAGCGGCTGGGAAGGCTGGGAGGACTCGGCCGTTCCGCCGGAACTGCTCGGGGCTTACCTGCGTGAGCTGTTCACACTGCTGGAGCGTTACGGCTACCGCACGCCGATGTACGGACACTTCGGCCAGGGTTGCGTGCATCTCCGCATGACCTTCGATCTTCGTTCGGCGGAAGGCATCGCACACTATCGCAAGTTCATCGACGAAGCCGCGGACATCGTCCTGAAGTACGGCGGCTCGTTCTCCGGCGAACATGGCGATGGACAATCTCGCGCCGTGCTGCTGCCCAAGATGTTCGGCCCCGAACTGATGCAGGCCTTCACCGAGTTCAAGGCGCTATGGGATCCGACCAATCGCATGAATCCGGGAAAGCTCATCGATCCGATCGCCGTTTACGACCCAACCGAAAATCTTCGCTTCGCCGGCCATGAACCTACGCCGGTCAAGACCTGGTTCAAGTACGCCAGCAACCAGGGCTCGTTTAGCGATGCAACCACGCGCTGCGTCGGCGTCGGCGCCTGCCGCAAGCAGGACCACGGGACGATGTGTCCCAGTTACATGGCCACGCGCGAGGAGAAGCACTCCACACGCGGCCGCGCAAAGCTTCTGTGGGAGATGCTGGAAGGCAAGGTGATCACCGACGGCTGGCACAACGAAGAGGTGCGCGAAGCGCTCGATCTCTGCCTCTCCTGCAAGGCCTGCAAAACGGAGTGTCCCACTAACGTCGATATGGCGACGTGGAAGTCGGAGTTCCTCGCGCACCACTATGAGGGACGGTTTCATCCGCTGCATCACTACGCCTTCGGTTTCATGGACCGCTGGGCGAGCATTGCTTCCGTTGCGCCCTCGCTGTTCAATCTGCCGATTCGAACGCCGGGACTCAACTCGCTCATCAAGTCTGTTCTTGGTGTTGCCCAGCAACGGGAGCTTCCGCGGTTTGCGCCGAAGAACTTTCGCGATCAGTTCAACCGAACGGCACGGCCTGACGCCGTGAGCGCTGGAGCGGTCCTGCTATGGCCTGACACCTGGAACAACTACTTCCATCCGCAAGCGTTGCACTCAGCGGCAAAGGTCCTTGCTGCTACGGGAACCAGCGTTCAGATTCCCAAGCGACACGTCTGCTGCGGTCGCCCGCTCTATGACTTCGGATTCCTCGATGAGGCTCGCCGCTATCTGCTCCGTATTCTGGACGAGTTCGAACCGCAGATCGATGCGGGAATTCCGGTTGTCATGCTCGAGCCCAGCTGCGCCAGCGTCTTCCGCGACGAGTTGATCAACTTCTTCCCCACCGACGAGCGAGCAATCCGTCTCAGCAAGCAGACCATTCTGCTCAGCGAGATACTGGCGCGGAAGTCCGCAACCTGGCAACCTCCGCAAATGACTGGACGGCGCATTGTCGTTCACGGCCATTGCCACCAGAAGTCGCAGATGACGATGAAGGACGACATGACGCTGCTGTGCGCGACAGGCGCGAGCGTCGAGCTGCTCGACTCGGGCTGCTGCGGCATGGCCGGACCATTCGGCTTTGAAGCCGATAAGTTCGAGGTGTCGCAGACGCTGGCGGAGCGTGTTCTGTTGCCTGCTGTGCGCGCGGCTACCGAGGACGATCTGCTGGTCTCGAACGGGTTCAGTTGCCGCGAGCAGATCAAGCAAAATACGCCGCGCAGCGCGGTTCACCTGGCCGAAGTGCTTGCAGGCGATTGCTGAGTCCTAATTTTCGACAATCGCCTTGTTGCTCGGCGCGTATAGTGAGGTTGTGAAAGCCTCAGCGATCTGGTTGCTTTTCGGCCTTACCCTTGTTTTGTGCTCATCAGCTTCTTGCCAGATCGGCGAGGCCAAGCCTGACACTGTCGACCTCACCACTGCCCAAACAGTTGACTATTGCGAGCTTCTTCGCAATTCCGACTCGTTCCGCAACAAACTGGTTAGGGTTCGCGTGCTGTACGAAACCGACTTTGAACTGGCGACCATATCGGCGCCGTCCTGCTCTGCACCAATCCCCACGACTTGGATAGATTTTGAGAAGGACTGGGAACATCGAACCCGACGACAAGTCAGACATGCCGTCAACGGGCAAAAATGGCATGTGCAGACAGACGTGGTATTCGTGGGCATTTTCAGAGCAAACGGCCATTATGGCAACATGGAAATGTATCCTTTCCTTCTTGATGTCTACAAAGTCGAATCTATTCGTGACACGGGTGGTTTCAGACCGTTGCCAGGCCGTTAAAACATCCCAACTCCGATACCATAGAAGTCATGGACACTAAGCTTTTCTTTGGAGAGGCCATTGCCTTCTCCACGCCAATGCTCGCAATTTTCGCTGTCGATGCCGCTGAAGGCAAGCAAGCCGATCCGCAACCCAAACTCCTTACGATCAATCCTGTGCTTACATCGGCTGCGGCTGCGCTGCTCGCTTCGGGCGAGTTCAAGGCTGGGCTCGGCGAGGTTGCCGTATTGCACGGACCTGTGGGATTGAAGGCCGAGCGATTGCTGCTGGTCGGTCTGGGCAAGGCGAAGGACCTCTCGCTCGACAAGATTCGCAAAGGCGCTGGA
>DASYEU010000129.1:0-47669 GCA_036498865.1 Acidobacteriaceae bacterium | reverse complement strand
AGGAGGAAGCGCATGGCCCCGAAAAAATGGAGCGCGAGCGTCACCACCGAAAGCACCTACCCTGAGCACAATCTCTTCAATCAGGACGCCGAAACCGTCGCCAAACATCTCGCTTCGAAAAATGTCTCGCCCAAAGGCCCGGCCTCCGGCATGCGCATGCTCAACTTCTACATCAACCGCGCCGGCAAGAACCTCACCGGCGAGCGCCGCAAAGAACTCGAAAAAGCCAAGGACCTGTTGTCGGAAATCATCCGCAGGAAGAAGGACAAACCCTCGCACCACACCACCGCAAGAGCGCCGCACAAGAGAGCAGCCGCGAAGGCCTCCCATAAAAAGGCAGCATAGCAATCCGAACTGGTCCCAAGTGCGCCCCGCACCTACCGCCGAGCCGTCGCCACCACCAGTTGCGTTGCCGCAGCCTGCGCCTGTCCAGCCGGCAACCCACTCGCGCTTGCATCCGGCAGCACATCGTAAAAGATCGCGCTCAGCCTCGGCCCCGGCGCGCACGTCATATCCGAGACAGCCGGTTTGTCCGGAATCAACTCCCGAATCAGAGATCCGTGCGTTGCATCCACCTCGTACAGCCGCATCTTCGGAACGCTCGCCTCTTCTCCTGTCGAGGGTTTCCCCGTGTCGCTCGCTTCCCTTACGCGCAGCACCATCGTCCACCGTGAATCCGTCGCCAGAATATCGTTCAGTACATACCCCGCAGGAATCGTAATCGGAACCGTCCGTGGCTCGGCGTACGCGCTCAACACACGAACCGGCTTCCTCGTTCCCGGATACGTCAGCATCACCTCGCTGCCGAACCCCACAAACGATGCTCCCTGCAGCACGTCCAGTGTCACCTTCTCCTGTTCCGCCGCCGCCTTCGCCTCACTCTCGCCCTCATGTTTGCGCTCATCGAAGTCGACGAATCGCCGCACCGTGCCATCCTGATTCACATACGCCAGCACCGGAAGCAGATTCCCTTCATCCCACCCCAGCACCAGAGCCTGCCCCGAACCGAACCGCGCCACCTTCACCGGTCGGAATCGCGTCGCGATCTGCACCAACTCGCTCTGGTCTCCCGCCTCATCCTCCAGCGCCATAAAATACTTCGTCGCAGGCGACGGCGAAGCCTGGGTCCCCTCTCGCTCATCGCCCTGGAGTAATGTCACCAACTGCCCATCGCCCGCAAAGAAATCGCGTACCCACACATTCGTAAAATCAATCGGCAACTTGCGCAGCAAGTGCTTCACTCCGCCATCGAGCGATATGCCGTACACATCCTGCTGAGCCTGGTCGGTCGATGCATCGTAAAACGCCGTCCCGTCCACCGAGCAGTGCGCCTTCGATTTATAGGTTCCCATCGGAAGCCCCAACACAGGCTTCTCGGTGCTGAAGCGCATATTCAAATCGCGCTGTCGGCGCTGCACCGGATCGCTTCCCGGTGCCGGACTCACCGGACGAGTCACCGGCGTCGCCACTTTCGAAACCGCTGTCGGAGTTGCTGGATTCGACGCCGCAGTTCCCGTCGCAAGCGCTGCCACCTTCGCTGGCGCCGGCGCATCCTGGGCCCCAGTCCACGACCACGCCACAACCAACACCATTGCCACACCAACGCGAAGCAGCCCCGGGTCCCTCATCGCGCAACCCTCCGACCTCAGTTGTAACCGGTTCGTAGGTATGACTCACCCGGGGCACAAAGGTATCTGCCAATCCGTGCCTTTTCGCGTCACCGCGACCCGGCCGTCACTCTCCCGGCGGTGGTCCATCGGGCGGAGGCCCCTCCGGTCCGTCGGCCTGCGCGTCCTCCATACTCTTCGCGTTCTTCGCCTCGTCCTTCGCGTACTTGCTCAGCTGTGCGTCGGTCAACAGCACTTTCAGCTTCGTCACGGCCTGCAAATGCACCTTCCGCATCTCCGCTACCCACTCCGCGTCGCTCAGATTCTGCTCCTCGCCCAGCCCGTGTACCTGCCTCTGCTGCTCCAGCAGAATTGGCTGAATCCTCGCCTTCTGCTCCTCCGTCAGACCGTAGCGCTTGGTCATCCGTACCAGTTCTTTTACCGTGTCGTAGCGCTTGTCTCCTACTGTCAGAGCACTCGCATCGGCAATCTTCGCGCCATCCTCCGCCCGCGCCACTGCAAAGGCGATCGCCAGTAAACAACCCACTGCAAATCCGAGCAGAAACCTTCGCAGAACACTCATGCCTCCATAGACGCCGAATCATCCCGCAGGATTACTGTCCCCCTCCATCCACTTTTGCCTCCGCATCGTAAAATAGAAGCATGGAACTTCTCCTCTACTCCGCGGCTTGGTGCCGCGACTGCCGCGAGGCCAAGCGCTTCCTCTCCGCCCATCAAATTCCTTACCAGGAAATCGACATCGAGAGCACCCCCGGCGCCGCCGAGCAGGTCATCGCAAATGTCGGCAAGCGCGCCATCCCGCAATTCGTCCTCAACGGCAAGTGGATCCAGCCTTACCGTCCCGGCCAGGGCTTCCTTCACGAAGAGATGTCCGAACTCTTCGGCGTATAGCTTTTCCCCAATACCTAGCACCAGTACCCCAGGATCTAGCCAATGATCGCTCGCTACACTCGCCCCGCCATGGGCCGCATCTGGTCCGACGAGCACAAATATCGCTGCTGGCTCATCGTTGAAACCGCCGCCTCGCAAGCCCTCGCCCGCTTCGGCCTTGTCCCCCAGTCTGCCGCCGACGCCATCCGCGACAGGGGCGGCTTCACCGTCGACCGCATCAACGAGATCGAAGCCGAAGTCCGCCACGACGTCATTGCCTTCACCACCACCGTCGCCGAGCACATTGCTGACCCCGAAGCCTCGCGCTGGCTCCACTACGGCCTCACCTCCACCGACGTCGTCGATACCGCGCAATCGCTCCAGCTCAAGGAAGCCTCGAACCTCATCCGCGAAGGCATGCTCGCCCTTGCCAAGACCCTGAAGAAGCGCGCCCTCGAGTTCAAGCACACTCCCATCATCGGTCGCACCCACGGAGTCCACGCCGAACCCACCACCTTCGGCCTCAAACTCCTGCTCTGGTACTCCGAGATGCAGCGCAATTTCACTCGCTTCGACGCAGCCGCCGAAGACCTCCGCGTCGGCAAGCTGTCCGGGGCCGTCGGCACCTTCGGCCATTTGAAACCAGAACATGAAGAAGCGATCTGCAACGAGCTGAATCTAAAACCAGTAGCTGTCGCCACGCAAGTCGTCCAGCGCGACCGCCACGCCGCCTACATCGCCGCCCTCGCCATCCTCTGCAGCACGCTGGACAAGATCGCCACCGAAGTCCGCCACCTCCAGCGCACCGAGGTCCGCGAAGCCGAAGAGTTCTTCTCCGAAAAGCAGAAGGGCTCCTCCGCCATGCCGCACAAGCGCAACCCCATCACCAGCGAGCAGATCTCCGGCCTCGCCCGTGTCGTCCGCGCCAACGCCCAGGTCGCGCTGGAAGACATCGCCCTCTGGCACGAGCGCGACATCTCCCACTCCTCCGCCGAGCGCGTCATCCTGCCCGACTCCACCATCCTAGCCGACTATCTGCTCGCCAAGACCGAGAACCTCATCGCCAAGCTTCTCGTCTACCCCGAGCGCATGCTGAAGAACCTCGAGTCCACCGGCGGCCTCATCTTCTCGGGCCAGCTTCTCCTCGACCTCGCCGAATCCGGCATGTCCCGCGAAGACGCCTACCGCCTCGTTCAGGGCCACGCCATGCGCGCCTGGAAGGAAGGCCTCGTCTTCCGCGACGAGATTGCCAAGGTCTCCGCCATCACCTCGCGCCTCCCGCCGGAAAAACTGGCGCACGCCTTCGACTACCGCCGCCAGCTCGCCAACGTCGACGCCATCTTCTCCCGCGTTCTCGACGCCTGACCGTCCACCAAAGAAGCGCCACCTCGACCGGGCCCTGAGCGAGCGTAGCGAATCAAAGGGGGAGTGGAGCGTAACCCGCAGCTTTCCCCCACGTATACTCACATCTCACAGGTCATCCTAATGACAGCGAACCACGTCCAGGTAGTGCAGGTCATCTTTCTCTTTCTCCTGTGTCTGGTCGTGATCTTCGCCGCCATCGCTCAACGTATCAACATTCCCTATCCCATTCTGCTCACGGTGGCAGGCGTGGGCATTGCCTTCGTGCCCCACGTCCCACGGGTTCCACTCGATCCCGACCTCGTCTTTCTCATCTTCCTTCCTCCCCTTCTCCACGCCGCCGCCTGGCAGACCAACTGGCGAGAATTCAAGCGCAACCTCCTGTCCATTGCCCTGCTGGCACTCGGCCTCGTAGCCTTCACCGTGGTCGGCATCGCCACCTTCTCCGACCGCTTCATCACCGCGCTGGACTGGAAGTCCGGCCTCGTTCTCGGCGCAGTCATCTCCACCACCGACGCCATCACCGCCTCCGCTCTCGCCAAGAGCATCGGCCTGCCCCAGCACATCGTCGATCTCCTCGAGGGCGAGTCGCTCGTCAACGACGCCACCGGCCTGCTCGCCCTTGAATTCGGACTCGACATTCTGCTCCGCAATCACGCCCCCGGCTTCGCCGCAGGATCGGTTCGCCTCCTCTGGCTCATCGGCGGAGGCATCGGAATGGGTCTCGTCATCGGCCTCGTCTCCCGCTGGTTCGAGCGTTTCATTCAGGATGGCCCAATCGAAATGGCCGTCTCGCTCGTCGTCCCCTACGCCGCCTACCTCGCCGCGGAAGAAGCGCATGCGTCCGGAGTCCTCGCCGTTGTCGCGTGCGGACTCTACCTCAGCCGCTACAGCCCTCAGTTCCTATCCCCCGAATCGCGGCTGCAGGTCACCGGGGCATGGTCCGCTCTTAACTTCATCCTCAACGGACTCATCTTCATCCTCATCGGGCTCCAGCTCCCCTATGTCCTCGGCCGCATCTCGCAATACAGCCACTGGACGCTGTTGAAGTACGGTCTCGCGTTCTCCATCGTCCTCATCCTTCTGCGCCTGGTCTGGATGTTCCCCAGCGCCCTCATATCGCGCCTCGTCCGCAGATACCTGCTGCACCAGCAACAAGGCCGCATGAATGCCCGCGAAGTCTTCCTCGTCGGCTGGACCGGAATGCGCGGCGTGGTTGCCCTCGCCGCCGCCATCTCGCTCCCCGTCACCCTCGGCGATGGCCGCCCTTTCGCCCAGCGCGACCTCATCGTCTTCCTCACCTTCTCCACCATCTTCGTCACGGTGGTTGTGCAGGGACTCACCCTCGCCCCCCTCGTCCGCGCACTCAAACTAACCGCCGCCGCTCCTGGTTGCGATGAAGAGGTCGCCGCCCGCCGCACCATCCTCCGCGAGATCATCGCCTACCTCGAGAGTGAGGAAATCTCTGCCAGAACAGCCGACGACAAGCATGGCTACGAGGACCTCCTCGACCGCTATCGCGACCTGCTCGACTCCCTGGGCGCGAATCCGCTCGCCGCAGATTCTCCGCAGCCTGCCCCGGACGTCTTCCGGCTTCGCCGCAAGCTCTACGTGGAAACCATGCAGATGCAGCGCCGTCTTCTCCTCCAACTCCGCGACCAGGGCGATATCGGAGACGATGTCCAACGCCGTCTCGAACGCGAACTCGACCTCTCCGAGGCCCGTTTCACCAGCCAGTAGAAAAGTGCCCGCCCATCCCATCCGTCAGCGATAATCCTCCCTAGGAAGGTCGCTCGACATCTTGCCCCGCATACTCATCCGCCCTCTCTATCGGACAATCGCGGTAGCCGCCTTCGTTCTCGTGCTCACCTCGCCCTTCGCCCAAAGCCCTTCCACTCCGGCTCCCGAATCCCCCGCCCCGCTGGCCGCCGACGCCACTCCCACTCTGCGCATCAACTCCACCTTCGTCGCCGTCTCCGCCGTCGTCCGCGACAAATCCGGTGAGCCCGTCCCCAACCTCACCCGCGAAGCCTTCCTCCTCAAGCAGGACGGCAAACCGCAGCCCATCACCTACTTCTCCCAGGGCTCCGATCTCCCGCTCACTCTCGCCCTCATGGTCGACACCTCCGGCTCCCAGCGCAACTACATCCAGGACGAGATCGCCGCCGGCCGTGCCTTCTTTCCCGCCATGCTCGCCCGCCCCGACGATCGCGCCGTCCTTGTCCAGTTCGACAGCGCCATCCTCCAGCTCGTCAAGCTCACCACCTCCGTCACCACCCTCGAGCACGGCCTAGCCTACCTCACCCAGTCCCACTCCAACTTCCAGAGCCAAAGCCGCGCCAACGCCGGCACACTCCTCTACGACGCCATCATCGCCGTCTCCCACCTCGACTACGGCACCGCCCCCGGCCGCCGCGCCATCGTCATCCTCACCGACGGCGGCGACAACGGCAGCCGCTTCAACAAAAAGAACGCCATTGAAGAAGCTCAGCGCGCTGACATCATGGTTTATACCGTCTATTACTCCAACGGCGGAGGCGATGAGAGCGTCCTCAAGGACCTCTCTCGCCAGACCGGCGGCCGCGAATTTTCCGTCAGTTCGACACAGTCCCTTCAGCAGATTTACGCCGCCATCGCCGACGACTTGCGCCTCCAATACCAAATCGGCTACCGTCCGCCCGACCCGCGACCCAACCGATACCATAAGATCGACCTCGAACCCACAGACAAGCAACTTCGCATCCAGGCCCGCGAAGGCTACTTCACCCCAAAGTAGCCCGTCGCCCTTCGCCTCTCATCCCTTGGCCTGCTCAAAGCCTTTCTTGACTTGTATTCGGAACCCGATATATCGTATTTCGAATATCAATAAACTTGCGGCAAGGGCTCAGACACCGCTATTTTCCTGGCGTTCTCTGTAACGTTCCACCCCTGCCGCCGTCTAAAATTGCGTATCAGGCCAATCATCTATTAGTTTTCTGCTGACGAGGAGATGCTCTTGAATCGCTTTCTCGCTTCCTTGCCGCTGATCCTTGCGCCTGTCGTGTTCGCGCAAACAAGTCTGCCCTCCTCCCCGGCCACTAAGCCCCCCGCTCAGACCGATCAACCGAAGTTCGTCATCGCGGACGTGCATGCCAGCCCAACTGCGTATGGATTCGTCCAGAACTTTGGCGGAGTGCTTCGCGAAGGGCTGTACGTCAACCGGGACGCGACCATGCTGAATCTGATCGAATCAGCGTATGGCATAAAAGAGGATGCCATCTCCGGAGGTCCAGGCTGGGTCAGTTCCGCCCCGTTCGACGTGGTCGCTAAAGTTCCCGATGGCACAACCGTAGCCACCGCGAACCTCATGTTGCAGAATCTGCTGGCGGAGCGTTTTGGCCTGGTGGTCCACAACGGGACAAGCCCTGTGCCCCGCTACGTACTGAGTGTAGGAAAAGGATCCAAGCTGAAGTCTGCCGCCCCATCGGAAGACTCTGGATGCAAGCCACTCTCACAGCCCACCGGCCCCCCTCCCAGCGATCTCTCCCTGTTGCCGAATATCAAAGTGGCCTGCCACAACCTGACGGCAGCTGCCATTGCGGACAATCTGCATCAGATGGCCGGCGGCTATCTGGATCACGATGTGGTCGATTCCACCAGCCTTGAAGGCGCCTGGGATTTCGACATCGAATGGACCGCGCGGGCTGCTCTCTCGGCCAAAGGGGCCGACGGCATCTCCATCTTCGACGCTGTCGAAAAACAACTCGGACTCAAGCTGGAATTGAAGAACATTCCCATGCCGTCGCTGGCCATCGCCAGCGTGAATCGCAAGCCGACCCCGAATACATCCAACATCGCCGCTGCGCTGGCGTTGCCCCAGGCGCGGTTTGAAGTAGCGGTCATCAAACCCGCCGATCCAAACGCGCGCCCCTTCAACGGCCTGCTCTACACCGGCGGCAGCCAGATGAGGGCTGGCGGCACGCTGCGCTCCATGATCGCGATGACCCTACAGGTCTCTCCCAATCTCGCCGCAGACATGGTGACGGGCCTCCCCAAATCCGCGGAGACTCAGTCGTGGGACATCACCGCGAAGGTACCGAGCACAGGCGAAGGCGCCCCCAATATGGTCAACGGACGGCCGCTCCCACCGCCCTTCAGCATCGGGTTGGAGATGCTGCGCGGCCTGCTATTGGACCAGTTCGAGCTGAAAACTCACACCGAGAATCGAGAAGTCACGGTCTACGCCCTCACCGTGAGCGCTAAATCGAAAATGACGCGGGCAGACGACGAAGAGCGCTCCGGCTGCAAGCCTGATCCCAGTGCCCCCAGGCCGTTTCCGAGCGTGCAGACAATGATTGGCTGCAAGAACACCAGCATGGGCGAATTAGCGGAAGCCTTGCAACAGATGGCCAATGCCTACATCGATCATCCGATCGTCGACGCCACCGGTCTTGAGGGTGGATGGGATTTCACAATGGGCTGGACACCCAAAGCCAAATTGCAAGCACCCAGGACTCCGAGCCCCAACGCGGACGGGGCCGCCACCACCGAGGCAGCAGCTCCTGACGGCATCTCCGTCTTCGAAGCGATGGAAAGAGAGCTCGGCCTGAAACTGGTAAAAGAAAAGCGCTCCATTCCGGTGATCGTAGTCGACCACGTCGACGAGAAGCCGCTGGAGTAGCCCCAACCGCGCAAGGGGACCGTTCCAAACGACAAAAGCAAATGCATCCTGTTGCCATGTCCCCTGCGTATTACTGGGTAGCGACCGAACGGAGGGTCGGCCCGGAATATGACGCAAAGTTCCTGCCGCTCTAGGATCCGCATCACTGCATTGCGCGAAACGGCCATTGCCATCGCCCTCGTGTCCCTGGTCTGCCTCACGACAGGACGCGCCCAGGACGCGGCCAAGCCTGGACCGTCGACAATGATGACGACTGACGCGGATCCAGGCTGGGGAGCCGTGACCGTGAAGCCAAGCGATCCGAATGAGGAAGGCCAGACGATTCGAATGCGCGGCCGCCCCCCGCCCGCCCCAGGTCAAGCGAGCAATTAGACTCGGAGGATCATGCCTCCCTTCTACAGCCACCCCGTCGACACCGCCTCGCTCGCTCCCGCGGCCATCGCAGCCGATCTTCGCGCCCACGTCGCCGCAGCTGAGCGTCAGCTCCGACCGCTCTCCGCCGAAGCTGCCGCCGTCCCCCTCGCGCCCAACAAGTGGTCCACGCAGCAGACCGTCGGACACCTCATCGACTCCTGCACCAACAATCTCCAGCGCCTCATTCGCCTCCAACTCACCCCCAAGCTCACCTTCCCCGGCTATCAGCAGGAGGAGTGCGTCCAGCTCCAGCGCTTCGACCTCGAACCCTGGCCGGAGGTGCTCTCGCTCTTCCTCGCTCTCAATCGCCACTTCGCCCACGCCATCGAACACGCCGACCCCGCCACCTTCACCCACACCTGGTTCTTCGAGGGCGAGCACCTCGCCCTCGGCTTCATCCTCGTCGACTACATCGGCCACCTCGACCATCACCTCCGCCAGCTCCCCGGCTACGCCCATGCCGCCTGACAATCTCGTCCAGATCGTCGACGCCGCCGTAGCCGACGCTTACCGCCGAGGCGGAACGCACCTCGTCTGTCGCCCCGGCTGCACCCAGTGCTGCATCGGCGTCTTCCCCATCGCCCACCAGGACGCAGCCCGTCTCCGCGCGGGCCTCGACGCGCTCACCCAAACCGACCTAGCCCGCGCCAACCGCATCCGCACCCGCGTCGCCGAGTCCCTCACCCGCCTCGACCCGTGGTTTCCCGGAGACATCGTCACGGGAACCCTCAACGAAGACTACGAAGCGGCAATCCTCTTCGAAGAGTTCGCCAACGACGAGCCCTGCCCCGTCCTCGATCCCGCGACCGGCACCTGCGACCTCTATGAGTCACGCCCCATCCTCTGCCGGACGTTTGGGCCGCCCATGCGCACGGAAGAGGATAACCTCGCCACCTGCGAGCTCTGTTTCACGCACGCCACCACCGAACAGATCGCCACCTGCGAGGTCGATCCCACCATCCCCTCGCTCGAGGCCGCGAGCAACGAAGGTTTCAATGCCGACCACGCCCTCCACGGCGAAACCCTCGTCGCCTACGCCCTCCGTGCGGAGAAATAGCATCACCTCAGTTCTCTGTTCCGCCCAACAAAAAAAACGCTCGGCAAAGTTGGTTTCCTTTGCCGAGCGGGTATTTCCAACGAAACGCCTTGCCTTCAACCGACTACGGAATGTAGTACCGCATGCCGGTAAAGATCATGTTGTCGAGTCCACGCGGACCGGAAGGCGTTGTCGCATTGCCAATGCCGGACCACAGGTTGCGCTGCATGTACTGGTAGTTCACCTGGTACTGAATGCGGCCGTACTTCGGGCTGCTGGCCACACGGTACGTAAACCCAATCAGCCCTTCCTGGATGTACCGCGTCGGCGAAGCGCAGGAGCTCGGCGCACTGGGGGAGCCGCCGGTGGACGAACCCGGGTTGCTCGGCAGAGCATAGCAACCGGTGTCACTGAGATTCCGTGCGCCATAGCCAATCAGGTCACCCTGAGCGGTTGTATAGACGGTTCGCTGCGCATACTCCCCGCCGTAATACGCATAGACATCCAGCTTCGGCGTCGGATGCGTCTCGATGGAGAACAGCCCGTGGTAGTTGCGGATCGGCTCCAGCGTTCCATCCGGGCGCAGCGTAGCATCTGCAAGCTGCGACGAACCGTAGCGACCCGTTCCCTGGCCCACCATCGCGGTTGCCGCGAGATCCAGATACTTGTTAGGCGAGACGCGAACACCCCCAAATACACCGCCGGCAGTCTTGGTGTTCGACGTGTAGTTGGCCGAGTATTGGTACGACGGTGAAGCCGCCGTGCCGTTTGACTGCAAAATGGGGAAGTAGTAGTCGCGCATGAATCGTGCAAGGCCACCCAGCTCAAAGTGAGCATGTGGAAGATCGAACGTACCCTTCACAATCACGTCCGGCGACACGTTGTTTGCGTAGGTTCCATTGAACGCGTTGTACAGACCACCATTCTGCCCCGCACCGGAGAAGAAGAAGTTGGTCGGCACCGCACCCGCAGTCGCCGAGGTCGCCGTGAAGTTTGTGATCTGCGCATTCTCCACTGACAGCGCGAGGGTCGTCATTCCACCCGCCTTCACGTCGCCGAAGGTCTGCTGCAGCCGAAGTCCAGCCTGACGCGCCCAGCTGAAGCCGACCGTGTACTGCGCATCAATCGAGTTCGGCAGCTTCTCCGTCCGGTTGTTCGTGCTCAGCCCCGTCTCCGTCACCAGCGACCACATCTGTCCGCCCGTGATGGTGAAGCCGCTCTTCATCGCCGCCTGGCCCCAAAACTGGCGCTGCCGCAGCGTATAGCTGTTGCTCTGGTTGCCGTTGGAGGTCGTACCGGAGCTGAGGAAGTCGCCTTCGAAATAGCCCGAGAGTTTGAACGCGCCAGCATCTCCCGTGAACAGTCCGCCCAGGCGGCTCTGCCGTCCGGAGAAGTTCAACTCGCTCACGTGGCCCTGGTTCGCGCTCGGCAGCGGAATCGTGTTGAACGGGGTGTTGATGTCGGAGTTGACCGAACGCTGACGCCACACATTTTCAAACGCAAAGAACGCAACCGGTGTAATTGTCACACCCTTGTAGTGGAGCGCCGCCGGAGAATTGATGGAGTCGTTCAGCTCAGTCTTCGTCGTGCTGATGGTGGCTGCCAGGCTGGCATTCGCGCCCTGCAGGTCGGTAACGTTGCTCTTGATGCTGGTCAGTGCGTCGGCCTGCGTCTGGGTCGCGGCGGCAGCGGATTGCGCCTGCGCGGTAGCCGTTGCGGCTTGCGTCTGGGCGGTCGCCGCCGTCGATTGGGCTGCGGAGAGCGCAGCATCCTTGGCGGCATTTTCCTGCTTCAACGTGTCGATTTCGGACTGCTGGGCCGCCATCTTCTCCTGCAGCTCGCGGATTGCCTTTTGTTCCTCGGTTTCCTGAACGGTCTTGGACTTGGCGGCTGTCTTGGCCTTCTTCGCTTTGGCTGACGTCGTCGCCGGGGCAGTCGTACTGGTCTGCGCATGCAGCGACACCGAGCCAAGAACCAGCATCGCGGACATCGCTACTGTAAGTTGCTTCTTCATGGAACCTCGCTAAAAAACGCAATTGGGAGCAGAAAACACACGGCAAACGCCAGGAGCGATTCCCCTGGCCGCACGATTTCTCTGCTCGTTCTATGCGTTCAATCCTTTCAAGAGTTTATGAATGGACGACAAAATTCAGAGATTATCCCGCCGAACCCTTGGAAATTTACACGGCATTCACATCCAACCCGTTCCTTATCAGCGTCCACCTTCGCAAACAGGTTGCTCCCTCGTTGCCGGACTGATTTACCGTAGGTTCATGTTGATTTCCCGTTCCGGCGCCGCTCTCCTTGCCGTTTCCCTGACGCTGGGCAGCGCAACCACCCCGGCCCAGACCGCCGTCCCGCCGCTCAAGCTGATCCCCATCCCGCGCGAGGTCAGTCCAGTCGCACTGCAGCCACTCTCCGGCGGAGTACAGATCAACTGCTACGCTCCCTGCGCGCCGGAAGATGCTCTCGCCATCGACGACTTCAAGACCTGGCTTGCCACCCTGGGCGTCCCCGTCAACGCCACCTCCGCCGTCAATATCCTGGTAGCGCGATACGGCTCCCCGCTCGCCGGCTCTATATATAAAGACTCCCTGCCTGGCGCCGCCACCGCCGATTCCACCGCGTCCCAGATGCCCGACGAGATGAAACCCGAGGGCTACGCAATCAGCCCCGACGGCAAGGGCCTCGCCCTGACCGCTGCCACCGACTCCGGCATCTTCTACGCGCTTCAGACCGTGAAGCAGCTCATCACCGGATACGGCGCCAACGCCGTGCTGCACACCGCGAAGATCCGCGACTGGCCGGCCATGAAGTACCGCGGCCTCGACGACGACCTGTCGCGCGGCCCCGTCACCACACTCGAATTCGAAAAGAAGCTGATCCGCACCATCGCCGCCTACAAGATCAACCTCTACTCGCCGTACTTCGAGCACACCGCTGCGTACGCTTCGAACCCGCTCATCGCACCGCCCGGCGGAGGAATCACTGCGGCCGACGCCGCAGCGCTCGTCGCCTACGCAAAGCCATACCACGTCACCATCGTCCCCGAGCAGGAAGCCTTCGGACATCTGCGAAACGCGCTCGTCTGGGAGCAGTATCAGCCGCTGGCGGAGACACCGCACGGCGCAGTGCTCGCGCCCGGGCAGCCCGGATCAATCGCGCTCATCAAGCAGGAGTTCACCGAACTAGCCGCCGAGTATCCCGGCCCCTTCCTCCACATTGGCGCAGACGAGACCGTCGACCTCGGCGTCGGTCAAACCAAAGCCGACGTCGATGCGCATGGCCTCGCGCAGGTATATCTCGACTTCATGCAGCAGATCACGACCGCGCTCCAACCGCTGCACCGCAAGCTTCTCTTCTGGGGCGACATCGCGCAGGATTCGCCGCAACTCCTCAAGACTCTGCCGCAAAGCTTTAAGGATGCGACCATCGCAGTCGCCTGGGGCTACAACCCGGAGCCGAAGGGCTTCGCCAGGCAACTGACGCCGTTTACCAACGCGGGGTTCGAGACCTGGGTCTCGCCCAGCGTGCACAACTTCCGCGTCGTCTATCCGGATAACAACTACGCACTGCCCAACATCCAGCAGTTCACCCGCGATGGTCAGAAACTTGGATCGACCGGGCAGCTCAATACCATCTGGAACGACGATGGCGAGGGCCTCATCAACCAGGACTGGTACGGCATCCTGTTCGGCGCGGCAGCCGCATGGCAACCGGGTGAGTCCTCCATCGACGCCTTCCAGCAGAGCTACGCGCAGGTCTTTCACGGCGACGCAACCGGCGCTCTGAACCAGGCGCAAAAAGAAATCATGGCGGCCCACGCGGTCTTGAAAGACCAGGCCAAGGTTGGCGACGCTACCAACAACATCTTCTGGCTCGACCCATGGTCGAAGGACGGCCAGAAGATTGCCGCCCAGGTGCGCCCCTACACGCACGACCTGCGCATGCACGCCGAAGCCGCACTTACCCTGATCGCGAAGGCACGCGCTTCCGCCGGACCGAATCCTGCCGGCGTTCAGGTCGCGCGCGTCGACGTAGGATCGAGCTCAACCATCTACGACGCCGCTAAGTTCGGTGCGGCCTCCACCGCCTTGCGCGAACCGGATGCAATCGATGCGATGGAACTCGGCGCGCGCCGCATGGACTTCATCGGACTGAAGTTTCAGCTCGCCGACGAGATGGCTGCGGCCTACGCGCGGGCGCTCGTAGCCTCCACCAGCACCGACCGCAAAATTCACGGCAGCGTGAACCGCGAGCTCAGCGACCTGAACGGCGTAAACGGCCGCATCCAGGACATTCGCAGCGGCTACACCCTGCTGCGCGACCTGTACGAGTCAGCCTGGCTCCGCTCCAACCGCCCCTATTGGCTACGCAACGTCCTCGAGCAGTACGACTACACTACGCAGATCTGGCTAGCACGCGCCGACAAGGTCCACAGCGCCCAACGGCAGTGGCTCGATTCGAAGTCGCTGCCCTCCGCCGATGAGCTCGGCATACCGCCATCCCCGTCCCTTCCCGCAACAGCCCCGAGTCTGCCCGCAACGCCAGTGACTGCCCCATGACAACATCACTCACAGCACGCAGGCTGATCACCGCGGACACAATCATCGAGTTCCCACACATCGCCATCGATAGCGACGGCAGAATCGCCGGCATCGAGTCCGGCCCGCCGAACGCGGACCAGACCACGCTCACCGCCGCATTCTTCGATGTCCATGTGCACGGAGCCGCAGGACACGACGCGATGGAAGGCTCCGCCGAGGCCCTCGGCTGCATCGGCAACTTCCTTGCCACCAGGGGCGTCGCCCATTTTCTCGCCACCACCGTCACCGCCCCCATCGACCGCACACTGCGCGCGCTCGAAGGCATCGCCGACGCCATCGAGGCGGCACAACAAAGCACGGGCGCGCGGCCCGTCGGCATACACCTCGAAGGCCCATTCATCTCCCACGCCAAGCGCGGCGTTCACCCCCCGCCGGACATCCAGCCGCCGTCCATCGAGCTATTCGAGCGCATGCGTCAGGCCGCGCGCGGACACATCCGCCTCATGACCATCGCGCCGGAGATTCCCGGTGCCCTGGAGCTGATCGCGTATGCAACCGAAGCGGGCACAAACGTCAGCCTCGGCCACTCCGACGCGACTGCCACTGAAGCGCGCGCCGGGATCGCGGCCGGAGCCACCAGCGCCACCCACACCTTCAACGCCATGCGGCGCCTCGACCATCGCGAGCCCGGCATCTGCGGCGTCGTACTCGACACCGAAATCCTCTACGCCGAACTCATCTGCGACGGCATCCACGTCGCGCCGGAGTTCGTCCGCATGTGGCTGCGCTCCAAGGGCGAGGACCGCGCCATTCTCGTCACTGACGGCATCTCCGCAACCGGCATGCCCGACGGCAACTACCTGCTCGGCGAACTCGAGGTCACCGTCGCCGACGGCCGCTGCCTCTCCACCCGCGACCTCGCGAACGGCATCGAAACACTTGCGGGCTCAGTCCTCACCATGGACCGCGCCGTCGCCAACCTCCGCCGCTTCACCGGCGCAAGCCTCGCCACCGCAACCCGCCTGGCAAGCCGCAACCCCGCGCGCATGGCCGGCTTGCAAGTCCTCGGCCAGATCGCCGTCGGCCACCCCGCGAACTTCAACACCTTCGCCGCAGACGGCTCCCTGCAGCAAACCCTCCTATACGGCCGCCCCGCCGCCCCCGCAACCCGCTGAAGGTTGCACGCG
Organism: Acidobacteriaceae bacterium; assembly: GCA_036498865.1. Classification (GTDB taxonomy): domain Bacteria; phylum Acidobacteriota; class Terriglobia; order Terriglobales; family Acidobacteriaceae; genus Edaphobacter. The sequence continues at coordinate 31,965 of DASYEU010000129.1, read as the reverse complement.
GTACACTGGAACACATGAGTAGCCGCAGCACCACGCGAAAGTGGCGAAATTGGCAGACGCACCAGACTTAGGATCTGGCGGAGAAATCCGTGGGGGTTCAAGTCCCCCCTTTCGCACCAACCTTTTAGGGCCGCGATTCAAGCGGCCCTTTTCCATTGGCGCTCACTCGGTGTCCCCGCCTTCAAACCTGGCCCGCACTTTACGCACTTTTTATAAATTTTGGCGTACTGTTCTTAATCGTGCGTTTGATGGTTGTTGGCCGCGAAAGGACGGGCCAGGGATCTGAATGGCGACGTTGTTCTGGAAGTTGATCGCAACACTTCTCGTCGCGCTGCTTCTTTTTGAAGTGATGGTGACGGGGTTCCACCAGCTCAATCTGCCGAGCGATCGAGCGGTCATGGTGGGCATGGGCCTTCTGCTTAGCGTAGCGGTTGGCGGCTTCTTCAGCCTCGGACGAATCTGGAAAAAATAATGGGTTTCTTGAGTGATGTAACCAACTCCGGCGATGGCCGGGGCAGTCAGGATCTGTTTGTCCAAAACGCCCGCCGCTGGGCGAAGTATGGCGCAATTGCCGCTGCGATCTTCATCGCCGCATCGGCCTTTTCTACCTACGTAGCATCCATCACACGAATCGGCGCGGGCTATGTCGGCGTCGAAGTCCTGCTCAGCGGCTCGCAACGAGGAGCCTCGGAGATTCCGGTGCGCACCGGCTGGGTCTTTTACAGCCCCCTGCGCAGCCAGATCATCGAGTTCCCAACCTTCGTCCAGACCGTGAAGTGGACGCACGACATGAGCGAAGGCCGCGCAGTCAACGAAGAGATGAGCTTCAACTCGAAGGAGGGCATGGAGATCTATTCCGATGTTTCGTTGAGCTACTCGATCGAACCACGGCGTGTGCCGGATTTCTACGTGAAGTATCGTGTGAACGATCTCGATCTCTTCACCCACGGCATCCTGCGGGATGTGGTGCGCAACTCGCTCAACGAGGTCGCTTCCACATACAACGTGGAGCAGATCTATGGCGAGCAGAAGACGGAGTTCATCAACAAAGTGCAAACCATCGTTCAGCAGAAGATGGAGCCGGTCGGCGTGACGATCCAGCAGTTCGGCTTCATCGGCGCACCGCGCGTCCCTACGGTCATCGCAGAGGCAATCACGTCGAAAGCGCAAGCCATTCAGGACGCAGAGCGTGCTCGGAACGAGTTGGCGAAGACCCAGGCCGAAGCGGCCAAGCAGATTGCCGCCGCGGATGGCGATGCAAAGTCCTCCGTAACCCGCGCGCAAGGCGAGGCCGAGGCAAACAGAATCCGCCAGAGCTCGCTGACGCCGCAACTTCTGGAACTCCGCAAGATCGAGAACCAGAAGGAACTCATCGACCGCTGGAATGGCCAGCTTCCCACCGTGCAGGCGGGGAACGGGACCATGCTGATGGAGTTGCCGAAGGCCAACTAAGTCGCAACCATCGTTAGACCACAACCCCGGACTCGCACCCTGCGAGTTCGGGGTTTCTTCTCCGGGATAACCCGTGAACCGTGAATCCGCTTCCCCACCCCGTCGTTCGATACAATGACGTACAAGCGCTAGTCATTCACACCGGCACCTTCCTCCAGCCCGTATCACCGAAAGATTTTTATGAGCCAGCCCAACCAACCCGATCAACCCACCGTCACCACCAGGCAGACCGAAGACTACCGCGACAGCTACGCGAACAGCGTTCAGGTCCGCATGAGCGTCTGGGACTTCTTCCTCATCTTCGGAACCATGCGCCAGGACTCCGCCGAGGAGGTCAAGATCGACAACTTCCAGGGCATCTACCTCAGCCCGCAGCAGGCTAAGGCCCTGATGAATGTCCTCGGCCACAACCTCGCACAGTACGAGCAGACCTTCGGCACCCTCGCGCTCGAACCGCAGTTTGGGCCGCCCGGCGGTCCCGTCCACTAGAGCGTGTCCTCCGACTCCCGCTATCGAAGTTTTCTGCGCGACGCAAGAGCAGCGACTCCGCTGTGGATGCTCTACCCAGTCTTCTTCGCCGCCGTCTACCTCTCCCACCTCACGCTGCTGCGCCTGCCCTACTTCTGGGACGAGGGCGGCTACTATATTCCTGCTGCGTGGGACTTCTTCCGCACCGGCACGCTCATCCCCGTCTCCACACTCACCAATGCTCACCCACCGCTGCCATCCATTCTGCTCGCAGGCTGGTGGCACCTATCGGGTTTCGTACCCAGCGGAACGCGGACCTTCGTCTGCATGGTCTCCGCCGCCGCGCTGCTCGCCGTCTTCCGCATTGCGCGCAATTTGCTCGGCACTCGCGCGGCAGTGGCCACAACGCTGCTCACCGCGCTCTACCCAATCTGGTACACGCAGAGCACCCTCGCCCACGCCGACATCTTCGCCGCCGCGTTCACGCTCTGGGGACTCTCGTTCTACCTCCAGTCAACCGCCCAATCGGATGCCGCATCTTCGCCGCAACCCGATCGGGACGAGTCCACATTACGATCCGTCATCCTCGCTACGGTCTTTTTCTCGCTCGCCGCACTCTCCAAGGAGACAGCCGTGGTCACGCCCGCGGCGCTCGCTGTGTGGGAGGCCGTCCTTTACTACCGCGAGCGAACTGTCCGCCTGCACGCCACGTGGATCGCTGCGCTCCTGGCGCCGATCCTCCCACTCGCCGCCTGGTTTGCCTACCATCGCCATCGCACCGGCTTCACCTTCGGCAACCCGGACTACCTCCGCTACAACGCCACCGCAAACTTCGACCCGCACCGCATCGAACTCAGTCTCTACCACCGCCTGCTGCACCTGACGATGCACATGAATCTATTCGTGCCGGTCACGTGCGCGCTTGCCGTATTGCTGCTTCCCGCGCTCGCCAACCGCACGCGCCTTCCCCGGCCCATCCTTCAGGCCATCGCTGTCGTCCTGCTCGCCAACTGGTTCGCCTTCTCCGTTCTCGGCGGAGCGCTCCTGACCCGCTACCTGCTGCCGATGTACCCGCTCGTCCTGCTCGTCTGCGTCGCCGAGTGGCAGTACCGCCTCCCTCGCTGGGAAGGACTCGCCGCGCTCAGTACCGTAGCCTTTCTCGCGGGCATCTGGGTGAATCCGCCGTACGCATTCGCACCCGAGGACAACCTCACCTACCGCGACATGATAGTGCTCCACCAGCGCGCAGTCAGCCTCATCGAAAAGCGTTGGCCGCAGGCCACCGTACTTACCGCCTGGCCGGCCAACGCCGAGCTCGAGCGGCCGGAACTCGGCTATATCAAGGTCCCCGTGAAAGCTGTCGAAATCCGGAACTTCTCGATCAAAGAGATCGAGAAGGCCGCGATCGACCCCGGCGCCTACGATACCGCGCTGCTCTTCTCCACCAAGTGGGCGCCGCCTGCGGGCCATACCAATATCGCCAAGGGCAACTCGGCCAACGACGCGCGCTATTTCGACTTTCATCAGGATCTGCTGCCTGCAGAGGCTGCCGAACTGCTCCACGGACAGATCGTATGGCAGGCATCCACAGCACGCGGCGAGTGGGTTGCCGTGCTGCGGTTTCCACGAATCGTAAACGCCAGCTTCACCCGATAGCGGTCCACGTCTCTCCTGACGCGGGCCCACCCTGCTGTCAGACACGTTCGGCTTCGACAGCCTTCGTCCAGCACTGCGGAAAATCAATCTCCGGTGCGGCGTCCGATCCTTCAAACCCGTCCTGCGGGAGTGCCATCTCTGCCGACTTCAGCGTGAACGCCGCCGACAGCGAGTTCGCATCCCGTGCGATCGCCTTGATCACTTCATCTTTATGAAAGCCTTTGTAATGTCCGCTTTCAATCAGGAGTTCAATCACACGCATCGCCTGCTGATCGGCCTCGATCGCATCGTAGTTCATTCGCTTCCCCTTCCGCCCTACGCTACAGGTGCGAGAGCGCCTCGCGCGCGAACCGGACTTCCTCCGCCAGCACCTGCAGCACTCGGAACGACAGATTTGGATGCGTGCTCATCAGGCGAACGAAGTCGTCAGACTTCAGCACACTCACCTCAGCGCCGTTCAGAGCTTCGGCGGTCAGCGAGTAAGGCTTCGATCCAACCACCGCAGGCACTCCCAGCAGCGAACCCGCGCCGGCCCGGATGCTGAGCACGGCATCTCCATCGGACTTGCTGGTCAACCGGGCTGTGCCTTTGTGCAGGATGTAGACGCCGGTGGGCAACTCTCCCTGGTGGAATAGGACACCGTCCGCGCCAACTGTGACGGGGGTGGACCGTTTCTCCAGTTCCTGGATCAGTTCGGAATCGGCAACAAAGGCGGACGAGGCTTGGGTCACTTTAGGTCTCCACGTGTCAGGCCCAGAGAACGACCAATAAATCGGGCTCTTTTCGGACTGCGACATGGTCCAAGTCTTTCATCCGAGGAAGAGACGTAGCGGTGACCAGAGACACAGCAAATTGTGATTTGTGTCACATTCCGCTCGCCAACCCAACGCGACCGGCACATCCTCTGCCCGCCTTCTATAATCGACCCATCGTGGTGAGAACTTCCCCCAGCCCAGTCCGCCGGTTCCTTTCCCTCGCATTCTTCGTCGCGGCGTGGGTATATCTTCCCCAGATTCAGTCGCAGACGCCGGCTCCATCCCCCTCCGCCGACTCCCCCGCAGACATTCGCCAGCCCGGCGGCCACCTCGTGCTGGTACTCCCGTTCGACAACCGCTCCGGCCAATCCAATCTCGGCTGGATCGGCGACTCCTTCCCCTACACCCTCAGCCAGCGCCTGAACTCCGTGGGCTTCCTCACCATCGGCCGCGACGACCGCCAGTACGCTATGGGACACCTTGGCCTGCCCGTCGACTTCCGCCCCAGCCGCGCCACAACCATCCGCATCGCGCAAACCCTGGACGCGGACTTCGTCGTCGTCGGCAGCTTCACCGTGGAGAACGGCCGCATCCAGGTGCAAGCGCAAGTGCTGGAGGTCAACCAGCTCCGCATGTCCCCCCCGCTCGAAGACTCCGCCGAACTGCCCCGGCTCTTCGACGTGGAGAACGCCATCGCGTGGAAAGTAGCCCAGCGTATGGACCCACACTTCTCCGTGGCCGAGCGAACCTTTCTGGCAGCATCCGGCGGCGTGCGTCTCAGCTCGTTTGAAAACTACATTCGCGGCACCTCCGCACCCACCTCGGACGAGCGTCTGAAGCGGCTCGAAGCCGCCGTAACCGAAACCCCCGACTACACCGCCGCACTGCTTGCGCTGGGCAAGGAGCAGTACGCCGCCAGCCAGTTCGAGGCCGCCGCGGCCACCCTCGCCAAGGTGCCCTCCACCGACCGCGTCGCGCTTGAAGCCGGATTCTACCGCGGCCTCGCGCGCTTCAACATCGCCAGGTACGCAGAAGCCCAGGCCGCCTTCGCCTTTGTCGCCACTCGCCTGCCGCTGCCGGAGGTGGTGAACGACCAGGGTGTCGCCATCAGCCGCCAGGGCAAGGACGCCGCGCCGCTCTTCCAGCAGGTAATCACAGCAGACCCGAATGACGCGGATTACCACTTCAACCTCGCAGTCGCGCTCCTCAGCCGCAACGATATTGCCGGCTCCACGCGCGAGGTCCAGGCCGCACTCAAGCTGCACTCCGACGACCCCGAAGCTACCGAACTTCTATCGCGCCTGCAAGCCACCCACGGCTCAACCGCAAATCTGAAGACCATCATGGGCGCGGACGGATTCGATCCCACCACCCGCATCCGCCGCACCTGGTCGGAAGCGTCCTTCCGCCAGGTCGCCTTTCAGCTCGACCAGATGCGCGGAATCCAGATGGCCTCTCTGCCGCCGTCCGAGCGCGCCGTCCAGTACACGCAGCTCGGTGTACAGTACCTCGCGCAGGGGCTGATCCCCGAAGCCGAGCAGCAGTTCCACTCTGCGCTCACCGCCGACTCCAACAACGCCCCCGCGCACGCCGGCCTCGCCCAGGTGCGCGAACGCAGCGGCGCCTCGGACGACGCGCGCACCGAGGCCCAGACCGCCCTGAAGCTGAAGCCCAACGTTGACGCCTACCTCGTGCTCGCGCGCCTGGCACTGCAGGCCAACGACCTTGGCGCATCGGCCACCAACGTAGCGGCCGCCCTCAAGCTCGAACCCGCCAACTCCTCCGCCCTCGGCATGAAAAATGCACTCGAAACCCGCGGCCAGTCCCTTCCATAACCGCCACGCCACCTCGTCCGCCTCGTCTGACTCGCAGAGTCAGAATCTCAGTATTTGCCTTTTGAAGCAGCAACGAGCGCCGCAGCTAACTCCAACGTCATTCAGGCCGTCATTCTGACTCACAGAGTCAGAATCTCAGTATTGCCTGTTGCAGCAGCAACGAGCGCCGTAGCCTAACTCCAACGTCATCCTGAGCGAAGGTTGACACGCCCGCGTCAAGCGCAGCCGAAGGACCCCGACGAACTCCGCCCCGCGCCCACCCTTGCGCCCTTCTGCCCGAGCCTTCCGCCAGCACGCAGCCCATCCCTTTACCAGCGGGCTGAAGGCCCGCGCTATCGTAGCCTGGGTCGAAGCAAGCGGCGAACCGCCGCGAGCGAAGACCCAGGTCACCCGTCACCTCCTTCGCCAGCGGGCTGAAGGCCCGGTTAAATCCCGCACCGCCAACAATCTCTCCACGCCCCCTCGTTCTGCCTTACAGTTAACTCGCGGCCACAAACCGCTGGAGTCTCTCGTGTTGCGTCGCCTCGTCCTCCTCGCTGCCTTCTCCCTCCCCTCCCTCGCCCAATCCCCCCTCGTCGTCAAGCTCACCATTCACGACACCATCCAGCCCATCACCGCCGAGTACCTCAAGCGCGGGCTCGACGACGCAGCCAGCCGCCACGCCGCCGTCGTGCTCGTCTCCATGGGCACCCCGGGAGGCCTGCTCACCTCCACACGCGAGATGGTCGCCGACATCGAAGCCTCGCAGGTCCCGGTCATCGTCTACATCGAGCCCTCCGGCAGCCGCGCTGGCTCCGCCGGATTCTTCCTCCTCGAGTCGGCCGACATCGCCGCCATGGCCCCCGGCACCAACGCCGGCGCCGCCCACCCCATCCTCGAAGGCCAGACCATGGATCCGGTCCTCAAGGAAAAAATCGAGAACGACGCCGCCGCCTTCCTCCGCTCCTACACCCAGGTGCGCGGCCGCGACTCCGCTGCCGCCGAGGACGCCGTTCGCAACTCGAAATCCTACAGTGAGTCCGAAGCCCTCAAACTCCACCTCATCGACGTCGTCGCCGCCGACGACAATGCCCTCCTCGCCCAGCTCGACGGCCGCACCATCAAGCGCTTCCACGGCGCCTCCGAGACGCTCCACCTCGCCCACGCCACCATCGAGCCCATGCCACCCTCCATGCGCGAGCGCCTCCTCACCCGCCTCACCAGCCCCGACCTCGACGTGCTGCTCCTCCTCTGCGGAGGCCTGCTCATCTACCTGGAATTCAACGTGCCCGGAACAATCGTCCCCGGCGCGCTGGGCACACTAATGGTGCTGCTCGCCATCTTCGGCTTCAATCTGCTCCCCATCCAGCACACCGCAGTCCTCCTCCTCGTGGCCGCCATCGTCCTCATGGTGCTCGAAGCCAAGTTCGCCAGCCACGGAGTACTCGGCATCGCCGGCGTCCTCTGCCTCGTCTTCGGACTCGCCACGCTCGTCAACGGACCCACGCCAGAGATGCGCGTGCACTTCGGCGTCGCCGCCGGTGCCGGCGTCGGCTTCAGCGTCATTACCTTCGCGCTCGCATGGATCGCCGTAAGAGCCCGCCGCGCAAAACGCCTCCTCGGAGCAGAAGCAATGCTTGGACACATCGCCGTAGCCATGACGCCCCTCGCCCCCACCGGCCAGGTCGAAGTCCGCGGCGAAATCTGGCAAGCCACCCTCCCACCCAACGCCCCACCCATCCCCGCCGGCGCCCAAGTCACCGTCCGCGCCATCGACGGCCTCACCCTGACCGTCGCCCCTTAACTCCGTTGGGTGCCCCATGATCGCCGAGCCGAACCGGCGAGGCTATCGTGGGGTTAGTCTCCTGTGCACCTGCCACGCACAACAAGCCCCATCTGCCGGGTGCCGGGTGCCCCATTCATGACAGTCCCACCGTCATGAGTGGGGCCGCCAAGCGTCCCATATCGTCAAGAGATGCCAGGCTCAACTCAGGTTTACCCCGCCCGCTCCAGAAACTCCTTCAACGCATCCTGCACCACCGAATTCAGCTTGCGATCATGCTCCTCGGCATAGAGCGCCGCCCGCATGTGCAGTTCCTTGGGCACGCGCACATTGAAGCTACCCTTGAACGGAATATCCGGCTTCTTGCCCTCCGCCTTGCAAAACACCAGATATTCATCCACCGCGCCGCGAAAGTTCTTTTCAATCTCGCGCATGCTTGCGCCGTCGTAAATCACCATGTCGCGAATCCCAAGAATGCGGCCGTGCAGCAGCTGGTCCTCGGCACTGTACTCAACCGATCCGTCATACCCTTTGTAGGTCAGCGTCGTGCTCATTCGATGTCCCCCTGTCGCCGCAGAAATTAAAGAACTCCGCGGACCTGGTAAGGCTTCAAGATGTTCTGTGGATGCGGTTCGTGGACACCCATGAAATTCCTAGCCCAAGTCATCTCGTCTGGCAACGAGACTCCCCCACTCGCTTAGTTCTCGCCCGGCCGCTCGCAATGGTCAATGACCGTAATTTCGACCGGCACCTTCTTCTCTTCGAGTCGGAATCCAGCCACGGTCAGCGCATCGCGCACACGGTCGGCCCAGGTCGCCCCAGGTTCCGTGGCCGACGGTTCCAGCGTGAAATCGAAGGCCCCCTGGAGTCCCGTCTGGTCGACTACCGTTGACTGGAACACGTTCGAGAGGTAGTTGGTCACCGCCGCCATGGGCACCGCAGTAAAGGTAAGACGATCGCGACTGAAATAAGGCACCGAGGGCGTCTCTCCTGAAGTGGCCGGCTTGATGCCTCCGGATTTGTTCGGGGCAAGCAACACCATCGCGGGCAGGTCGCGGGTTTCGTGGTGCACAGCAAGCTTGAAGCGTTCGGCTAGAAGCGCCATGACGGCGGCCTTCAGCTCAACCTTCATCTCCTTCGTCCCAGGAATCGGTTCGCTGGCTTTGGCTTGGATATCGAAACGATCGGTCGTCATCCATGCGGGGCCGCCCACAACGCGGTGGAGTTGCCAGTCGTTCAGCATGTCGAGGATATCGCCGACCGTAGAGTCATGAGCGTCGAAGCCGTCCGCGAGGAACCCAATTCGCCCACTCTGAGGACTGGCCCCGGGTCGGCTGGGGTGGATCGATGAGACATCAAAGTGGATCTGTGCGAGGCCCGGCGAGGCCCCAGCCATCAGTGCAAGGATAACGAGAGCGAAGAAGGAAGGAATCCTGGGCATTCGTGTCCATTCCGGAAACGTAAACCATACGAAGACCAAAGCGTTTATCCGAAATCCAATTAGCGCCACTATAGAGGAGAAACGCCTTTGCCGTCACGGAGGTAACTCACCGAAAGCCAGTTCCCTATATCCTGATCCTGCAGTTTAAGGCGGTCCCGCATGACCTTGAGTATTCTTCCCTCGATCGCGCTCCTCGCCCTCTCTGCGCTCTCGCCGGCCGTTTCAGCCGCCCAGCAGGTTGCCGCGTCGCCAACGAACCCGCCGCCCAGATTCGAGATCGCCGACATCCACTCCAGCCCCTACAGCTTCCAATCCAATTACTTCCACAGCGATCTCCAGGGAACGGACCGCTACCTCTTTCACCAGGCATCGCTGCTCGATCTCGTCGCCTTCGCGTACAAGCTGGAGCCAAGCCACGTCTTCGGGGGCCCCACCTGGCTGGAGTTCAACCACTACGACATCACCGCAAAGCAGCCGCCTTCCACGCCCGTCGATACCACTCGCCTCATGCTGCGCGCGTTACTCGCCGACCGCTTCAAACTCGTCGTCCATAACGACACACGCACCATGCCCGCGCAGATTTTAACGGTCGGCAAAGACGCGCCAAAAATGAAACACGCGGCCGACGCCACCTCCGACACGGGTTGCAAGTTTCAGCAGCCACCCGCGCCTCCAGCGCCCGATGCGCCGCCGCCAACCAGCTACCCTTTTAACTGCCGCAACGTCACCATGTCGCAGTACGTCGACGCAATTCCCCGTTTCGGCGCCAACCAGAACTACCCCATCGTCGACCAGACAGGCCTCAAGGGCGCATGGGACTTTGACATCACCTACACCTTGCTTCCCGCCAGAAATGGCCTCGACATCGCCAACGATCTCGACAAAATCGGCCTCAAGCTCGCCCTCGGGCAGACTCCGCAGACCGTGCTCGTGATCGACAACCTCGTCGAGAAACCCGAACCTAACTCACCCAGAATCGCCGAGCTGCTTCCGCCGCCTCCGCCTCCCGCCTTCGACGTCGCCGTCATCAAACCCAGTCCGCCCGACGCCACCGGCGATATGAACATCTTCTTCAATCCATCCGGCGAGGTACGGGTTACCCACGCCACCCTGCAAAGAATGATCGGCGAAGCGTACGACATCAGCGGCGCCGGCATCGCAGACATCCCCGACTTCCTCGGCAAGGACCATTGGGATGTCGTCGCCAAGATCCCGCAGGATGCCTATCCCAAGGGTCGAAACGGTTCGCCCGAGGTCCCCTATGACGACATCCAGCTGATGCTGCGTTCGCTGCTGTCGGAGCGCTTCGGCATGAAGGCTCATTTTGAGGACCGCCCGAACGATACCGCCTGGGTCCTCTCAGCCGCCACCCCAAAGCTCAAAAAGGCCGCCGACCCCACCGTGCGCACCTCCTGCGACAACGCTCCGCCACCCGGAGAAAAGGATCCGCGCGCCGCCGATCCCATCCGCAATCGCGCCATGTTCTGCCGCAATGTCACCATGGCGCAGTTTTCGAACCAGCTGATGTACTTCGCGTTGGACTACATCAAGTCTCCTGTCCTCGACGCGACCCGCGTCGATGGCTCCTACGACATCACCCTCAACTGGAGCACCTCTCGCGTAGCCCGCGGCATTGAGAGCATCGATGGCCGCACCATCAACCGCAACTCAAACGCCGGCGCCTCTGGCGGCCCCCCGCAGGCCGAAGAGCCCTCGGGCGCAATCTCCCTGCCCGAAGCGATCTCGAAGGAACTCGGCCTCAAACTCGAACAGCAGAAGCGCGCCACCCCAATGCTCATCCTCGACCACATCGAGCGGAACCCGACAGAGAACTAAGACCTGCCGGGTTCCCCACTCCTCAGGCCCCAGCATCATGAGTGAGCACTCCACCACTCCCATTCGCGGAGATCCGCCGTTAATCAGGACTTTGACCGCCGATTCTCCATCCACGCGCATGTTCAAATCGTAAGAGAGGGCCGTTGGATGCGAAAAGGGTTTACAAGAAGACCCAAGGTCGAGGAGCCCGCGGCGAACGATGCCAAAAACTACATCACTCCAAGCGGACTCGAGCGCCTGAGAGATGAGCGCGATTTTCTCCTCACCAAAGATCGCCCGGCCGTGGTGGAGGTCGTGGCCTGGGCTGCAAGCAATGGCGATCGCAGCGAAAACGCTGACTATCAGTACGGCAAGCGACGGCTCCGGCAGATCGACGGACGGATTCGCTTCCTCACCAAGCGAATCGAAGCCGCTGAAGTAGTCGATCCGGGAGCTCCGAGAACCGGGCAGCGCGCAACAAGAGCGTTCTTTGGAGCCACCGTGCGGTATGCGAATGCCGCAGGAGCAGAGCGTTTGGTGAGCATCGTCGGCACGGACGAGGTCAATCTCGACCGTAACCACATCAGCTGGGCCTCACCCCTGGCGCGCGCACTCATGCGAGCGGAAGAGGGTGACGAAGTTGTCCTTCACGCACCCGGCGGCACTGAAACCCTCAGCGTGCTGGAAGTGCGGTACGAGAGCATTTCTGTAGAACCGTTCTGCGAGCCTGGCTCCGAAGCCTCGACCGACCGTCCTGATCGCTGACGCTCGATTGGCGAAGCTGACAGCTGACGGGCAGCCGGGTGGTCCGTTCACAATGCAATTAAACCGAGTTGCTACACTTGACCAGCGTCGATATCAGTACGAGTGAAGGATCCCTCCACTATGAACAGACGTCAGACAAGAATCGTTGTCGCGCTTGGCGCGTCTATCGCTTCCGCTCAGCTTGTTCCCGCCCAGGTCGCCGAACCCATCGCCGTAAAAAAGTACGTCGTTTATCCCATCGTGCTGCCCTTCAATGGACGCGTCTTGGGCATCGACGATGCGGGCACCCTTGTAGCGACAATGGGCAGCGCCGGGGGCTTCATCTACCGTCATGGTGACTTGACCATCGAACCCTGGGCTGTACCCGGCGCGAGCGATGTTGAGGTCACTCCCATCGCCGTGAACTCTCGCGGCGAAGTGGTAGTTAACTTCGGCAGGCCGAAGACCGGGACCGGAGTTCCACCCTGGCACGCGACTCAATACATCTATAGCCCCCAACAGAAGACCTATCGCCCGGTCGGGTTCGCCCCGCAGTACACCGTCGCGTGTAAAGAGGGCCCAGTAGTCTCCTACAACAATGCCGGTCAGATGTTTTGCTCCGCTGCAAGTGTGACACCCAGCCTCGGACCCGCTGGGTCATTCGACAATCCACCAACAGAGGCTTCGCGCAACTCTTTCAAATCCTTCGTATGTCCCGACCACGCCCTGTCCACGCTCGTATACGGCTCGAACGACAAGGGCCTGGCTATCGGAGGTTGTTTTTTCGCGACAAACACGATGCGGGGGTTCGTCTATGACACCGCGACCGACACCATGAAACTGATTGACTATCCTGGCGCAGTCAAAACCATTCCGGGCGCGATCACCGCGGCGGGCCAGATCATCGGAAGCTACACGACGCGCACCGAGAAGGGCGCCTTTATTTTCGACGGATCACATTTCACACGCCTGGAAGGCGTGGACGCCTATGCTCCGGGCAAGCAGCAGTCCATGGCGGCCTTCTACTACGTTAGTGGCTCGCGCGGCGAAATTATTGGCATTGATGAGCATCTTCGCACCTTCATTGCGGTCCCTGCAGGTCAGCCTGAGCCGCCTATCGTGCAAATTCTCGGCGAGCGGCGGATTGCGAAGTTGAAATCGGATGCGATCAACCCAAAACCAACCGGCACGGGACAAGATCCCAACCTTCCGCCTCAGGGTGTGCATTTTCAAGGACCGGGTGTCTTTCTCAATGGAGGCCCGACCATTATCCAAACCGCACTGGGTGGGCCGGACCGGTATGTCGGATTCAATGAGCAAGGCTCGTGGTTCGTCACCGATGTGGCGGTATACAGCTGGAATATGCAACTCGGCTTGATAGCATTCCCCGTTGCTGATATTCCCAAAAACATTCATATGCCCGGTCCGCCTGAGAATCATTCTGCCGCGCAACAACCGGTAGCTGCCCCCGCTGCGCCGACCCATGGCAACGACGGCAAACTCTGGCACCCTGGCGATGGAAATTCCTACCTCTCCTATACCGTGCCCGGCTACCCGCCTACGCCGATGAGCCTGAAAGTTGTGCGCCCAACCAACCTTGCGCCTGCCGAATTGCCGCCAGCCCATGTTGACGCCGCCGATACCGGGTCGTGGGTTTATATAGGCGAGGGAGCGCAGGCAGCAATCGCCGCGCTGATGAACCTTGACGCTAGCGGCCAGGTCACGTGGACGTTCATGACACCCGCAATGATGAAAAAATACCTGGGGCAGTGATGTGGCGCGTTATTGCCATCGCTACTTCAGGTGATTCCAGTTCATCATCTTTCCGAGCAAGTGACGAGAAATGCGTTTTCGTCATTTGGTCGATCGCTGGCGACAAGCCGTACACCGCTACCAGGAGAACACACGAACGGGAGCGGCTCCCCACTCCCACTCGTCGCTCGTTCGTGATTTGACCATTTAGAGAATCGGATGCAAACCCCGTACGGGGCTTACCTGCTCTAGAAGGGCTGCGACATGAAGAATCGTGGACTCGGCATGCCAGTTGCCGACGATTTGCACACCGATCGGCATTCCGTCATGGCTCGTGCCGAACCGCATGGAAATCCCCGGCAGGCCGGTCACACTCAATGGCGTTGTCGCGGACATGATGCCCATAATGTCAACGGTTTGGCCGTTTATCAGTAACTCCGCCTGGCCATGCTTGAAGGACGGTGTAGGCAGGACTGGTGTGAGCAATACGTCGTATTTCTGGAAGTACTCGACATAACCATCCCTCAGCCGCTCCGCAGCCTGTACAGCATCGATGTAGTCCGCCACCGGCGTATCGGGCAGTGAGAGCATGAACCTGGCCATTGCACCGATTTCATCCTCGCTGCGGCCTGCTGTCGTCTTCACGAATCCGGGCTTCATCTCGAGCACATGCAGACGGCTGAACACATCGAGCGAGAAATCGCGCTCAAGTGCAGGAATGCGCACGGACTCGACCATATGCCCGAAAGACTTAAGCGCCTCGGCGGCAGCTTCCACGGTCGCCGCGACCTCGTGGTCGATCGGCCCAAAACCAGGCTCCACCAACCAACCCACACAAAGCAGCTCGTTGGAAGTACCAATACCTTTATCGCGCGGGACGATGCGGCTGGAGTAGCCATCCTGTCCGTCCGGTCCGGCCAGTTGCGCAAAAGCCAGCGACAGATCGCGGATGCTCCGCGCCATCGGGCCCACATGCCAGAAACGGCGCGGCTCACGCGGCCAGATGCCCGTCATAGGCACGCGTCCATGCGTCGCCTTGAGCGAAACGATGCCTGTGTGGGCTGCCGGGCCACGCACGGAGATCGCAAGGTCGGTGCCAAGCCCAAGCGGAGACATTCCCGATGCGATCGCGGCCGACTCCCCGCCGCTTGAGCCCCCCGGAGTCAGATCCAGGTTCCAGGGGTTATTCGTCCGCCCCGTGAGTAGATTGTCGCTCTCGATCCCGTAGGAGAATTCGGGAAGATTCGTCTTCGCAAGCAGAATGCCCCCTGCTTTCTTTAAGCGCGCAACAGCAGTCGCGTCCGTGTCGGGCGTTCGTGCCTTGAAAATCGGCGTTCCACGTTGGGTCTGCACCCTGGCCGTGTCGATCGAGTCTTTTACCGTGAACGGCACACCGTGCAAAGGGCCCAATTCGTCTCCTCGCTGTACCGCTGCCTCTGCTTCCTTGGCAGCAATCAATGTATTCTCGGCGATCGTAACGATCGCATTTACCTGTGGGTTGACAGCCTCGATGCGGTCGAGGTGTGCCTTCATGACTTCGACTGGAGAGACCTCGCGTGTGCGGATCAGTTCGGCGAGCTTCGTGGCATCGGAATAAATCAATTCAGTATTCATTGTGTCCCTCTCTACCTGCCACTTGGCAGGTCATAGTTGAGATTCTACCTGCCACGTGGTAGATTCAGAAAAGTGAGGAGATTTTAGACCTACAGGCGGAGGTGTCAGATGAGTACAAACGCGCGTGAAGACATCCTGGCCGCCGCGAAGCTTGTTGCTCAAGCCCACGGTTATGCAGGATTGAACTTCCGTGATTTGGCCGCACAGGTCGGCATCAAAGCCGCCAGTATCTATTATTACTTCCCGAGCAAAGCCGACTTAGCTACGGCTGTGGCGAAGCGCTACTGGATGGATGCTGCAGCTTATCTTGAGTCTCTGCTTCAGAATTCAGCGAGGCCTCTGGACGCGTTGCGCCACTACCCAGAGACCTTTCGCTGGGCACTGGAGAACGACAATCGAATCTGCCTTTGCAGCTTTATGTCTGCGCAATTCGACGACCTGCCCGAAGTAGTGAAGAAGGAAGTTCAAGCTTTCACCGACGTCAACGTTGCGTGGCTAAGAAAGACCTTGATTGCCGCGAAGATTGCCAGACCCAAAGAAGCTGAGAAGCGAGCACGTGCGATCTACTCAGGAATCGTAGGCGCTCAACTGATGGCGAGAAGCCGGGCAGACATCTCTCTCTACGACAGCCTGATCGAAGCTTACCGCACAGCAGGATTGCTGCCGGCCTAGAGACAGATAGGTATCAATAAACGCCCTTATCATCACTGGACGACAAAGAAGCCCAGACCAGGAAAAGGGATTCCGAGAGCTACTCGCCGTGTGCCCCATTCATGACAGTCCCACCGTCATGAATGGGCCCTCCGCCACTCCCACTCGAGGAGACCGGAAGTCAGTCAGTCACGCCTTTGACCGTCGATCTCGCACCCTCTCGCCAAACTCGTGATCGTTGGCTCCCACCCAACCCCCCGCCGCCCCACAAGTCACGTCCACTCCCTTACATCAGAAGTTCCGGCGCGCAAGTAAAATGTTCCACTGCTCGGACGGGTGACACACTAGTGGCGACAAGCCGACTTGTCGGTACTAATCCTGCTCGCTAAGCGCACTGGCGACTTGGCACCAACAGACGCCGCGACGCTGTCGGCAAGCAGATCGCTCGGGTTTCCGTAGAACGCTTTTTCGGCATCGCAGTCGTGAGGCGGCCATGCTCACATAGCAGACCGATCCCCCTCAGCGTCCAAGGAAAGTATTGGGAGATATTTTAGAAACGTCCATTGCGAGTGACTATCTGTGTGTGAGAGAAACTCAGCCCATCTCGGCCGGCACAGCGGATCAGGACATCCGCTATGCGGACGCCATCAATCAATACGGCGCTGCGCTCGACAGACTGGTGAGGGCTTACGAGGCCGACCCAGAAAAACGCCGGGACCTGGGGCAGGACATTCATTTTCAACTATGGCGCAGTTTTCAGCGATATGACACCCGCTGTTCACTGCGGACATGGGTCTATCGTGTCGCCCACAATGTGGGCGCGTCGCACATCCTTCGTGAACGCAGGATATTTTCACGTCTCGTAAATCTGGAACAGCTTGAGAGCCTTTCCAGCGAAGATCGAACTCAATCCTTCGATCAACGCAGGAGTCTGGAGCGTTTGGAATCGCTGATTCAGCGGCTTAAACCTCTAGACCGGCAGATCATCCTCCTGTACCTCGAAGACACCGACGCCGCATCGATCGGAAAGATCACTGGCCTCTCGCCCGCAAACGTAGCCATGAAGATTCACCGCATCAAGAAGATTCTGGCGCGGCAGTTTCAAGGAGGAGGCGACCATGTTCAATGATTCCTTACCCAATGACCCAAAATCCATCTGGAAAAATCAGCCGACGGAGCCATCCAAGATGACCCTGAAAATGATTCATCGCAAGACACAGCGATTGCACACAAAGACTCGCCGTGAACTCCTCAACAGTATTGGTGTGTCGTTGTCTGTCGTAGGCCTTTCTATATTTGGCATCACACGGGTCCACGGTTCAGCCATGCGCGCGTTCTTTGTACTAACCATCGGCTGGACACTTGCCGCGCAGTACTTTGTCTATCGCGGAAGCGTAACGGACTCAGGACCGTCCGATGTCTCCCTGTATACGAGCCTCCAGTCCTACCGCCGGGAGGTCGAGCGGCAGCTCAGCCTTTCCAGCCGATTCCTGCTTTGGGCCTTCGGCCCGATTATGCTTGGCTTCGGAGTCATAGGCGCGCTCCTGTTTGCCATCGCCGGGCCCCACGGATTCCTCCGCGTTGCAATCCCGTATCTCACCCTGCTGGGCATCTCGTTTATCGGTGTCGTCTTTATAAGGATCCAGCAACAGCACGCCCTTCAGCGGGAGATCGGTGAGTTGAAGGAGATAGAGAAATCGAATCACTGTTGAGGGAAATGCTCATGCAAACGGTCGTTGACGACGGTCGCTGAAGTCACGTCATGGGGCTTGGCTCGGTTGTTGAGAGCAGGCCAAAGCGCTCATTGAGCTTTGGTATGTGAAAAAGGCAGATAGGTAACGAGAAACGCCGTTGTCGTCACTGGACGACAAAGAAGCCCAGACCAGGAAAGGCGATTCCGAGAGCACTCGCCGGTGCCCATTCATGCCAATCCCACCCTCATGAATAGACCCACCGCCACCCCCACTCGAGGAGACCCGCTGTCAGTCACACCTTTGACCGTCGATCTCGCACCCTCTTGCCAAACTCGTGATCTTTGGCTCCCACCCACCCCCCCGGCCCCACAAGTCACATCCGCTCCCTTACATCAGAAATTCCGCGCGCAGGTAAAACTTTTCATCGCCCAAACTAGAGACACACTACTGGCGACAAGCCGACTTCTTATTACGGATCGTTTTCACGCAGCTAGTTTGAGCCATCTGCTTCGGCTTGCTGGATGAGGGTCGGACCAAGGGAAGAAAGCGAGGTTGGGAGACGGAAGTTCAAGCGTAGAAGCTCCGTGTCGACATTAGGGCCGATGCTGAGCAGAGCGAAGCCGGTGATGGGCTCTTCTGACGGCAGGAGCCACGACATTGTGCCGAGTCCCTTTCGATTAGCTGGAGTTGTAAACTCGACGAGTTCCTTGCCTTTGTAGGTGAGGTGGTCGGAGGGAAAGGGGCCAAATGGATAGTCTGAGGCGGGACCGAAGCCTTCTTTGATAATCCCACGAGCATAGTCTCGATGCGCTGGAAAGACACGAGCTACCACTTGCGCGACTTCGAAGCGGCCTGATGTTCCACCATCGGAGCCGGAAAGCTGAAGGGCTGGCCCCGTAAAACCCTTCCATTGTTTGTGTTCAAGCAGCTTGGCACTGTCCAACGGTTCGGGAGCGACATAGAGAGTCCAGCCATTTGAACCGATTGTCGCAAAACAGTTCCAGCCTCGCGGGCCAAGTGTGCCGAACTTTCCAGCTTCACCCTTGTACTCATACCACGCGAGTTGATTAGCGACCGCAGGCGGTAGTTTGACTGGCTTTGGTGAGCCTTTTGCTGCTACATAGGGTCCAGTCTGACCATCGCCGGAGCACCCGACATACGGTACGGAGGTCTGAGCATTTGCCAACATGCTAGCGACAGCGAGGATCAGCAAAGATGCAAACGAACAGACGCGACAAGACCTCATATCTCCTCCGAGTAGTTAAAGACAGAATAAGTCCTCATAAACGCCCTTGTCGTCACTGGACGACAAAGAAGCCTAGACCAGGACAAGCGATTCCGAGAGCACTCGCCGGGTGCCCCATTCATGCCAATCTCACCCTCATGAATAGGCCCACCGCCACCTCCATTCGCAGAGATCCGTACCCACTTCTCCACAGAAATGCTTGACACGCGAGACTATAATTAAGAAAAGGGGGCAAATACTGCTCAGCGTCGTGTCCAAATCCATCGGACCGGACCTGAACCCAGCGAAAGCCCGGGGTGAGTGGGTGAACAACATCGATAGGAGCGGCTACCCAAAAGGTGCCCGGCACGAGGCAGAAGGTCGCACCCGTTTTGCTTCCCGAACGAAGCCAGCCACCATTTTCGACAGTAACCGATTCAGAATCAAATATTTGACAATAACCACCCTGCAATCAAATATTTACGGAGGCACTTTTTACTATCTGGCTGATACAAAACGACTTAGAGATACCCCCCCCCCCGGGGGGGGTAGTCGGAAAATCGCAGCGGCAAGCTAGTCGAGAATCCGTGCCACCACGTCGTAGTCGTGTGATTCAGTGATTTCGGCGCGGTAAAACGTTCCCGGCACCAGCGCCTCGTGCGGGCCGAAGTCGTTGATCAGCACCTTACCGTCGATCTCCGGCGCGTGCAGCGCGGTTCGGCCCTGCCACAGCAGTTCCGTCTCGTCGCTTTCGCCTTCGACCAGCACGTCGACTTCCCTGCCCACCCAGGCAGACTTCGCCTTCGCGCTGATCTTCTGTTGCAGCTTCATCAGCCGTCGCCGCCGAGCCTCAATCGTCCGCTTCGGTACCTTCAGCGCCCCGTCGAGTTCGAACGCTGCCGCGCCCTCTTCGTCCGAGTAAGAGAAGACGCCAAGCCAATCGATCTTCGCCTCGCGGATGAACTGCTCAAGCTGCTGGAAGTCCTCGTCCGTCTCCCCCGGGAACCCGACGATGAAGCTGGTGCGCAGCACGAGACCCGGCACCGTCGCCCGCGCTTTCTCAATCAGCCGCAGAAAAACTTCCGGCGTTCCGCCGCGCTTCATCCGCTTCAACACGCTCGGCGACGCATGCTGCAACGGCACATCGAGATACTTAGCAATGTTGTCGTGGCGCGCAATCGTCTCCAGCAGCTTCGTCGTCACCTTGTTCGGATACGCATACAGGAAGCGCAGCCACTTCAGTCCTGGCAGAACAGCGAGCGCTTCGAGCAGCGAGCTCAGCCCGTCCTTCAGCCCGAGGTCTTCGCCGTAGCAAGTCGTGTCCTGACCGATCAGCGTGATCTCGCGCACACCCTGCGCGATCAGCTTCTCTGCCTCGGCGACGATCGACTCCAGCCGGCGCGAGCGGAACTTGCCGCGCAGTTGCGGAATGATGCAGAAGCTGCACGGATGATCGCAGCCCTCGGCAATCTTGATGTACGCCGAAGCGCGCGGCGTAGTCAGAATTCGCGGCGTCTCGTCCGAGTACAAATACTCCGGCAGCGCTGCCGTCGCGCCGTCCCAATGCTCGCGGGAGAAGCGGCCCTGCTGCTCGCGCAGGTCGCCTTCGGGCCGGGACTTCGCGCCCTCGGCCTCCAACTGCGCACCAACTTCGGTCGGGTGCGAGTGCTGATGCACAGCGCTCGGCGCGCGGCTAACCAGAATATTGAACGGCGAAGCCGTCGCTGCAGGCGCCGCAGGAACACTCAGTCCAGCAGCTTCGAGAATCGCCTCAAGCTCGCCCGTGCCGACTACCGCGTCGACTTCGGGGATGTTCTTGCGGATCTCGTCGCGGTAGCGTTCCACCAGGCAGCCCGCGACGATTAGCCGCTGCGCTTTGCCGCCGTTTGCCACCTTGTGCTGCACCATTTCGAGGATGGTATTCACCGACTCCTGCTTGGCCGAGTCGATGAAGCTGCACGTGTTCACAACCAGAATTTCGGCGTCCTCGGCGTGCGGAGTCAGTTCGCCGCCGGCGCGGTCGAGCAACCCCATCATTACTTCGGAGTCGACCAGGTTCTTCGGACAGCCCAGCGAAACGAAGCCGATCGTGGGCCGCGCGGAACGAGGTCCGTCGAGAGCTATCGGGGTTTCGCTGGAGGTATCGAGAACGGAGGAAGCCACACTCCCATTCTACCAGCCGGACGACCGTTTACCGGTCAGCGGAACGAGCGCCGGTCGCTGCCCGGAACCGCCCCAGCAGCCCTTCGATTACCGACCTTGCCTGGCCCGCTGCCGCCGCGATCTTCTGCACTGGAATGCGAATTCCATTGCCGATCGCCTCAGCCACTTCAGCCGTCGTGGTTAGCGCCGCGGTCACCATGGTGTCCACACGAGCCACCTGCCGCTGTGCGCGCAAATTCACATCGGTCAGCGTGGTATCGAACTGCGCCACCACGGCGCGAGCCGATTTGCTGGTCTCCGCCAGCGTATCGCTCGCGATCACCATGTTGTCCGTAATGTGCTTCACCTTCGGCGCGGAGTCGTTCAGCAACGCCTGGCTGGTCTTCGTGATCTCAGTCGCCGAATCGAGCAGCGGAAGCACCTTGTTCTTCATCTCTTCCACGGTCGCGTTCAGTCCGACGACCGCCCTGGAGGCCGTAATCGCAACCACGATCATGGCAACCGCCATCACTACCATCGCGATGGCGACCATTCCGATGAAGATCATGATCAGATGATTTGTTCCATTCATATCGGGTGCCTGCAACCAAATGGCAAAACCTGTCGTAGCCATTAGAAAGCCTTTCCACTTCCTCAACTCGCGCCTGGCACAGAATCGTCCCCGGGCGTATCGCAGGCGGCGCCTGCTCTGGGCGCCGCCTCGTCGTACTCAACTTGCTGCCGTCGTTTAGACCGGAGTCTCCACTGTGGTGTTCACATAAGCGTCCTTGGCAGCGTCGACCGCGGCGCCCACCTTGGCCTGCTGTTCATTGGCCAGACCCTTGCCCTTTTCTACATACTGGCTCCACTGGGTGCGGCCCTTTTCGTAGTACTCGCGACCCTTGTCCATGGAGTCCTTTGCCTGGCGTTTACCCTCTTCAACGAGTTCGGAGGCCTTCTGTTTGCCCTGCTCGACGTACTGTTTGCCCTGCTCCACGTATTCGTTCGCCTTCTGCCTGCCCTGCTCAACCAGTTCAGCGGCCTTCTCTTTCGCTTCGCGCGCCCCGTTGGCGATGTCTTCGCGCGTCTCTTTGCCGGCCTTCGGCGCATAGAGCACTCCAATCAGAGTGCCGATCCCAAGTCCTGCCAGGAACCAACCCAGCCCGCTTCCGCCTTCATTCTGTGCCATCTTGTTCTCCTCTTCCAACCGTCTGGTTTGGCGAATTGTTCCGTTCGCCCCTTCGTTGCGCGAATCCGTCCGCAGTGTAATCCTCGCAGCCGTAAGTACCGTCTGTCGCTTTCAGCAGTACGGCATTTCTGCGCGCCCAGTTCCCATGGATGGATGCCACTCTTTTTGCTCAGGTTGCGCCGAAACAGAAGGCAAAGCGGCCCCGTTCCTTCGGGAAGCTAAACAATAACACCTTCGGGATCGTTTTTACCGGGAATGCGTCAAATAGAGGCAGGGAGCAGGGCTCGCACAAACCAGGAAAAAGCACCCCCGAAGAGGCGCACGGCAGGCTAGTTCGGTATTCGATTCTGCCCGTGAAATGCGCCCGGTCGATGAGGCCGACCCGAGTACTATTTAAGTAGTGAGCGACACCGCTCGAAAGGGACCCATGAACGCTAACAGAACACTTTTTACTCAGCGGACCGTAGTCGCATCCCTCACTCTCGCGCTGGCCCTCGCGGGCTGCAAAGGCAACGCCCCCGCCCCCGACGACGCCACCCTGAACACCCAGGTGCAGGCCCGCTTATTCGCCGACCAGAACCTCAGCGGTCAGGCCATCCAGGCTTCTGTAGCCAGCGGTGTTGTCACTCTCAGTGGCACCGTCAGCAGCGATTCGGCGCGCACCATCGCCAGCGGAGACGCTGGCCAGATCCCAGGCGTCAAGACCGTGGTCAATAACCTGGTTGTCCAGCCGGGCGCACCCGCCCCTGCCGTAGCGTCGGCAGCGCCGGCCCCCATGCCGATGCCGATGCGCGCCCCCGCACCGGCAAAGTCCAAGGCCAGCAAGCCTTCTTCATTCACGCCAGCACCGATTGTGCGCAACACACCGAGCCCGCAGCCAATGCCGCAACCGGTTCAGGCTCCCCCACCGGTCCAGCAGGCGCAGGCTCCTCCTCCTCCGCCACCACCCCCAATGCCAGTGGAACGCAACATCAGTCTGCCCGCCGGGACAGCGATCCCGGTGCGGATTACCCAGACTCTCGATAGCGCCACCACTCAGACCGGCGACAAGTTCACCGGCGCAGTCGCGTCCGACATCATTGTGGATGGCATGGTCGTCCTGCCCCAGGGCACCCCGGTCACCGGCCACGTCGACGAGGCGAAGGATGCAGCACACTTCAAGGGCAGCTCGTCACTCACCATTTCGCTTACCTCCATTAGCCGCAAGGGCGAGCGCATCCAGGTCGCCACGGATGCCTACACCAAGCAGGGCGAAGGCCGCGGCAAGAATACCGCCGAAAAAGTTGGCGGCGGCGCAGCCGTGGGCGCCATCCTGGGCGGAATCCTGGGAGGCGGCAAGGGCGCAGCAATTGGAGCAGCGGCAGGCGGCGGTGTAGGCGCAGGCGCCAACACCGTCACCCGTGGCCAACAGGTCCAGATCCCATCCGAAAGTGTGGTCCGCTTCAAACTCTCCGACGGGATCCTCGTTCGCGTCACTACCGGCGGCAGCTCGCAGGGCAATTCCAACCCAACCCTCGAACGCCACAACGACCAGTAACCTCGGCCAGCAGTTCCGGCCGTTCCATCCGCTCGCTCTCTGCGTCCCGCCGATACTCTGTCGTCGTTCGCCGCATTGGAATTTCACAAGGCCGCTGTCAACTTTGCTACCCCGGTTGATGTAAGCTTACGGGCACAGTCTCATCGTTCCTCAGGCAGTTCACCTTAAGCCACGGCGCATGCCGCGGCCGGGCAACTCCTCCACTCCGATTCAGCACCTAACCGCGTGATCCCCCGCACGTAGAGGTCGCTATTGACGAAGGCAAAGGACACTCCGGCGGGCTTTCTCAACATCACCCTGCATGCGCATCTGCCTTGGGTGGTGAACCACGGCACCTGGCCGCATGGCATTGAGTGGCTGCTCGAAGCAGCTGCCGAAACCTACCTGCCCCTGCTGCGCATGCTCCGCAACCTGGAGCGCGACGGCGTGCCTGCGAACTTCAATATCAACCTGTCTCCCATTCTGCTGGAGCAACTCGCCCACCCGCTCTTCCTCGCCGAGTTCCCCAAGTACGTTACCCGCAAGATCCTCGCCGCACGCGAGGACGAAGCCTTCTTCATCCAGTCCGGCGACATCCACCTCACCGAGACGGCGCGCTTCTGGAATCGCTTCTTCAACACCGCGCTGGAAGACTTCAACGCCCTCGGCGGAGACATCATTCAAGGCTTCCGCCACTTTAGCGACGCAGGCCTCATCGAGATCATTACCTGTGCCGCCACGCACGGCTACATGCCACTGCTCGGCACCGACGAGAGTGTCCGCGCGCAGATTCGTACCGCCGTTGCCACCCACGTCCGTCACCTGGGCAAAGCGCCCCGCGGCATCTGGGCGCCAGAGTGCGGCTACCGCCCTTCCGGATTCTGGAATTACCCCGTCGCACCCTCCGGTTCCACCGAGCAGACGGCAGGCTTCGTCCGCGCCGGAGTGGAACAAGTGCTGTCCGAGTGCGACCTCGACTACTTCTTTGTGGACACTCATCTCGTCGAGGGCTCCCATCGCTTCCCCTCCCCCTACGGCGCGCCGGAGAGCCGCCTGCCGCGCGAGCCGCACCTGGAGAAGGTCGTGCAGGGCCCACAGCGCAACCTGTACCAGCCCTACTATGTCGAAGGCCCCTACGAGAAGCGCTTCGCGATGACCGTCTTTCCCCGCGACCCAAGCACCGGCTTGCAGGTGTGGTCCGGAGACAACGGCTATCCCGGCGACGCCAACTATCTCGACTTCCACAAGAAGCGTTTCCCCGGCGGCCACCGCTATTGGCAGGTCACCGGTCCCAACATCGATATCGGCGACAAGCTGCTGTACTGGCCGCACCAGGCCGCCGACCGCGTAAAGGACCACGCCGGCCACTTCGTCCAGTTGCTGTACGAGACGTTGGAAGGAAGCCTCAACAACGCGATTCCTCCCGTGCTCTGCGCGCCGTTCGATGCCGAGCTGTTCGGGCACTGGTGGTTTGAAGGGCCGCTATGGCTCGAGACCGTCTGCCGCACGCTGCACGAGCAGGCGCAGCAATATCCTGACAGCAGCATCCGCACCATCACTTGCAGTCAGTATCTGGACCGCTATCCGCGCGCCGGCTTCATCGCAATGCGCGAAGGCTCGTGGGGCGCGGAGGGCAATCACCACGTGTGGATGAACCCCTCGACCTCGTGGACCTACTCCCACATCTACCCCGCCGAGCTCTACATCCGCGAAGTCTGCACCGAGGGCAAGTGGCGCGACACGGAAATCGGCACGCGCATCGTGCAACAACTGTGCCGCGAGCTTCTGCTGCTCGAGTCC
Source organism: Acidobacteriaceae bacterium (assembly GCA_036498865.1). Taxonomy (GTDB): domain Bacteria; phylum Acidobacteriota; class Terriglobia; order Terriglobales; family Acidobacteriaceae; genus Edaphobacter. The sequence continues at coordinate 6,454 of DASYEU010000129.1, read as the reverse complement.
TCCGACTGGCAGTTCCTCATCACCACGGGAGCCGCACGCGACTACGCCGAATCGCGTTTCCTCACCCACAACGATCAGTTCCTGGAACTGAAAGGCATCTGGCAGGCCTTCGAGCATGACGGCGCACTCAATGAACACATGACCATCCGCCTGGCCGAGATCGAACGCCGCGACGATGCGTTCCCCGACATTGACCCTGGCTTGTGGGCCGAAGGCGCCCGTCAGCAGCGGAGCGAATCCACAGCGCCGCTGGGAGGCAAGCACGTAATGCCTGTAGCCAAACCGCGTCCCGCTGCCGCAGCCGGTTCTTAATTCGCGGTGGGCTTCTCCACGCGGTCAATCACCATCACGTCCACCTTGGCCTTCGTCGATTCGATCTTCAGCCCGATCTGCTCCTGCACCGCCGTAAACAGATTCGGCGGCGCATCGGGAGCCTCGCTCGGCGGAGGTATACGTCCGCCAAACTGCGAGTCATCCGGAGCCCACTTCAGGTTGAAGTCGTACCGCCCCTTCAGCCCCGTTTGATCCACCACCGGCTTATCCAGAACCACCTCCTGCAGCAGCCCCGTAAAGTCCTTAACCGTCGCATTCTTCGCCGGGAGCAGAATCCCCCCTGGAGTGCCGCGGAAGAACAATGAAGGCAACGATCCACCGCCTGTGTTCTCGGCCATATCCTTCGGCCCGTCCTTCGCCAGCGTCACCGCAAACACCGCAAGCTCTCGCTGGTCCGTGTGAAAGGTCATCTTGAACCGCTCAAGAAGCAGCTTCTTCACCATCCCTTTCCACTGCTTGTCGTTGGGTTGCCCTTCCCCGTCCGGCACCGCGGCGACATCGTACTTGTCCTGATCCATCCAGTCGGGCGCATTCAACACCTGCTTCCCGTGGACTCCATACGCAAACTTGATCATCCCCATCAGCGTGATATTGTGCGTCGAGAAGTTCCGCCCGTTCACGCGGAACCAGTCCCCCGGAACATTGGGGTCGCTTGGCTTGATCGTCGCCACTTCAAACGACGGATCGGCATCCGCCGCCATCGGTTTCAGCGGCTTCGGAGGCGCAGGAATCTCCCACGCCGTCTCCTTCGTCGCCCGCACCAACACCAGCGGCAGAGGTTTCCCCTGGGCCCACGTACCGGTGATGGTGTTGTCATCGGCGCTCAGCGTGCCCTGATACGTCCCGCCCACGCCTGGCACCGCAAGCTTGAAGTCCTTGCCGTCGAGCACGACGCCCGTCGCGTTCATCGGCGAACTACCCTGGTCGATGCTGTACCCCACGGCCCTAAGCTTGCCATCGTCCTTCGTAATCTTGAACACGATGCGCAGGTCCCTGTCCGCGTGCAGCGTCCCCTGCCAGTCACCGGTTACGTCCTGCGCCTGTACTGCCCCCACGAAGAGGAGCACCGCTGCAATCAACCCCATCAGCTTTTTCATCGCACCCCTCCGTTAGTTCGGCGTTGGCTTCTCCACCTGGTCAATGGCAACCACGTCCACGGGAGTCTTCTCCGCAGATAACTTCATACCCAGCTGATCCTGAATCGCGGAAAAGAGGTCCGGCGCTGCCTCCGTCCCTTCTGCCAGCGGCGGACCTTTCGGCGGACGCCCATTGAACTGAGAATCGTCCGGCGTGAACGTGACCGCAATATCGTACCGGCCGGTAATGCCGGTTTGGTCCACTACCGGTTTGTCCAGCACCAGCATTTGCAGGAATGTGGTGAACTCCGCAGTCGATGCGTTCGCCAGCACCAGCTTCATCCCGTTCGGAGCCGGGCGCATGCCGATGTTCGGCAGCGTATTGGTCGACTCCGACTTAGTCAGCTTCGGCCCGGTCTTCCCGGCAGAAAGCACAAACGCCAGCATCTCCCGTTTCTCGTGATGGAACTTGAGCTTGTACCGGTCCGCCAGCAGCTTGCGCACCATCACGCGCATCTGATCCACGTTGGGCGCGCCTTCCACATCGGGCACTCCGCCAATGTCGTACCGGTCCTTATCCTGCCAGTCCGGTCCATTCACAATCTGCTTCTTCTGCACGTTGTACGCAAACGCGATCAGATCGGCCAAGGAACCGTTCCGCAGCACGAAGTTGCGCCCGTTCATCGTCAACTGCCGCAGACTCGCCTCGCCCGATGCGTTGGGCTTAATCGTCGCCACGTCGAACGCTGGATCCGCATCCGCCGCCATTGTCTTGGGCGGTGCTGCTGGCGTTGGGATCTCCCACGCCGTCTCCTTGGTCGCCCGCACCAGGTCGAGCGGAACCGGCTGCGGCCCCTGCATCCACGCGCCATGGATGGACTTGCCATCCGCGCTCAGCTTCCCCTCAAAACTCGCCCCCATCAGGTCAGCCGAGAACTTGAACGTCGTCCCATCCGCGGTCACCGATGACGCATTCATCGGCGGCGTGGCCCGGTCCGCGTTCAACAGCTTCACGCTCCATCCGCCATTGTCTCCCTTGGAAACCCGCATCACCATTCGAAGGTCCGAACCCGTGACCCGGAGCGTTCCCTGCCAGTCGCCGGCGTAGTCCTGCGCCCGAGCCGTAGTCCCCAGCATCGCGGCGATCACCGCAAAGCACACCATCAGCTTCTTCATCAAACCTTCCCCCGCCCCGTCCTGAGTGCTTTCCCTGGCCTTGCCGCCTGTCCTTAGTTCGGCGACGGCTTTTCCACGTGATCGACTACCAACACGTCCACCTGTGTCTTTTCCGCCGTCAGCTTCAGCCCCAACTGCTGCTGCATCGCAGTGAACAGGTCCGGCGCATCCGGAACATCCGCCTGCGGCAACTTCGGCGCATGTCCGTTGAACATGTAGAGTTCCGGCGTGAACGTCACGTTCTCGTCGAATCGTCCCTCGATCCCGGTCTGGTTGACCACCGGCCTGTCCAGAACCAGCATCTGCAGAAAGTCGGTGAAGTCAGACATCGTTCCGTTGATCAGGTGGAGCGCCAGGCCGCCCGTTCCCGGTGACGCACCGAATCCCGGCAGCTGTCCCTGCACCATCTTGCTGGGTGTCAGCTTCTCGCTCGACTTGCCCGCAAGAACATACGCCGGCAGTTCGCGTTTCTCGTGATGAAGCTGGAGCTTGTACCGGTCCGCCAACAGCTTGCGCACCATCGACCGCGCCTGCACCATGTTGGGCTGCCCGGGCTCGTCCGGAATTCCGTGAATGTCATATCGATCGCTGTCTGCCCATTCAGGAGAACCCACAAGCTGCTTGATCTGGATCCCGTAGGCAAATGTGATCAGGTCGTTGAGCGAGCCGTTGCGCACGACAAAGTCGCGTTTGATGAGCGTGAGCTGCTGGATCGACGACCCGCCCGAGGGATTCGGCTTGATCGTCGCCACATCGAACGATGGGTCCACATCCGCGGCCATCGGCTTCTCCGGAGCCGGAGGTGCCGGAATTTCCCACGCCGTCTCCGGCGTCGCTCGCGACAGTGTCAGCGGAAACGGCTTCGTCGCCTGCGTCCACGTCCCTTCGATCGTCTTGTTGTCGTCGCTCAGCTTCCCCTCGAAGCTGCCGCCGATCAGGTCCACCGTCATTTTGATGGTCGAGCCCTGCTTCGTCACCGTGTTGACGGAAAAAGGCTGCGGAGTCTGGTCGATGCTGTACATCTTCGCGCTCCAGCCATCCTTGTCGCCCTTATAAAAGTTGAAGATGATGCGAAGGTCTTTACCGGCCTTCAGCGTGCCCTGCCAGTTTCCCGAAAGATCCTGTGCGCGCGCCGCCGTACCAAGCATCATCCCAACCACGCCAACCAGCATCATCAGCTTCTTCATCAAAACGTCCCCTTGCGGCCCTTCCAATTCAAAGCACGGTCAACCCGCCCGGACCTGCCCTGACAATCCTAGTCCTGCTCCATCTCACTGGGTAGAATCAAGTACGCACGAGATACCGCTCCGGTTCGCCAATTAGGGCACCGGCCGTCTCTTTTGACCTTGGATCGCAACCCGCCTACTTGGCCGCGCCGGCGCTCCCGTCCTTCGTCCCATCGATAAACGCCGCCACATCCGCGTGGAATTGCTTCAGCACCCCTTCGTTCACATACACCATGTGCCCACTCTCGTAGTAGTGGTAGCTGATGTTGGCCTGGAGCTTGTCGGGAATCTGCAGGTGGTGCATCTCGTACATACCCTCAAAGAACGGTGTCGCCAGGTCGTAGTATCCGCCTGCCAGCATCACCTTCATCCTCGGGTTCGACTTCATCGCGTACGCCAGGTCCGGCATCACGTTGGTCGCTCCACCGAACCCGCTGTCGGCCGCCGGTCCGTTGGGAACCTGGTGCTGGAAGTCCCACGTAAATCCCGGCAGACTATAAGCGCCCGGAATATACGTCTGCTGCGCCCCGTACTTCAGTTCCTTCCGCAAATAGCTGTTGATCGCCGCCGTGTACGCCGCAGAGATCGCGTTGCTCTGTGGATCGTACTCCGCCTCCGCACTCAACGGATCCAGGTCCGGCCCCTTATAGCGCGAGTCCAGCCGCCCGGTCGTCGTGTCCTCGTCGAGCTGCAAATCCTTCTCGAACATCCCACCGGAAATGCGCAGATTCGCCCTCATCAGCAGCGCCACCGGCAGTCCGGTGTAGCTATGAAGCTTCTCCGCGACCGCCTGCTTCCGTGCCGCGCCAAGCTCACTCCCCTGCAGCAGCGCAGCCATGTAATCGCCCACCGCATACTGCTCCACCTCAGCCAGGAACGGCAGCAGCGCAGCCGGCTGAGTCGGCAGCTTCTTGTGGTAGTACGCCGTCGCCGCATACGTAGGCAACGCCAGCGCCGAAGCCTGGTCCGTGCCCGGATTGAACTTCAGCCCATCGGACACGTTGTCGAAGCTCAGAATCTGCGACAGCAGAATCACGCCATTCAGGTCAACATTCTCCAGCAGCGCGCTCAACACTGCCGACCGAGGCGTGCCGTAGCTCTCGCCCAGCAGATACTTCGGCGAATTCCAGCGATCGTACTTCGTCAGAAACCTCCGGATGAAGCGGTCGAACGCATGCGCATCCGGATCGACGCCCCAGAAAGCCTTCTCCTTGCCCTTGCCAAAGATCCGGCTGAACCCCGTGCCCGGCGCATCGATAAACACCACATCGCTCGCGTCCAGCAGACTGTAATCGTTGTTGACGACCTTGTACGGCGCGCCCTCCTGATGCTCCGTATCCGGCGTCACCACCCGCCGTGGCCCAAACGCCCCCATATGCAGCCACATGGTCGCCGACCCGGGTCCGCCGTTATAGATGAAGGTCACCGGGCGTTGCTCCGCCACGGCGTCTTTCTTGAAGTAAGCGACGTAGAACATCCGCGCAGTCGCCGGCGCTTCCTCCGGCTTGTCCTTGTCCGGCGGCTTCTGGCCCGAATCCGGCAGCAGATTGCCCTCAAAGTCCAGCGTCGCATCCTGCACATCGTTCGAGCCAACCGTCAGCGTGCCCGCAACCGCCCGGTACGCGATCGACTGCCCGCCCACCGTTACAGAGCCCTCAGTGGTCGAATCTTTTGGCGGAACAGGCGTCGGCGTCTCCGGAGTCCCCGTGACCACCACCTTCTCGTCCTTCTTTGCCGCAGCCGCCGGAGCCTGAGCCACACCCGTCCCAGCCACGAACGCGACTGCCAGACCAACCGCAACCCACCTCATGCCACCGAACGTGTGTCGAGTCAAGCTCAGCCTCCTGTTTTGCGTGATACGTAGTATACCGACGCCCACCAGCGGGTCAGCCAAATAAGTGACCAACAGCGGAGCGGATTATCAGTCCACTCCCATCCCGTCCCCCCCGGCCCCTGTCCCCAACTCCCAGGCCGCAAATAGACTCCCGTAGCCCCAACCCGCTACCATAGAGGTTCAAGGAGATTCATGCCCTCACCCGAAAGCTATCAGCTCCTGCTCGCCGCCGCAGCAGCCTGCGAAGACAAAAAAGCCGAAGACATCCGCATTCTCGCGCTGGATCCCGCCGAGAGCGGCCTGACCGATTACTTCCTCATCTGCAACGGAACCAACGACCGGCAGAACCTCGCCATCTCCGATGAGATCGAATTGCGCCTCAAACGCGAGTTCGGCACCTATCCCAACTCGGTCGAAGGGCGCCGCCAGGCCGAGTGGGTCCTGATGGACTACGTCGACTTCATCGTCCACATCTTCTCCGCGGAGAAACGCGCCTTCTACGGCCTCGAGCGCCTGCGTAAATCCGCCACCACCATCTCGGTTGCCGAGCTCAATGCTGAACTGAAGGCCGCTGTCTCCGCCACCCGCGCCAAAGCCCCAAAGAAGGCAGCCACAAAACCCGCCGCGAAAACCCCGGCCAAGAAAGCCGCCACCAAGACCGCAGCCAAGGCCGCCAAGAAAGCACCCGCAAAGAAGGCGCCAGCGAAAGCCGCGAAATCGAAGAAGCACTAGTCGCCCCGCAGCCCTGTCGCTTCCAATACGAAGCGACCGCCGACTCAATCAATCCGCCTCCTCTCCAAACACGAAAA
>DASYEU010000128.1:0-37334 GCA_036498865.1 Acidobacteriaceae bacterium | reverse complement strand
CAACCCGCTCTCCTCCGCGGACGCCGCCCCCATCCTGCGAGCGCTGGGAGGCCTCGCCGCTCCGCGCAATTGGCAGGGCAGTCTCGGCTTCCCCTACCGTCTTGGCAGCACCGCTGAGCCTGTCAACGTCCACATGCATCTTGCAATCGACACCGGTCTGCGCACCATTTGGAACGTGATCGGCAAGATTCCCGGCACGACCAACCCCGGCGACTGGGTGATCGCCGGAAATCATCGGGACGCGTGGGTCTACGGCGCCGGCGATCCGGGCAGCGGAACCGCCGCCATGCTCGAAACCGTGCACGGCCTTGGGGTTCTTCTACAGCAAGGCTGGAAGCCGCGCCGTACTATCGTGATCGGCAGTTGGGACGGCGAAGAGGAAGGCATGATCGGTTCCACCGAGTGGGCCGAGCAGCAGGATACGTCCAAGTCTCGCGATCACCACGCCGTCGCCTACTTCAACATCGATGTCGCCGTCTCCGGCCCAATCTTCGGTGCCGCCGCCGTCCCCTCATTGCGGCAGTTTGTCAGCCAGATCGCCGCAGAAGTTCCCTCGGCCGCCGGGGGCACCGTACTGCAGCATTGGAGGAACGAGGATCGGCGAAGTATGCCTCGAAATCCACCCGGCTCCCCCACCGACCCCGACGGACAGTCTACCGCCAACGAGCCACGCTTCAGCGACCTCGGCTCCGGCTCCGACTACACGCCATTCCTTCAGCACAACGGCGTGCCGTCCACCGACATCGTCTCCGACGGTCCGTTCAGCGTCTACCACACCGTCTTCGACAACTTCGACTGGTTCAGCCGATTCGCTGACCCGGACTTCACTTACACCCAGCAGCAGGCACGATTCCTTGGACTAGAGATTCTCCACATGGCCGACGCCGACGTCCTGCCCTTCGACTACGAGGTATACGCCCAGGAAATTCACGGTTACCTCGAGCAGGCGCGTACTCGCGCCCAGAACGCGAAACTCACCCTGGATTTCACTGCCGCGCTGTCCGCCGCAGACCAGTTCGTCTCTGCCGCACGCGCTGCCCATCTGCGCCAACTCGCGCCGCCCAAGGATACCGCCGCACTCGACCGCACGCTTGCCTCAGTCGAACTCGCGCTCCTTCTTCCTGAAGGCCTCCCGCGTCGCCCCTGGTATCGCCACAGCATCTATGCTCCAGGCGAGTTCACGGGCTACGAGGCCGTCGTCATCCCGGGCGTCAACGAGGCCATCGACGCCTCCGACCCCGTACGCGCCCAGGCTCAGCTCGGGGCGCTCGCCGCGGCCCTCACCCGAGCCGCCAACTCCCTTGCCGCTCCAACCCGCTAGCTTTCAGCGGGTTGCCCGGTACCTCTACAACTTGAGCGGTATCCCGTAGTCCGCCCGTGCTATTTCCCCGCTGGAACAACCATCGGATGATGACTGCAGGAAGCGCTCCAACAGTGAGCGTGTGGAGTAAGCCATGATTAACGATCTGATTCTCGCCCTGGTCTTTCTGGCAATGATCATTGCCCCCGCAGTCATCACCATGTCTTCGGAACGGGACGAACGAGACTCTCTATGATCCAGGCCCGTGCCTTGGAGCCCACTCCCGACCTCTGCTGCCTGCCCTCGCCGCACCGGGTACCGCAGGGTGTCGCTGGCATGGCCTTCAACTTCAGCAAGATCGAGATATCCCACCATCCCGCTCTTCGCAAGGCACCCAATCAGGCAAAACCGCGGCCCGGTTCTTCGTCGGCTGCGCGCGCCTAGTCACTCCACGCAATTCCATCTGGTTCGCCGGCAACACTATGCGGCTGCAGCAAAACGAAGGGCCGCATCCATTCGAGGATGCGACCCGGTTTTGCATGTGTTGTGATTCCCGCCTGGGAATCCGCCTTCGCGACTCCAGCTTACCCGCGCATGGCCATCTGGTCCGTCATAATCTGCGTCAGGTCCGGCTTCTTCAGCCCATGCTCCTGCTCGTTGAACTTGTCTACCTTGCTCGACCAGTTCATGCTGCAGAACTTCGGCCCGCACATGCTGCAGAACGCCGCTTCCTTATAGTAGTCGTCGGGCAGGGTCTCGTCGTGCATAGCCCGCGCCGTCTCCGGATCGAGCGACAAGGCAAACTGCTTGTCCCAGTCAAACGTGTACCGCGCGTGCGAGATCGCGTCATCGCGGTCCCGCGCACCCGGACGCTTGCGCGCCACATCCGCCGCATGCGCCGCAATTTTGTACGCGATGATCCCGTCCTTCACGTCCTTTTCGTTCGGCAGGCCGAGGTGTTCCTTCGGCGTCACATAGCAGAGCATCGCCGCGCCGTGCCACCCAATCATCGCGGCACCAATCGCAGACGTGATGTGATCGTAGCCTGGCGCAATGTCAGTCACCAGCGGCCCCAGCACGTAGAACGGAGCCCCATCGCACAGCTCGACTTCCTTATCCACCTGCAGCTTGATCTGGTCCATCGGGATATGCCCCGGTCCCTCGATCATCACCTGCACCTCGCTCTTCCATGCCGAGCGGGTCAACTCGCCCAGCGTCTTCAACTCAGCGAACTGTGCCTCGTCGCTTGCATCCGCCAAACACCCAGGCCGTAGTCCATCGCCCAGCGAGTAGCTCACATCGTACTTCGCCATCACCTTGGTGATGCGGTCGAAGTTCTCATACAGGAAATTTTGCTTGTGGTGCGAAGTCATCCACTGCGCCAAAATCGCGCCGCCGCGGCTCACAATGCCGGTAATCCGCTTCGCCACCATCGGAATGTACTGGATCAGCACGCCCGCATGAATCGTAAAGTAGTCCACGCCCTGCTGCGCCTGCTCCTCGATCACCTCGAGGTACAGATCGATGTTCAGATCCTCCAGCTTCTTCACCCGAGCCAGCGCCTCATACAGCGGCACCGTCCCAATCGGCACCGGAGAGTGCCGCAGAATCTGCTCGCGGATCATCGGAATGTCCCCGCCCGTCGAAAGATCCATGACGGTGTCCGCGCCGTAGTGGACCGCGGTATGCAGCTTGCGCAGTTCCTCATCGACGTTCGAGACCATCGCCGAATTCCCGATGTTAGCATTGATCTTGCACAGCGATCCCACACCGATCGCCATCGGCTCCAGCTCCGGATGGTTGATGTTCGCGGGAATGATCATCCGCCCCACACCCACCTCATCGCGCACAAAACTCGGCTCCAGCTTCTCGCGATGCGCCACGTATGCCATCTCTTCGGTGATCAGCCCCTTGCGGGCAAAGTGCATCTGGCTCATGTTCGTGTCGCCGGTGCGCGCTGCCTCTTCCCTGCGCTTCACGATCCACTCCGCACGAGGTGCCGGCACCTTGTAGTCGTTACCCTGTGTCGCGTGTCCGTTGCCGTTGGCGCGATGGCCATTCCCGTTTTCACTCATGAGAATCCTCTTCACTTTTGGATTGGCGGATCTGACCTGAAAATGCCCACTCGCCGAACTGCTTACTCAAAAAGTATACCCCCGCCAGCCGTTACCCTCACGGCTCGCAGGGGCTACTCAATCGCCTTCAGCTACTGATTGACGCCGCTTGCCAGGAAGCCGCCGTCCACCACCAGGATCTCCCCGGTAACGAACGCTGACGCATCGCTCGCCAGGTAAATCGCAGCCCCGATCAGTTCCTCGGTCTTGCCGAAGCGCCCCATCGGCGTTCGCATCCGAAGTTCCTTGCCGCGCTCGCTCTTGTCCAGTAACTCCGCATTCAACGCTGTCCGGAACACCCCGGGCGCAATCGCGTTCACGGTCACGCCCTGGGAGCTCCACTCCACCGCCAGCGACTTCGTCAGCGCACCGACGGCCGCCTTGCTGCACGCATACGCGGTCACTTCCTTCAGGCTCACAAACGTGTTCAACGACGCGATATTGATGATCCGCCCGTACCCCTTCTCCAGCATCCGGCGACCGAAGATCTGGCACGCCCGCAGCGTCCCGTTCACATTCGTGTCCATAATGTCGTCCCACACGTCCTCGGGGAAATCCACGGTCGGCGCGCGCTTGATCTTCCCCGCGCAGTTGATCAGAATGTCGACCTTGCCCCACGCCTTCACCGTCTCATCGCACAGCCGCTCCAGCGTCGCGCGATCGCCCACATCCGACGTCAGCCGCAGCGACTTGCGTCCCCGTGCCTCAATCTGCGCGGCCGCCTCATCCACCTGCTCCTGCCGCCGAGAGCTCGCCACCACATCCGCACCGGCCTCCGCCAGCCCCACCGCCATGGCCAGGCCAATACCCGACGTCCCGCCTACTACCACCGCCGTTTTTCCGGTCAAATCGAACAACGAGTGTCCCATCGAAACTTCCTCTCTGCTTGCGCATTTCCGTAACTGTGGGCCCTCATCCTCTCCTGCGCGGATAAGGGCCGTCTGTGCTCAAAAGCTACCGCTGAATGCGAGCCGATCCACCCTGCGCGAACTGCTCCACCTGGTCCAGAGTCGCCATCGTCGTGTCGCCCGGGAACGTCGTCATCAGCGCGCCATGAGCCCAGCCCAGCTTCACTGCCTCGTCCGGAGTCTTGCCGCTCAGCAGCCCGTAGATGAAGCCGGAAGCAAATCCATCGCCGCCACCAACGCGATCCAGCACCTTCAACTCGGCGGTCGGAGCATTCACTGCCGTCCCATTCACCCAAGCGACAGCGCTCCAGCTGTGGGCGTTGGTGTTGTGCACTTCGCGCAGCGTGGTAGCCACCACCTTCGTCTTCGGAAAGCGCTTCACCACCTGCTCCATCATGCCCAGGAAAACGCTCGTATCCAGCTTCGAACTCGCCGTCTTTGCGCTCGCCGCAACCTCCGGCCCCTGGAACCCAAGGCCCTTCTGCAGGTCCTCTTCGTTGCCGATCAGCACGTCCACGTTCTCGACGATCTGCCCGAGCACCTCGTGCGCGCGCTTCATGCCGCCCTGCGGCTTCCACAGCTTCTCTCGATAGTTCAAATCCAGCGACGTCACCACGCCGGCAGCCCGCGCCGCCTTCATCGCCTCAATCACCAGCGCCGACGTCGTCTCCGACAGCGACGAAAAGATACCGCCCGAGTGAAACCAGCGCACGCCGCTCTCGAAGATCGCCTTCCAATCAAAATCGCCCGGTTTCAACTGGGCCGCCGCCTCGTTGCAGCGGTTGTAGAACACGATCGGCGCGCGCACCCCAAACCCCTGGTCGCTGTAGACCGTCGCCATATTCGGCCCTTGCACGCCGTCATGCTTGAACTTCTTGTAGAAGGGCTTCACGCCCATCGCACGCACCCGCTCGTGGATCAAGTCGCCGATCGGATACTCCACCATCGCGCTCGCCACGCCGGTATCCAGCTTGAAGCAGTCCGCCAGGTTTGCCGCCACGTTGAACTCCCCGCCACTCACATGCACCGCGAAATTAGACGCCTTGCGGAACGGGATGATCCCGGGATCGAGCCGGTGCACCAAAGCACCCAGCGAAAGCAAATCGAGTGACTTCTTCTTCGGTATTTCAAATCCAAGACTCACGTCATTCTCCTTAGAAACTCAATCCGGTCACAGAGCCCGAAGGCCCACACTATACCAACCTGGGGTGATCGCGAAAACCCAGAAAATATGGCCGAAGCCCGAACTATATTTCGCTGGCCGGAAGCTCTCTCGGCCGGACCTCTACTGTCCCAGAAACACCGGCTTGATGTGCCGCTCCCAAAGATTCGCGGTCACATTCTTCGCCACCACATCCTCGTTTGCCTCCAGCGCTTCCAGGTACCGCGGCCCCATCTTCGCCGCAATCTTGAAGCCCACGTGTAACAGTTGCCGGAAGCTCGGGTTGTACGCAGGATTCGTCTGGTCGTGCCGCAGCGCGGCAGCATACTGCTTGCCTGTCCAGCCGTTCACCTCGGCAGGTGTGGGCAGCTTGCTGTCGTCAATGTCGATCACGGTCGCGTACGGTCCGGTCAGTTCGTCCTTGTGCGCCAGGGCTTCCGCGTAGATCTCCTTCGCGATCGCCAGCCCGTTGCCGCCCGACTCCGCTAGCCCGATCAGCTCTTCCAGCCAGTTCGTCCCCGCCGTCTTCAGGTGAACGCCCGCATTGAACTTCTTCGCGCCCTCGTAAATCGCCTTGTAGATCGAGAACTTGTCCGATCCCGAGTGCACGCTCAGCTTCAGATTCTCTGGCAGCCCATACTTCTTGATCGCGAACGCAATCGCGGCCAGATCCTCTTCAAACTCCTTCGCGAACTGCTTCACGTCGCCCACATAATCCACGCCCTTGTTGAAACGGCCCGTGAACTTCGGAGCAATCGTCTGGATCGGCACCTTCTCGTCCGCGATCATCGCAAGAATAATCAGCAGCTCCACCGGCGTCTGCGGGTAGTCCGTCTCGTCCATCGAGATCTCCGGCACAAACCGTCCCGCGCCCTTGTTCTCCACCAGCAGCTTGTAGATCTGCCCCGCGTGCTGCACTGCTGCCAGGAACTTGTTCGCCACGCCCTCGACAAACGCCTTGTCGATCTTGAAGGGCTCCGCGATGCCCGGGATCGTCACCGTCCCTACCAACTCGGGATGCCGCGCGATAAACGCCGCTACATCCTCGGGCTTCGCAGGCTGGCCAATCAGGTCCGCCACGTCGAGCGTAAAGAAGTCGCTCGGCCCCAGGAACCGTCCTACAGTCTTCAGATTGATGTGGTCGGCATCCAGGAAGTAAGGCTTCTTCCAGCCCAACTCCTTCACAGCAGCGTCCGCAGCGGCTCGCGTCTGCACAGGCTCCGACCCGATGATGGTGTGCTCGCGGTTCGATTTGTTCCACACAGGAACAACCTCCACACCGGCCTGGTCTGCCAGCATGCACGCCGCCAGCTGTGCCTTTGCCTGGTGAGCAAACCGGTCGCCCACGCCAATCGAATACTTCGGAAGTGTCAGATTTTCAACCGCCGCTACGCTCATCGCCCTACCCCATCTCTCAATTTCGCCAACTGGTCGAACCAATTTGCAACCGAATCAGAATACCGCCTCGCCACCAGCCGGAGCAAATCTGTGATCTGCATCACCTCATGATTACCGGGCTGCGAGCGTAACCGACTGCCGCAGGGGCAATTCCGCCGACGACCCTCCCGCCTCCATCACAAACTCGCCCGTCGGTCGTGTCCACGCCTCGTCCTTCGTCGAGTAAATCGACAGCGCCAGCGGATCGATCGGGATCGTCACTGTCTCCTTCGCTCCCGCCGCCAAAGAAACCCGTTTCCACGCCGCCAGCTTCCGGAACGGTTCCCCGGCCATAGCCGGCAGCGTCACGTAGACCTGCGCAATCTCATCGCCGGCCTGCGCACCCGTATTCCGCAGCTCGAAGGTCACGCTCTTCCCTTCCGCATCCACCTTCAGGTTGGAGTACGCATACCGCGTATATGACAGCCCAAACCCGAACGGAAATAGGGGCTGCCTCCCTTTCTCCTGGAACCAACGGTATCCGACCGCCATGCCTTCGACGTTGTAGTCCACCGGGAAATCCTTGGCCTGGTTGCGCCCGGCTCCGCCATCGGCTCCGTTGTTGCCCGTCTGCGCATTCTGTCCAGTCACATGCGGGTGCGGCAGGTCAGCCTCGGTCGCAGCGAACGTCACCGGCAGCTTACCCGACGGATTCACCTTCCCGAACAGCACGTTCGCGATCGCCTGCCCGCCACCGATCCCCGGGAACCACGACTCCACAATCCCCTTCACGTTCTTCGCCCACGGCATGTTCACCGGGCCGCCATTCTCCAGCACCACAATCGTGTTCGGATTCGCTGCCGCCACCGCCGCGACCAGCGCATCCTGGTTGTCCGGCAAACTCAGAGTCGGTGAGTCCTGTCCCTCGGACATCCATTGCGTCACAAACACAACCGCAACCTGCGCTCCCGCCGCAGCCTTCGCGGCCGCCCCTGGATCAGTGCCTGCATCGTAGGCGATCGTCGTACCCGGTCCGGCCTGCTCGCGGATGTACCGCAGCGGCGACGACGGGAAGTACATCGGCTTCCCCCAGATCGCTCCACCCGGCTGCGCGTCCAGCGCGTTGCCTCCCGGCGCATCTACCTGCGCCGATCCGCCGCCTGAAAGCACGCCTACGTCCGAGTGGCCGCCAATCACCGCAATGCTGCGCACTTTGCCGGCGACAAGAGGAAGAGCTCCACCCTCATTCCGCAGCAGCACAATGCTCTCTTCCTCAATCTTCTGCGCATCGTCGCGCCCACGGAATGGGTCCACCACGCTCTTCACCGGAGGCTGGTCAATCGCTCCCGTCGCAAACATGCTGCGCACAATGCGATGCACCATGTCATCCAGGCGAGCCTGCGGCACTTCACCCTTCACAATTGCCTGCTTCAACGGCTCACTGAAGTAGTTATCGTCGCCCGGCTGGTCCATGTCCAAACCCGCCAGCGCCGCCTTCGTCGTCGAGTGCGTTCCCTCCCAGTCCGAGAGCACGAATCCTTTGAAACCCCACTCCCCCTTTAGCACCTTATTCAGCGTGAACTCGTTCTCGCAGGCGTAGTCCTCATTCACGCGGTTGTAGGCGCACATCACGCCGGCCGGCTGCGCCATGCCAATCGCAATCTGGAATGCCAGCAAATCCGTCTCCCGCATCGCGCGCTCGTCAAGCTTCGCGTACAGCGTGTTACGTCCTGTCTCCTGGTCGTTCAGCACATAGTGCTTGATGTCGCCCATAATGTGGTTCGACTGGACTCCGCGCGCCAGTTGCCCCACCAGGTTGCCCGACAGAATCGGGTCCTCGCTCGCGTACTCGAAGTTGCGCCCGTTACGCGGTTCGCGGATCAAGTCCACCCCGCCGCCAATCGACATGTTGAACCCCATGTCGCGCAACTCCCGGCCAATCACCGAGCCATACAGAAACGCCGCATCCGGGTCCCACGACGACGCCATCCCCAGCACCGACGGCAGCAGCGTCGCGTACCGGCTATCCCAGGCCGCCATTCGGACGCCGACGGCCGAGTCCGCCAGGTTGATGTCCGGCAAACCAAGCCGCGGAATCCCGGGTACATACCCGGCGCCCCCGTTGTGCCGCGGCGCAACCCGAGAGCCCTTTTTCAGCACTCCCCATCCATCCCCGTGAACCAGCTGAATCTTCTCGTCCAGCGTCATTTCCTTGATCATCAGATCCGCGCGACGGTCCGGATCGAGCGACGAGTCCATCCACGGCTGTTGCGGTGCAGGAGCGGGCTTCGGAGTTTGTGCATGGACGAGGCTGGCGAAAAAGACCGAAGCGCCGGCAAGAAAAGCGGTGCGGAGAATACACATTCGAGATGGTTCCTTTCACGTGCGACGCACCAGTATACGGTGCCGCTGCCCCAGCCGCCATTGATCTATCTCCAATGGATACAGCGCAAAATGCTCAACCCCTTGGAGTCCGTAAACTCCGACGCCGCGAATTCACATGGAAAACGGTCCCAACAAATCGGGTTAACGGGTAGATAAGGACTTCAGAACTAACTTCTTTCCAGCTTGCGCGACGAGGTCAATGGCCGTAGCTGTCAGTGTCGGACACCTTGCCGCGAAACATCGTGTAACTCACAACGAAGTAGCCCAGCGCAAGTACCATCCCCAGCGACCACCAAACCAACCCCACGTGCGTGGCATAGGAACCGGATAGCGCCTTCGCAATGGTAATGTCGGCGGCCGCATTGCTCGATGAGGGAAGCACAATGGGATAGAGCCCGATGCACGCGCCGACCAGCATGATCGCCAAATAGAGGCACGAAGAAAGAAACGCCTTCAGGTGCTGCCTGCGACTGGAAAACCCTTTGATTCCCGCGAGCGACAGCGCGACCAGCGCCGGGACCGCGAACAGGACAGGATGGTGGAGGTAGTTGTCCAGCGTTCCCCGCCGCACGACGATGGTTGCGGGCAGGCTCACCGCCGTGATCGCGCACAGCGCAAACCAGCCCTTTCCTGCAAACTGACGGGCGTGTTCTTCAAGCTCTCCCGGGGCCTTGATCGCCAGGTAGAGCGCTCCGTGGACGGCAAGCGCGACAAACGCAACCAACCCGCCGATGACGGTATACCAGTCGAGAATTCCCGGATGCGGGCCTACCCGCCAGTTGGTCCACAGCGGCAGGAAGAAATATTCATCTGCCCCGAGCGGCACTCCGCGAATGACATTTGCCAGCGCGGCTCCGAGGAAGATTGCCAGCAGTGCGCTGGAAAGAAAGAAAAGGCCGTCGAAGAAGCTGCGCCAAACCGCGTTGTCCACGTGCATACGAAGCTCGATGCCGATGCCGCGCCCGATGAGCAGCCACAGCACGATCATCAGCGGAAGGTAGAAGCCGCTGAACGCGGACGCATAGAGCAGCGGAAACGCGAAATAGAGGGTTCCGCCGCCGGCCAGCAGCCAGACTTCATTGCCGTCCCAGACCGGGCCGATGGAACGCATCATCACGCGACGATCCTGCTCCGTGCGCGCGAGAAATGGATAGAGAATGCCAACTCCGATGTCGAATCCGTCCAACACGACATAAGCAGCGACCATGACTGCAACGATCCAGAACCAGACTGCTCCCATTTCCTCTACCTCGGTGATTCGCAGCTCAAACGGTGATGCTTTTGGGTGCTGCCTTGTGCTCGGCCACACCCGGCCCAGCTTCGATGATTCGGTAGACCATCACAATCCAGAGCACCGAAAGCAGGCTGTACATGCCCATAAATCCCAACAGCGTGAACAGGCCATTCCCCGCGGAGACATACTTCGAATAGCTCTCCGAGGTGCGCAACAGGCCATACACGACCCACGGCTGACGGCCGATCTCTGCCGTCATCCAGCCCGCGGTGTTGGCGATATACGGAAGCGGAAAGCTCAACAGCAGAGGCCACAGGACCCAACGCGCCTTGAAAAGCTTTCCCCGCCACAGAAGGAACGAGGCCACGATCGTCAGCAATAGGAAATAAGTGCCCAGTCCGGCCATGATGTGGTAGCTGTAAAACAGCAGCGGCAACGTAGTCGGCCACTGGTCGCGTGGAATCTGATCAAGGCCTTTTACTTCGGCGGTGGTGGTGCCGTAGATCAGGAAACTGAGAACATGATTGGCCGCAATCGGATTGTCGATCCGCTGCTCTTCGTAGTTGGGCTGCCCCATCAGCACCACCGGCGCGCCCTTCTGCGTACGGAAGAGGCCCTCCATGCCGGCAATCGCCGCGGGTTGATGCTCCGCGACGTAGCGTCCGTGCAGATCGCCCGTGGGAAAGATCTGCACCACCGAAGAGATGAGGCCCGCAATCACGCCGACCCGCAGGAAGAGCTCTCCGGCTTCAGAGTTGCGCTTGTCGAGCACGTAGAACGCTCCGACTGCAGCCATAACGAAGGCAGCCGTCACGACCGCGCCGCACATGTTGTGCGCGTATTGCAGCCAGCCCCATGGATTCATCAGCAGCCCCCAGAAGCTCGTGAGTTCAAACGATCCGCCCGGCGTCAAGTGGTACGCGACGGGATGCTGCATCCATGCGTCGGTCATGATGATGAAGAAGCCGGAGATCCACGATCCCACGAACACCATGAACGCGGTGCCCCAATGCGCCCACCTCGAAAGCCGCTTCTCGCCAAACAGAAACAGGCCCAGGAACGTAGATTCGAGAAAAAAGGAAAAGACCCCTTCCATCGCCAGCGGCTGGCCGATCACCCCGCCGGTGCGGCGCGCGAACTCCGACCAGTTGGTGCCAAACTGAAACTCCATGGGAATGCCGGTGACCACGCCAAGCACGAAATTGACGGCGAAGATCCTAGCCCAGAACCTCGAAGCCTGGCTGTACCGCTCACCTCCCCTGGTAAGCCCTATCGTCTTGAGCACCACGATCAGCAGCGCGAGCCCCATGGTCAATTGGGGAAAGAGGTAATGAAACGTGACTGTGAAGGCGAAATGGATTCTGTGCAGGAGGAGAGCATCCATGGTGGCCGTGAGTTTATCTCTCTGATTTGCAAAGAGGTGTGATAGAAATCACAGGCATTAGGAATGGGATGCTGGCAGGCGGCACGAGTAGAATTGTTCCCATGAGTCTCTACTTTGGATCGGGCTCCCCGACCACCGAATTCTCCGCGGCCGAGGTCAAAGCCGCCCTGTTCTCCGCCCTCGACAAGCTCGGCCCACGCAAGCGCGTCCTCGCTGTGCCGCCCGACTTCACCCGCATGCATTCCATGTCCGGCCAAATCACCGAGAATGTCTGGAACTACTATGGTGACGCCCTCACCGACGTGCTGCCCGCCCTCGGCACGCACAAACCCATGACCGACCACGAGATACAGGTCATGTACGGCCCAACCCCACGCGACCTGTTCCGCGTCCACGACTGGCGCAACGACATCGTCACCCTCGGAGAAGTCCCTGGCGAGTTCATCAGCCAGGTCAGCGAAGGCAAGGTCGACTATCCCTGGCCCGCACAGGTCAACAAGCTACTCCGCGACGGCGGCCACGACCTGATCCTGTCGATCGGGCAGATTGTGCCGCACGAAGTGGTGGGCATGGCCGGCTTCAACAAGAACATCTTTGTAGGCACGGGCGGCGTAATGGGCATCCATCGGTCGCACTTCCTGGGCGCAGTGTATGGTATGGAGCGCATGATGGGCCGCGCCGACACTCCGGTAAGAAAAGTGCTGAACTACGCGAGCGAGCACTTTGCGCAAGGGTTGCCGATTGTCTACGTGCTGACGGTCGTAAGCAAGAACGCGGCCGGAAAGCTGGTCATCAACGGCCTCTTCATCGGAGACAACGTGGAGTGCTTCAAGAAGGCCGCGGAATTAAGTTTGAAGGTTAACTTCAAGATGATGGACCGCGAGATAAAGAAGGCGGTCGTCTTCCTCGATCCCGAGGAGTTCAAGAGCACCTGGCTCGGCAACAAGAGCGTATATCGCACCCGCATGGCCCTCGCCGACAACGCCGAGCTCATCGTTCTCGCGCCCGGCGTTCATGAGTTCGGCGAAGATCCCACCATCGACAAGCTCATCCGCAAGTACGGTTACTGCGGCACGCCCGTCACGCTCGAGGCCGTGAAGAACGATCCTGCGCTCGCCGGCAATCTCTCCGCCGCTGCGCATCTGATCCACGGCTCCAGCGAAGGCCGCTTCACCATCCGCTACTGCCCTGGTCACTTAACTCGCGAAGAAATCGAAGGCGCACACTTCCAGTACGGTGATCTCGCGACCTACACCGAGAAATACAATCCCGCCAAGTTGGCCGATGGCTGGAATACCGTAGGCGGCGAAGAGATCTTCTACATCTCCAATCCCGGACTTGGCCTGTGGGCCTACAAGGGCCGTTTCAAGGACTAGCGTTGATGTGTCCTGAGCTGATTATCCCGCGAAGCCGAATCGCTATATAGTAGTTCGGGTCGCACCCTCCATGTGTCCTCGGACGCATGCGCCAGATCCCGATTTGGCCGCAACATAGGTTCACCGAAGTAGAGGCCTCAGAACATGGAATTCCACATCTCCCGCGCGGTGCGCGAAGCAGCCCAGGTCGACGACCTCCTGTTCGGCTACTCCGGCAATGTCGTCTTCGCCAACGTGGCGGCGAGCCGCAAGCTGGCAGACGCGCTGAATAAGGCCCGCGGCCCCAACGCCGACCCAGCAGGCGCATTCAACGCCGGAGCGTTGTTCGCCATGGGCCTCATCGACGAGCTCAGTCACGCCCTCGTCGCAAAATACCGCAAGGAAATCGACCCCAAAGTCCTCACCGAGGCCGTCCGCTGGTTCGCTTCGCAGACCGACCCCGACAAGCTTGAGCGCCTCCTGCTCACGTTCACCGAACAGTTCCCCAACGTCGACGTCTTTCGCGGCAAGATCACTGCCGCGAAATGGCTCCGTGGCAAGACCGATGGCGTCCCGAATCGCGAAGTCGCTCTCGAAGAGCTGCTGATGCTGTGGATCGCCAACATCAATCCCGCATTCAAGCCCTTCTATACGCTCTTCGAAGACAAAGGACTGAAGCAGGAAACCGTCTACCCCAACGTCACCGCCGCATTCCCCAATTACTTCAGGACCCGCCCACAAATCGACCCCGAGATCGGCAGTCTCTTCGACGCACTTCGCGCGCCGTTCCTCGCCTCGCCTGATTCATTGACCGGCCAGCTCGACTTCATCCGTGAAAAGTGGGCACCCTATCTCGGCGACGACCTCAAGCGAATCCTGCTCGCCATCGACGTTCTGCGCGAGGAAGATCTTGCCATCTGGATGCGCTTCCATCCGCCGGGCCCGGACGATTTCCGCCACGGTGCGCCCACCTGGGGCAGCATGGGTTTCGTCGGTGACGAGTTCGTTGGCTGGGACGAGTTCCGCCGCAAAAAGTACGCGCACGACTACCAGGCTCCGCTCGACGAGTACGAAGCCTTCTCCGCCGACCAGGCCTGGATGCCCAACGTCGTTCTAATGGCCAAGAGCACCTACGTCTGGCTCGAGCAGCTCTCCAAGAAATATCTGCGGCACATCCATCGCCTCGACCAGATCCCCGATGAAGAACTCCGCCTGCTCGCCGACCGCGGCATCACTGGCCTCTGGCTCATCGGCCTATGGGAGCGAAGCGTCGCGTCACGCACCATCAAGCGCCTGCGCGGTCATCACGATGCGGTTGCCTCTGCCTACTCCCTCAAGAGCTACGACATCGCCGAAGACCTCGGAGGCTGGCTCGCCTATGACAACCTGAAACATCGCGCCGCACTAGCCGGCCTTCGCCTCGCCAGTGACATGGTGCCCAACCACATGGGCATCGACTCTCCCTGGGTGATCGAGCATCCCGACTGGTTCATCCACCGCTGGGAGAGCCCCTTCCCCGCCTATACCTTCAACGGCCCCGACCTCTCCACCGACTCGCGCGTCGAAATCAAGATCGACGACCACTACTACGACCAGACCGACGCCGCCGTTGCGTTCCGCCTCCGCCATCACCAGAGCGGTGAGACCCGCTACGTCTATCACGGCAACGACGGCACCACCTTCGCGTGGAACGACACCGCCCAGCTCGACTACTCCAAGGCCTACGTGCGCGAGCATGTCATCCAGACCATCCTCCACGTCGCGCGCCTTTTTCCTATCATCCGATTCGACGCAGCCATGGTCCTCGCCAAGCGACACGTCCAGCGCCTATGGTTCCCACTTCCAGGCGCCGGAGGCTCTATTCCATCGCGCGCGGAAAATTCAATGTCGCAGGAGGAGTTCGACGCGCTGATGCCGAACGAATTCTGGCGCGAAGTCGTCGACCGCGTCGCCGCCGAAGTTCCGGGCACCCTTTTGCTCGCTGAAGCCTTCTGGCTCCTCGAAGGCTACTTCGTCCGGACCCTCGGCATGCATCGCGTCTACAACAGCGCCTTCATGAATATGTTGCGCGACGAGGAAAACGCGAAGTACCGCAGCTACATCAAGAAGACCCTCGAATTCGACCCCGACATTATGAAGCGCTACGTCAACTTCATGTCGAACCCTGACGAGCGCACCGCCATCGACCAGTTCGGCACGGGCGACAAGTACTTCGGAGTTTGCACCCTGCTCGCCACGCTCCCTGGTTTGCCCATGTTCGGCCACGGCCAGATCGAAGGTTACGGCGAACGCTACGGCATGGAGTTCAAGACCGCCAAGATGGATGAGCAGCCCAACGAAGGCCTGATCGCTCGCCACCAGCGCGTGATCGCCCCCCTGCTCAAGAAGCGTTATATATTCGCCGGCAGCTCCGACTTCACTCTTTACGACTTCTGGAACGGCTTCGGCTACGTCGACGAAAACGTCTTCGCCTATTCCAACCGCTTTGGTGACGAACGCTCCCTCGTTCTCTACAACAACAAGTACGACTCCACCCGCGGCACCATTCACATCTCCGCCGGCTTCATGGATAAAGGCAGCGGCCAGATGCGTCAGCGCAGCCTCTCTGAAGGCCTCGGCCTGCCCACCGGAGAAGACGTCATCCTCGCCTATCGCGACTCGCACGGCCTCGAGTACCTGCGCCGCGCCACTGATATCCATTACCACGGCATGCACTTCGACCTCCACGGCTTCCAGTGCGTTGTCCTGCTCGACTGGCATGAGTATCGCCCCAACGCGGAGTGGCCCTGGGATCGTCTATGCGATCAGCTTCACGGAGCCGGCGTCCCCAACGTGCACGAAGAGATGGCTCTCCTGCGGCTCCGTCCGCTGCACGAAGCTCTGCGTGAAGCAATCAACACTGCAAACATCCAGGTTCTTGCCGAAGTCGCTGACGAATTCGCCGGCAACACCGCGGAGCCGCCATCGCCTGCCACCCCCGCTGTTCCAGCGCCGCAATTCAAAGCAGCATCGAGCGACGCCGCACTGGAAGCCCAACCCTCCAAACTGACTCGCGGACAACTCGAACGGCTGCGCGCCCTGGCCGACAAGACCCGCCATTTCTCGGAGTGCATCGCCGAGTACATTCCCGATGAGAAGGACGGGGCCGTCAAAGCGCGCGCTGCACGTCTGCCGTTCACCGCGCTGGTTCCGAAACCCGACTACCTCGAAAACGTTCGCGCGGGACTTGCCTGCGCCGCCCGTTTACCCGCGCTCATGGAGAGCTTCTCCACCGACTGGACCGCACAATCGCGCCCAGTACTGCCGGGGAAGGATCCCGCCAGTCGCAAGCAGCGCACCTGGGCTCCTATCCTGGCCTGGCTCATTCTCCGCAGCCTTCCCGCGCACGTCGATCGCGTGGAACTCTTCGACCGCCTCCTCTTGCGCCGCGCACTCGCGGACATCTTCGACTCACTCGGCATGCATAGCGAATCCCGCTGGCAGGCTGCCGCGCAGGTGCGCCTCCTGCTCTCGCAGATCGCTGCAGCGCCCGACGCCATCCAGTCCCCCGCACTCTGGGATGACCCCGACGCGGGTTGGCTTGCCGGCATCAATCAATCCACCGGAAAGACCTACTTCAACAAGGAGCAATTCGAGGAACTGCTCACATGGCTCGAACTCCCCGCCCTGCTCGAGATCGCCCGCACTGGAACCGCCGAGGAAGCGCCGGGCAAGCTCGCTCGAATCGCCGCACTTGAGAAGTCGGTCTCAACCACGCAGGAAGCCGCCAGCGCCGCCGGCTGCAATCTCGAAGCCTACCTGGCCGTATTTGCTCCTTCGACCGCAATCCCCGACTAGACGACTCGATGTACAGGACCGCCGCTCGACACTTTCCCCGCAAAAGAGAACGCCTGCACGCTGGCAGGCGTTCCCGTCCGGACTCCGGGGCGTACAAAACAGAACACTACTTCTTCCGCTCCACCACCCATTCGCAATGCGAGTCGCCGCGATTCATATTCTTGGTTAAGGTGAACGTAAAGTCCGGATTTAAAGCCGACGCGGCTCCCGCGCCCCAGTTCTGATGTCCTGCGCCGCAGCTGTCGAAGTCCTGCCCTTGCTCCTTCCACCGGTTGTGCCAGGGACATTGGGTTGTCTTGCCCACGCACCGGTCCTTGGTCGATTCCAGAATCTCGAACTCGAACTCCGGTCCCATCGCCGCCTTCGCGGCCAGGTGCATTACCTCTTCCACGTCGCCAGCCGTGGCAGTTGCTAGCCCATTGGCGTCCGCAAATTCTTTGGTTCCCTTCCCCGCCTCGAACCATAGCGGCCCATTGAAGTCCTCAAAGCCCTTCTGTCCCAGGGCCTTCTGTAAGGCGGTAGAAATCGCAGCGAAAGCGCCGGTTAATCCGTTGGTGGCAATCGCCCATCTTGCTTCGGCAGGAATTGATTCAATCTTGTCAGGCATGGAGGCTTTCCCTTTCGATATCGGCATCTGTTTCAAAACTAGATGGAATCAGACCCAAATATGGCCCACGCGCCTAAGGTCTCCGCATACAGGCGCGCACCACAGAGACAATACCTCCCGCCCTCCGTTGTCAAGTATCACGACGGGTTGGCGTATCGCACTCACCCTTCTTGCATGCAAGTATCTTGGCCTCCCCGCGTATCATTCCAGTAGCCCCATCCATGACCGCCCGCCTCATCCTCAACGCCGACGACTTCGGCCTCACCCCAGGCATCAACCGCGCCATCGGCGAACTTCACGCCGCAGGCACGCTCACTTCCGCCACTCTGATGGCCACCGGGCCCGCATTTGAAGACGCCGTCGCCGTCGCCCGCTCCCACCCCACACTCGGCGTAGGCTGCCACATCGTCCTCACCGACGGCACTCCCGTCTCACCCCCCGACGTGATCCCCACGCTCATCGGCCCCGACCGCAAGTCCTTCCGTCCGTCACTCAGCAGTTTTGTGCGCGATCTTGTCCTCGGCCGCGTCCGTGCCGAAGATGTAACCCGCGAAGCTGAAGCCCAAATTCAGAAGCTCCAGCGCGCCGGCGTCTCGATCACCCACATCGACACACACAAGCACACACATCTCTTCCCCGCCATCTCGCGCCCGCTCCTCGCCGTCGCCGACCGCACCGGAATCCCCGCCATCCGCAACCCGTTCGAGCCTGCCTGGAGCCTCGCCCTGCATCAGGGCAGCCCCGGCCGCCGCCTGGCCATTCATCTGATCAACCGCCTGCGCCCGAAGTTTGAAGCAGCCCTGCGCTCGCACGCCGGCCACATCCAGACCACCGAAGGCACCGTCGCCATCGCCGCCACGGGGCAGCTCGACGCCAACACCCTCGCACGCATCCTCCAGGCAGTACCCGCGGCAGGGACATACGAGCTCTGCTGCCATCCCGGCTACAACGACCGCGACCTCGACGCCGTCACCACCCGCCTGCGCGCCCACCGCGACATCGAACGCGAAGCCCTCCTCCGCGAGATCCCTCAACTCCTGGCCCGCGCCACCGCCCCACAGCTCATCCCCTACGCAGGCCTCGTCCCGCCTACTTAGCCGTCTCGGTGTTCGCTTCTTCTCTGAGAGCTCTGTGATTCGCTCCTACACGAAGCAAACCTCGCCGCTCACCTTCGCAGCCACAGGCTCGCACCCTTTCAGCAGCGCCGAAACAACATCCGCGGCACTGTAGTCGGTCCGCCCCGGCTTCAGGAACTCGCTAACCGTGCATAGGTCGTCTCCCGCCGTGATCAGCGGATACTCCATGCGTTTCCCGTTCCGTACCTGCGGATAGCCAATGTTCGCCAGTAGTCCGTTGCAAACGCACTTCCTGCCGACCGTATCCTCCACACGGCCGCCCTTCGCAAGAAACACAGTGACTGGCTCGCTTGCGCAGCGATATCCAACTCCGCCATCCGCCGTCCGGTAAGGCTCGCGCAGAAATCCCAGGTCGCAAATGCGCGGCCTCTCCACGTACGTCTCCGGCTCGGAGTTCGTCCCCTTCAGCCGCGCCACTTTGAACGGGAATCCCGTCGGCGACGCCAGCGGATCGGTAAACACGCTCGCGTCTCCAGCGATCACTCGCTTCAACAGTGCCACTTTGAAGTCCTCTTGCAGCCCGGACTCATTCGCAAACTCAAATGCTGTCCCCACTTGCACGCCAGCCGCACCTTGCTCCAGCGCTTCCCTCACTCGCTCAGGATGCCCATATCCGCCGGCCAGCCAGAATGGCACACCTAACTCGCGCAGCTTCGCAATATCGATCGCATCGCGCTCCCCATACACTGGCTCGCCCAACTCAGAGAGTTGCAGCTTGCCGCGTGGCGGAGCGTTGTGACCACCGGCGGTGCGCGTCTCAATCACCAGCCCATCCACGCGACCGTTCGCCTTCTTCAGCATCGTTACCGCCAGGGTATTCGAGGATACGATCGGCAGGAACTTCGGCCTCTTCAGCGGTTCCAGCCTGCACTCCATGTATTCCCGCGGATCGAAGCGTGCCGTAAAGTCGTCGCCTTCCTGCGCACCTGCCACATGAGTCGCGTACTCCGCGGACTCATGATTCACATACCGGTCCAGCACGCCCGGTATCTTCAGCGGAATGCCCGCGCCCATGATCACGTACTCCACGCCACCCAGCATGGCACCGTAAATGCACGGCAAATGCGCCGACTGAATCTTCTCCAGAAAATTAATCCCCACCGGATTGGTGTGCCCCTGCCGCGCCAGGAATACTTCCACGAAGTTCGCCACAATGCATAGCTCAACCAACTCGCGCGGATTGTCGATCGACAGGAGTGGCATCGGGATATACGGCGTTCTCGCAGCCTTGCCGCCGGGAATAAAGTAGCGTTGCCACACGCGCTCTGCCATGCGCCGAAACGGAAACTCATCCAACCCGCGCCGCATGTGTCCGCCCGGGTCTCCATCCTGCAAACGTCGCGCCAGAATCTGATCCAGCGCCGTTCCCGACACCAGCCCTAACTGCCCCACTCGAGACACAGCCTGCGCCAGGCGCCAGTTCGAAACACCTGCACCCATTCCACCTTGGATAACTACTGGTTCATTCATAGTTGAATTATTCGCCCGGGCCGAGTGAGTCGATCGTATTAGTTTTGTAACGTTCACCCGCGCCAATCCTAAGGAATCGTCACACATACCTCACAACCAATCTGTGACCTACGTCACTGCTAACCGCCTCCCAAACCTCTACCCTGACGATGTACTTCGGATACAACATGTTCCCTTCGGCAGGATCAGGAGCAGCATCGCAGAACAATCGCGAAGGGGCAGTTGGATCCGATGAGTCTTTGCCCTATGAGTAAGACAGCTATCATCGGCGGCGGCATCGCAGGACTTGCGACCGCGTTCTATCTTCAGGAAGCCGGCTTCTCCGACTTCACGCTTATCGAATGCGCTTCCCGCTGCGGCGGAAAGATCACCTCTGCCGACCTCGACGGCTTCCTTGTTGAAGGCGGCCCCGACTCCTTCATCACACAGAAGGCTGCCGCCATCGACCTCTGCACCCGTCTCGGGCTTGCCAGCGAGTTTGTCGGCGCCAACACCGGCAAGAACGCCGCCACCTACGTCTGGAGCGAAGGCCGCTTGCACCCGATGCCGGAAGGCATGATGTTGATGGCGCCCACGATGATTCTCCCGATGCTGCGCTCGCGCCTGCTTTCATGGCCGGGCAAGCTGCGCTTGGGGCTAGAGCCCTTCATCCCCAAAGCAGCCGACGAGGAAGATGAAAGCCTCGGCAGCTTTGTTCGCAGACGCCTCGGCAGTGAGATGCTCAACAAGATTGCCGGCCCGCTCATGGGAGGCATTCACGCTGCCGACCCCGACAAGCTAAGCCTTCGCAGCACCTTCCCCATCTTCTCCGAGATGGAGAAGAAGCACGGCAGCCTCACTCGCGCCATGATGAAGCGCAAGCGTGCCAAGCCGCATGCTGCTCCCAGCAGCAAGCCCATACCGATGTTTATGTCCCTCCGCGGCGGCCTGCAGCGCCTCTCCGACGCACTCGTCAATCGCCTGCCGCAGAGCTCCCTTCGTACCTGCTGCTGTGTCCTTTCCGTCACCTTCCACGAAGACCAGTACAAGCTCCACCTTAGCGATGGATCTTCCATCCTCGTCGACAATCTCGTCTTCGCCACCCCGTCCTACGTCACCGCCGATCTCGTTCAGCAGATCGATCCCGCGCTCGCATGCCGCCTGCGTGCCATCCGCTACGTCTCCACGGCAACCGTCTCTCTCGGCTACCGTCGCAGTGACATCGCCCACCCCATGCGGGGCGCCGGCTTCATCGTTCCCAGGAGCGAAGGCCGGAGCATCACCGCCTGCTCCTGGTCCTCCGCAAAGTTCAATCACCGCGCTCCCGAAGACTGCGTCCTCCTCCGCGTCTTTATCGGCGGCGCACAGGCCGAGGACCTCGCGGAGCAGGACGAATCCACTCTCATCGAAGTCGCCCGCCACGAGCTGCTCACCATTATGGGTATTAGTGCTACACCCGTTCTCGCGCGCGCCTATCGTTGGCCCAAAGCAAACCCGCAGTACGAACTCGGCCACGCCGAACGCATCACCGAGCTCGAGCACGCGCTAACTGCATTTCCAGGCCTCTATGTCGCCGGCGCCGCCTACCGCGGGTCAGGTATTCCCGACTGCATTCAAAGCGGCATGAAGGCTGCCAAGTCGATCGTCGACCGCGCCCACGCCACGGCTCTCTATCACGACAACCATGACCCGGTTGCGATTGGGTCTTAGGAGAACACTGCGCATGCTACCCGTCGACATTCGAACCCTCGCCTCTGCACTGCATCCCCACGCGCACCGCGCCGCACACCACGACTATTCCCAGAGCCCCATGCTCGTCTATTGGGAGATGACCCAGGCTTGCGGCCTCGCCTGCCGGCACTGTCGTGCGGAAGCCGTCAAAACGCCGCACCCCCAGCAACTCACCACATCCGAGAGCATGGAGTTCCTGAAGCAGGTCGCCGCCTTCGGACAGCCTGCGCCGCACCTCATCCTCACGGGCGGTGATCCATTGGAACGCACCGACCTCTACGAGATCATCGACGAAGCCCGCCGGCTGGGCATCACCGTATCCATCACGCCCGCAGCCACGACCGACCTCACAACCGGGGTCCTCACCAAGCTTAAGGAACATGGCATCGACTCACTCGGCCTCTCGCTCGACGGATCTTCCGCCGACCGCCACGAAGCCATCCGCGGCGTCGAAGGCTGCTTCGCGTGGACCATGGACGCCATCTACAAAGCGGGACAGCTTGGCTTCCCCATCCAGGTCAACACCCTCGTCTCCGAGGAGACCGACGACGACCTCCCCGCCGTCTACGAGCTCCTGAAGAACTACAAAATCATGCGCTGGAGCCTCTTCTATCTCATCGCTGTCGGTCGCGGCAAGGAACTCCAGCCCGTCACTCCCCAGCGCGGCGAAGAGCTCATGCACTGGACGCAGAAGCTCGCGGAAGAAGCTCCCTTCGCCATCAAGACCACCGAAGCCCCCTCGTATCGCCGCGTAGCGCTCAACGCCATGCGTGAAGCCGGACAAACCGGCCCCGAGATCGAGCGCACCCCGGTGTACCGCGGCTTCGGAATCCGCGATGGCCACGGCATCGTCTTCGTCTCCAACCAGGGCGACATCTACCCCGCCGGATTCCTGCCGCTCGTTACCGGCAATGTACGAGTCAACCAGCTCTCCGACGTCTACCGCAACTCCCCCATCTTCCAGTCGCTCCACACGCCCAGCACTTTCCACGGGAAATGCGGCGTCTGCGAGTACCGCACCCTTTGCGGCGGATCCCGCGCGCGCGCCTTCGCCCACACTGGCGACCCGCTCGGCAGCGATCCCTTCTGCCCCTACCAACCGCGCAACGCCGCCGCGACTGAGGCCTCTATCGCTGACGCCCAGAAGATTCTCGCCGGCGCGTACTAACCCGTCGCAACCAGCTCAGGATCGAGCGCCCAGGTCTTGCCCTTGGAGACCTGGACTCGTTCTGTCCGCACCAACCGCAAGGCCAACATCGCCCTTCGGCCATAGCCTGGCGATTCCCGTGACCTTGGACACCGCCTCCCGATTCACGCATGGGCGATCATGGGACGATCGTCAACCATGACCATGCCAACCATGATGAACACCAGGGACACAGAACGTCTGCTCGACGCGCTCACCAGCAACTGGCAGGCGGAGATGCGCGGCTTTCACACCTACAACACCCTGGCCCAGCAGGAACCAGAGCCTCATCGCCGCCGCACGCTGCGCAACCTCGCGCTGGAAGAGAAGCACCACGCGTCCCTTTGGGCCGCGCGCATCGTCGCCCTCGGCTCCGATGTTCCCGAGTATGACGGATCAGAAGAAGGCGAAGCCGGATCGCTGGCCAACCGCATCGGCGGACAAGGCCTCGCTCTCCGCCGTCTCGAACTCGAAGAGAGCCGCGACATCGCCCGCTACGGCAAGCAGATCGAAGAGCTCGGCGACGACGCCAGCGCCGCAATTCTCAAGGAAGTCCTCGCCGACGAGGCTGACCATTACATCACGCTCGGCGGCCTCATCCGCCAGCACCTCCCCGTCGAGCCGCTGGAGCCGGAGTTGGCGCAGCGCGCCCTCGACGAACTCGTCGCCATCCGCGAGCAGGGCCAACCCCGCGCCGCCAGTTGGATCGGTGACGCCATCTACGGCGTCAACGACGGCCTCGGAGCCATCTTCGGCATCGTCTCCGGCGTCTCCGGCGCCACCCTCGGCAACGCCCACTTTGTCCTCATCGCCGGCCTCGCTGGAATGATCGCCTCGGCACTATCCATGGGCTCCGGCGCCTACCTCGCCGCCAAGAGCGAGCGCGAAATCTACGAAGCCGAGTATGCCCGCGAGCGCGAAGCCGTCGAATACAACGAAGCCGAGGCGCGTGAGCTCCTCTCGCTCACCTACCAGGTCCGTGGCCTCTCCGCCGAGGACGCCGACCACTTCGTCGGTCACATCGCCGAACGCAAAGAGCAGCTCGTCGAAGCACTCGCCCGCGAACGCCTCCACATCAGCGAGGAAGGCCTCGCCAATCCCTGGGTCTCCGCCACCTCCGGAGCGATTTCAACCGCAGTTGGAGCCTTCATCCCCATCGTGCCGTTCTTCTTCATGGCCGGCATGCCTGCGATCATCGTCGCCGCCGTCGTCTCACTCATCGCGCACTTCGCCGTCGGCGCAGCCAAGTCTCTGATCACCATCCGTTCCTGGTGGTCCAGCGGCTTTGAGATGACGGCGGTCGGCGCCATCGAAGGCGTCGTCACCTACGCCCTCGGAATCGCCATCGGCAAGATTTAGACTAACCCTAGTCCCAGCCGACGTGCGCTCGCTCGCGTCTTCGCCGATAGGCCGTGGTGCGGCTGCTGTGCAGCGAGCCCTATCCACAGCCTGCCCACGGTCTTCGCGCCCAGCATCTGCGCCGTGAGCCGCAACGCTCGTGCGGCTCCGGTCAACAGCGGAATGCGGAAGCCCGGTGCGGCACACGAAGCTACCAGCACCGCCTTCCGGTCGAACACCGCGTCGCGCTGCGTTCAGCTGCTAAAAAGCATCCATGGCAGTCTTGAGCGATTGGTACACCTGCGGAAGATCGCCGTTCCACTGCTGCCAATTGTGGCCGCCACGTCCAAGAACGAAGGCGTGTGGAATCGCTTTGGTTTCCAGCGTTCGATTCAATCGCTCGACCGGTTCGCGGAGACTCTCCTGATCGCCCACCGCGACGAACAAGAACGGAGTAGAAGCCGGCGAAGCCTTTCGAGCAAGTACGAACGGATCTTCTGATACCCGCGTTGCGCTTCCAGCCGGCCCGAAGATGGAGCGAAATCCAAGGTACTGCCCAATGCGATGAAGCGAAAACGCTCGCCTTGGCACGTCAACTGGCGGACTGAGCGCTGCCGCAAACACGTACAGATCAGGGTGCCTGAGCGCGAGGACGAGCGCAGCGAAGCCTCCCATCGAGTTGTCGAGGATAAAACGGGACGAACGGGTGATTGGTCGTGGCAGGCGCGGTTCAACATCCGCAATCAGGTCCTTGGTCAGGAAGTCTTCGTACTGATCATTGGCCTTGGTCGCCGAGTTCATGAAGTAGGTCGAGTGCCCTTCCGGCATCACCAGAACGTAGCCGCGCGCCGCAAGGTCAGCGATAGTCGAGAAAGCGGACCACTCTCGAAAGGTCCCGCCGTTGCCATGCAGAAGGTAGCCAACACGAATCCGGTCTCCCGGAGGAAACGTAGAGGGCCGAATGACACGATACGTGACATCCGCGTGGAGTGATTCAGAGTGGAAGGTTCGGTCCTCGAGAACCGTGTTTGGCGGCAGTACGATGGGCCGAGGCTGCTCCGACCGCTGATGACAGGAGGAGAGGAGAAGCCCGACACCCGCACAGAGGAGCGCCAGGGCCCCCACGCGGTTCTGACGTCGAGAAGGCTCTGTGTTTAAAGCCTTACTCGACGTCTCCCCTGAGTTGTCCATGTTTCTACGCGACCGCGCGCCGTTCCTGGCCATCGCGGCTGCGGTTATCCTTGCCCAGGTTGACGCTGACGATCTTCGACACGCCCGGCTCCTGCATGGTCACGCCGTAGATTACGTCCGCCTGCTGCATCGTGCGTTTCGAGTGGGTAATCACGACGAACTGCGTCGTCGCCGACATGTCCGCGATCAGCTTTGCGAAGCGGCCCACGTTCGTCTCATCCAGCGGCGCATCGACTTCGTCCAGGATGCAGAACGGAGCTGGCTGGAACTGGAAGATACCGACCAGCAGCGACAGGGCGGTCAGCGCCTTCTCGCCGCCCGAGAGCAGCAGAATGCTCTGCAGCTTCTTGCCCGGAGGCGACGCCACAATATCGATCCCCGACTCGGCCGAGTTCTCTTCGTCGGTCAGCTTCATGAAGGCCTGGCCGCCGCCGAAGAGTTTCGAGAACGTCACGCTGAAGTTCTCATTGATCACCTTGAACGCCTCGTCGAACTTCACGCGCGAGACATCGTCGATCTCCTTGATCGACGCCTGCGTGTTCTCGATAGAGTCCATCAGATCCTTACGCTGTGTCTCCAGGAACGCGTGCCGCGCTGCTGTCTCGTTGTACTCCTCGAGCGCCATCATGTTCACTGGCCCCATCGCCTCAAGTTTCTGCTTCAAGGCGCGTGCCGTTTCTTCCTCGATCGCCAGCGCCTCGCCGCCATCCTCAGAGCAATCGATGCGCACGACAGTTGCGTCCTCGCGCAAAACCGCAGCCTCCGTGCCCAGATCGTTCAGGCAGGTCGCTTCAATATGCTCAATGTCCGACGCCAGCTTCGCCGCGCGAGCCGTCAGGTTCGCACGCTGCTCGCGAATCTCTTCTGTCTCATGCCGCAGTGTCCTCAGCTTCGCATCGAGTTCGGCCATCTGCGTCCGCAGTTCATTCGCAGCCTCGGTCAGCCGAGCGCCCTCGGCCAGCGCTGTCGCACGAGTCTCAGCCAGCACTCCATGTTGTGCCGCCAATTCGGAGGTCTCTTGCTCGCGCCGAGCCTTCTCCGCGCCCGCAGACTCGATCTGCTGCTCAATCTGCGCAATCCGCGCGCCCTGCGCATCCGACATCCGCCGTGTCTGCTCGAAGTTCGACTGCGCGTTGCGCCGCCGCTCTTCCAGTCCCGCCAACGCCGCCGAAGCCTCTGCCGCAGCCTGCTGCAGCGCCTCGCGCTCGCCGCGCAGACCGTCGAGCTGCGCCTGCAGTTCCGCCAGCTGCGCCTCCAGACCTTCGCGCTCTGCTTCGAACGCCGACGCTTCCTGCTGCCTGCGCACGATCAATTCCTGCTTCTGCGAACGCGCCTCGCGATTGCGTTCGCTGGCCAGCGCCCACTCCTGCAGCCGTCGCTCGATGCGTGCGGTCTCAGACTCCATCTGCCGCAGCGCCGCGCCGGAATTCGCCGACTCGCGCTCCGCATCTCTGCGCTCCAGCGTCTTCGAATCGAGCGCGCCCGTCAGATCGCGAACCTCGCGCTCCAACGACGCCGCCTGCAACTCAGCCTGCGCCAACTCCGACTCGGTCGCGTCCAGCTTCTGCTGAATCTCGGTCAGTTCGCGCTTCAGCGCCAGCGGGCCCTGCTCGCGGACCCGGCCGCCCGTCACCGTCGCATTGTGGAAGGCCTCGCCGCTCGGACTCAGGAAGAAGCCCCGCGGATGCTCGCCTGCCAGCCTGCGCGCCGTCTCCGCGTCCTGCGCAATGAAGCCGTTCCGCAACTTCGGCAGCATGCCTTCCAGCGACGTTCCGAACCCGTTCAGCACGCGCACGCAATCCTTCAGCGCAACCGCACCTTCAACAGGACTCGTGGTCTCCGAAGCATGCACATGCGAGTGCCCATCATTCTCCCCGTGAACAAGGAACGTCGCCCGTCCGGCAACATCGCTCTCCAGCATGCGAACGCCGGCATCCGCCGCGTCCCAGCTCTTCACGACGACGTAGTTCAACTCGTCACGCAGGAACTCGTCCACCACACCTTCGTACTGCCCATCGACTTCGAGAAAGTCCGCGAGCGTTCCCACCGGAGACAGGCCATTGCTGCCCCCGTTCCGCGAATTCGCCTTGAAGATGTTCCGCACCGTATCCGTTGAGTAGCTATGCTCGCGAATGAGGGCATCCAGCGAACTCCGCCGACCTTCCAGCGTCGCCCGCTCGCCGCGCAACTGGTCGCCGCGTCGCTTGGTGGCCGACTCCTGCTCCCGCGTCGCGTCAATCTTCAGCCGCAGCTCCGAGATCTCCACCTCAAGCGCCTTCAGCCGCTCGGTCACATTGCCGAACGTCATGGCCACCTGGCCGCGCTGCACGCCCAACTCCTCCAACTCGCGCCGCGCAACTTCCGACTCCGAAACCAGCCGCTCGGACTCGCTCTCAAGGCTGCCCAGAGCCGCCTCGGCCTGCGCCTGCTCGTTGCGGCTGGCCGCCGCGCGCTGCATCAACTGCATCGCTCCGCGCCGATTCTGCTCCGCTTGCTGTTCCGCAGCACCCACCGCGCGCACCGCTTCCTGTGCCCGCTGCTGCTGCGCCTGTGCCGCCTCGCGCGAACCTGTAGCCTCGGCCGTCGCGTTCTCCAGGAAGCTCCGTTGAGCTTCCAGTTCGCCCGCCATTGCACGGAGCTGCTCCCTCGCCTGCTCCAGGTCCGTTCCACCAGCTTCAATCCGGGCCATCAACTCAGCCACGCGGTCGGTGTTCGCTGCCATGCGCGCCGTCACACGCTCCAGCTCAACCGCGGAGGTGTTGGCCTGCGCCGCGGCCTCGCGGATCTGCTTGTCGAACTCATACCCGGTCTGCACGCCCGCGGTGTGCTCCGCGTCCATCGCCTCTACCGCCGCGGCCTGCTCATCGATCTGCGCGGTAAGCACCGCGATCTGGGCCGCAATCGCCGCGCGTTCCGCGTCCAGCTGCTGCATCCGGCTCGCCAGCACCACACGAAGCCGTCCGCGCAGTTCGTCGCGCAGAAGGCCGTACCGCTCCGCCTTCGAAGCCTGCCGCTTCAGCGACCCCATCTGCCGCGTCACTTCTTCGAAGATGTCGTTCACGCGCGCCAGGTTCACCTTCGCCGATTCCAGCCGCAATTCCGCCAGCCTCTTCTTCGTCTTGAAGCGCGTAATGCCCGCAGCCTCTTCCAGAATCGCGCGGCGGTCCATCGGCTTCGAGCTCAGAATCTGCCCAATGCGCTCCTGCCCGATGATCGCGTAGGTCTCGCCGCCCAGGCCGGTCCCCATGAAGATGTCCTGAATATCGCGCAGACGGCAGATCTTCCCATTCAGCAGGTACTCCGAATCACCCGAGCGGAACAACCGCCGCGTAATCGTCACCTCGCCCGCACGCACCGGCGAGCGCCCAAACTTCCGCCGCCGAATCTTCAGCACTACGCCAGACGCACCCTCCGCCGCCTCGGACGGCCCATCCTTCCCGGCCTCACCGGAAGGGGCGGGTTGCTCTCCGGCCGCCAAGGTGCCCTCAGCAACCTCTCCGTCCATTCCCAGCACGACCCCGGGTTGAGCCTCGGCAACTGCCTCTTCTGTCTCCTGCGCCCGCATCTGGCGCAGCTCCGCTTCATCCCAATCGCCCGCCAGATCCAAAGCGCGCTCAGTGCTGCCATCGCTCGACCAATCAGCCTCGCCCTGCGATCCATCCGCCAGCGCAGACCCGTCGTACACCTCAGGGTCAACCAGAGTCAGCGATACTTCGGCCATGCCGGTCGGCTTGCGTTCGCGCGTGCCGGCGAAGATGACGTCCTCCATCTTCGTGCCGCGCAGGCTCTTGGCCGACTGCTCTCCCAGAACCCACGTAATCGCATCCGAGATATTCGACTTGCCGCAACCGTTCGGCCCGACCACAGCCGCGATTCCGTCTCCCGAAAGTTGGACTTCCGTGCGATCGCAGAACGACTTGAACCCCAGAATCTGGACCCGTTTGAGCTTGAGCAAACCACACCTCCCAGAACCGCAACCACCCCGACCGACTCCCGTCGCGACACTCCGATTCGGGCTTCCCCCCGTAACCAGAATGACACTCCAGGACACCTTCTAATCTATCCGGTACGGGAGGCAGGATCAACAACGTAAACCCCACATCTTGTGGATAATTGGTCCCGAACCCCACAAATGGGCTACCCTATCCGGTCACCACAAGAAGTCCGCGCCCCAATCTCCGGAACAAAGCGCCCCAAGCCGCCAACAAGCCTACCTGAGTTCCGCGCCCCCCAAAGGCAATCCTCACCCGTGATCAGGATCACAAGCAGCCGGCCCTGCGATCACTATCCACGCGTGCACGGTCGCTGGCAACCCACCCGGCACCAGCTACCTCCCATCAACACGTTAGCCCACCAGCCTTCGCCACGGAAGCCCCGATCACCCCGAAGGCCCGGTCGAACCAGCCGGCTGAAATCAATGACCAGCAGCTAGGGTCGCCGCCGATACCGAATCGCAAACTCGTAGTCCGCATTTGGCGGAAAGAGCCGGGCCGTCAGTCGCAGCCGCTCAGCCAGAGCCTGCGGCGCCAGCAGCGGATACTCCCGCTCGCGCAGCTCCGAGTAGTCAAAGTCCACCGCGAGCGACAGCATGTAAATCGCCACCGCGTCGGAGAACGTCGCCTCCAGGTAGTCCGACTTCGCCTTCTCGTCCACGCGGCCCTTGCCGTCCCGCCCTGCGGCATCGCCGCCCAGGGAAAGCGACCGCGTCTCCCACGAGTCCTGGCTCGTTTCCCCACGTACATCGGCAACGGCCTGGTTCCAAGCCAGTTCGGCAAACTCTTGCGACACCCCCGCTTCGTCCACGAATGCGTGTCCCGCGTTGATGAAGAACTCGAACGCCAGCGAAAATCGATCGTTCAGCAGTCGCGTCGAGATGAACACTCCGTCGCACCCGCTCTCCATGCCGCACTCGCTCGCGTTCAAAGTCACATTGCGATGACAGATCGCCAGATCAGCGAACTCCGAGCTATACACCGGAGCGATCATCGTGGTCTCGTTCCCGCTGCGATGCCCCACGCCCTCGCCGCTGCGTCCTTCAGCCAGAGCCAGCGGCACAAAGTAATAAATCTTCCGCGCCAACGCCGCGGCCACGCTCGAAGGCACCGCCTGCACCATGCGGACCAGGTCGGCGTCCTCCATTGCGATATCCCCAAATACCGCGAAATGAATGCCGTTCGCAGCCTTGCGCACCGATACTTCCCGCGCCACCTGCGTCGCTTGCATCAACTCGCCCTGAATGCTCTCAGCCATGATCCTCACACCTTCTGCCATAAAACGATATTCTAACTGCATGACGGATTCTTCCCCCACTCACGGGCAGCTGCCCGCACGAGCTTCCGGCGCTGGATACCTCTTCGGTGTGCCAATTGGCGATTTTGGCTGGTTCGGCAGCCTGCTCATCGGAGTCGGCTCAGGTTTCATCGCATTCTTCGCGTCGACGTTTCTCGCCATCCTCTTCATCCTGGTCTACAACACCACTGCGCACCGCAACATCGACTTCGCGCTCAGCTACAGCCGCATCGGCCTTCCTGCCGGAATCATCGTCATGATCTTCGCCCTCGGTTACCTGGGCAGACTCTGGGCCAAGCGGATGCTGCGCCCAAACTGATGGAGCACGCCCGCCCTTCCAGGACCGCATTGCGTGTTGCCATGCGCCGCGCAGCGCACCAGCTCTACGATTCCCGCCCCCTTGTCCTCGACGACCCCATCGCGGTCGCAATCCTTGGGCCGCATGCAACCGAAGTCGAGCGCACGCCGGGCCGCAACCCCGAGCACAAGCTGCGGCCCTTCTCCACCGGCCTGCGCGCCTTCCTGGTTGCCCGCAGCCGGTACGCGGAGGACCTGCTCGCGCAAGCCATTCAGCGCGGCATCCGGCAATACGTCCTGCTCGGCGCCGGCCTGGACACCTTTGCCCACCGCAACCCCTATCCGCAGCTCCATGTCTTCGAGGTCGATCATCCCGCCACACAGGAGTGGAAACGCGAGCTGCTGCGCGACAGCGCCCTCACCGCACCGGCCAATCTCACCTATGCGCCAGTCGACTTCGAGCGGCACTCGCTCGCAGACCAGCTCCACGCCGCCGGATTCGACTCTGCCGCGCCGGCTTTCTTCGCCTGGCTCGGCGTTGTGCCATACCTCACCCGCGAGGCCTTTCGCGCCACCGTTGCGTTCATCGCGGCCCAGCCGTCCGGCAGCGGCATCGTCTTCGACTACGGCCAGCCACGTTCGGTGCTTCCCCCGATGGAGCAACTTGCCCACGACTCCCTCGCCTCTCGCGTTCAACTCGCCGGCGAATCGTTTCAGCTCTTCTTCACGCCGGACGAGGTCGCAACCGAACTCGCATCCTTCCACGACCTCGAAGACATCGGCTCCAGCGAGATCAATCCACGCTACTTTACCGGCCGCAGCGACCACCTGAAAGTGCTGGGGAGCGGCGGTCGCCTGGTAAGCGCATGGCGCTGAAAGCCATGCGGCAAGACAGAATTCTGCATCTTATTTCAGGATAGACAAGCATTTCAGAACGACGGCGACGTTGTCGCCGCACGGAGGTTGCAATGGCTTTGCGGAATACGCTTTTTCTTCTCGCTGTGTGCGGATCGGGAATCCCCCTTGCGGCACAGGCTCCAGCGCCAGCCCCCCCGGCTGCGCCAGCCTCCGCCACCCTGCAGCCATCGTTGGATGTCGTCAAAACTGCGGTAAGTGGGCTGAAAGTCGAGAGGTGGAAAGCTTCGAATGCAATCCGTGACGAGGCCCAATCGAATCTCGGATCTGTCCAGCGCGACCTGCAGGCGACACTGCCGGGCCTGCTGACCGCGGCCGACGCCGCACCAGGTTCCGCGTCCAAAGTGCTGCCCGTCTATCGCAACGTAGAGGCACTCTACGATGTCATGTTGCGACTCGACGCCGCGGCCCGGCTCGCCGCCCCCAGTGATCAAATGTCCGCTCTCGATCAAGCCGTCGCCCGTCTCGACGAAGGACGCCGAGCTTTGGGTGACCAACTGCAAAGCAATGCGGAAGCCCAGGAAACCAGAGTCGTTCGTCTTGAAGCAGCGTTGAAGGCCGTTCCGCCGCCGCAGCCTCCGCCTCCCGCGCCCGCTCCGGTGAAGTGCCCAGTCACGCCAGCAAAGAAGAGAACGACAGCCGCCAAGCCGAAGACGCCGGCTCCAGCCACACAAGCCGCCCCGCCATCGCACTAAGCATTGCCGCTCGGAGGAATGCTAACTGGCGATGCTTCCCGGCGTCGCCAGCATCCAGCCCAGTGCCTGCGCCAGGTAGGCCTTCAGATCCTTGCGCTGCACAATCGCATCGAGGAATCCGTGTTCCAGCAGGAACTCCGACCGCTGGAAACCCTCCGGCAACTTCTGCCGCGTCGTCTGCTCGATCACGCGTGGCCCTGCGAATCCAATCAGTGCGTCCGGCTCCGCAATGTTCAAATCGCCTAGCATTGCGAAGCTCGCGGTCACTCCGCCGGTCGTAGGGTCCGTCAGCACCGAGATGTAGGGAATCCCTTCGTCGTCGAGCCTCGCCAGTCCGGACGCAATCTTCGCCAATTGCATAAGCGACACGATGCCCTCCATCATGCGCGCGCCGCCTGAAGCCGCCACGATGATCAAGGGATACCGCGTAGCCAGCGAACGGTCGATCGCCCGAGTGATCGTCTCGCCCACCACCGCGCCCATGCTGCCGCCGATAAAGCCATACTCCATCGCGCTGACTACCACCGGGTGCGGCCCGATATTCCCCAGTGCGTTCACGATCGCATCGTTCAGCCCGGTCTTCTTCCGAGCCTCTGTCAGGCGATGCTGATAGCGCTTCAGGTCGGTGAACTTCAGCGGATCGGTCGATCGCAACTCCAGGTCCACTAGCTGGTAGCCCGGCTCCAACAGCAGGTCGATCCGGCGTTTTGCCCCAATGTGAAAGTGGTGGCCACACTTCGGGCAGACATTGAGGTTCTCCTCCATGTCCTTCTTGAAGATCGCCTGGCGACAGCTCCCGCACTGAATCCAGAGACCTTCGGTGCGCACCGTCTTTCTACGGTCATTGACGATTTCGTTGTCTTCCCGCTTGAACCAGCTCATCGCTTGCTTCCCTTTTGGAACTTGCGCACTGCCGATCTATTGTATCGGGATTGCCGGGGTTTAGGTTACCCGTCACATCCGGCAGCCAGCCGGATCACGTTGAAAAATAAAACCGAGCGGAACCGCAAGCGGGCCGTCTGTGGAGTAGAAGGATTCAATGGCGGCGATCGGGGAACAAAGTTTGCGGTGGTTTTCGGCAGAAGAAGTGGAGGCTGAGCCCGATCTCGCTACGCTCGTTCGCGACTACTCCGCTCTGCTCTACCGCGTCGCACTCTCGGTCCTTCGCAATTCGGCTGAGGCCGAGGATGTTGTCCAGGACGTCTTCGTCCGCGTCCTCCAGCGCCAACAGGAGTTGGCCAGAATCAACGAGGTCCGCCCATGGCTCGTGCGAATCGCATGGAACCTCGCGCTCGACCGCCGGCGCAAGATCCGGCCGGAACAGATGGACGAAATCTTCGCCGAGAGCTTAGTTTCCCCTGGCCTGCCCGCCGACCAGGCCCTCGCCGAAGCCCGACGTATCCGGCAGGTGCTCGCCGCCATGGAACGGCTGCCGAAGCACGAACGCCAGGCGCTGCTGCTCTCGGCGATGGACGAACTCAGTACGCCGGAGATCGCCGCCATCCTGGACAGGACCGAGTCAAGCGTGCGCTCGCTGCTGTTTCGCGCGCGCGCCCGCCTGCGGGAACGCATTCAAGATTGAACTGAGGAGGAGCTATGGAGTTCGAACCCAAACAACACGACGATGCAGTCGACAAGGTTCTGGCCGCCCTGCGCGACGCCGTCCCGCCCGAAGGCATGGAAGCACGCATCGCCCAGCGGCTCGCACAGCCGCGCCCGGTTCAGCGTGCGGCCTCTCGTTGGCGCGATCTCCTTACCGGGTCCAACCTCGCCGGAGCCTGGGTTCGCGGAGCCCTCACTGGAGCTGCAGTCGCAAGCATCGTCATAGCTGCAACGCTGTTATTGCATCGCCCCATACAAACAACCACGGATCACAGCAAGATCGCTGTGCACGAAAGCGTCTCCGCACCAACCGCCACACCTGTCAGCGCATCGCCGCGCACCACACCAGCGAGCGCACCTCGATCGGCTCCGTGCGTAAGCCCAGCCGTCCCCCGGATCCGCGAGATCGCTCCTGCGCCAACTGGAGAGAAGTTGCTCGCGGAGGAGACTCATAACAATACCGCGGCTCCTTCTCATCCCGCGCCAGCACTCTCCCTGACCCCTCAGGAGCGCGCCCTTGTCCGCCTCGTACACACGTCCGATCCCAAAGACCTCGCCCCGCTCACTCCTGAAATGCATGCCAAGGCCCAGGCACAGGACGAAGCTGACTTCGACAGGTTCTTCGCCACGCCTGCTTCACCATCCTCATCGCAACACAACGAATAGAACCGGCCGCACCAAAAGGGAGAACGTACTATGAAGCTCGCAAGTGGATATCTCGCAGTTACCCTGGCGCTAATGATCGGCGGCCTGGCCGCCATCGCTCAAAACGCACCCGCCCCGCCCAAGCCCGCCACAGACGCCGCCCCGGTCCGGTCCAATTCAGACTTCGTCCAACGCACCCTGTACCTCAATAACGCCGTCCAGTCGAGCGACGCCAACGAGATGGTGACCGCACTCCGCAACATCCTTCGCCCCGAAGACAAGCTCTACCTCGTCGCAAACCAGAATGCGGTCGTCATGAACGCGAGTCCGGACCAGATTGCCCTCGCGCAAAAGATCCTCAGCGAGATCGACCGGCCCAAGCGCACCTACCGTCTTACCTACACCGTCACCGAGATGGACGCCGGCAA
The DNA here is from genome assembly GCA_036498865.1 of Acidobacteriaceae bacterium. Lineage (GTDB taxonomy): Bacteria > Acidobacteriota > Terriglobia > Terriglobales > Acidobacteriaceae > Edaphobacter. Next base: position 1,769 of record DASYEU010000128.1, on the reverse strand, counting down.
GCGTCTCGGCGTGCAGCACTTCTCCATGGTCGTCGCTTCCGGGCAGAACACAACCCTCAAGCAGGGTAGCCGCGTCCCCATCGCAACCGGCTCCTATAACGCCGTTGCAACCAGCGGAGAAAGCCCGCGCCCGGCTGGCATGCAGACCCAGTTCACTTACCTGGATGTCGGCATGAACTTCGACGCGTCCCTGGAAGAGTTCGCCAACGGAGTCCGCCTGCGCTCCAACATCGAGCAATCCAGTGTCGCCGAGGAGAAGTCCGGCGTCGGCGAACAGGACCCCATCGTCCGCCAGACTTCACTCAAAGGCGCCGCCTACATCACTCCCGGAAAACCGCTCGTGCTCGGATCGCTGGACATTTCCGGCAGCACTCGCCACCTCGACATCGAGGTTGTCATGGAGCAATTGCCCTGAGCATTTGCGTCTGAACTACTCACACATATCCACAGGGAAGCCGAGTGAAAATCGCAGTTTTTATGCGTCCCTTCGCCCGGCTTCCCTTTTGTTTGCAATCACATTCAAAACCCCACCTCCGCAGCCGCTTAGAAACTGCCAAAACCAGCGATCGCATCGTGCTTTGAACCGCATCTTACAAAACGGGCCATGTCTGCGAATTCGAATCTCCGCGTCGAATCAACCTCGGAAGATCGTCTGATCCGTCAGGTAATCGCTGTCTGCGCAAAGCATGGGGTTCCGTTTGGCTCGCCCGACGACCTGCGCGGCTTCCTGCGACACATTGATACGAACAAGCACTTGGCCATGGACTTCTGGTCCATGGTCGCTCGCATGACCGAGCACGGCCCTACCGGCGATCCCGACCGCCTGCTTCGAATCATCGCCGAAGGTGTAACCAGCCACACGCTTACAGACCTGAGAGCGATGGGCGCCTCGCAGCAAGTGCCGCTGCAGCAGCTCTCCGGCATGCTAGCCGGTGAGGACGTGCGGCCAGTGGCCGCTGCGGATCGCAAGCCCGTTCGCGCCGCGCAGGAGCCTGAGCCCGCTCCCGCTCCAACGCCTCCACGGCGGGCTACCCCTCCACCTCCGACATTTCTACTGCAGCAATCGCCGCCGACCCGTTCTTCCGCAGCGCCTGCGCTTCCGCCGGATGCCGTCGGCCGCCGACTCATGCTGGAGCCCGATCCTCCCGCCCACCGCACCGCCAGCGCCGCCGCCTCCCGCCGCGAGTCTCCCGACGAAGCTCCACACTGGGTCATCCCGCTTGAGGCCTACTCAGACAAAAACAAGAAATCGTGGCTCTCCGGCGGGCTCATCGGTGGACTCCTCTTCACTGCAGTCCTGGCTGGCTCCGCTGTGTTCGTGGTCCGGAACAAGGACCGTGTCGGCAACTCCCTGCGTGCCGGCATGTCCTCAGCCGTCGACACGTGGAAAGGCACGCATACCGTTCAGCCACTTGAATCCGGCAATCCGTCCGCAACCGCGAATGCAGCCAACCCGCTGGGTCCGTCGATCGCCGGGACGCTCCCGCCAGCTCCCCAGGCGCAACCGCCGCAAAGCATCGCAGCTGGCCCCACTCCAGCCGCCCAATCCGCATCGGCCGCGACTGCTCCGGAAACTGCCTCGCAGCCGGTCAGCGCACCAAACAATGCCGACGCCACCACCGATGACACTCGCGCATCGAACGCCCCCGTCTCGTCCGCAGGCGGCTCGCACGTAGTCGTCCCCGAAATTCTGATGAACCCCAACCTCGTCTCTTCGCACGAGCCCACGCCCGTCTACAACCATGCGCGGGGACGTGTCGTGATGCAGG
>DASYEU010000127.1:0-11486 GCA_036498865.1 Acidobacteriaceae bacterium | reverse complement strand
AGTGGGTGGGTGGGAGCGTGCCGGTGTGGGGCATGACCTGCATGGCGGTGAGCGGGGTGTTGAGTTCGTAGGCGCGGTGGACGGTTTCGGCCTGCTTCCAGGAGCCGGTGTGGGGGTAGAGCTCGTAGACGAAGTGCTGGGTGCCCTGGTCGGCGTCGGGGTCGGGCCAGGTGGGCGAGCGAAGGAGGGTGATGCGGAGAGTGTTGCCAGCCGCGTCGTAGCCGTATTTGGAGTCGTTGAGGATGGAGAGGCCGGCGGTCGCGTCGCCGAGGTCGGCCCAGCGGAGGGCGGGGACTTCGAACTTGGCTTTTTCGAAACTGTTGTTGCGGGTGGTGGGGCGTTCGATGGAGCCGTAGGGGATTTCGTAGGTGGCGTGGTCGGAGGAGTGGGCGAGGGGGAAGGCGGCTTTGAGGAGGGTGTGTTTTTCGTGCCAGTCGACATCCGTCTCAATACGGACGACGTCAGCCTGCGTGTCTAAGGAGATGATTTGCGCGAACTTCGAGGACTGCCATGAGCGGGTAATCCGGATTGACGCACGAACGGGTCCATTGTCGAAGCGAACTACGTTGTTCACTGGAAGTATCGTCGGTGGCTTATCCAGTGTGCCGGGATCGATATTCCAGGCGTCGTATTGCTTTGGGTTATCGGCGAACGCCTGAAGCTGATTGCCGCAAGAGTTGGGCGCAACCATTTCAGCGTTCGTGCCAAGGATGATCAATGAGGTGATGCAGCCCGTCTTGCGGTCCACCGTTATCGTGAGCTTTGAATTGCTCAACACAATAACCGGTGAAGTGTCATGATCTTCAATCTTCAGGTCAGTCCGGTCGATTGTCGGAGTCTTTCCGGGACGAGCGTGAATTAGCGTGTATCCCATTGCAGGAACATCCGCAATTCTTGCGATGACGGCGTTATGGTTTGTGATTGGGTCATTGAACGTGCTACTCGTGGGGATCAGCCTGTTCTGTTCATCGACGGTCTGGGCCCACGCGGCTAGGGCAGGCAGCGTCTCAGATATATTGACGACTTCGCTGCGGGGCCATGGGGAGCTATTGAAGACGAGGATTGGTACGCCATCCTTGACGCGAGTGTCAGCGACGGCGCCTAGTGTGTTGATCGCAGAGTTTGTGATATCGCGGTCGGTGTCAAGAACTCGTTTGTAGTCGTCCTGGGCGTCGCGGTAGATGACGGCGATGCCGGAGCCGGCGGCGAGGTCGTGGAATTGGTTGAAGGTGATCTTCTTCCAGTTTTCGGTGAGTTCTAATGATGGATAGTTCTGTTCGGGCAGAAGACCAGGAGGTTGGGATAGTCCAAGTAGCCATGCCATCGATGCATATTTTTCGGCGTCGAGGGTGGCGGTTTCGGTGCGTCGGTTGGCGAGCTTGTGCTTGGCTTGCGAGGTGAAGACGCCGCGGTGGTATTCGAAGTAGAGTTCGTCGTTCCAGGTGGGGAGGCCGATCTTGTCGCCGGCGGCTGCAGGAGGGGTGTAGCCCTTAGCGAGTGAGACGTAGTTCCAGGTGGGGGAGTTGGGGTTGAGGTGGGTTTCAATGTCGGAGAAGAAGTGTTGGGTGGTGCCGTAACGGAGTGTGGGAACGGCATACCCCAGGGGCTGAAGCCCCTTATCTGGCGGGGCTTGGGAGGCCTGAGGCTGAAGCCTCAGGTTACCCGATTCGGGGCGCGTGGAAGTCGCAGGGGCGGCGGGATTATCCAGTTTGCCGAGGGCGATCCAGTGGTCGGCCTGGTCGAGCATGTCGCGGGTGGGGCCGCCGCCGTGGTCTCCGATGCCGTAGAGGTCGAGGTGCTCCATGGTGCCGGGGTTGCGCTGGGCGGACTCGGCGAAGTCGGCGGAGATGCGGGTGGGGTTGACGTTGGAGTGGACGTAGTCGGTGGGGAAGTAGGTGAGGACTTTGCTGCCGTCGGGCGATTGCCACCAGAAGAGGCGGAAGGGGAGCTGGTTGGTGTCGTTCCAGTGCATCTTCTGGGTGACGAAGTAGTCGAGACCGGAACGCTTGTAGATTTGCGGGAGTTGCCAATTGTAACCAAACGAGTCCGGGTTCCAGCCGATGCGCGCAGCGACGCCGTACTCGTGCTGGAAGTAGCGTTGGCCTACGAGGAGTTGGCGGACGAGGGATTCGCCGTCGGGCATGTTGAGGTCGGGCTCGACCCACATGCCGCCAACGATCTCCCAGCGGCCTTCCTGGATGCGCTGCTTGATCTGGTCGTTGAGCTCGGGATACTTGTCGGCCATCCATGCGGAGTATTGGGCGGCTGACTGGGTAAACGTGTAGTCGGGGTACTCGTTCATCAACTGCAGCGCGGTGGTGAAGGTGCGATGGACGACGTCGATGGTTTCGCTGCGGGGCCAGAGCCAGGCGGCATCGATGTGCGAGTTGCCGGCTTCGATGACGTTGGCCTGGGCGAGAGTGTCGTGGAGGGTGCTGAGGATGGCTTGTGCGTTGCGCAGGGATTGGTCGAATGCGGATTGATTGGCGGCGGCCAGGGCTTGCGTGTCGATGGTGGCGACGGCGGCTTCGACCTGAGGGAGCAGATCGGGGCGTGCGGGGGTGAGGCTGGGGAGGAGATTGGCGGCGGTGATGCACTGGATGCGGATGTCGTCGGGGTTGGGACGGCTGCTGGTGGCTGCGTCTGCGATTGGTTCGATGCGGAGGGTGACGCCGCGGAAGGATTTTTCGTCGACGGTGTGGAGGAGTTTGACGGCGACCAGGATTTTGTCGCCGGGGCGGGCGGGTTCGAAGAGGATGATGGGCTCGAGGTCGTCGCCGAGGGCTACGCGACGGCCGTTGAAGTAGATGATCTCGGGCATGGGGCCGTTGGCCTCTGCGCGGAACTGGAACGAGACGCGTGAGCCGGTGATGTCGTAGCCATGCAGGGTCTTTGGGACTTCGATGGTGCGGCGATACCAGACGGCGTCCTTCGGAGCCTTGGATGGTGCGGTGACTGTGGGCCAGTCGGAATCGTTGAGGGAGACCGACTCACCGTGCGCGAGATCGCCGGCGTGGAAACGCCATTCCGCAGCGGGAAGCGAATTGAGAGTCTCGAGGGTGTGGAGCTTTTCAATCGACGCGGGCGTTAGATTCTTCAGCTCGCGCACCGGGGTGAAAGATTGCGCGGATAGAGTGGCGCAGGCAAGCAGCAGGGTGCAGGGTACGAGGCGCGTCAACATGCACGCAAGAGTAGCAAACAGCGGGAGACATTGCAGAGAATGGATCGTCGGTCAGGGGGTGGGTTTGGCGGGGTCGGGTATGGGGGCGGGGTGCCGGGCGGGGGGTGAATGCGGGGCCAGGGCGGCTTTGGAGAAGGACTGGGTGAGGGTTTCGAGGAAGGCGTAGAAGACGTCGACGGCGTATCCGACCAGGAAGGCGAGAGCCAGCGGTGAGACTTTGACACCTTGCCCGATGGTGAAGTTGGTGAACAGGCCGACTACGGCGCCGCCGATGGCGGCGATCACGAAGCGCGCGGAATCCGCGGCAGATGGGACGTAGCTGCGCGAACTGATCCTCCGCTCGAAGTTCCGCAAAATATAGGCGAAGGTGCCGAGCAAGGCATACAGGACGGGAAGGATGCAGGAAGAGACTGCTCCGTAATAGAAGGACGCGTCGTCAGCCAGGTGCTGGGCGAAGTAGCGCACCTTCTGGTAAGTCTCGGTGCAGTGCAGGGTGGCCTGGCCATAGTCCGTGAGCGGAAGCTGCAACTCGAATGTCTGCGACAGGAGGTCGGAGCGGTCGCGGATGGAGTGGTAAGGGTCGAGGCTTGCGGGATCGATGAGCGATTTGATGGGATGCGCGTAGAGGCTGAGTTCGCGCGACTGCCAGTCGATATTGCGTACGGTGGCGGCAAATTGCTGGAGGTCCTTGGTGACGTCGGACCTGCTGAGGCCGGTGGGCAACTCGCTGGAAGATGGACCGGAGGTGCCTGGAAATTCAGAGTTGAGCTTTACGGCGAGAGAGTTGGCGTCGTTGATGTTGGCCAGCATGGCGTCAGCGATTGCGGAGGTGACGAAGCTGAGCGTGGAGTACACCACGATGACCAACGCCAGAACACTGGCCCAGGTGCGGTAGGGGTGCGTGCGCGGGATGTCCTTGCCTTTGCATTCGCGGAGGCTTTGCGGAGTGACGGGCGCGAGCGTCGCTGCAAGCCTGGCAAGAGCGGTGAAGAGATTGGTGACGGTTGGTTGATCCAGACCTGCGGCGAATGCGGCGCGGGCGGTCAGGATGTGGTTCTTGGTTTCGTCATCGACGGCGACGCCAGTTTCGGATGCGAACTGAAGCAAGCTTTCCGCATCCTGCAGGGCTTCTCGTACATAGCCGAGCTGGCTGAAGGTGGTGTCGGCAGGATCCAACGTGCCCTCCCCAGAGATACTCGTGCTGTGAGAGGGCCATACTAGCGGAAAGAGTGAAGGAACGGCAAATCCTAGGTGTCGACGCGGGCGAGGAGCTTGTCGAGGATGTTGTGGTCGATCTCGCAGCCGAGGCCGGGTTTGTTGGAGGCGTGGACGTAGCCGTCGGGCTGGACGCGGAAGGTGTCCTTGACGTAGGGGAGGTCGCAGGCGCTTTGCAGGTCGTCGGCGGCGTTGCTGGGGAGGGTCTTCTCGAACCAGGGAGCGTTGGGCATGGCGAGCTCGCACTGGAAGTGGACGGAGTGGTCGAAGACATTGCCCCAGTTGTGCGGGACGCAGGGGAGGCCGAAGCACTCGGCGAGGTGGCCGACCTTCATTCCGCCGGTGATGCCGCCGACGTTGTCGACGACGAAGCGGACTGCGGCGGTGGCGCCGCGGCGGATGTACTCGCCGTAGTTGTAGGGGGAGAAGATGAATTCGCCGATGTGGAGGGGGACGTCGACTTTGGTTGCGAGCTCAGCGAGGCCGTCGATGTCGGTGGTAGGGAGCGGGTCTTCAAAGGCGACGTAGCCGAGCTTGTCGAGCAGGCGGCCGACTTCGAGAGCTTCGCGGCGATCGTAGACGCCGACGGGATCCATGAGGAGGATGAAGTCATCGCCCACGGCCTGGCGAACGGCTTTGCAGAGTTCCATGTCGACCTTGTAGTCGTCGAGGTTGGGGGCGGTGCCTCCGGGCGGGTGAATTTTGTAGGCTTTGAATCCGGCGGCTTTGCAGCGCAGGGCTTCGTCGACGAACTCTTCAATTTTGGTGTGGTGCTGGGTGCTGCCGTAGGCCATGACTTTGTCGCGGTAGGCGCCGAGGATGCGGTAGACGGGAAGGTTGACGGCTTTGCCGAGGATGTCCCAGCAGCAGTTGTCGATGGCGGAGGCATAGGAGAGCTGGCCCTGGCGGCGGAGGTCGGGCTCCCACTGCGAGGTGAGGCGCGGGAGGTCGAGGACAGATTTTCCGGGGAGGGTGCGCTTGGCGTATTCGAGCCAGCCGAGGTTGCTCCAGTTGGGGTGGAAGTAGCGGGCGTCGAGGGAGTAGTTGCCTTCGATGCCGCTAGCAGTAACGATGGAGGCGACCTGCTCGGTGGGGGCGGACCGCGGGGTTGCTCCGGCAGTGCGTGCGGAGCCCGCTGGGCGGGTGGGGGTGCGGTTGATGACGTAGACTTTGACTTCCTTGATGGTGAGGTCGGGGAGGTCGGCCGGCTTGGCGCCTACGGTTTGCGCGGCGGCCAGGGCGGGGTTTGCGAGCGCGGTGGAGGCGGCAGTGGCGAGGGTCGCAGCTGAGGCGTTGATGAAACTACGGCGCGAAAGGGTACTGGCGGGCATGAGATCTCTCCTGTTCCTTGCCGGAATACAACAGAGCGCGCCGATTGGGGCGCAGCAGCAGGCGGGGCGAAGGTAGCAGCTTGAAAAACGGGATGTCAAACATGGAGCCGGCGGGTCGATCCAATGGCGAAGTTTTCCCGTAGAATTTTTTCATGATGATGCCCCGTACGCTTACAGCTACCGGTGTTTTTCTGGGATTGGTTATGCTTTCACCGATGACTCCCGCGCAGAAACTTTCAGCAGATGGCGCGATGCAGACGTTTGGGTTTGTGTCGGACCAATTCTTCTCGGAAGTGTACTTCAAGTTCTCGCCGACGGCGGGGACGGCGGATGGTCTGCATCAGTACGACTCGCAGCTGGAGGACTACTCGGCGGCGGGGGTTGCGCGCGAGGTTGCGGCGCTGCACGAGTATGAGAAGAAGGTGGAGGCGATCGATGCGAGCGCGCTGGACGGGTCGGTGGCGGCGGACCGCGACATTCTGCTGAACAATATCAAGTCGGAGTTGTTGAGCCTGGAAGTGATTCGCGGGTGGGAGAAGAATCCGGACAGCTACTCGTCGGGGATTACAGGGTCGGCGTTTGTGATTATGGAGCGGCCGTATGCGAGCGCGAACACTCGGCTGCGGGCGCTGGTGGAGCGCGAGAAGCTGATGCCGCAGGCTCTGCTGGAGGCGCGGAAGAATCTGAAGAATCCGCCAAAGATCTTTACCGAGATTGCGCTGCAGCAGATTGACGGCGATGTGAGCTTCTTTGAGAACGATGTGCCGAGCGCGTTCTTCAGCGGTGCGGACGGCGCAGAAGTGGCGACGGATGCGCCGACGAAGGCGGAGTTTGCGAAGGCGAACGCGGCGGTGATTGCGGCGCTGAAGAGCTATGCAGCGTGGATGAAGAGCGATCTGCTGCCGCGGTCGAATGGAGACTACCGGCTGGGTGCGGATACGTTCCGGAAGAAGCTGGAGTACGACGAGATGGTGGACCTGCCGCTGGATCGGCTGCTGCAGATTGCGATGGACGACCTGCACAAGAACCAGGCGGAGTTTGCGCGGGTGGCGAAAGAGATCGATCCCACGAAGACGCCGGAGCAGGAGTTAGCGGAGCTGCAGAAGATGGCTCCGCCGCCAGATCAATTGCTGAGCACGTTTCACCAGACGTTCGATCAGTTGATTGGGTTTATCCGTGCGAACCACATCATTACGATTCCGAGCGATGTGCAGCCGACGCTGGAGAATACGCCTCCGTTTATGCGGGCGACGACGTTTGCTTCGATGGATTCGCCGGGGCCGTTTGAGACTCGTTCGAAGAAGGCGTACTTCAACGTGACGCTGCCGGAGAAGAGTTGGACGGCGGCGCACATTGCGGAGCACATGAGCGAGTTCAACGTGGGCACGATTGTTTCGACGAGCGTGCATGAGGCGTATCCGGGGCACTATGTGCAGTTTCTGTGGACGCCACAGTTCAGCAGCAAGATTCGCAAGGTGCTGGGGGCGAACACCAACATCGAAGGCTGGGCGCACTACTGCGAGCAGATGATGCTGGATGCGGGGTATGCGGCGGCTCCGGCAGGGGCGAGCGCGGAGGAAGTGCGGAAGGCGAAGCTGATCCGGCTGGGGCAGTTGCAGGATGCGCTGCTAAGGGATGCGCGGTTTGTGAACTCGATCAAGCTGCATACGGGGCAGGGAGAGGCCGGCGGCCAATGGACGATGGACCAGGCGATCGATTTTTTTGTTACACAGGGCTACCAGGCGCGGTCTGTGGGTGAGGTGGAGACAAAGCGGGGGACGGGCGATCCGACGTATCTGTACTACACGCTGGGCAAGCTGGAAATTATGAAGCTGCGCGAGGATGTGAAGAAGAAGCAGGGCGCAGCGTTCAGCCTGGAAAAGTTCCACGACGACTTCATGCGGCAGGGATTCGCGCCGATCAAGGTGATTCGGAAGGCGATGCTGGGGGATGGGTCGCCGGTACTGTGACGAGTGGAGCGATTGCGGGGGAACTACGGGGTAGACGCGTCTCGCCCGTTTTGACGTTGATCGTCCAATCGCGTGGCGCGGGAAGGTGCAGTTCGCCGTCGCCGATTTCTACCGGCATCCACAGGTAGCGTGAGTCCCACAGTTGTTGCGGATGCCATTGGTCGGCCATGAAGATGACCGCGGTTTGTTTCGAGCCGATGACCTTTAAAAGCATGGTGGACTGGGAGTTGTAAGTGTTGGTTGCAGGAGGAGCGATGTCCTTGAATTCGCTCCACGGGCCGGCAAGCGTGGGAGCGGTGGCGTAAACATTGGGGTTGGGCCGCCAACCTGTCATGTGCGAGCCGATGGCGTAGTAGAGGCCGCGGTAGTGGACTACCGCGCCACCTTCCAACGGCGCCTGGATCAGCGCAATCTGCTGGTTGACGTTGAGATAGTCATCCGAAAGCTTCGCGAGGAAGAAACCTTTGGTCGGGCGCGATTCAAAGATCAGGTAAGCGGATCCGTCGTCATCGACGAACTGCCCGATGTCGCGGCTTTCGCGATCAAGGGGACGAAAGCTCTTGACGAAACGGTAGTCGCCGTCGATACGATCGCTGATGGCGACGGCTACGCGAGCCACCTTGTAGCGTGCGTCGTCGAGGTGAGCGTAGAGAACAAACTTGCCCGTCCGCGGATTGTGAAAAACCTTGGGACGTTCGAGGACCCAGTGCGGGCCGAGGTTCTCGGGATCGGACCAGGCGACGACCTGGCGGCGAAACGTCCAATGGACGAGATCTTTCGATGAGTAGCAGGCAACGAAGCGCTTGTCCGGATCATTGGACGGTGTACGATCCTCGCCGAACCAGTAGTACGTGCCCTTCCAGAGGAGCATGCCGCCGCCGTGGGCCTGAATCTGTTGCCCGCGATTGTCGAGCCAAGGCTCGCTGGGACGAATCGTCTGAGCGCGGAGAGCCGGCTGCGATACGCCAAGAACAGCGAAGAGCAACACAAATAGCTTTAGAAAAGCTGTCACCGCTTCGTCTCCTGGCTTGTGATTCGGCTAGCCGGCTTTGAACATTTGCTTGATGCCGCGGAGGGCCTGACGGGTACGTTCTTCGTTCTCGATGAGGGAGAAGCGGACGTAGTTGTCGCCGAGTTCGCCGAAGCCGATGCCGGGGCTGACTGCGGTTTTGGCATCGAGCAGGAGTTTCTTGGAGAATTCGACGGAACCGAGGTGGCGGAACTGCTCAGGGATTTTGGCCCAGACGAACATGGTGGCCTTGGGCAGAGCGACCTGCCATCCCAGTTTATTGAGGCCGGGCACTAGGACGTCGCGGCGCGATTTGTAGTTTGCAACGATTTCAGTAACACACTCCTGCGGGCCGTCGAGCGCGGCGATGGAGGCGACCTGGATGGGCGTAAAGGTGCCGTAGTCGAAGTAGCTCTTGATGCGGCCGAGCGCGGCGACGAGCTTCTTGTTGCCGACCATGAAGCCGACGCGCCAGCCGGGCATGTTGTAGGACTTGGAGAGGGTGAAGAACTCGACGGCGATGTCTTTGGCGCCCGGGACTTCGAGGATGGAGGGCGCGCGGTAGCCGTCGAAGACGAGGTCGGCGTAGGCGAGGTCGTGGACGATATAGATGCCGAGCTCTTTGCAGAGCGGGACGAGGCGCTCGAAGAAGGAGAGGTCGACGCACTGCGTGGTGGGGTTGGCGGGAAAGTTGAGGATGAGCAGCTTGGGGCGCGGATTCATGCGCGGCAGTTCGTACTCAAGCTTGGCGATGAGCTGGTCGGAGCCTTCGGGGAGGGCCTGGCTGATGTCGTCGAGCGCGATGCTTTGGACTTTGGAGTCGGCGATAACGGGGCCGAAGATGTGGATGGGATAGCTGGGGTTGGGCACGGCGACGGTGTCTTCGGCATCGAGCGTCGCGATACAGAGGTGGGCGATGCCCTCCTTGGAGCCGATGGTGAGGATGGCCTCGGTTTCGGGGTCGAGGTCGACGTTGTAGCGGCGCTTGTACCAATCGCAGATGGACTTGCGCAGGCGGGGCAGGCCGCGGGAGAGCGAGTAGCGATGGGTGGCGGTCTTCTGCGCTGCCTCGATGAGCTTGTCGACGATGTGCTTCGGGGTGGCACCGTCGGGGTTGCCCATGCCGAAGTCGATGATGTCCTCGCCGCGCTTGCGAGCGGAGGCTTTCAATTCGCCAGTGATGTTGAATACGTAGGCGGGGAGCCGCTTCAGCCTTCTGAACTCTTCCATGCGTGTGCCGTGCTTCCTTGTTTTGCGAAGACTTTAGGTCGGGCCTTCAGCCCTCTTGTTTGTGGCCGTCCCGAACCTGGGGCTACGCCCCAGGCTAGAGTAGCTCGCGCCGTTGGCGCGAACAGCCTATTCGATTGAACGCGAACAGCCGATTCCATTGGCGCGAACAGCTTGTTCTATTGAAACAGTGATGAGGTGTATCCGTCCGGCGATGCGTTCGCGCGGAACATGGGACGCCAACTCTGCTTACTTTGCGGTAAAGACGATCTGCACCGGCAGCGTTTTGGGGGGAAAGCACGAGGCGTGGTCGCAGGCCTGGTACTTCAACGAGGCTTCGACAGTGTGGGCTCCGGCGGTGGCGACGACCGGCAGCTTGATGGTGAAGTCGGCAGCGTAGACGTCGAGCTTGTCGTTGGGTGCGAAGCTGAAAGCGAATTGCGTGCCGGCGGGATACTCGGGCGCGCTGGCCGTGATGCCGTTGGCCGGCTGCAGCGTGAGCGCGGTGGGGATGAGGAAGTCGGACTTCGGCGTGTGCGAGTTCACGTGGTAGCCCTGCAGGATGTGGAAGCGAAGATTGAGGACACCGTGCTTGCCGGCGGCGACGGTCTGGGGTTCGGCAGCGTAGACGACGTAGGACTTGGCCTTGGGGGCTGCATCCATGTTGCCGAGCTGGGCGAAGGCTGGGGCGGCGAGTAGGGCGAAGGCGGAGACGAATGTGAGGAGGCGCTTCATTGGGCTGATCCTGAGGCGATGGTCTTCTTCACCATGTCTTCCAGTGCGTCCTTGGGGCCGAGGCCGGCGGTCACTTCGATGACCTTACCGGTTTTATCGACGTAGAAGGACATGGGCAGGACTTCGGAGTCGCTGAGGTAGTCCTTCTCGGCCTTGGGCGTGGAGAGAAGGATGGGATAGGTGACGCCGAGTTTCTGGGTGTCCTTGGCGATGGTGTCCTTACCCACCTCGGAGTCGTAGGTGACACCGACGATCTCGAGACCCTGCGCGGCGTATTTGTGACTGAACTCTTCGAGCCAGGGCATTTCGAGCTTGCAGGGTGCGCAGTAGGTGCCCCAGAAGTTGACGACCAGCGGGTGGCCCTTGAAGTCGCTGAGGGAGACGTTTTTGCCCTGGAGGTCCACGAGGGTGAAGGCGGGGGCGGGCTTGCCGCGGAGGGGCGAGTCGGGAGTGGATGCGTCGGACGCGATAGCGGCGTTGTCGGGGACGAGCGTGACCTGCATCGCAGCCTGCTGCGCTGCTTTGTGGCGCTCGCTGAGGTTGTGCCATCCAGACCAGAGGACAAGCGAGATTCCGGCGGCCATCATGAATAGCAACAGAGCTCTTCGCATCGCTTCGAGGACATCCTTCCGGCAGGCGGCGTTCGCTGCCCCGTGTCCTTCCAGTTTATCGCGTTCCGGGGGATTGTTCCTGCTCCTGCAGATTGCTCCAGGCAGCGGGCAGGATTTCGCCATGGTTGAGGCAGGGCGAGAAGCGGGTGATGCAGGAGAACTGGAAGTCCATCAACGCGGCCTGCTGCGAGGGATCTTCCTGCGGCA
>DASYEU010000126.1:0-23090 GCA_036498865.1 Acidobacteriaceae bacterium | reverse complement strand
TGTCGATGACGACGACTTCGGCCGGCGCTTTGGCGGGCGCAAGCTTCACGCCGAGCTGCTCCTGCAGCACGGTGAAGATGGATGCCTGGCCCTCAGGCGGGGGCGCGAGGCTGCTGGGCCCTTGCGAGGGCAGCTCCGGGTGCCAGTCGTGCAACTCGAGGTTGTAGCTGCCGGCGAGGCCGGTCTTGTTGACGATAGGCCGGCCGCCGAGTCCGAACCACGGCGCGGTAAGCATGCCGTCGAGGGTCATGTTGTGGATGCGCAGGCCGTCCTTGGTAAGGATCTCGCCGCCGCCCATGACGGTCGCGTCATTCGGAGCGGGCAGCTTCGCGCCTCCCTTCGCAATGGTCAGTTCGTAGACCGGCATCACGAGCGTCTCGAAGTGCACCTTCAGATGGAAGCGCTCGGCCAGAGCCGCCTGCATCATCAGGCACGCCTGCTGGTGGCGCTCGTTGCCCGGCTGCTTCTGCATCTGCGTGAAGAGGCTGTCGGGAATCTTTCCTTCGAGGACGTACCACTTCTTGTTGTCGTCAATCCAGTCCGGACCTCCGACGATGCGCTGCAGCGAAGTGGTGGGAAGGTTGTAGGCAATTGCGATGAGCATTCTCGTCTGGCCGGCGTAGCGCACAATATTCTGCGAGCCGAGCGGTGTCATCATCGCCTTCGGATCGCGCGGCTTGACGGTGGTGACCTCGAACGCAGGCAGCGGATCGGTGGAATGCAGGATCTGCGCGTGCGTGGGAGCCGCTGCTGCTGCGGCGAGAGTCGCGAGTGTGACGAAGAAGAGCCGTTGCAGCGTACCCGTGGCCATAAGCTAGTTCTCCGAGGGCTTCTCGATGTGGTCGATGATGATGACTTCCACCGGAGCCTTCGTCGGCACCAGCTTCAGGCCGAGCTGTTCCTGGATCAACGTGAAGAACGATGGGCCCTCGGCACCCTCGCCCTTGATCGTGAAGTCATACGCGCCCTCCAGGCCAGTCTGGTCGATCACTGTACGGCTGTCGGGGCGCAGCAGAGGAGAGTGGACGAACTGATCCAGCGTGACGGCCGTGCCCGTTGTCTCATTTCCAAGCGACGAGAGCCGCGCGACCTCGCCCTCTTTCGCCGGGGTAAGCTTCGCGCCTCCCTTGGAGATCACGAGTGCGTATACAGGCATCTCCCGGGTCTCGAAGTGCGCCTTCAGTTTGAAGCGGTCGGCCAGTAGCGACTGCTCCATCCACGCGACTTGCTCACGGCGCTGCTGTGCTGTCATTGCCTGCATCGCTGCGAATTGGGCAGCCTCGATCTTGCACTGAACTTCGTAGCGGTCGCCATTGCTGCCCACCCACTCCGGCGCGCCGATGATCCGCTCGCTCGAGTCCAGGGGAAAGTTGAATGCCGACTCAATCAGGCTCACCGTCCAAGTGATCATGTGCACGCGATCCGTGCGCTCTTCAGCGCCGCGGCCGCCCATCGGATCGATCTTGCGCGGCATTGGCGGACGTGTGTCGGGCATGCCCGCAGGCGGCGGAGGCGGCATCGGCCTGGGTTGCCACGGCCTCACGGTGGTGACCTCAAACGAAGGCAGCGGCTGGGCCGGATGCAGAATCTGCGCGTGCATGGCAGACTTGGGCACAGCGCCGAACGCAAGCGAGCCGAAGACACCCAGCAGGCCGAGCGTCCCCAGAAATACTCGCGCGCCCACTCCTCGCGTGCGGCGGAACAGGAATGACGTCAGCCACACGACTGCGCTGATGAGTGCGAACTGTAGCAGAGCGTCTCCCAGCGACGGCGCCTGCCAGTGCACGCGTCCGTGCGGGCGCAGGCTGAACCCCGTCGATTCGGTACGCAGGTGCACGGGGCCGGTCATCCTGGCGTTGCCGGTGCCATAGCCGGATGCAGCTCCGGCGTCCCAGAAGACGCGTGCTTCGCGGCGGCCCTGGTCGCTGGCCGCGCCGAGAGAATGCGGCGTGGCATCGATGCCTCCGTCGTGGGCGACGCGCACCGTCTGCACGTCGGCGATCACGCGCCGGTTCGGAACGCTCGCAGCGTATCCGATCATCAGCAACAGCGCCACCGAGAGCACCGAGGCGCAGCCCAGGTCGAACGCGTTCACGCCTCCAAGCCGGATCGCCTGATATTGGCCGGCGAGGAACGGATGGCTCGCGACCGGCAACTCCAGCTCCGGCCCGGCCAGCGCGCAGGCTTGCCACTGCCACGCGAGCGACAGCATCGCATCGCCCAGCAGCGGCGCAAATCCCCGCTGCGGCAGCGCGTCGGCGAAGTCGCGCTCCATGTCGCGGCCGAAGTGGTCGCGAAACTCCGCCGGATGCAATCGCAGCACTGCGCTGTAAATTCTCCGCTGGAGGGCGTTCATGATTGCCGCTCCTCGTGCAGGCGCAGTCCGCGGCGCGCTTTGCGCAGCACCCCGGTCAGGCGCTCGGTTTCGGCAGCCAGCACTTCGCCTCCGGTCTGCGTCAGGCGATAGCGGCGGCGCGGCTCCTCGTCGCTGTCGCGAGTGCCGGAGCCGGGAATCTCTTCGACCAGTCCCAGCTTCAGCAGCTTCTTCAGGTTGTCGTAGAGCGTGCCGGGGCCGATCTTGTAGGCTCCGCCGGAGTGACGCGCGACCTCCAGCATGATGCCGTAACCGTGGAGATCGCCCGCGGTGAGCGCGAGCAGAACGTGGAGCGTGGCGGGCGAGAGCGGCAGCAGTTCATGGACGGCGGGTTTCATATTCGCAAGACGATATATCGGATTCCGAATAGATGTCAAATCAATTTACGGGTTGTCTCCCGCACCACTCTCCCCGATACTGGTTGCCATGACGACTTCCGAACGGTGGACGAGGGCGATTGAAGACGCCTGTGCCGAGCCGGACGGGTCGCGTTCCAACCAGCGAATCACGATCCTGCACTATCTACTCTCTGAGGCGCTGGCCGGCGGGCTGGGCCGCGAAGGCGGGCCGAACTTCCACTCGTGGGCGGTGTGGGGCTCGCGCAAAGCCGGCTACACCATCCGTCAGGAAGACCTCGACACCGCAGTCCGCAACGCGACGGTGACGGCCGGCGTTGCAGGCTGCCTGATCGGCGCAGCGACGGGAGTCCTCGCCGGACACGCGCTGCACCTGTCGCCCGACTCCGTCACTGCGGCGATTGGCGCAGGCATCGGTGCACTATCCGGCGGCTGGACGGGAAGGTGGCTGGCGGTCTGGAGCCGCGGCAAAGCTGCCAAGCTCGTGCTCAAGGGAAACCGCCTCGTGATCCAGGACATCGGCGAGCAGTCCGCGCGCTTTCTGGAGATGCTGGAAAGCGGCGCCGCGCCGGAAGCGCGGGCCGCATTCTTTGCGGGCCTGCGCGCGGGCTCCAGCGAGCAGCACGGTCAGGATCGGCTCGCGACTGCATTCCGTTCCTACCTCGTTGCGTTCGACGCGAGCGATCTGGAGGCGAAGCGCGCCGCCATGATCGCGGGCAACTGCGAGATCGTCTACCACGAGCACATCCGGCTGGAACCTTACATCCGCAGAGCCATGCCGTTCATCATCCGGCGCTGCGCAACCCAGCGGTGGATGTTCTACAAGATTGGCAACCGCGAGTTGACCGTCAGCGCGGATCTGCCGGGCATCGCCACGCCGACGGGAGCGAGAAACTGGGCGAAGATCGAGGAGCGCATGCGCTATGTGTTCGCGCTGTTCCGCAAATTCCACACCGCGCCGGAAGTTTTCTCCGCGCCCTACACCGAACTGGAGATGGCCCGCATCGCCCAGTCCGCACGCCCACCAGCGTGAGAGCCGGGACGGCGCGGCGAAAGCCGGCTTATGCTTCGCGCAGACTCCGCCAGGCAGCATAGAAGAGCGCGAGGAACACGACGTCGGCCCACGCAAAAGGAAGCCAGAGCGCGGGAACGCCGCCGTGAAGTTGATACCAGAACACCACGCTGCAGTAGGAAACCTTCAGTCCCATGCCATAGAGGATCAGTTCGCGGCGGCCACGAGGGTCGCCCGCGATGCGCAGGAACATGATGCCGAAGACGATCAGAAGCAGCGACGGAAACTCCACGTAGCCCATGTGGTTCGGAGGCGTGACTCCGGTGTGGCGGAAAACTTCTGCGCCGAAAGGCACAAATACGATGCCGAGGAGCGCGTCGTAAAGACCGCTGAAGAGAAACAGGGGCCTGATCCATCGAGTCGACATGGGAACACTCCTTCGGTTAATTTGCCGCGGCGCGGCTATGCTTCCGATAATTCGCATAAAAACGAGCGCGGCGCTCGTTCGTGAACTCCTCGGAATAAATCCGGCTGGCGAGGCTTCTCAAACCTGCCTCCAACTCCGCAACCTGCATCTTTGCGGGCCGAAAGTTGACGTCGAACAGCGTACACAACTCCCAGGCCTCTTCGCGCAACAGCCGGCCTTCAGTTTTTAACCGGTCATACAGCGGAGTCCCCGGAAAGGCTGTCTGCACTGTGATCTGCACTTCGTACAGGCCGCTTTCTCGCACAAAATCCCAAATGTCGTCGAACGATTCCGGGCCTGCTCCGTCGAGCCCGAGCACAAAACATCCATTCACCGTGATGCCGCGATCCTGCACGCGACGGATGGCCTCCAGGTATCGATCCGCCTGCCGTGCCTTCCAATTGGCTCTTTGCTCCACGCCATCCAACGACGAAACGCTCGGGCTCTCCAGGCCGATCAACACCTGGGCGCAGCCGGCGTCCTTCATCAGGTCCAGCAGCTCTAGATCGTCAGCAACCGAGACGTCCGTCTCCGTGAACCAGCGAATCTGTTCTCGCGCCACGGCGCGCACCAACTCCCTGGAGTGGGCCTTGTTCACGAACGTATTGTCGTCGGCGAACTCGATGAATGGATTCTTCCAAAGCGACTTGATCTTCTGGATTTCGGCGATCACTCGCTCAACGGGCTTCGTTTTATACGTGGGGGAAATACGGATCGACGCGGCGCAGAACTCGCAGCGGAACGGGCAGCCCCGTTGCGTCTGCACCGTGAGCCGGTTGTAGCGCTCGGGATCGAGCAACTCGAACCGCGGCATCGGCGACAGGCCCAGGTCGAAGTTCCGGCCACGCGCATCGTAGACCTTCGCCAGCTTCCCACCTGTCAGGTCGAATATCACCTGCGGCCACACCGTCTCGCCTTCGCCAACGACGATTGCGTCGGCGTGAGCGGCCGCCTCGCCCGGCACCGCGCTGACGTGGAGTCCGCCCAGAATCACTTTGGTGCCGAGAGCGCGATAGCGGTCGGCCAGCGCGTAGGCTTCGCCGATCTGGGCGGAGAAGCTGGAGATGGCAACCACGTCGAACTCCTGCGGAACCCCCACCATCGTGGCCAGGTCCGCAACTTCCAGATACGTCGTGTCGATCGCCGCCGGCGTGAGACCGGCGAGGGTCAGCAGCCCAAGGCTCGGGAGCGACGCGATGACGCGATTGCGCTCAACGAATCCGGGTAGGGTGAGACCAAGGGCCGTCAGTTCCGGATTGTGCGCGCGCACGCCGCTCATGGCAATCAAGCCAAGCTTCATGCCGGCCTCCAGCCCACCAGGATCGCGAGAATGCCCAACGTAGCCGCAGCCACCGGAATCGGAAACAGGTGCCGGAACGGCTTCCACCATGCAGTCAGAAAGCAGCAGATCGGCATGGTCACCGCCGCGACAATCAGACTCACGGACGCGACGCCGAGGCTGCGCCCCTGCAGGTTCAACTGTCCGGCAGTCGCCGCAAAGATCAGGTTCAGGAAGCCCAGACCGAAAAATGAGATGTGGCCAAGCCGCGTAAGGCGTCTGCGATGAGACGCATACCCGCCCATCCAATCTTCGCGATGGAAGAACAACCCAACCAGCGCTCCCGAGATCACTCCCGCCAACATGCCTACCCAACCGCCAACCAGATTCCAGACGAGCACTGCGGAGCCTCCCTCGGTCGAGCAGAGTATACAACTGATTCGCGGGCGCGCTGGCACCGCGTCGCAGCGTCAGTCGCCACAGAGTTCCTGGGCGATCCGGTCGCGGTAGGTGAGGATGAGCTGCTCGGCTTGCTGGAGCAGGACGGCGTAGGCAGCGATTGCGGCGGCGGCGAGCGGCGCGAAGATCCACACTGCGAGCCAGGGGTTGTTGAAGTAGCGGCACAGAAACGTCACCGGAACCTGCAGCAGGACGCTTCCGAACACGATGGCGAGCACGATCAGGCCGCTAGTCTTGCTCGCGGGCGCGGGGCGCATGCGGCGCGTCTGCGCGATCGAGATCTTGCTTGGCGCCTGAATCGAGCGCAGCGTCCCGACCGTGAGGTTGGTGAAGAGGATGAAGAGAATCCACGACGCGGCCGAGAGCTGCGCCACCAGAGGAATGGGCGCGGTGGCGAGCACGGCGGCAACCGTCCAGGCGAGCGTCGCCTCGACGAGCAGCAGCGACATGCTGGCAATGTTCTTGGCCAGCACGACGTCGCGCAGGCGTACGGGCGCAAGCAGGTAGAGCTGCACGCCCGCGCCGTCGGCGCCGAAGACGTTGTACAGCGTGGCCATCAGTCCCAGCACCGCGTAGCCGACTGCGCCGGGCAGCAGATACTGCGGATGGTGCGCGAGGATTCCGCGGCTGAAGATGAAGACGAAGGCCAGCGGCGTGATCATCGCGATCAGCTGGTTGGTGTTGCCGCGCAGGTAAACCCATTCCTTGCGCAGGCAGGCCGCGATGGTCGGCGGCAATGCGAAGCCTGCATGCGGGCTCTCCGCGTGCTGCGCCCGGTCGAGGTGGCGCTCGATGGCAGGCGCCGGACGTTTGGCTGCGACGGTGCTGCGCGGCGCGCCTTCTGCGAGGTACTCGCCAAGGAACTGCTTGTGCAGCCGATAGGCGAAGGCGGCGAAGATGACCGCAGTGCAGGCGAGCAGCGCGGCGAACTGCAGCAGGCTCGACAGCGGGTGCGCGGTGACCGTGATGGAGTGCGACGCGAAGCCCGGCGGCAGAAAGTCGAGCACGTGGTTGGAAGCCTGCGCAAAGTTGACCAGCCAGTCGCTCGTGTCGGAGTGGCGATGCCCATGCGTGCGCATGTTGAAGACCTGCAGGCCGATGAAGAAGAGGGCCAGCAACCCGCCGAAGATCTCTCGCGCGCGGCGGGTGGCCAGCCAGCGCTCCATCCACACGGCGATCATGCGCGAGAAGAAGAGGTTCAGCAGCGCATACACAGCGAGCACCACCACGGCTGCGGGCGCGAGCGAGAGGTTCGCGATGGCGATGCCGACGGCTGTTCCGAACAGCGCGCCAAACCCGATCATGGTGCTGGGCGTCAGCAGGCCGAGCAGCAGCCGCAGCACCAGGTAGCGGCCGAAGCGCAGCGGATAGCGCAGCAGCGATGCCGGGTCGAACGTGGACATGGTCGCCGCGATGCTGACGCCGTTGACCGCGACGAACTGCCATCCGATGGCGATGCCACCGAGCAGCGGCGCGAGCCGCTCCGGATGATGCCGGCTGACCGCGGCCCACGCCATAAAACCGGCGCCGAAGGCCGGGCCGATGACCCACATCGCCAGGATGGGCCAGAGCAGGATGCGCAGCACGATCGTGAGCACCAGGCCTGCGACTTTGCCTGAGTTGGCCTGGCGGCGGAAGCCGTTGGCGAACATGCGCCAGCGCATCCAGGCGATGGCGAGCAGCTGGGTGCTGGCCGGAATGTCGTACGCGGCAACCGGCGGCTCGTTCAGCTGAGCCATGAGAGCTCCTGCTCGGGCGGCGTGAGGGCTTGATCGCCGCCGCCGACAATTTCCAGAAAGATCTGCTCGAGCGTGAGCGGCGCGGTGCCGTCGCCGTGGCGTGCGACGCCGGCGCGGAGCTGGTCGATGGAACCCTGCGCGACCAGCTGGCCGCGGTGGATGATGCCGATGTGCGTACACAGGCGCTCGACGATCTCCAGCACGTGCGAGGTGAGGAAGATGGTGACGCCGCGTGCGATCATGCGCTGGAGCATGGACTTCAGCGTGCCTGCGGCGATGGCGTCGACGCCCTCGAACGGCTCGTCGAGGAACAGGACGCGCGGGCCGTGAATGACGGCGGCGGCGAGCGCGAGCTTCTTCTGCATGCCGTGCGAGAAGTCGGTGACGAGCTTCTTGTCTTCGCCGGCGAGGTTCATAAAGTCGAGCAGCTCGGCGGTGCGCTGTTCGGTGGTGGCTTTGTCCAGCCCGTACATGCGGCCGACGAAGCGGAGGTACTCGCTGGCGGTGAGGCGGCCGAAGAGCGCCATGCCTTCGGGGACGACGCCGATCTGGCGTTTCAGCTCAGCCGAGTTCTGCGTCAGGTCGGCGCCGAGGACGCGGATGGTTCCGCTGGTGGGCGCGAGCAGGCCGGTGAGCATCTTGATGGTGGTGGACTTGCCGGCGCCGTTGGGTCCGAGGAAGCCGAAGAACTGGCCAGCCTCGACGGTTAGGTTGACCTGGTCAACCGCGGTGAAGTCTCCGAAGCGGCGGGTGAGGGAGGTGGTCTCGATGGCTGCGGGCATTGAGGGACATTGTAAGGGCAGCGGCTCGCGGCGAATAGCGCTTCGATCCTGGGGCATAAATATTACTTGAGACACCAGCGGGATTTCACGGAAAATCGCGGAAATTGGCGGGATCGATCGAGCATATAGGCTTGGCGTCTTCCCTATTGAGATTCACTAGCCTAACGGAAAACGACCCTCCGAAGAGGGCCGTCAACCAACATGAGAACATGAGCACGCTTCCTGGGAAGCCTGTAATTAGAGAGCCTAGTCGCCTGAGAGGAAAGAAAGCCATACCGCTTTTGACGTACCCGGACCGGATGATGTCAGACCAAGACATACTTTGCGTGGCCAGTGGGATAGCACCTAGCCAAACGCTTATCACGAGAGTTCCGATGTAACCCGGGTGGGTCCAGCGAGAAAACAAAACGGCCCACCCCCTTCCTCCTGCCGGGTGAGCCCAAAGCGTCCTTTTTGGAGGGGCACACTTACGGGGATGGGATCTTCCGTAAGTGTGCCCGCTTGTCCGAATGGTTGCTAATGATGCGTTATCGATTCGCCAAGGCAGAAAGGATTTTTCTGCGCATCATTCCGACACCGCCTACGATGCCTGTTCCGAGCAACATGAGAGAAGACGGCTCAGGAGTGGGTGTGGGTGTTGTGAAGGTTCCGCCGATCGAAGCGACGTTCCCGGTATTCCCAACCCCGGTTGTGATGTTGCCCAAGAAAATATCTGAGGCGAAGTAGTAGCCTCCCCCATTGACAATGAAGTCGGAAACGTTGACGCCAAGAGCCGAGGTCACGGTAAAGCTTAGTGGCCCGACAATGTTTGAGGTCTGGCCTCCGTGGCAGGAAGCGGGGTCGTCGCAGGTGACGGCCTCAAGAAAGCTTCCGAAAGGCGAGAGTGAGTCAGAACCAACGTTGTGAAATCCAGCCGTGATATTTCCAATCGTGAGAGCACCGTCCGCTGGCTTCACATTGAACCCCAAAGAGTCTCCGGCGCCCGTGCCGACGAAATACTCGTTCGGGGCTAGTGTCTCCATGACGGTCACCACACCGGCAGCGGTTTGAGTGAGGGTAATGGTGCCAAACGGACCTGGGCTACAGCAGCTTCCACCGTTAGTAAGGGTGAATGTCCCAATCGTACCGATTGTGTCGGCGTGGGCAATTAGGGGGACTGTAGCAAGGAAGATAAGCGAGAGTACAGCGATGGCGAGCTTTTTCATGGGCGTGCGCGACCTTTCGGGAGAAAGTCCTAGATATCGCACTTGAAGCAATCCAAAGGCCAAATAAGCGCAACGATGAATAACTCCAAGTCACAGAAGAAAAAGCACTACTACCGTACTCTCTGAATTATTGAAAGAAAATGAAACCAGGAAATGCAGTAGTTTGCACACTTTCGGAACTAATTAAGCCCCAAAAACCTGGGGGACGACCTTAAGCCCGAAATCGGGGAGGCACTGCTGGGTCTGTCTTTGCGTGCTCAAGTTTGATGAGGTCGCCGGGAACGCACATATGAACGCTTTTCCGCTCTGGCGAGGTCTGCTTTTACTTCCTGGCAGTCCAGGGCGCGGAAACATGAGGTCAACCGATGATTGAGCAAGTCGGAGTTACTTGGTCTAGGGGCAACGGGTTCTGTTAGCGTGCGGCTGGTGCTGAACTCTAAGGCTGGGCGGGGATGGGTTCGGGGTCGAGCTGGTAGCGCTTCTCTTTGTGTGCGATGAGTTGGCGGCCGAGGTCCATGCCGGGCAGTTCGATGAGGTTGCGGCTCAGGGTGCAGAGCGGCAGCGAGATGCCGAACGCGACCAGGAAGACGGCGGCGAGTCCCAGGGGCTGGTCCCAGACGAAGCGCGTGATGTAGTGGCCGGGGTAGGCGTCGATGTGTTCGAGCACGACTCCCATGGCGTTCAGCACGAGGAAGTGGAGCAGGTAGACGCTGTAGGAGATCTTGCCGACGTAGATGGTCAGGCGGTTTACGAAGAACGGCCAGGCGTAGATGGTCAACGCGAGAATCAGCGGCAGGAACAGGAAGGACGAGAAGTAGAGCTTGACGTCATGGAAGGGGAGGCAGGCGCAGTACATCATGAACGAAGTGAGGAGCAGAATGCCGGAGATCTGGCGCCTGGCCTCGAGCGTGAGTTCGCTCTCGCGGAGGTACTGCTTCCAGATCGCATAGGTGAGCATGCCCAGAATGAAGACGGGAAACTCGACGGGGAACCAGAAGAAGATGAAGTACTGTTCGTGCGCGATGTCGGGCGACTGAAGTGCGAGGACCTTGCTGATGACGTGCAGGAGGGGCGCGGTGATGGCGAAGAGTGTCAGAATCTGCGGGATGGTTTTGAACTGCCGGAAGAGGAAGGGGAGGCAGAAGTAGAACGTCGTTTCCACGGCGATCGACCATCCGCCGGCGACGAGACTGATGGCGTTGGGCCGAACGCCGTTGAGGAACAGGAAGCCGAGAAAGACGTCGCTGTTCTTCAGGTGGGTGAGGGAGCTTTGCTCCGGGGCCAGATGCTTCAGCAGAATATTGATGAAGATGACGATGTAGTAGAGCGGCGCGATGCGGAAGAATCGCCGGATGAAGTAATTGCGCAGCGGGCGAGATTCCGAGTGCTTGCGGTCCAGAGACAGGCACAGGGTGAAGGCGCTGAGCATGTAGAACAACTGCACGCCGCGCTGGCCGGTGAAGCTCAGGATCCAGGTGGCGCCGGTTTGCCTGGTAAGAATGGCGCTATGGACCAGCAGGACACCGAGCACGGCAATCCCGCGCAGAGCGTCGACATATTGAAAGTGCTTCTCTGTAGTTTTCAACATTTATGACGGCTTGCGCCGGTAGACTGCACATTTTGTATCGGGGCCCCACTGCAGTGGCTAGTGGAACAGATTCCAGAGGAGCCGTCTATTGCCTAAATGGGTGATGGTGGGCGGGGGCGGGGTAGAATCGCGCATGGCCAACAGCGTTGTGAGCGCAGCGAATGCGGAGCACTACACCTGGGGAGACGGCTGCGATGCGTGGTACCTGGTCCGCACCGCCGAGCTGCACGTGATTGAGGAGTGGATGCCGCCGGGTACGTCCGAGACGGCGCACCACCACGAGCGGGCGCGGCAGTTCTTTTATGTGCTGGCTGGGGAGCTGACGCTTGCGATCGACGGCACGGACCATACGCTGCGGGCGTTCGAGGGGCTGGAGATTGCGCCGGGCAGGGTGCACCAGGCGATCAACCGGGGTGTGCAGGGGGTGCGGTTCGTGGTCACGAGCCAGCCGCCCAGCCACGGCGATCGCGTGGATCGGAGTTGAGCGAGGTTGGGGGCGAGGGGAGCGAAAGCATGTCGCAGAGGCTAAAGAGGGTGCTGAAAGAGTCCTTGGCGACGCAAGAAGCTGACCGGCACGGATAAATCCGTGCCCTTAAGCAAGACAGGCTTTTACTTGTCGATCTTGAGGGTGATGTTGAATTCGTTGCGGGTGTCGAAGGAGCTGATGCTCTTTACGGCGCTCTTTTTGCCGCCAATTTCGGCCCACACGGTGTAGTCGGTGTTCTGGGCGAGCTGGCCGAAGCGGTAGGTGCCGTCGTCGGAGGCGATGTAGCTTTTGACGGCGAGGGTGTGGCCGTCTTTGAGGTAGACGGTTGCGCCCTTGAGTGCGGTGTCGGCCTTGTCGACGACGCGGCCCTGGAGCACGCGCTGCGCCTGTTGTTCCGCCAGCAGGGGCGCCGGAGTTGCCAGCAGGGCCACCGAACCCAGTCCGCCCAGCAAAGCCGCGGAAAGGCCTAACCGGGTCAACGCCTTACGGTAGTAAGCGAGACAAGTCATACCTTTAATATACCCGCCCACCCGGCGGATGTTGTGGCCAAACCGGAGGAGCTACTCCTCATCCTCTTCGGCGACATGCACATCGTCCTCGTCGTCGTAGCCTGCTACGTCGACGGGCGCGAGTTCCAGGGGATCGACTGAGACGACTTCCATTTCCAGGCCGCACTCATCGCACACCACCGTCTCGCCTTCTTCGACTTCTTCGTCGTCCACTGTGATGGGGTTTTCGCATTCTGGACAAACAACAGCCATGATCGGAGCCTCCGGACACCTTTGACTTGAAACCCGGCCTGCGAGTCGTCCCCACAGGTCACTTTGCGCCACCCGCCCCGGGCACCCGCCCAAGGGATACGCAACGGCACACCCGCCACCGATAGTATGAGTAGCCTTCCGGCGAACGTCAAGCGGTCAATTGCACAACCTCCCCAGTTGGAGCCAGATGGCCTGAAACCGGGCGCGCCGCATCCGAACATCGCACACATTTCGCCGACAAACGGAGGCTGTTTTTCCCAGGTTACCGTTGCCGGCTGCTCGCCATCGCGCCTGCCCGCGGCCGGCCGAGTATGTTGAAATAGCTGCTATGGCGCGCTCCGGTTCCACCACGCTGACTCTTCCACCGTTCGACGGAACGGTGCGCCAGATTGTGATCGTCAATCTCACCGTATTTTTTGCCGCGCTGGTGCTGAACCTGGTGTTGCCGGAGTTCACCCAGGCGCTGCTTGGCCACCTGGTGCTGCAGCCGGCGGCCATCGTCACGTGGCCGTTCCACCTGTGGACGCCGGTGACGTATTCGTTTCTCAACCTCGGCATTCTGAACATCCTGTTTTCCATGCTGATGGTGTGGATGTTCGGCTCCATGCTGGAGGGCAGCTATGGGGCGCGGTTCACGCGCGAGGTGTACCTGGCGTCGGCAATCGGGGGAGCGCTGCTGGCGACAGCGGGTTCGTTCACGCACGTGCTCGGGCTGCGGCCGGAGTCGGTTGGCGTGGGGGCGGAATCGGCAGTGTTCGGGATCATGGTCGCTCTGGCGGTGCGGATGGGGGACGTGGAGATCCTGCTGATGCTGCCGCCGGTGCGGATCCGCATCAAGTACCTGGTGGGGATTTATGTCCTGCTGGACCTGGCCTACCTGCTGCGCTCCATGGACTCGTTCGGCGCGCTGCTGCATCTGTCGGCGGGGTTGTGCAGCTTTCTGTACGTCAACTACGCGCCTTCGCAGGGGCTTGGGTTTGCCTTCAGCGAGCGATTCTTCGGCGTGCGCAACTCGTACTACCGCTACAAGCGGCGGCGCGCGGCGCGGAAGTTTGAGGTGTACATGGGCAAGCAGGGGCGCAAGGTGCAGTTCGACGAGGAAGGCCGCTATCTGGATCCGGACTCGCAGAAGGATCCGAACGACAAGCGCTGGATGAACTAGCGGCGGTTGTTTGTCAGAGACGCACCGATCTGCCGGCGCGGTTTAGAAGAGGCCGTATTTGCGGGGCATTTCGATGCCGAGGTGTTCGTAGGCGAGGCGGGTGGCGACGCGTCCACGTGGGGTGCGGTCGAGGAAGCCGATCTGGATGAGGAAGGGCTCGTAGACCTCTTCGAGGGCGTCTTGCTCTTCGGCCAGCGCGGCGGCCAGCGTATTTAATCCGACCGGCCCGCCGTCGTACTTCTCGATGATGGTGCGGAGCAGGCGGCGGTCGAGCTCATCGAATCCGTGAGCGTCGACTTCCAGCAGCGCGAGCGCGGCTTGTGCGGTGGCGCGGTCGATGACGCCGGCGGCACGGACCTGGGCGTAGTCGCGGACGCGGCGCAGCAGGCGGTTGGCGATGCGTGGGGTTCCGCGCGAGCGCATGGCGATCTCGGCGGCGCCGTCCTGGTCGATGGGGACGTTGAGGACTTCGGCGGAGCGCTGGACGACGAAGCGGAGCTCGTCGTCGGTGTAGAACTCGAGGCGCAGCAGGATGCCGAAGCGCGAGCGCAGCGGCGAGCTGAGCAGGCCGGGGCGCGTGGTGGCGGCGACGAAGGTGAAGGGCTTGATCTCCATCACGTGGGTGCGCGCGGCGGGACCCTGGCCGATGATGATGTCGAGCTTGTAGTCCTCGAGCGCGGTGTAGAGCTTTTCTTCGAGGACCGGCTGCAGGCGGTGGATCTCGTCGAGGAAGAGGACCTGCTTCTCGCGCAGGTTGGTGAGGATGGCGGTCAGGTCGCCTTGAATCTGCAGGGCTGGACCAGAGGTCTGCTGGAAGCCGACTTCGAGCTCGTTGGCGATGATGGTGGCGAGGGTGGTTTTGCCCAGGCCGGGCGGGCCGAAGAGGAGCACGTGGTCGAGCGCTTCGCCGCGGGATTTGGCGGCTTCGAGCGCGATGGCGAGCTGCTCCTTAGCCTTGGTCTGGCCGATGAATTCGGTGAGCCGGTTGGGGCGCAGCTTGAGCTCGAAGGCGGAGTCGTCGTCGATGCGCGTGGCGGCGACGAGGCGGTCGGACTCGGCGGAGGGGAGTGCGTGCGACTTGATTTTCGTGGAATCCACTCAAGGCGATGGTACGGCGAAGACAGAGGCAAATCAAATACTAGCTGCGCGGGTGGAGGTGGATGGTCTCGCGCGGAGGGCCTGGAGTGGGTGCCCGTTCCTCAACTCCTCAGGCTCGCCGGATTTCTGCCGATAAAGGAAGAATGGGTTCCATGAATGGCATGGTCGAGATGGACTCTACCGCGGGGGTGAGGCAGCCCGCGGAGGCGGAGGCTGCGGGAGTGCAGGAGGCCGTGGAGGTGCCGGACCCCGAGGCTGATCCGTGTCCGTGCGAGGCGGGATACCGGATGATGTTTGAGAATCATCCGATTCCGATGTGGGTGTTCGATCGCGAGACACTTCGGTTCCTGGCGGTGAACGCGGCAGCCATTCGTCAGTATGGGTTCACTGCGGAGGAATTTCTGGCGATGACGATTGCGGAGATTCGCCCTACGGAAGACGTCCCTGCGCTGTTCGCGGACGTGGCCAAGCGGACGCCGGGGTTGCAGATTCCGGGCGTGTGGCGGCATCGGCGGAAGAACGGGGAGCGGATCGACGTCGAGATTGTGTGTCACAGCCTGGACTTTCGCGGGATCGACGCGATGCTGGTGTCTGCCAACGATGTAACAGAGCGGCAGCGATCGGCGGAGCTGCTGCGGAACAGCGAGCTGAAGTATCGTGCGCTGTTCGAGGACTCGGCCGATGCCTATTGGCTGACCGACGAGAACGGCACGCTGGACTGCAACTCTGAAGCGCGGCGGATCTTTGGGTACGCGGCTGGCGAGAACATGCCGCATCCGGCGAGCCTGTCGCCGCCGCACCAACCCGATGGCACGCCTTCGCTGGAGGCCGGCTTGGCGCATGCCGCTGCCGCGTTGCGCACGGGCAAGGAGCGGTTTGAGTGGATTCACCAGCGCAAGAATGGCGAGACGTTTCCAGCCGACGTGTTTCTGGCGGCGATTACGCTGAGCGGCAAGGGATTGACCCTGGGCACGGTGCGCGACATTACGGAGCGAAAACGCGCCGAGGAGTTGCTGCTGTTCAAGACGGCGCTGCTGGAAGCGCAGACGGAGACGACGCTGGACGGCATCCTGGTGGTGGATGAGGCGGGCCGGATTCTTCTGACGAATCGCCAGTTCCGCGCTCTGTTCGGCATTCCGGAAGGGCTGCTGGATAAGGGCGACGACCTTCCGGTGCGGATGTTTGCGACCAGCAAGATTGAGGATCCGGTGGCCTTCAACGAGCGGGTCAACTATCTGTATGAACATCGCGAGGAGAAGAGCAGGGATGAGCTGCGGTTGAAGGATGGGACGACGCTGGACCGCTACTCCTCGCCGCTGGTGGATGCGAAGGGCGAGTATCGCGGGCGGATATGGTACTTCCGCGACATTACAGCGGCCAAGGATGCGGAAGCGCGCAGCCAGTTTCTGGCGTTGCACGATGCGCTGACCGGCTTGCCGCATCGCGTGCTGCTGCAGGACCGCCTGAACACCGCGCTGGCGGCCGCGCGGCGGAGGAACGAGAAGATTGCGCTGCTGTTTCTCGATCTTGACCGCTTCAAGAGCATCAACGACACGTTCGGCCATTCCTATGGCGACGCGGTGCTGAAGGAGGTGGCGCGGCGGCTGAGCGAATGGGCGCGGGAGCAGGATACGGTGGCGCGGCTTGGCGGCGACGAGTTCCTGATCATGCTGAGCGGAGTGAAGGACGCGGCCAGCGCGGCGATTGCGGCGGAACGGATTCTGGAGGCGATGCGGCATCCGTTCCTGGTGCAGCACCACTCGCTGCGCGTGGATTGCAGCATCGGGGTGAGCATGTTTCCGGAGAATGGAAGCGACGGCGAAACCCTGATCAAGAACGCGGACGCCGCGCTGTACTGCGCCAAGGATCGCGGGCGCGGGAGCGTGCGGTTCTTTACCGGGCAGATGAACGCGGAGGCGGAGGAGCGGTTGCTGCTGGAGAAGAACCTGCGGCTGGCCGTCGAACGAGCGGAGTTTTTCCTGGTGTATCAGCCGCAGGTGGACCTTGCCAGCGGCGCTGTGACCGGAATGGAGGCGCTGATCCGGTGGAAGCAGCGGGACGGAGGGCTGATTCCGCCGGACGCCTTCATCTCGATCGCGGAGAACACCGGGCTGATTCTGCCAATTGGCGAATGGGCGCTGCGCGCGGCCTGCACGCAGGCGCGTGTCTGGCACGAAGCGGGGTTCGATGTGCCGGTGGCCGTGAACGTGTCGGCCGTTCAGTTTCGCCAGCAGGCGTTTCTGCACCTGTTGCGGCAGGTGCTGGAGGAGACGGGACTGCCCGCGCATCTGCTGGAGCTGGAGCTGACCGAAAACGTGCTGCTGACGGAGGCCGACCTGACCTTCTCCACGCTGCGCGAGATGAAGGAGCTGGGCGTCCGGCTGGCGATCGACGACTTCGGGACGGGCTACTCCAGCCTGAGCTACCTGAAGCATTTTCGCGTGGACAAGATCAAGATCGACCGCTCGTTTGTGCGCGACCTGGCTGCGAATCCGGACGATGCTGCGATCACAAGCTCGATCATCAGCATGGCGAGGAGCCTGAAGCTGAAGGTGGTCGCCGAGGGGGTGGAGAACGAAACGCAGATGGCGTTTCTGCGGAAGAACCAATGCGACGAGATTCAGGGCTTCTACGTCAGCCGGCCGATCGCGGCGGACGAGGTGCTGGAGAGCCTCGCCATGTGGCATGAGATCAACGCGCGGATGAGGAGTCTCTCGGTTTCGCGCGGATGAACTGCGTCGGTGGGTGTTGGGGTGGCGGTTGGGGAATCGTCTAAGATGGCCTCTGCGTCGTCTGAGGACGCGCTGTTGCTGGTGAAGGGAAGACGATGAAGTCTGGCGGCCGGTCCTCCGTGAAGTGGATGGTTTGCGCTGTGTTTCTCACCGCTGCGATGCTGGGGCTTGCGGTGGCCGACGCCGATGCGCAGTATGCGCACACGCGCGGCGCCGAAGTGGTGGACGGCGCGAATCGCCCGCTGCAGTTGAAGGGCACGAACCTCGGCAACTGGCTGGTGCCGGAAGGCTACATGTGGCGGTTCGATGGAGGGCCGCAGTCGCCGAAAGAGATTGAGGGCCTGATCACCGAGCTGGTGGGGCCGTCGCGCGCCGATGCGTTCTGGAAGAGCTATCGCGAGCGCTACGTGACGCAGCAGGACATTCAGTTCATTCGCGCGCAGGGGTTCAACAGCGTGCGCATTCCCCTGCACTGGAAGCTGTTCCAGACCGGCGGCGCGGAGGGCTTTCGCCTGCTGGACCGCGTGGTGGGCTGGTGCCATGCGGCGGGGCTGTACGTGATTCTCGATCTGCATGCTGCGCCGGGTGGCCAGACGGGAACGAACATCGACGATGGTCACGGCTATCCGTGGCTGCTGGTGGATGCGGGAGCGCAGCAGCAGACGGTGGAGCTGTGGGCACGGCTGGCGCGGCACTATCGCAATGAGACGGCGGTGCTGGGCTACGACCTGCTGAACGAACCGATTCCGAACTATGCGGGGTATGAGGCGCTGCATCCTGCGCTGGAGCCGCTGTACAGGCGCATCGCGGCTGCGATTCGCGCGGTCGATCCGCACCACATTTTGATTCTGGGCGGAGCGGAGTGGGATGGAGACTTCTCCATCTTCGGGCCTCCGTTCGACGGCAACACCATCTACCAGCTGCACAAGTATTGGATGGGTGTGAACCAGTCGACGCTGGCGCCGTTTCTCGCGTATCGCGACAAGTACAAGGTTCCGATCTGGCTGGGCGAGTCGGGTGAGAACACGGACGAGTGGGTCGCGAGTTTCCGCACGCTGCTGGAGAAGAACTCGATTGGCTGGGCCTTCTGGCCGTACAAGAAGATGGAGGCGGCGTCCGCGCCTGTCAGCGTGAAGCGGCCTGCGGACTGGGACCAGATTGTCGCGTTTGCCAAACTGCCGCGCGGGGACGGCGGCGTGAAGGAGCGGCTGCCGCACCGGCCGCAGCAGGCGACGATTGATGCGGCGCTGGCGGAGTTGCTGGAGAATATTCAGTTCGCGAAGTGCAGGGTGAACGCCGGATATATTCGCGCGTTGTTGCCGCAGGCTCCTGCGCAGTAGAAGTCGCTATCACGCGTCGCGCAGGCTGCGGAAGCTGCGAGTGAGCGCGGCGCGGATGCGTTTGAAGGTGAACCACAGCGCCACCACGAGGCCGAGGCTCAGCACACCGATCACGCTGCCCGCGATGACCGGGTGATGCGTCGCGAACCAGGTGAGGGCGATGGCGATGGCGTCTTCGCCGCTGGAGAGCGCAATGTTCGAGATGGGTTCGGGGCTGGGCGTCACCAGCACGCGCGCGGCGGTTTTGGAACTGTGCGCGATGGCGGCGATGGCTCCGCCGGCGAGCGTGACGAGGAGTTGCTGCTCGGGCGTGAGGTGGGAGCTGGCCGCGTAGGCCATCAGCGCGGCAGCGGGAATGCGGATGAAGGTGTGCAGCGCGTTCCAGACGAGGTCGAAGCCGGGGATCTTGTCGGCGAAGAGTTCGCCGAGGAAGAGCGCGGCGCTGACGCCGATGATCCACGGATTGGCGAGTGCGCCAAGCGAGCCGGGCAGATCGATCCAATGGAAGCGCGCAAGAATGCCGAGCGTCGCGACGGTGGCGTAGACGTTGAGCCCGGCGGCGAAGCTGACCGCGATGACCAGCGAGGCGATGGTGCCGGGCGAGAGGGCGAAGGCGGTCATAGGGCCAAGGCCTCTGGAAGATGATGATGAAGGAGTGCGCCCCAACGAAAGTTGACCTCAGCGGCTAAAGCCGGAATACCAATGCGGCTTTTACGGCACGGCTGAAGCCGTGTCCTTAACGAGGCCAGGTTTCTCAGTAACCTCCTTTGTCCAGCTTGCGGCTGCGTCGCGTGACTTCGTCGAATATGGGGCGCCCGGATTGTTGGCCGTGCGTTCATTTCTTCAGCAGCCACAGGATGGTGGCGTGGGGTTCGAGGGTGAGGTTGGCGATGGACTTTTGCTTGCCGAGGCTCTTGCCGCTCCAGGCGTCCTTGACGTGGTAGCTGGCGTCGTCGAGGTTGTAGGCTTCGAAGCTGGAGTTGACGACGATCTGCGATTCGCCGGTGTTGAAGATCGCGAGCGCGATGGAGCCGTCTGGAGAGTTGGCCGGCAGGTCGGCAGTCCACGCGATGATGTCGCCGTTGTGCATTACCTGGCCGGAGCGGGTGGCGGTCTGGTCGACGCGGAGGACGTCGGGGTTGGTGAGCAGCGCGAGCGTCGCGTCGTCGAGCAGAGTAAGGTTGGCGCCGACGATGAGCGGCGAGCGGGCCATGGACCACAGCGTGAGCATGGTCTGCTGCTCGGTGGGTGTGAGGCGCGTGGTGCGCGGCTTGCCGTCGCCGGGGACGGGGCGGAGTTCGCCGAGCGGCAGCATGTCGGCGTCGGGCCAGAAGCCGGGGCGCGCGTACTGCGCCCACGCGGCGGTGGTGGCGAACTGGCTGGAGAGGGTGCGCGGGAAGGGGCGCGGGTTGGTCCAGAGGTCCCAGATGTCGTTCGAGATGCGGCTCATGTTGGCGAACTGGCCGACTTCGGCGGCGTTGTCGAGTGAGGTCGGGCCGGGCGACAGCGACAACACCATCGGACGGCCGGTCTTGTCGATCGCCTTGCGGATCATGCGGATTTCGTCGGCCTTGTAGGGATTGGCGGCGATGCAGTCGACCTTGAGCAGGTCGACGCCCCAGCCTGCATACTGCGCCAGCAGCGAGTCATACCAGGCCTGGCCGGCGGCGTTGTCCTTGACGCCCCAGTTGGTTGGGTCCCACGGGCAGGCGTCGGCGGTGTCGGCTGCATCGGTGACGTGGAACGCGGAGTTGGCGATGGGCAGGTTCTGCTGCACGGAGACGCGCGGAATGCCGCGCACGATGTGGATGCCGAACTTCAAGCCTTGCGCGTGGACGTAGTCGCCAAGCGGTTTGAAGCTGGTGGACTCAGTGTTGTAAAGCAGCAGTTTGCCGCCGGGGCCGGTCACTTCCTTGCGGACCTGCGTTGGCGCGGCCGGGCCGGCGGAGGGAAAGCGAGCAGGGACCGGGACGTAGCGGCCATTGGCGTCGACGGCGTAGACCAGCGTGTCGGGGTGCGGGCGGTCTTCGGGGTTGAAGAAGAACCAGCCCTCGTCGATGACGGCGTAGTTGTAGCCGGAGGGTTTGAGTTGGGTGGTCAGCACTTTGACGTTGGCGCGGAACTGGTCCTCGGTGATGGTGAGGCCGTAGGCGTCCCAGCTGTTCCAGCCCATGGGGGGCGTGGCGGCGACGGTGGTTTGCGCGTTGATGGATGGAACGGCCAGGGACATCAGCAGAAGACCCGCACAGCAGACTTTCATTGGAACCCTCGGAACACTTCGCATCCACAATACCGCAGTGGGAGATCGCGGCGAGCGCCGCATGGCCGGGGTTTTCGTTCCTGTGGACACTGGAGTATGCTCGTAACCTCCCACCGGGGATTTACAGGCACGATCTTGGAATCAGCTTTCATGGGCGGTGACCTATGCCTTGGATCGGTCGAAAAAAGCTTGCTCTTGTTCCTGTGTTCCGGCCGCATTTTCTGAATCCGCCGGACGTGATTCCGCCAGACTGGCCCGGCCAGATCATGCGGCGGATGATCTTCGATCCGCAGAACGGCGTGGACCGGTCGCTGCGTGCCTACATCCGTGCTGCGTCCTCCGGAGCGGCGGATCTCGACGCGGTGGTTCAGCCGCAGCAGAACTTCGACGGAGCTGCGGGCGACGTGGAGCCCGGAGATCTGGATGGGCTGCTCGGCGCCCAATTGCGGCAGCAGGGATTCGATGCCGCCGCGCTGGTGATGCTGGGCGGCGTCGGCGCCGGCACCTCGCAGCGTGGAGGATTCTGGGCGCGCTTCGTGATGGCCGAAGGCGTCGGCACGTGGGCCATGGAGTTCATGCACGTCATCACCAACTTCAATGACCTCTATCCGTTTGCCGGTGACGTTGGCCAGGCCACCGGCCCCAGGGCCTACAACGGAAACATGGGCAACTATGATGAGATGGCCAGCAACAACGGGACCCATCCCTCGGCCTACACCAAGGCCGCCATTCAATGGATCAATCCCTCCACCATTGCGCAGTTGACGAGTCCCACGCAGAGCTTCGACCTGCACTCCATCGGTCTGCCGCAACCGCCGATTTCGGGGCGAGTCGCCGCGGTTCGCATCGGCGCGCAGGTGCCCTACCTTATGGTGGAGGCGCGGCAAAAGGTCGATCCCTTCGACATGAACATTCCCGCGGAAGGCGTGATTGTGTATCGCGTGCAGACCACCGATCCATCCGGGTCTGCGGAGAACGCCACGCCACCTGTCGTCATGCTGACGCTCGATGCGTCGCGTCTCTTCCCCACCGCACTGGCAGTCGGGCAGGTGTTCACCGATCCTGGCGGAGTCACGGTGCGCGTCACCCAGGCGTTGCCCGGCGGCTTCTCCGTCACCATCAACAACCCGAATCTCGGTGTCGTCGTGCCCAATGTCTTCGAGGAGGGACAGACCGCCGCGGCAGCCGCCATGCATAAGGTGGGCCTGGTGCCCGTCTTTACCGGATCGGGCGGACCCAAGGCCTGGGTCAAGTCGCAGAAACCGGTTGCAGGCAGCATTGTGCCGAAGGGCAGCACCGTCACCATGACGATGGTCACTGGCGCTCAACCGTGAGTGCAGAGTGCCGGTCTATCGAAGTTTTCAGCGGCGCAATCTGAAGTCGCTGCTACTCCGGAAGCGGCTCGCCGGAGTGCTCGCCGACCATGTATTCGGCGTACCAGTCGGGCCAGTTGGGGTCGGCTGCGCCAATGCGTTTTTCGTGGTTGCCGTGGGCGGCGGCGGCTCGGCGCAGTGCGGCGGCGAGGTCGGCCGCGGAGGCGAAGGACGTTGTCGCAGGATCGACGCGTCCGGGCAGGCGAGTGGTGATCTCCTGCAGCAGCCAGGTGTTGCCGTCGGGGTCGGCGAAGGTGGCGAAGGTGCTGTAGCTGGCGTGGTTGGGCGCGGGGCCGTCGACGCGGCCGAGGTCGCCCTCGGGCTGGAACTGCGCGCCGGGGGCTCCGGCGTGGAAGGTGGCGCTGACGCGGGCGCCGCGGGCGAGGAGTTCGGTGCGGGCAGCTTCGATGCTGGAGACGATGAGGTAGAGGCCGTTGGCGGAGCCGGGTGCGGCGGGGGTCACCTTCGTGCCGAACTGCAGCGAGCACTCCGAGCCGGGCGGCGTGAACTGCACGATGCGAAAGCCGTTGTCGAAGGCGAAGTCGGCGTCGAGTCGCCAGCCGAGGTTGGCGTAGAACTGCCTGGCGCGGTCGACATCGGCGACGGGAATCACGAAG
>DASYEU010000125.1:0-10528 GCA_036498865.1 Acidobacteriaceae bacterium | reverse complement strand
CTTGCGGAAACCTATCGCAAGTCGATTCCAACCGTTGATCGTGATGATCGCCAATGAGAGGTTGACCAGTTCTTCTTCGCCAAACTCGTTCCGGACTTCGACATAGACTTCATCCGGTGCGCGGCCTTCCGTGATAAGGGTGAGCGCTTCCGTCCATGCGAGAGCCGCGCGTTCACGGTTGGTAAAGAAAGTCGTTTCTCGCCATGCAGACAAGGCGTAGAGACGCTGCTCCGTCTCACCATTCATACGCGCGTCCTTGGAATGCATATCAATGGAGAAGGCACACCCGTTCATCTGGGAGGCTCTCATCTTGACCAACTCCAAGAGAGATACCTCAAGTTTCGATGACTTACTTACGAAACTCTCCAATCCGAGCATTGCATGGTAAGCAGCGGGAGAAACCTTCGCCGGCTCCAATCTCATCTTCACGACGTATTCTCCTTCTACAGTCAGGTTATCTTGGAATGGAATAGTCGGAGGGTCCATAATTATCGGAATGACTGGTCCATGATGGGCGCCTAACCAATGACCATGCCAGAGACGGCAGGAATGTCGATATCGACGTCAGACATGTTGTTCAAAAAATTGGTCAGAGTGTACCGGGCCGCCACTACCGTGAGTTCAACAATCTCGCCATCGGAATACCCGGCTACCCGAACTGCCGCGAGATCAGCATCGCTTACCTTTCCATGTGTGTCGATGATTCGTTTTGCGAATGCGGCAGCAGCCGCTCTCTTCGGGTCAGCGGACTTTCCTTCGCGATTGAGTGTCATCTCGTCAGGCGATGTCTGCGAATTTGCATGAGTAATGAAGCAGTGGGTCGCAATGCAGTAATTGCAGCCGTTGGCCTGCGAAACAGCCAGCGCAACCGCTTCCCGCGTCTTCTCGTCGAGAGCCTGCGTCAGCGCGGTCTGCAGACCAACGTAAGCCCGCAAAGCGCTCGGGCTCAAGGAGAGCAAGCGAAGTCCATTTGGAAGGAATCCCAAACGCTGTTGCGTTGCGTCGAGAATTTCATGGGTTTCGGCGGGAGCCTGCTCTCGTGTGGGAAGTTCGATTCGTGCCATCGCCCGGGAATCTCCTGTGAGATTGATGTATGGCGCTAAGAGCTAGCCATCCTTATCAGGTTACATTGGAATGGAATAGCCAATAGGTCCATAATCATGGTGGTGACTAGTCCATGCTTAGGGGCGTAAAACAAGTGCCGAAAATAGAGACATTTCAAGACCTAGTCTTAGAGCCGAGAAAGGATGGCCAGGAGATGTGGCGCTGGCTCTACACTGAGCTGCGATCCGCAATCATTGATGGCCGATTGAAATCTGGAGCGCGGTTGCCATCCACGAGAAATCTGGCGGCACAATACGGCCTTGCCCGGGGTACAGTTGTGTCCGCATTCCAGCAACTTCAGGCTGAGGGGTTCGTTTCGTCCGAAGTGAGTGCTGGAACGTTTGTCGTGCCAGCACCAGGATGGGAGATTCCCTCTCCGGCTAAATACAAATCTCCCCGGCAGGTCATCTTCAGAGCGACCACAGCAAAGCGAACGCAGAATCTTCTTAAGACAGCATCTTTCTTGCCAGCCTCGCATTCCATCGGCAAGGCGTTTCGGGGCTACGAACCGGCTATTGACCTTTTTCCAGTCGAACTGTGGGCGCGGATTGCGGCGCGGGTTTATCGCAAAGCGCCGCGCGCGTTGTATGGGCAAGGTGATGCTGGTGGCTATCCGCCGCTGCGAAGAGCCATTGCAGAATACGTGGGCCACTCCCGCGGAGTACGTTGTTCTTCCGAACAGATCATCGTGACGTCGGGTGCGCAGCAGGGGTTGGACCTCTTGGCGCGAGTGCTTCTTGATCCCGGCGACGAGGTGTGGATGGAGGATCCCGGGTATCCTGGAGCTTCTCAAGTATTTCAGAGCGCAGGCGCGAGTGTGATTCCCGTTCCAGTCGACCGAGACGGCATAGATGTTGCGAGAGCGATAGGGTCATCGCCCTCCGCCCGTTTGGTCTATGTAACACCGGCCAATCAGTTTCCCCTTGGTACTGTCATGTCAGCAGAGAGAAGAGTCGAACTTCTCTCTTGGGCTGCGCGTGAGGGAGCATGGATTATCGAAGATGAATACGACGCCGAATATCGC
Source organism: Acidobacteriaceae bacterium (assembly GCA_036498865.1). Classification (GTDB taxonomy): domain Bacteria; phylum Acidobacteriota; class Terriglobia; order Terriglobales; family Acidobacteriaceae; genus Edaphobacter. The sequence goes on along the minus strand of DASYEU010000125.1, from coordinate 8,400 downwards.
TATTCCGGGAAGCCGATTGCTTCATTGCATAGCCTCGATAGATCTGGATCTGTCATTTACGTTGGAACATTTACGAAGATGCTGTTTAACGCTCTGCGCATTGGGTTCATCGTCGTTCCGGAGCGTCTAGTCGAAGCATTTAGAATCTCGCGAAGCTTTATCGATCGCCATGCTCCAACGCTCGATCAGGCAGTGCTAACCGAATTCATCAACGAAGGTCACTTCGGCCACCACGTTAGAAAGATGAGGCAGGTTTACTCGGATCGTTCGCAGCTGCTTACAGCAGAGGCGAACAGGCGCCTTTCCGGTTTGCTAGATGTGGAGCACGCCCAATCCGGAATGCGTACCGTGGCCTGGATCAAGACACGCGTGACCGAAACGGTGTTGGCACGACGGGCAGTACAGCTGGGATTGGAAGTAGTTCCAATCTCCTCATATGTGCGCAAGTACGAGCAGAAGCCTGCGTTGATGCTGGGCTTCGCAGGGTGCAATGCAAGCGAGATCAAGAGAGGCGTGTCGGTTTTGGAAGCTGTCATCTCTCAATGAGTCGATACCGCGACCGCGTTCAACGAACCGTATACGACAAACAAGGTCACCGATTCCGGTACTAGCTGTGGGGATCCAGCCCGAATCAACTCGAACTGCCAGTTCCAATAGGCCGCAGTTCGATCAATTGACCTACCTAGAGAAATACATAGTGTAACCACCGTCGATCTCTATGGTCGCATTGGGCGTTGTTTGCCATAAAGTCGAACCTCATCTTGTTGCAGTAGGTTTTTTTTGACCGTTGATTTCCGAGGCCGACCAAATGACTAACTCCACAACTTCCAGAGCACGTCCAAAGGTGATCATCCTGGGCGCCGGTTTTGCGGGGCTGAATGCAGCCAAGACCCTGGGCAGCTCGCACGTCGATGTCACGATCATCGACCGAAATAACCACCACACCTTTCACCCGCTGCTTTACCAGGTCGCTCTCGCCGTGTTAAGTCCCGGGGACATCGCGCAGCCGATCCGTTCCATTCTCAGCAATCATAAGAATGTTGAAGTGCTCATGGATGATGTTTGTCAAATCGATATTTTGACCCAAACAGTGACCGTGAAAACCGGTGTCTCGCTTCCTTATGACTTTCTGGTCGTCGCCACCGGCTCGACACACAGTTACTTCGGCAAGGAAGAGTGGGCCGCCATCGCGCCCGGCCTTAAAACCATTGAAGACGCTACGGAGATCCGCCGAAGGGTGCTGCTCGCGTATGAACTTGCCGAACGGCAGATGGTCGAGACCGGAACCCACGCCCCGCTAAAGTTTGTCATCATCGGGGGTGGTCCCACGGGGGTTGAGCTTGCCGGCGCGATCTCCGATATTGCGAATCTTTACATGCTGCGAGACTTCCGGCATATCGACACGTCATCAACAGAGGTTTGCATCCTCGAAGGCTCCGCATCTATTTTGGCAGCGTATCCAGAGGAGCTCCGCCAGAAAGCCGTACAACAACTCGAAGCCTTAGGCGTTCAGGTTCGTACCGGCTTTCACGTCACAGATGTCCGACCTGGCTATGTGATGGTCGGCAACGAAAGGATCGAAAGCGCCTGTACGCTTTGGGCCGCTGGGGTTCAAGGATCTCCATTGGGAAGGATGCTCGGCATTGACGTCGATAAGCGCGGTCGTGTCCCAGTAGACCGGTTCTTGAACCCTAAAGGATTGCCCAACGTCTTCGTCTGTGGCGATCTCGCGTACCTGGAGCAGGATGGAGTGGCAATCCCCGGTGTGGCGCAGCCAGCAATGCAGATGGGGACATATGCGGGAGGGCGTATTAAGCACCTTGCGCAAGCTCCAGAGTTCGTCAAGAATCTTCGGCCCTTCCGCTACTTCGACAAAGGTGATATCGCGACAATCGGGCGGACGGCTGCGGTTGCCAAAATTCTTTGGCCCTTTCGAGCAAACTGGAGCGGATTCTTTGCGTGGTTGACATGGATGGGCGTCCACATATTTTTTCTCATTGGCTTCCGCAATCGCATTTCAGTCTTCGCCTCCTGGGCGCGTACCTACATTCGTTTGCGGGACGGGGTGAGATTGATCGTTGGTTCTCGTGAACTTCCCGGGTGGGATTCACTCAAACAAGGAGACGATACCGCAACTGAGCCTGAGGTCCGTCACGTTCCAACCCACAGCGATATATGACTTGCAGGGCCGCTTTTGCGGGTGGCCAGGAACAATCGCCAACATCAAACTTATGATCGAGCAGAGGGTCGAAGGTCAGAAGGACTCACCAACGACCTCACTTTCGTGAATCGCCCCTATCCCCTCATCACGGTGAAGGTTCCTCCTCCGACGCCGGCCTCCCTTTAAGATCGTCAATCCAACCTGGTCGGTCAGCGGCCTGCGAAGAGCTTGGTTCTTCCAATAGGACGGAGGCGGCGAGACGCAGGAACCCTGCCTCAAATCATCACAAACACTACTTCGGAGGTCGCCATCCACCTCCGAACGAGCGGAACACTCCTACGGCATCGCGCGCAGCATCGGCTCGACTTGCGGCCAATTGATCTTGAGCCATTAACAGTTGACGATCCGCATCCAGTACATCAGTAAGGGTGATTGACCCGGCGCGATAGGCATCTTGTGAGAGGTCGCGCGCACGTGTCAGGGACTGCACTTCTGCTTGAACTTCGACACTGTAAGCTTCCGTCTCGGAAAGCGATGCAAGAGAGTTCTCAACGTCCTCGGCAGCCTTCAATACAACTTGTCTATAGTCGACCAGTGCCTCCGCATTTATGCCACGAGCTTGTTTGACCTCCGCGTTGACCCGACCGAAATCGAACAGGCGCCAACGCAAACCAGCGACTGCAGCGGTCTGGAAACCACTCGAAGAAAATAAACTTCCCGAATTCAAACTGTCGACGCCAAGCACACCCGCCAGAGAAATCCTCGGGTAATACTCAGCAAGGGCTACGCCGATCCGCTCGTTCGATGCCGCGAGCCGCCTCTCAGCTGCGATGATGTCGGGGCGACGGCGCAGAACATCTGTCGGTTCCTGATTGGCAATACTAGGAATCGATGGTATCGGCGTCATAGCATCAAGCTCGTGTGCATACGTACCGGGCTGCGCTCCCATCAAGACGTCCAGGCGATTCAACTCCTTCTCACGAGCAAGTCGAAGCGTCGGAAGCGTGGAGCGAGCTTGCCGCAAGAGAGCTTGCGACTGTTCAATCTCACGCCTCGTCGCAGCGCCCGCGTTGTAGCGGTTCTGTACGAGTTCTAACAGATGTTCGTCCGTTTCGATCTGCCTATTCACGATTGCGATTCGAGCCTGATAGCCACGAACCTGCAAATAGGCGTCCGCAGCGTCGGCGGCGATGATAATACGAGTGCCGATCCGGTTCGCCTCAGCGGCTTGCACTTCGTCTCGCGCGGCCGCTGCGTTGTGCCGAATCCCGCCCGCCACATCGAGCTCCCAGCTTGCGACCGGTCCAACTGTGTATTCGTGAATGTTCCTTCTAAAAGCTGGGTCATTGCGTGAAATCGCACCCAGATTTCCTTCGAGACTCTGGTGCTCGGCGGTTGCGGAGGCGTCGAGTTCCCCAGTCGGGAACAGTCTCGCTCCAGCCCCTAAAGCAACAGCCCGTGACTGGTTGACTCGTTCGAGCGATGCGGCGAGATCAAGGTTCTGACTCAAAGCTCGCTGGACAATCGTCACGAGCATCGGATCCTTGAACCCGTTCCACCACTCGTCGAGCGACGGAGCCGGCGACTCGCTGGAGTTCGCCACTTCCCCCTTGTTATGAAAGGGAGCAAGCGCCGCTCCAGGCGGCGGAGGAGCCTTGTACTTCGGACCAACGGAGCAGCCTTGGAGAAACATACTAAACATCACTATGAGACCCACTGTAGTGGTCAGTGAGGATGGGTGGAGTTTGTGCTCTGTCTTTACCTTGCTTTTGCGCACGAGAGCATAGAAGGCCGGCGTAAATAAAAGGCCAAAAATAGTCACGCCGAGCATTCCGAAAAATACTGTGGTTCCAAGCGATTGCCTCATTTCCGCGCCCGCGCCATGTGCAACCGTAAGCGGGCCCACACCTGCGATGAAAGCAATAGACGTCATTAGGATTGGTCGAAGCCGCATATGTGCCGAGTGCACAGCCGCTTCTTCAGGGCCCACTCCGTCGTGATCTTGCCGCTGCTTGGCGAACTCGACGATCAGGATCGCGTTCTTAGCAGCTAACCCGAGCAGCACGACGAAACCAATCTGCGCGAGGATGTCAATCGGCAATCCCCTGAGATTGAGTCCTGTTGTTGCTGCGAGCAGGCACATTGGCACGATCAGCACAATCGCTAGAGGAATCTTCCAACTCTCGTACTGTGCAGCGAGCACCAGGAACACAAATAGAGCCGAAGCGCCGAAGATAGCCCCCGTTGGGATACCTTTCTTCGACTGCTGGTATGCCAGGTCCGTCCACTCGAAAGTTACACCAGGGGGGAGATTTGCCTTGGCGAGCTGCTCGATGCGCTTGAGCGCCTCTCCCGATGAGACACCCGGAGCGGCTTCACCCATCACTTCGGAGGCAGGATACAGATTATAGCGAGGGATGCGGTAGGGGGCGGTCTTCTCTTTGAAAGTCGCCACTGTACCTATCGGAACCATTTCTCCCGTCGCGTTGCGGACCTTCAAACGTGCGATCTCATCCGGGGTCTGACGGAATTGTTGATCGCCCTGCACAAAGACCGGATAGGTGCGCCCGAGGAGGTTGAAATCGTTCACATACTGAGATCCCATATAGAGCTCGAGCGTCGGGAAGACATCGGTCGTGGAAAGGCCGACCTTCTCCAATTTTTCGCGATCGATATCCGCATAAACACTCGGAGACCCGGCATTGTAGAGTGTGAAGACCGCGGCAAATGTAGGATCTTTCCTGCCCGCCGCGACGAGCTTATTTGTCGCATCGGCAAGAGCTTGGGGACCCAGTTCGGCTCGATCTTCGAGCATCATCTTGAAGCCGCCAGCCGTGCCAAGTCCCTTTACGGCTGGCGGGTTCACCACAAGGATGTTAGCGCCCTTGAAGCCAGCAAACTCCCTGCGGAGGGTCGCCACCATCGACGCGGCATTGACTCCTCTTAGGTGCTCCCCAAACAGCGATGGCAACGTGGTAAATACCGTGCCGACGTTCGGCGCGATCGTATTCGTCGTCACATCGAATCCCGGGTTGGCGGATGTATGTTTGATTCCATAGGTATTGAGAGCTATCTCATTTACTCGGCGAACAACCTCGTCGGTTCGGTCCAAACTCGATCCAGGCGGAAGTTGGCAGACCAGCACAAGATACCCCACGTCCTGCTGAGGGATGAAGCCGGTGGGCATCCGATACATCTGGAAACCTGTCAAGCCAATAAGAGCGAGATAGATCAGAACAATTACACCGGTTACTTTAACAAAGCGGCTTGTCAGATTGCCGTAACTTGTCGATAACCACCTGAATGCTGCGTTGAAGCGCGAGAAGATTGGGCCCAGAATGCGGGAGAGGCCACGGCGATTGGCGCGCTCATCAAGCACCGGCGCCTTCAACAGGACAGCGCAGAGCGCCGGGCTTAGAGTCAGCGAGGCGAAGCAAGAAATAATCGTTGAACCGGCAATCGTAATGGCGAACTGCTTGAAGAACAGCCCGGGGATGCCTGAGATGAAAGCAACTGGGATAAAGACCGCGCAGAGCGTCAAAGCAATAGCGATGAGAGCAGTTGACACCTCGGTCATTGTCTCGTGGGCGGCCTCGCGTGGCGACATACCTAACGCCATGTTGCGTTCGACATTCTCAACCACGACGATGGCATCGTCGACGACGATACCGACGGCAAGAACCAATCCAAACAGAGACAGATTGTTGACTGACCCGCCCAGTATCGTCAAGATCGAGAACGTACCTATCAATGAAACAGGGATTGCCACCACTGGAATGATCGTCGCGCGCCAGCTCTGAAGGAAGATATACACGACCAGAACAACGAGGACTATAGCGATAAAGACCGTTACGATGACCTCGTGAATTGACTGGCTCACAAATGTGGCGGGATCATAGATCCTCAAGTAGTCCACGCCTGGAGGAAACGTTTTTTTAAGTTCAGCCATCCTCTTCCAAATCGTGTTTTCCAGTTTCACAGCATTAGCGTCGGGTGTCGGAATAACTACCCATTGAGCGCTCGGATATCTGTCCGCATACGCCAGTGAGTTGTAGTCCGCGGATCCCACCTCGGCGCGGCCGATGTCGCGAATTCTGGTGATACGGCCTTGGTTATCCGTTTTTACAATCACGTCCTCGAACTGCTGCGGTGTCTGGAGACGTCCCAAGGCTTCGATGTTGAGTTGATAGGCACCCTTTGTCGTTACTGGAGGCTGATTCAGCACACCAGCGGAGATCTGAGCATTCTGTGCGCGGAGCGCTGCAAGAATCTCTGTCGCGCTGATATTGTAGGCGGCGGCTTTATCCGGATCGATCCAGATTCGCATGGCGTACTGCCTGTCGCCGAACAGTAAAAAGTCTGCAACACCGGGCAGGCGAGCAATTTCATCCCGGATGTGGACCATGTAATTTGAAAGGTACTGAGGCGAACGGGAACCGTCCGGCGAATAGGCATGTACGGCCAGCAGGAGGTCGTCAATCGTCTTCTTTACCTGCACACCCTGCAGCTGTACTTCCTGAGGCAAGCGCGCAAGCGTATTCTGGACGCGCGTTTGGGTGAGCAGCAGATCGTTATCAGCGTTGCTTCCGATCTTGAAGATGACAGTAATCGTAAGCTGTCCATTGCCAGTGGACTGGCTGCTGATATACTCCATGCCTTCCACACCGTTAATAGCCTGCTCAAGCGGAGTTGCAACGGTGCGAGCAATAACGTCCGCGGAAGCGCCGGGGTAGAGTGTCGTGACCTTGATCGTCGGGGGAACAATATTCGGATACTGCGTGATGGGCAATGTGAACATGGTGGCTAACCCGGCCAACACAATGAACACGTTGAGAACAATCGCAAAACGCGGGTGATCGATAAAGAAATGGGCAAGTTTCATGGCTGTTCTTAATTGCCTCCTTCATCGGAACCAGCGACGATCGTGCCGGCCTTCGTAGATACCTTCATCCCTGGTGCTACCGGCGGTCCGTCGATTACAACTCGGTCCGAAGGCGCAAGGCCTGCATAGATGACGCGCAAGCCGTACCGAAGACCGCCCGTCTCTACCTTTTTTTCCTTGAGAACGCCATCCGCTCCAGCGACTAGAACCATGCGATCGATCTGATCCACCGATACGGCAGCATCTGGAACAAGAAGCACCTGGCGTGCAGCCTGAAGGTTCACTCGTGCACGACCAAACTCCCCTGGGGTCACAAGTAAATCTGCGTTCGGCACAGTGGCGCGGGCATGAATCGTCCCACTGGCGCGGTCGAGGCTGTTATCGAGGAAGTTCAACGTGCCCTCGCGCCCGAACTGACGCTCGTCGCTCAGGGCGATATCAACCTTGTTCGAAAGGCCGCTCTTATGCGATGCCCGATCGCGTTGAAAGTTGAGGTAGTCACCCTCACTCATGTCGAAATTGAGATAGATAGGATTGATAGAGACGATGGTCGCCAGAAGCGTGGTTGAGCTACCGCTGCCCCGGTTTCCTGATACAAGATTTCCGATCGACACGAGGTGGGTTCCCATGCGCCCTGAAAACGGCGCATAGATATTGGTTCGGTCGAGATCAAATTTAGCGTCGAGGAGCTGCGCTTCGGCTTCGTCCAGTGTTGCCTGGGCCGATCTTTGTTCCGCAGAACGTTGCTCGACGTTCTCAATCGTCCCAGCGTCCGTTTTTTGCAGGGTCTGAGCGCGGGCAAGCTCGGTCTTTGCCAGTTCGAGACGCGCCCGAGCCGTCGCAAGTTGCGCTCTGGCCTCATCAAATTTGATCTGGTAAGGAGTCGGATCAATCGTGAGTAGGAGGGCGCCTTTCCGGACGACGGCTCCATCCTTGAACCCGATATACGTAAGCGTTCCTCCGACCTGCGCCCGCAATTCGACCTGATCCACGGGCGAGAACTGCCCCAGAAACTGTAGCCGTCCGTGCAGATCCCGCTCCAGCGGCTGAGCGACTGTGACTGCGAGTGCAGGGGGCGCAGCATTGACCGGAGCTTCGTGAGACAGCTTCTGTGCTACCACCACAGCCGCAACGGCAGCCAACGCCAGGGCGGCAATACCGCCATACAGCTTTGGTCCGTGTTTCTCGGAACCTTGCTCGCTCCCGGATTGCGCTGTTCCATTTGTGACTGTGCTATCCATATTGCCTCCGCTTATGAAACTGTCTCTAATCGATCCTTGTGAACGCCCACACGTTCGGCAGGCAGTCGCATGGCGTGTCACCCCGAGGTGTCGTGGGCTCTCACTCCCCGATGGCT
>DASYEU010000124.1:0-140295 GCA_036498865.1 Acidobacteriaceae bacterium | reverse complement strand
AATCGACCTCAAGCGCGCAGGCATGCTCCTCTACGGCCTCCAGATCGCCTCCTCCAACCTCCCCAAGCCAGAGAAATCCGCCGCCACTCAATCCCACCCGCTCGTCGAGGAAATCGTCTCCGACACCTTCCTCGGAGACCTCGCTCCTATCACCGAAATACCCACCGAAGAGACAGCCCCACCCGAAACCACGCCCACTGAAACCACTGCCCCACAGCCCGTCATCCTGAGCCACTCGCGCAGCGCGCAGCCGAAGGACCCCGAAACCCTTCCCCCTCACCAGGATCTCAACACCATCCAGCCACAACCCAACCAGCAATCCGCCACCCAACCCAAACCCATCATCCTCACCACAATCCACGCCACCACCAGCCGCACTCTCAAACCGCGCACCTCGAATCGCGAACCTACCTCGGTTCCCTCTCCGACTCCTCCAGCCGCAACGTCTTACAATAGTGCCAATGATTTTGCATATTCTGGCCTCCCCGCTAGCCCTCGCCATGCTCATCTTCCAGGACGACGCCGCCGCGTCATCCGCGCCCGTCGCCGCCTCCACGAATGCCGTCCTGGACATGGTTCACAACTCCGGCGCAGTCGCCCTCGGAGTCCTGGTCATCCTGCTCCTTGCCAGCATGTTCTCCTGGGCCATCATGTTGTCCAAGTGGCGCCGCTTCTCCAGCGCCCGCAAGCAGAGCCAGGGATTCCTCCGCGCCTTCCGCAAATCCGGACGGCTCTCCGAAATCTCCGCCGTCGCAGAAAAATACCAGCCCAGCCCGCTGGTCTCGGTCTTCACCGAAATCAATGATGAGTACCAGCGCCAGAGCGGCGGCCGCGGCATGCCTCGCAACCCGGTCGCGCTCGAACGCGCCGCTGCAACCGCCTCCTCCGAGGCCCTCACCATGATGGAATCGCGCATGACCTGGCTTGCCACCATCGCCAATGGAGCCACCTTCGTCGGCCTCTTCGGCACAGTCTGGGGCATCATCGACGCCTTCCACGGCCTCGGCGTTGCCGGCACCGCCACCCTGCGCTCCGTCGCGCCGGGCATCTCGGAAGCGCTCATCACCACCGCCGCTGGCCTCTTCGTCGCCATCCCAGCGCTCATCGGCTACAACCAGCTCACCGGGCAGCTTCGCGAATTCGCCGCCCGCATGGACGACTTCGGCCGTGAGTTGCTCAACGCCATCGAGAACGCCGCAATGCTCGCACCGGCCGTCGCAACGCCTCCCTTGCAAGAGGAGCTCACCGTGCAGCCGCGTCGGAGGAGCTTCTAACCATGGCCTTCTCCACTCGCAGCGGAGGCCAGACTCGCACCCAGACCGCGCTGGCCGACATCAACATCACGCCGCTGGTCGACGTCGTACTCGTGCTGCTGATCATCTTCATGCTCACTGCGCCAGTGCTGCAGTCCGGCATCACCGTCGCCGTTCCGCACACCCGCACCGTTGCGCAGCTCACGGAGCAGCGCACGGTCGTCACCATCGACAAGGACCAGAACGTCTTCCTGCAGGCCGGCGGTGCGGACAAGCGAATCAACCTCACCGACCTGACCACGCAGCTCCGCTCCGACAGCAAGGGCAACCCGGCCAAGCAGACCATCTACGTGCAGGCCGATGGGCGCGTTCCTTTCGAAGCCTTCGCCTCGGTGATGGACGCGGTGAAGCAGGCAGGCATTACCAACATCAGCATCGTCACTCAGCCCCTCGAGTTCCGGCAGACCGCCGAAGCTCCAAGCCGCTGATCCGCATCATGGCAACCGAAACCCAAGTTCGAGGCTTCAGCAACGACCCCATTGGCGGAGGTTTCGCCGGCTCGTTCCTGTTGCACGCCGCGCTCGCGGGACTGCTCATCGGTTGGACCTTCTTCAACCACACCGGCAGAAACTGGGGCGACTCCGCAGCCAGCTCCGGCTCCATTCAGGCCACCATCGTCAACACGCTGCCGCTGCCGCCCAAGCCCGTCGCGAATCCCGACAACGTCCTCGCGACCGACACGCCTTCGCCCGCGCCTGTCGCACCAAAGCCTCACACTGAAGCCGCTCCGAAAGCCGACGCGATTCCGATCCCCCTCAAACCGACCAAGCCCGCAAAGGTCGCCGACAAAGCGACGCCTCCACCGCCGCCTCATCCGCAGCCCGCAAAAATCGACCCCAACAAGGCGCAATCCGGTCAATCCGCCGCTGGAATCCCGATGACCAGCACGCAAACGCGCGCCGGAACCTTCAGCGTTGCCGCTCAGGACGCAGCCTTTGGCAGCCGCTTTCCCTGGTACGTTCAGCAGATCACGCAGAAGGTCGCCCAGCAGTGGCAAACCCCGCTGCTCGACCCGCAAGCTGCCGGACATCGCGTCTACATTACCTTTCAGATTCAACGCGATGGCTCGCCCAGCAACATTCAGCTGGCGCAGCGCAGCGGCGACAACACCCTCGATCAGACCGCCCTCAACGCCGTTCAGCACATCGACACGTTTCCGCCGCTGCCCGACGCATACAACGGAAACCGCATCAACGTCACGTACTACTTTGATCCTCCCCCTCGCCCTTGATCACCGGCGACAACCAAAGATTCACTGGAGCCGTCTATCCTAAAGAGAATGCTCAGTAAGTCCCGAAAACTTCGCCCGCGCACCAACTCTTCTCGATTCCCCATCGTCCTTCTGGTTCTGGCGCTGGCCTCTCTGCTCTGCGCCTCCACCTTCGCTCAGGACACGATCTTCACCGGAACCAACAGCGGAGCTCCTTCGATCCGCCTCGCGGTCGCAGACTTCAAGCCGCTTGGCGCCGATACGCAGACTGCCACGTTCAAGCAGACCTTCGACGCGACGCTCTACGCCGATCTCGCCACCGCAGGCATCTTCGACATCGTCTCCAAGAGCCTGATGCCTCCTGGTTCGCCCGGAACGCCCGCGGAGATGCAGCTTGCGAACTACGCGAACGCGCCGGCCAACGCATCCTTCGTTGCCTTCGGCTCCATCGGAGTCTCGGGCGGTCGACTGGTGATGAACGGCTTCCTGTTCGACGCCAAGAACTCGCAGTATCCGCAGGTGCTCGCCAAGCAGTACAACGAAGAGCCTTCCGAGAACTCCGCGCGCTTGATCGCTCATCGCTTCGCCGACGAGATCATTCTGCGTCTCGGCGGCGGAACGCCAGGCATCGCCGAGACCAGCATCTTCTACGTCAAGGTCAACGGCAGGGACCAGAAAGACATCTGGGCGATGGACTACGATGGCGCGAATCAGCGCCCCATCACGCACCTCGGCACAGACGTCATGTCGCCGCGCGTGTCGCCGGATAACACGCGACTGGCGTTCGCATCGCTCGGAAAGTACGGCTTCCAGATCAAGATGTACTCGCTCATCCTTGGGCGTTACGTGAATTTCCCCAATGGATCGGCAGGCGCAACATCACCCGCATGGGCGCCCAACGGCAACGAGATCGCCTACTCCGCTGCGTCCAGCGGACAGTTCGAGATCTGGATCGCCGATGCCAACGGCAACCTCGCGCGCCGCGTCACCAGCTTTCCCGGAGGCAGCGTCTCTCCGGTCTACAACCCGAAGAGCGGCGCCGAAATGGCCTTCATCAGCGGCCGCACCGGATTGCCGCAGCTCTACATCATGAACGCGGACGGCTCCAACGTGCAGCGCCTCACAGACGGCGGTTATGTCTCGTCGCCCTCGTGGTCGCCCAACGGACAGTTCATCGCGTTTGCATGGGACCGCAAATATGGTCCCGGAGCGCCTGGCGGACAGGACATCTACGTCATGGAAATCGCCACCAAGAAATGGTGGCAGCTTACCCATGACGGCGGCCGCTGCGACTTCCCCACCTGGTCTCCGGACAGCCGCCACATCGCCTACGCGAACTCGACGGACGGCCGCGCCGAGCATATGAGGATCTGGACCATGCTCGCCGACGGAACGCAGCGCCGCCCACTCACCGGCGCAGGCGGCGACATGCCGAACTGGAGTTGGAAGTAGGCTGCTCAAGTGGAGTCACGACGTGGGTACCTCGCGAGGAACCCCTCCGTCAGCGATGACGATTTTCAGTACGATAAAAGCGATGCAGTTTTTGGAAAGCAGGAGAAAGCGATGACCGAAATACACGTTCCTCAACCACAATCCATTCGGACCCGGTCGATTCGCACCGCATTGATGCTAGCCGTTGCGCTGGCAGCCGTTGCGGGATGCCACAAGAAGACGTCGAGCCCTCCCAATCCCGCCAGCCTTGGCCCCACTGCGGCGCCCACAGCCGCGCCCACCGCGAACCTGACTGCTGATCCAGTGGTCGTCGACCTTGGCCAGTCCGTCGTTCTCAACTGGCGCACCACGGACGCAACCTCCGTCTCGATCGACGGCATCGGTCCGGTGAACGTCAACGGCACGCAGACCGTTTCGCCTTCCACATCCACCAACTTCCACCTGGTCGCGAAGGGCGATGGCGGTCAGACCGACGCGAACGTTCGCGTTACCGTCCGCGTCCCCACCGCTCCTACGGTTCCCGCGGAGAGCGGAAACCAGAGCGCGAACATGGGCTCGGATGAGGTGTTCCACCAGAACGTGCCGGACATCTTCTTCGACTACGACAGCTACGCGCTGCGTCCGGAAGGGGAAGCTTCCGCCAGCAAGGCGGCGAAGTATCTCACCGCTCATCCGGACATCAAGATCGTCATCGGCGGCTACTGCGACGATCGCGGTTCTGCCGAATACAACCTCGCCCTGGGCGAGAATCGCGCCAACGCCGCCAAGACCGCGCTGGTCAGTGCAGGAGTCCCTGTCTCCCGCGTCCGCGTCGTCAGCTTCGGCAAGGAGAAGCAGTTCTGCACCGACGAGACGGAAGAGTGCTGGCAGCAGAACCGGCGGGCACAATTCTCGCTCGACCGCTAACCGCATTTGCATCGGGGCTGGCCAGCTTCTCGCGGCTGGCCAGCCCCAACTGAGGTACGAACTTTATGATCGAACACCGCTCTTTCAAGAACACCCGATTTGCCTATGTCCTCCTTGGGCTGACGCTCGCTGCTACTCCCGCTTTCGCCGTCAACAAGGACATGGTCCAGCTCCAGACCCAGATTCAGGACCTGCAGGCCTCCGTCGCACATTTGCAGCAGTCGAACGACGAGCGCATGGGCGTACTTCGTGACCTGGTCCAGCAGAACGCCGATTCCGTCAACAAAATGACGGCGCTCATCGAGGCCATGCAGAAGCAGGTGCAAAAGCAGGAAGACGCCTCCGGCGCCAAGCTCGACCAGGTATCCGGCCAGGTGCAGTCGCTGAATGACTCGCTGGACGAGGTCAAGGCGCGCATGAACACCCTGGAAAAGGCGATGGCTTCGGTTCAGAGCCAGCAGCAATCCATCAACGCAGCCTTGCAGAACATGGCACAACCCGGAGGCTCTACGTCTCCAGCCGGTCCTGCTGGACCTGGCGGCCCCGCTGCCTCCATGCCCGACGGGCAGCCGAACAACGTCGCCGATGCAGCCAAGCCCTCGGCCGACGTTCCCTTTCCCGCAACCCAGGGTCCGCCCCAGGGAATGCCGCTCAACAATGCGTCTGAACAGTCTTCGCCTGGAGTCGGCATCCTGTACAACACAGCGCTGAAGGACTACATGGCCGCGAAGTACACGCTCGCAGCTTCGGAGTTCACGCAGGTCACGACGACCTATCCCAGCGACTCGCTGGCTGGAAACTCCTACTACTACCTGGGCGAGATTGACTATCGCCTGGGCAAGTACGCGAACGCGATCAAGGACTACGACCACGTCCTGACCCAATACCCCTCGAACCCGAAGATTCCCGTCTCGCACCTGCACAAGGGACAAGCGCTGCTTGCCATCAAGCAGCGTGACGCAAGCATCGACGAGTTCCGTGCCCTTATCCAGCGGTTCCCCACCTCCCCCGAGGCCAGCCAGGCGCGCACCAGGCTCAACGGCATGGGCGTTCCGATTGCGGCAAGACGTCCCTAGCGATTCAGAACGGATTGCCTGCGTCCGAAAGCCACGGGCTGCGCGTCTAAGTTAAAGGCAGAGCATCACTTGGACGTGACCGATGCAATGCCTGGAGAGACAGTCACCCACGTGAAAGAGCGCATTCGCAGGCTGGACGGACACGGCAACGCAAGCGGCAAACCGCTCCGGTTGGTCGTCGCAGCACTCATCCTGCGTGCCTCCTCCGCCAACGGAAGCGCCACTGAGGTGCTCGTCTGCCAGCGCAGACCCGACCAGCCGATGAGCCTGAAGTGGGAGTTTCCGGGTGGCAAGATTGAAGCGGGCGAAACCGCCGAACAAGCCCTCTCACGCGAACTCGACGAGGAGCTTGGCATCGCGGCCGTCATCGGCCCGCGCATCGCGCAGATTCGGCACCGCTATCGTAACGGCGGCTCCATCGATCTCCAGTTCTTTACGGTGCGCGAATTCACCGGCGAAATCAACAACCGGATCTTCAACGAGATCTGTTGGGCGCCACTGAGCGAGTTGCCGACGTATGACTTCCTCGCCGCCGATCTGGGACTGATCAAGGATCTCTCGGAAGGCAAGCTGCTGTAAGCTTCAGCCGCCAGTTACCTGGTTCCACATCATTACCAGCGAAAGGCCGATGACGATGATGGCAGTCGTCCAGGCAACCGCGTTGAACCAATGTGAGTTGGTGTACTTGCCCATCAGCTCGTGCTTGTTGATCAACTTCAGCATGAAGATCATGATCACCGGCAGTAGAACGCCGTTCAGCACCTGCGACAGAATCACGACCTTCACCAGCGGGAAGTTCGGAATCAGCACCACGCCTGCGCCCAGCACGATCAGCGAAGTATAGAACCAGTAGAAGAACGGCGCTTCCTTGAAGCCCTTGTCCACACCACTCTCGAAACCCAAGCCTTCGCATACGGTATACGCGGTGGAGAGCGGCAGGATCGAAGCCGCAAACAGCGATGCGTTGAACAGCCCCGCTGCAAACAGGCCGAAGGCGAAGTCGCCTGCCAGCGGCCTCATCGCTCCAGCCGCGTCCGCGGGGACCGCGATATCGCGCATGCCATGCACGTACAGCGTGGCCGCGCAGGCCACGATGATGAACCAGGCGACGAGGTCGGTGAAGAAGCAGCCCACGATCACGTCCAGGCGCGACGCCTTGTATTGCTTGATGGAGATGCCCTTCTCCACGATGGTTGACTGCAGGTAGAACTGCATCCAAGGCGCGATGGTGGTTCCAATGACGCCAACGACCATGTAGATGTAGGTCTTGTCGCTCCACACGCCCCGCTGCGGCAGCACCACCGTCGCCCGCATGGCTTCGTGCCAGTCAGGACGGCTGAGCACTCCAGCGATGATGTACGCGATGTAGAGCACGCTGGCGAAGAGGAACACCTTCTCCACGATCTTGTAGTCGCCCTTGACCACCAGCGCCCAAACCATGCCTGCGCAGATGGGCACACTGATGTAGCGGGTGAGATGGAAGAGCTCCATGGAACCGGCAATGCCCGAGAACTCCGCGACCACGTTGCCGAAGTTCACGATCACCAGCATGATCATCGTGATGAAGGTCATGCGCAGGCCGAACTCCTCGCGGATCAGGTCGCTGAGGCCTTTGCCCGTGACAACGCCCATGCGCGCGCACATCTCCTGCACGACGATCAGCGCGAGCGTGATGGGGATGATGGTCCATAGCAGCGCGTAGCCGTACTGCGCGCCCGCCTGCGAATACGTGAGGATGCCGCCGGAGTCATTGTCGACATTGGCCGTGATGAAACCTGGTCCCAGCACGGCCAGGAACAGCAGAATACGGACGCGCCACTGCTTCCACCACTTCATCCAGCAGTCCGCGCTTTCCCCATGGCATGCGGAATCGTCCGGCAGCCTGGGCTCCACAAACCGGCGAAGCGCGGGTTCGAGTCAGCCGGTGCGGACTTCATCAAGGAATGGAATCGGTAGCCAATCATCAAGTCTTCATCCGCAATTGCGCAATCACCTGCTCCGCATACACGACACCGGCGAGTTTCTTTTCCGCGTCGAGCACGGGCAGGGCGCGCAGGTTGTATTTGTCGAACAACTCCGCCACTTTTTTGCCGCTTGCATGAATATCGCACGAGACAATGTGATGCTCCGCAAGGCTCTGCAACGTGGTTTCGCGGGGCGACAACAGCACCTTCACCAGCGGAACCACTCCTTCCAGCACTTCGTTCTCGTCTACGAGATAGATGTGAGTGAGCGTCGTCAGGTCGCCCTCGAACTCGTGGAGTGCGGTAATCGCGCCGTCGACGGTCGCCGCAGCGCCCAGCGCGATGTAGTCCTTGGTCATTTCGCCGGCGGCAGAATCTCCCGAGAACTCGAGCAACTCCTCGACGTCCTGGCGCTCCTCAGGATCCATCTCCTCGAGGATCGCCTCGGATCGCTCGTCCGGCAGTTCCGCGAGGAAGTCTGCCGCGGCTGCTGGATCCATCTCCTCCACAATGCCTGCGACGTGCTCGGAGTCGAGCGATTCGGTCAGAAACTTCTGCATCCTCGGCTCAACCTCTTCGAGGGCCTCGGCTGCAACCTCTTCGTCCAGCGACGCGAAGACAGCGTGCCGCTCCGCCGGGGCGAGATCCTCCAGGATGTCGGCGATGTCCGACGGATGCATCCTGGCAAGTTTGTCCTGCTCCACCTTGAGGCGAACGCGGCGCGCCGGATCGCGGTCAATCAGGTCTACGAACTCCCACGGAATCACGGCCGTCTTGAACCGCGTCGACGCCCTCTCCACTGCCGGAGCTGGAAGCCCCTTCAGGAGCCGGCGCACAGCACCGCGCGTCCCGACTTCCACCTCGGCGATCCGCAGGGACAGCGTACAACCTGGCGATAGATCCTTCACCACGCAGTCGGCGTCGCCACTCCCTTTCGCTTCCCACACCAGTTCGACGTCGTTCACGCGGACCACCTTGTGCCCATGAACATCGATGATCTGCTGGTCCAGGAGGTCGCGTTCGAGCATCAGGTACGAATCGTCCTTTGGAAGGGCTCGGAGCGCAGTCTGACCGCGCATCCGCAGCTTGCCTGCCGGAGTCAGTTCCAGGTCGGTTACGGCGGCCATCGACATGGCATCCGACCGCTTGGCGCCCGCCAGCCTGAGCACCAGGCCCAGCACGTGGTTTGCGTCCTCCGGGGGCGTGACAGCGAACTCCCGCACATGACCGAGCGTGCGCCCGCCGGCATCCTCCACGGGCACGCCCATCAGGGCGGAGACGCTGGTCGTCTGCTTTCCGGTCTTGGTCATCGCGCTCAGTCTGCCCCACTTAGGGGAGCATTTCTCCTTCTTCGCATCCTAACCCAGTGAGCCGCGCTACTGCCCGGTTGATGCGGATTTGCCGAACGCCCTCACCCACTTCGACAACCATGCTCCAGAGGCCGGAAATCGCACACAGCCTTGACATTCAAGGAATCCACAAGCAAACTGCCATCAATACACCCGAAACCCGCCAGCAGTTGTAAGGTCGGGATCGGCCAAGGGATACGTTTGCCCGATTCCACCACAAGTCGCGCCTCGTACACGCTCGCTTCGTCGATCGAGAGCGTGGATATGGTGGAGAAAACCGCGGAAGAGTTTGCTGCGCGGGCAGGTTTTGATGAAGACACGGTCCCGAATATCGCCATGGCGGTGCGCGAGGCCGCTGTCAACGCCGTTCTGCACGGGAATGCCTATAACCCGTCCAAACAGATCACCGCGACCTTCGAGGCCAACTCTGACGCGTTGATCGTCCGCATTGCAGACCAGGGCCCCGGTCTTGACCCGGATGCTGTTCCCGATCCCCTCGCCCCGGAAAACATCCTCCGCGGCTCAGGACGGGGTATCTTTCTCATCAAAGCTTTTATGGATGAGGTACACTTTCGCCAGTTGCACCCAGGCACTGAACTTACTCTCATCAAACACCGTGCGCCGGCACAACCGCCGGCTTAATTTCAAAAGGAGACAGACGTATGAGCATGAAAGTTGCAACCCGCCAGGTGGACGGAGTCACCATCCTCGACCTCAGTGGCCGCATCACCCTGGGGGAAGGCAGTGTCACGTTGCGCGATACAGTTCACGACGTGATCGCCAAGGGATCCAAGCACATCCTGCTCAACCTGGAAAACATCAGCTACATCGACAGCTCCGGCATCGGTGAACTGGTCAGCGCCTTCACCTCGGTCAAGAACGCCGGCGGTGACCTCAAGCTGCTGAACCTGACCAAGAAGGTGAACGATCTGCTGCAGATCACCAAGCTGTACACGGTGTTCGACATCTGGGACAACGAGGCTTCGGCCGTCAGCGCGTACAAGTAGACCGCTTCCGCTTCAGAACGCAAAAAGAACGGCCGCCTGAGAATTCCGGCGGCCGTTTCTTATTTCGAGTGCGGCTTACTTTGAGAAGTCAACCTTCGGCGCCTGCTTCGAGGTCGCGTCTGCCGCATAGTATCCGGTCTTTGGATGGTAGCCAGCAATGCCCGCCCAGATGCTGTTCGGGAACTGCTGGATGAATACGTTGTAGTCCTCGATAGCTGCGTTGTACCGGGTCCGCGCTACCGCGATCCGGTTCTCCGTCCCGGCCAATTCGTCCTCCAGCCGCATGAACTGATCGTTGCTCTTCAACTGCGGATAGTTCTCCTGCAGTCGCATCAGGGGCAACAGCGCGACGTTCAGACGGTCGTTGGCGGCGAGTTTCTCATTGGGTGTCTGCGCCGTCATCAGTCCGGCCCGCGCATTGGCGATGTTCGTCAGGATCGTCTGCTCGACGTTCGCGTAGCCCTTCACCGTTGCGACCAGGTTCGGGATGAGGTCCGAACGACGCTGCAGGTCGACATCGATGTTGGAGAACGACGCCTGCACATCCTGGTCCTTCTGGACCATCTGGTTCTTCGCGCTCACGTAGCTGCCGCCGGCAAACAGAGCCATCAGCACGATCAACCCAAGCACTCCCAGCACTACCCACAAAGCCTTCATAGTCCCTCGACTTTCCGTTTGATCTACGTGACAGTACGTACGATTCGCGTTTGCCGTTCCAAATCGTCCAGAACCAACCGTTGGCGATCTACCACCATCTTCTCAAAAGTCGCCGCTCGCGCCTCCGCCGCCCGAACTTCCACCGCCAAACCCGCCAAATCCACTGCCTCCTTCGCCGTCTCGTCCTCCGCCATAGCCGCCGCCGCGACCCCCGCTGAGCAGGCTGAAGAGCAGATAGAACAGCAGCCCGATGTGGCCGGTACGGATGAGGATTCCAAGCACCACGACCACAACGCCGCCGATGACCAGCACCTGGAAAAGGCTAAGTGGCGTCGACGGCTGGGTCTGGTAGTGATAGCGGGGAACCGGTGTTGCGTCGTTCGGATCCAGGCCGAGGCTCACACCCGCATCGGCCGCAATATCCTGCGCCAGTTCGCGAGCAGCCAGCGTGATCCCCTGGTTGTAGTCGCCGGTGTGAAGATAGGGCTGCATGTCGCGGCCAATATCGCCCACCTTGGCATCGTTCAGGAATCCTTCCAGCCCGTAGCCAACCTCGATGCGATAGGTGCGAGGGTTCAGCGAGACGATCAACAGAAGACCGCGATCGGTTCCCTTCTTCCCCACCTTCCACTTGTCTTCTAGCGCCGTGGAGAACTGCTCGATCGTGGGAGCCGCTCCCGATTTGTCGGGGTCGATCGACTTCACCGTGACTACGGCAATCTGAGCATGCGCCTGCTGGTCCACCTGCGTACACAGATCTTCCAGGCTCTGGCGCGTCTCCGGTGTCAGCACCCCGGCAAAATCACTGACATAGCCCGTTGGCGCCGGCAGCGTCGCTACCGTCTCCCCACGAACCAATCCGGCAGGGACTACCAGCAGAACCGCGAACAGAACCCAGCGCAACCTTCGAAGCATTGCTCTCATTCTACGCTGCCGGACCTCGCCTCAAGAGAAAAGGGGCCCGAAGGCCCCTTCCCTGATTTGCCGAGTTAATCGACTGTTATTTTGACGCGCTCTGTGGGCCGCGCTGCGGACGCGGAGGAAGCTCAATCCCTTCGCTCTTGGCAACGGTCGAGATCAGCCCGAGGTGCTGATGCATCATGCCCATGGCCTTCACCACCTGCGAGGACAGCTCCGGATCGGCCGCGACCGACGCCTCCATGTGGAAGGCATGGAGATCCTGGTAATGCGCCTTGACCATGTACGTCACGTACTCCGTATCGAAGTCCTTGCCCGAGAGGCCGTTCAGCTTGTCGTACTCCTTCTGCCCGTCCTTGCTTATCTTCTTCGGCAACATGACGCCGAGCTGGTCCGCAACCTCGGCCAGCGCCTTGTTCATCGCCATATGGTCGTCGATCATCTTCTGCGCCAGCTCCTTAACGTCCGGACCGCCCTTCTGCACGGCCAGCGTTCCGAGCTTGACGTCTGCGAGGCCGTTCTCCGCCGCGGACCGCATGAACTGCTTATCCAGCATCTGCTGCCCAGTCTCTCCGGGAGCTCCCAAAGAGTCCCGCATGGAGGCGGGCTGGTTCGCCTGCGCTCCAGTCGCCGGGGTGGAGCCAGTCTGCCCCTGTGCGGGCTGGTTCAGGCCCTGCGGAGACTGCGGATAGGTATTCGGGCCGAGATTGCCAGATGCATCCATCTGACCGGCAAGGATCGTGGGCGTCATCCAGAGCGCCGCTCCACAGGCCACTACAACTACGCTCTTCATATTCATACTTAATACTCCTCAGTCTGGCCCTGTCCGATAGTGCCGCACTCGCACATTCCGAGCAATTACGGCGTTTCGTCCTCATCACGCCGCACTCAGTTCAGGTGCTGAAAATGCTAGGCGGAGTTGCTTCGTTTGCCCTCCGCACCCACACTTCCATGCTGGAGCGTTATCCTATTCTCATCAACGAGGAAGTGGCAATAACTTCTTTTGTTACGTTCTACCCACCCGTTTTCCAGACAGAAAGCTCAGGAGCCCCACCCCGGAATGTCTCTCGCCAGCGTCTCAGCCGCATCCAATCCGACCGCCCAGCCGCCGGTGGCCCGCCGTGACCCCACACCGACTACGCTGTACGGTGTCACTCTGAAGGACGACTACCGCTGGATGCGCGACAAGGATTCGCCGGAGGTGCTGGCGTATCTGGAGGCCGAGAATGCGTACACGGCCGCGTACATGGCGCCGACCACCGACCTGCAGGCAAAGCTTTACGCCGAAATGCTCTCGCACATCAAGGAGACGGATGAGTCGGTCCCATACCGGCTCGGCGACTGGTTCTACACCACCCGCACGGTGGAAGGCCTGCAGTACCCTATCCATGTTCGCCGGGCGGCCGCCAGCGCCGATCTGAACTCCCCCTTCGACCCCACACAGCCCGAGCAGGTGATTCTCGACGTCAACAAACTCGCCGAGGACAAAGCCTTCATGTCGGTGGGGGGGCTGGCCATCAGCCCCGACGGCCACCTGCTGGCTTACTCCACCGATCCCACCGGGTTCCGCCAATACACGTTACATATTCGCGACCTGCGCACGCAGGAGGATCTGCCGGACACTGCCGAGCGGGTCGGTTCCCTTACCTGGGCCGCCGACTCCCGAACGCTCTTCTATTCCACCGAGGATGAGGTGACGAAGCGCCAGGACCGGATCTTCCGCCACACGCTGGGTTCGACCGCATCCGAAGACGTTACCGTGCTGCACGAGGAGGACGAGCGCTTCAACATCGGCGTGGGCAAGACGCGCGACGGGCTCTACCTGATGATCGAAGCGGGCAGTCACACCACGAATGAGTACCGCTTCCTGCCGGCGGATACTCCGGCGGGCGAATTTCAGCTGGTGGCCCCGCGCCTGGACGATCAGGAGTACTACCCCAACCACCGCAATGGGCTCTTCTATATTCGCGTGAACGATACCGGCAAGAACTTCCGAATCGTGACTGCGCCACCGGCTACGCCTGATCGCGACCACTGGGCAGAGCTGATCGCAGTCGATCCTGTGCACCCGCTGGAGGACTTCGATCTGTTCGAATCGTTCGCGGTGGCCACTCGCCGCAAGCTTGGCCTGCCCACACTGGAGGTTCTGCGCTTTACGGATAAGCCAGCCAGAGGACCCGCTGTCCCATCGACCGATGCGCATGGCACTGCGATTCCAGTATCGTCGCGCTTTGTGGGATTTCCGCCTCCGGCGCCGCCGACCTTGTCTGAGCCGGTCGCGATCACCTTCCCCGAGCCAACCTACTCGGCCGCTCCGCATGTGAACCGGGTCTTCGACGCGGACACGTTTCGCTACAGCTATACATCGCTGGTTTCTCCGGCATCAGTCTACGAATACAACATCCGGCGCAGCGACTCCGAGACCCCTGTTGGGCATTCAAAACTGCTCAAGCAGCAGGAGGTCCCGGGCGGATTTGATCCGACTCTGTACGCGTCGGAGCGGGTGTGGGTGGAAGCCCCGGACGCTGCTTCGCAGACAGGCACGATTCCCGTTCCGACTTCCATTGTCTATCGCCGCGATGCGTTCCGTCGTGACGGCACCAACCCGCTCTACGTCTACGGATACGGCTCCTATGGCTATCCGTTGCCGGTTGGCTTCTCGCCCACGCGGCTCTCGCTATTGGATCGCGGCGTGGTAATGGTCTACGCGCACATCCGCGGCGGCGGCGAGCTGGGGGATGCCTGGCACGACGCCGGCAAGATGCAGGTGAAACGCAACACGTTCACCGACTTCATCGCCGTCGCAGAGCACCTGACTGCGCAGAAGTATGGTGATCCCGCGCGCGTGGCAATCGAAGGCGGCAGCGCCGGGGGCCTGCTGATGGGCGCCGTCACGAACATGCGGCCCGACCTGTTTCGCGTGGTGCTGTCGCATGTGCCGTTCGTCGACATTATGAACACGATGCTGGACGCGAGCCTGCCACTCACGGTTGCCGAGTATGAGGAGTGGGGCAACCCGAATGAGCCCGAGGCGTTCGCGACGATGCTCAGCTACTCGCCGTACGACAACCTGGAGTCCCTCGCCGGGAAAACGCTCCCTGCGATCCTGGTTAAGACGAGCCTGAACGATTCGCAGGTAATGTACTGGGAGCCGGCCAAGTACGTTGCGAAGCTGCGCACGTTGAAGACGAATGCTACGCCACTCCTGCTCCACATCAACATGGATGCTGGACATGGCGGGGCCTCTGGGCGCTACGATTACCTGAAGGAGATCGCGTTCGACTTCGCATTTCTGCTAACGCAGCTTGGCGTGGTTCCGCTCTCTTAAGAAGAGCCTCTTCTACCCAACTTTCGTTTCTTCCTCGACCTTGTCGCCCTCGCCTGGGGCCAGGAAGAGGTTTGCCTCCAGCCCGTGCTGGCGCGTGTAGAGGTCGTAGTAGCGACCGCCAAGGCGGTACAGCGACTCATGCGTGCCGCGTTCCACAATGAGCCCGTGCTCGATGACCAGGATCTGGTCCGCTCGCCGAATCGTCGAGAGACGGTGGGCGATGACGAACGTCGTCCGGCCATGCATCAGGTGATTGAGTCCGCCCTGAATCATTGCCTCGGACTCTGAGTCGAGCGAACTGGTCGCCTCATCGAGAATCAGAATGCGCGGGTCGGCCAAAATTGCGCGCGCGATCGACAGGCGCTGACGCTGCCCGCCGGAGAGCTTCACGCCGCGCTCGCCGACGATGGTGTCATATTTCTCCGGGAACTTCTCGGCAAATTCGTCCACACGGGCGATGCGACAGGCTTCCATCACCTGCTCTTCGGTCGCCTCCGGGCGCGAGAACTTCACGTTCTCCCGAATGGTCCCGTCGAACAGGAAGGTCTCCTGCAGCACGACCCCAAGCTGGCGGCGGTAGCTGCTCATGCGGATGGCTGCAAGGTCGACATCGTCCACCAGCACGCGCCCGGTTGTGGCAGTGTGGAAACCGCAGACGAGCGAGATGATCGTCGACTTGCCCGATCCTGACGAACCCACCAGAGCGGTGACGCTGCCGGGCTTCGACTCGAAGCTGATGCCATGCAGGACAGGCTTGCCCTTCTCGTATTCGAACTCCACGTGGTTGAACACGACATCGCCCTGAATGGTGGGGACCGAGGTCGTCCGGCCTGGATCCGAATCCTCTTCCTGCTCGTTCAGAATCTCGGTGGTGCGGTCGAGGCCGGCGAGTGCTTCAGTCAACTGCGTGCCGATGTTCACCAGCTGTGCGATTGGCGCAATCATGAACGCCAGCAGCATGGTGAACTGCACATAGCTACCTGTATTCAGGCGATGCGACATGCTCTCTTGCGCTCCCAGGTACATGATGAGACCGCCCACCACGCCAAGCACCATCGTCGACGAAAGCGTCATCAGGCTTTGCGCTTGCAGTGAGCTGATCACGTTCTTCAGCAGCCGCGTAACACCTCCTGCAAAGACGTTGGCCTCGCTGGCCTCTGCGTGATAGCCCTTCACCACGCGCACGCCGCCGAGCGATTCCGTCAGCCGCCCGGTTACCTCGGCGTTGATCTTCGCCCGCTCGCGGAAGATCGGGCGGATGGTCTTGAAGGCCTTCTGCAAGATCAGCCCGAAGACGGTCATGATGCAGAACGTCAGCAGGGTCATGCGGGCGTTGATATGGATCATGAGGAAGAACGCGATGATCGCCGTGAGCACGCCGCCCGCAAAGTCCAACAGGCCGGTGCCCACCAGGTTGCGGACACCTTCCACGTCGGTCATAATGCGTGCCACCAGCGTGCCGGTGCGATTCTCGTCGTAAAACGCAACCGGCAGACGCCCGATGTGCGACTGCACCTTCATGCGCAGCTCCGAGATGAGCTTCTGGCCCTCGGTCGACAGCAGCTGCGTCAGGGAGTACGAGGTTATCCCCTGCACGAACGTAGCTCCCGCCACGGCGGCAATAATCTGCGGCAACAGGTGAATGTCGTGCCCGATCATCACGCGGTTGATGAACGGTCCCGACAGCACCGGCAACACGAAGCTGCAAGCGCGGTTGACGGCCATCAGCATAAAGCTGCCCAGAATCAACCACTTCCGGGGAGCCATCAGCGCCCACACCTCGGGCAGCACCTTTTTCAACTGCGGTTTAGGCCGCTTCGCGGTTAGTTCTGCCCCAACAGCGCGTCCGGTACCCCGGCTAGGCCGGTCTCCCGTGGGCATTCCCCCACCCATTCCATGCGTTCCAAATGAACCAGGCATCTCCATTGGAGTGTACTCTGTGCTGCCGGGTTTCATGCATTTCTCTTCTTGAAAGCGATGCATGTTCCTTAACTTTCGGAGCGCTATCCTGAACGCAGAAGGAACGTTGCAGGTCCCCTTTCCGTACTCAATCCTATGGCTCAAACCGACATTGCCGCGCGCGAAACCAGCGCGGCGAACCGCCTCAGTTCCAGTCCCGCTCTAGTGCTCTACGTCGCTTTGGCGCGCATGGCGATTTACCTGGTCGCCGGGCGGAATTACGGCTATTTCCGCGACGAACTCTACTACCTCGCCTGCGGAGAGCACCCTGCATGGGGCTATGTCGATCAACCACCCCTGATCGGGTGGACCGCCTGGCTCCTGCAGCACACCATCGGCACCTCGCTCTACGCGCTGCGCATCCTGCCTGCGCTCGCGGATGCGGCTTCCATTGTTCTCTCCGGCCTGCTCGCTCGCCGGCTTGGAGGCCGCCGCTGGGCCATGTTCCTGGCTGCCCTTGCCACGCTGATGGCGCCCGTCCTGCTCGGCATGTCGCACCTGTTCACCATGAACGCGTTCGACCTGCTGCTGTGGACCGCGATTGCCTACCTTATTGCGCAGATCGCCAATACCGGCCGCGAATCGCTGTGGCTTGCTGTCGGAGCGCTCATCGGCATCACAATCCTGAACAAGTACGCGATCCTTTTCTGGCTCATGGGCCTCATCCTCGGCCTGTGCCTGACGCCGGTGCGTTGCAGCCTGCGCCATCGCTGGTTCTGGATCGGGTGTGCGATTGCCGCGGCGATTTCCCTACCCAATTTTCTGTGGGAATGGCGGCACCACTTCCCTTTCCTCGAGCTGATGCACAACGTGCGCAACAGTGGCCGCGATATCGTTCTTTCACCCGCGGCCTATCTACTCGCCCAGGCCCAGATGCTCGGCTTCGTCGCGGCCCTGCTGGTTCCCTTCGCGCTGCTGTTCTTCTTCTCGAAACGCGGCCGTCCGTACCGCGCCCTGGGCTGGGCCTATCTCCTCTTCCTCGCGGAAATGATGTTTCTCCACGGCAAGATGTACTACGTCACGCCCGTGTATCCGATGCTATTCGCCGCAGGCGCTGTCTGGATGGAGAGCGCTACCGAACGTCGCATCTGGGTTTGGGCCAAGCCCGCACTTGCGCTCGGCATCGTTGCCGTTGGGGGCATTTACGCGCCGACGATCGTACCCCTGCTTAGCGTCCCGCACTTCCTCGCCTACGAGCAGAAGCTGGGTATCGAGCAGCAGAAGTTCGAGCACTCGGCGCAGGGAGTTCTGCCGCAGCTCTTCGCCGACATGTTCGGATGGGACGAGATGACCCAGCGCGTGGCGGCGTACTACCACACGCTCTCGCCCGAAGAGCAACAGAAGACCGCAATCTTTGGCAACAACTATGGCGAGGCCGCGGCCATCGATTTCTTCGGACCTCGCTACGGCTTGCCCAAATCCATTGGTGGCCACCAGAGCTACTGGCTCTGGGGCCCGCGCGACTACACGGGCGAGAGTCTCATCGTGCTGGGAGAGGGCCACGAATACAACATGAAGACCAAGTGTGCCAGCTATTCCATCATCGGCACGACGAAACATCCGCTGTCGCGTCCGGACGAGTGGCTCCCCATCTACCACTGCCGAGGATTCAGGCCGGACCTGCAAACCGCGTGGCCTCAGTTGAAACACTGGCGCTAACAGGCGCCCCCCTCGGGGTCCGATCTCGTCGCTCCCCTCAGTGCCCCACTTGAACGGAGCCATCCGCGCGGTGCGTGACCCGGTGAAAGAGCCAGACCACCAACCCTGAGGCGAACACGACCAGCGCGGTCCAGCGAAACACATCGACAAACGAGAGCAACATCGCCTGCTGCTCCAGCTGGCGGTACATCAAGCCCATTGCAGCACGCTGCCCTGCTGCCGCGCCGAAGTGATGTGCAAGGTAGCCGCCGCTCGCATGCAACTGCTGCTGCATCCAATGGCTGCTCGGCGGCAGGTGGCTCGCCAATTGTGCCTCGTGAAAATTGGTCCGCCGGATAAGGAAGGTCTGCGCCATTGCAATCCCAATCGAACCGCCGATGTTGCGCAGCAGGTTGAACACACACGTCGCGTTGCCAATTCGCTCGTTGGACAACGTAGAGATGGCCATGTTCGAGATCGGGACGAATACGAAGCTCAGCGCAAATCCCGTCAGCACGATCGGTACGAGGAGCGTCAGCGGGCTGATCTGGAGGTTGACGAAGGAAAACGAAATGGTGCAAATGCCAAACACGGTGAATCCGGCGCACACCAGGTATCGGTTGTCGATCCGGTTACTGATGACACCGATGACGGGCAGTCCGACCATCGATCCGACGCCACGCGGGAACACCGCAATGCCCGCCGTCAGCGCCGTATATCCCAGCACCTCCTGGTAGAAGAGCGGCAGAATCGTAATGGTGATGTAGATGGCAAACCCGAGCATGAAGATCAGCAGACAGCCTACGGCGAAGTTGCGATCCTTCAGCACGCGCAGGTTGACCAGCGGCTCGCGCGCCCGCCAGCAATGACGCACAAACCAGAACAGCGAGATGCCGAGGATCATGGTCGCCCAGCGAATCCACGGCGCGCCAAACCAATTGTCTTCCTGCCCCTTGTCCAGAATGATCTGCAGACAGCCCGTCCACAGACACAGCAACCCGAAACCAAGGTTGTCGAATGCGCCAACCTTGGCATTCTTCACGTAGGGAGGGTCGTGAACGAAGCGGCCAATCATGTAGATCGCGAGCGCTCCCACGGGGATATTGATGTAGAAGGCATAGCGCCAGCTGTAGGTGTCGGTCAACCATCCGCCGAGAGTGGGCCCTAACACCGGAGCTACCACGACGCCGAATCCGAATAGCGCCATCGCCGCACCACGCCTGGCCGGTGGAAAGCTTTCCAGAAGAATCGCCTGTGAGAGTGGCTGGAGCGCTCCGCCGCCCGCGCCCTGCAGGATACGAGCGACGAGCAGCATACCGAGCGTAGGTGCAGCGCCGCAGAAGAACGAGGCCACGGTGAATATCACTACGCAGCACATCAGGAAGCGCTTGCGCCCGAATCGTAGAGCGAACCAGTTGCTTGCAGGCAGGATGACGGCGTTGGCAATCAGGTAGCTAGTTAGCACCCAGGTCGCTTCGGAGTTCGAGGCAGCCAGCGATCCTGCAATATACGGCAGCGCCACCGACGCGATCGCCGTGTCCAGCACCTCCATGAACGTCGCCAGCATCACCGAAATGGCGACTATCCAGGGATTCGTAGCCGGTGTCGGCGCCTGAATCCGCGCCGCGGCAATTTCGACTTCCGGTTCAAACCCGAGTTGTACAGCTGTGGCCATTGCAGCCCGAACCTGTTGCGACAACTACAGGTTAGGACTGCGAACGAGCTACCGCTGTGCCGTACGTCACGCGGTTCCGAGAACTACCGTGTGCGGGCTCATCGGGATAGGACGAGCCGTAACGTCCTTGAAGCCCGCTTGGGTGTACATCGCCGTCAGTTCGCTCAACGTGTACGCGTCGCCGGACGTAGTGGTCGCCAACATGGTCAACGCAAACCCGGCGGGCATCGGCGGCGAAATGCGGTCCTCGTTAGGCACAAATTCCAATGTTGCGACGCGCCCTCCGGGCTTCAACGCTGCACGCACCTTTTTCAGCAGGTTAACGCAGGTTGGTACGTCAAAGTGGTGCAGGAAGTTGGTCAGCAGCACAGCATCGTACGGACCACCGTAGTCGACCTCGAAGGCGCTTCCCGGAAGCAGGCTGTAGCGGTCTGCAACGCCAGACCTCTCCGCATTCGCCACGGCCACTTTCAGCACGTTCGCCCAGTCGAGGCCTGTGACCTGCGCCTCGGGATTCTGCTTCGCAATCTCGATGCCGAACAGCCCATGCCCGGCCGCAATATCCAGCACCTTCATTGAGCCTACGCGGCCGTTCAGCACGACTGCGCCGAGCGGCCCGGCCATCGGCGCCATCATCGGGGCCATAGTCTCGGCGAATTGCACCCAGATCGGATTATCCGGCTCCACGCTGCCTTCGCCGGGGAGAACGGTTCGGCCTGTGCGCACGATCTCCGCCAGGCGATCGTACGGCTCCCGCATCGCCGGGTTCGCCAGGAACTGGGCGATGGATGCCAGCGACGCGGGCGATCTCGGGTCAAGGAACGCAGCGCTCGCCTGGGTGTGCTGATACGTCCCGTTCTCTTTCGCGAGCACACCGTTGATGACGAGGGTGTCGCAGAGAATGCGGATGCCCCGCTCCGAAGCCGCACAGTGCCGAGCAATGGACGCAACGTCGCCCGGGCCTTCCCCGACCGCACGAAAGATATCGAGGTCGATGGCGGCTTTGAGCGCGGCTGTTCGCTGGTGCGCTTGCAGCATGTCGAAGACAATGGCAGGGGTCAACGGGGCTTCAGCGTGAGGCATAACGATCTCCTTCAGCAATTCGTGTTGCGTATTTTTGGGGGGTCTTTGGCAAATGCCAAGCTAGGGCAGCCTATCACACGGCTCTAACTCGTGGCACCCCTACCTGGCCAATCGCGATGCGGCGGCAGTCCGAGGGCTCTTGCGCCACTCGGCGAACCGCATCACCGCTTCCTGCGGCGTGGAGTTGTACCAGGAATATCCGTTGCGACGCTCGGTGGAGATCTCCGCTACCTTGTCGTGGATTGTCTTATCGCGGTCGCCGAAGATCGGCTTGTCCGTTCCGATCTGGTAGTACCGGGCCCACAGAGGAGGCGCGCCCGGCGACGCGACAAGGTCACGTCCGGCAGGCGTCGGCCGAAATGCCGAGTCGGCAATCGCGACTCGCCCAAGCCACTCTCCCGCAGCCTCAATGGCCTGCGTCTCGGCCGGAGTCGGCGATGGCAAGTCCATGAGGAACAAGATAATCTTCGCGCTCTCGGCAGCGGACTCCGACGGCATCTCGTAATTGCGTGCTGAAGTCGGCTTCATGGTCAGCGGATCGTACTGCTGGCACCAGGCGGTTCGCTTGCCGCTCACGATGATTTGCGTTGCAAGGATGCACTCAATGCCGCGCTGTACGCTGCTCTCCGCACGCTTGCGAATGTCCTGGGGCACAAACGCAAATTCATCGCGCCCGGTTGCCGCGGCCTGCAACAGTTCCATCACCTGGATCATCGCGTCGTCGTTGTAGGTGATGCCGTCGTGATATCCACCGGCCAGCGGCCACACCTGCGGCCATCCGCCGTTGGGATACTGCGCAGCAAGGAGGTATTCCAGGCCACGCAGAAAGCTTGCACGATACGGCGCAGCTTTCGGGTCCGTGGAGCCCAGCGCTGTGACCACCTTTGCCAGGAAGTGAATCTGCGTGATCGTGGCGTCGTTGTCGATGGTCCCGACATAGCTCCAATGTGGATCGCTCACGGTGCCGTAGTCGCCTGTGGTCATCAGGGCTGCGGTTGCATCCGGGCCGTCGATGAAGCTTTGCCCGGGCTGACGCCGCGCCTTGCTCATGTCAAGGTTCTTGCTCCAGCCGCCGGCGGGAGTTTGGAAGGAAAGCACGATGTCTGCAATGCGAACTGCGTCTGCCTCCGCGTACCAGGCCATATCCTTCCCCAGAGGTACGCTCCCGGCGCCGCGCCCAGAGGGCGGCGGATCGAACGAGGTCTTACCTGACGCCTTGCGCTCGGCGTTCAGCGAATCCTTGTCCGCCTGCATCTGGCGATCCGACCGCTGCAGATACTCCTTCCATGCAGCCTGCTGGGCCCTGGGAAGCGCCGCAATCCGCTGCGCCGTAAGAGGCAGTGAGGGTGGGTTCGTTCCGACCAGAGAAGCACTCGCGGATCCGAACGGAACGGTGCACAGAATGCCTGCGCAAAGGACGAGAGAAGAGGCTCGCATGATGAATTCTTTCCAGGAAGAATCGGTTTTGTTCGGCGAACGGAATTCTACCCGCACAGAGAAGCAATTGCCCACCGCCGCACGGCCTGGAAAACTATTCCGTGGTGACCGCTTTGGTCAGGTTGCGCGGGCGGTCGACGTCGACGCCATGGCTCACCGCCATGAAGTAGGCGAAGAGTTGCAGCGGCACTACCTCCGAAATGGGCAGCAGCGACTCCGACGCCGGCTCAATAGGAATGGTGTGCGAAGCCAGTGACGCAATCGTCGCATCGCCGGCATTGGCCAGCGCCAGGACGCGCGCTCCCTGTTCGCGCATGTCGTACAACAGCGACACGGTCTTTTCGTAGCGCAGCATGGACTCCGGGTCGTCCTCATCCACCGTCGCCAACACCACCAGCGGAACCTCGGGCGAAACCAGCGCGTTCGGCCCATGCTTCAACTCTCCGCTAGGATAGCCCTCCGCGTGCAAGTAGGACGACTCCTTCAACTTCAGAGCGCCCTCGCGCGCAATCGCGTAGTGAACTCCGCGGCCCAGGTAGAGAAACGTCCGCGCATCGGAATACGTCGGCGCCAGAGCACTGATCATCCGCTCCCAGGCGGGAAGTTGCGCAGCGATCGAATCGGGGACGTCGGCCAACGCGGCTAGTTGCTCCTCGATCTCGTCCGGCGGAAGCGCACTCCGCTCCCGCGCAGCCAGCAGTGCGAGCACCACGATCAAGGCGAGCTGCGAGGTGAAGCTCTTGGTCGCCGGGATCGCAAGTTCCACGCCGGCGAGCGTCGCCAGGTCTACGGTCGCTTCACGCGCCATGGTTGATCCGTGGACGTTGGTCACGGCAACCGTCGGATGTCCGCGCCGCGCCGCCTCCCGCAGCGCTGCCAGCGTATCCGCCGTCTCGCCCGACTGCGACAACACCAGCACCGGGCTCGGGTTGTCCGGATGACGCCGCAGGTGGGTGGAGCGGCACGCGTACTCGCTGGCATACTCCACATCAACAAGCAGGCCCGCCAGGTCTTCCAACAGAATCTCCGCCGCGAGCCCGGCATGCCGGCTGGAGCCGCTGGCCGCGATGATCAGGTCCGGATGCCTGCGCAGGAGTGCCGCCACGGCATCAAGCGGCTTATCGCGAAATGCAGGAACGGCGCCCGACAGGTCGAGGTAGTACTCCAGCGTGTGCGCAATGGCAGCCGGCTGTTCATAGATCTCGCGCAGCATGTGATGGCGAAAACTGCGCGGCCCAGGCGAAGGTTCAGACTGCTGCGACATACCGTTCGGACTCCCTCCACGATGATTACACACGCGAATGCACTAGACTGAAACGATGCGATTGACGCCCGTATTTCTGCTGTCTGCCACCGATGTGGCGCACTTCCCCACCGAGGCAAAGACGTTCGGTGCGCCCGAGATCGCCTTCCTCGGCCGATCGAACGTGGGCAAGTCGTCGCTGATCAATACGCTGGTGGGCGAGAAGATCGCGCACACCTCGGCGACACCCGGACGAACACGGGCCATCAACTTCTTCGCGCTGCACGAGGGCGCCGGCGAAAAGAAGAAGCAACGGCCCACGCTCATCTTTGCCGATCTGCCGGGCTACGGGTACGCGAAGATCTCGAAATCTATCTCGGCGGAGTGGCCGAAGTTCATTGAGCCTTACCTGGCCGAGCGGGACACGCTGGCGCTGGGCGTGTGCCTGGTGGATACGAATATTCCGCCGCAGCCCAGCGACACGCAGCTCATCGACTTCTTCAG
This sequence comes from Acidobacteriaceae bacterium, assembly GCA_036498865.1. Lineage (GTDB taxonomy): Bacteria > Acidobacteriota > Terriglobia > Terriglobales > Acidobacteriaceae > Edaphobacter. The sequence goes on along the minus strand of DASYEU010000124.1, from coordinate 115,576 downwards.
GCAGACGCAGCGGCCGTACCTGGTGGTTGGGACGAAGTCGGATCGCCTGTCGAATAATGTGCTGGCGAAGTCGCTGGCGGCACTGAAGCGGGCACATGAGGTCGAGGAAGTGCTCGCTGTATCGGCGAATAAGAGTGAGGCGGGCGTGAAGGGACTGTGGGCGCGGCTTATGGCTGTTGCAGAATAGCGCACGTCATTCGGCGATGGACTGCGTTCCTAGCTGATCCCGTTCCGTCGAGGTTAGGTACACCAGGCGTCGGTGTGGCCGCTCACGATGAAAGAAGCGTGGGGCTGCCGCGAGCCAGCGCCTGCGCGGATCATCCTCCGGGATGAACTGAAGCATTTGGGATTCTCTGGATCTCTGTTGTTCGCCATTTAGAAATAGAAAGACCACTGAACTCAGCCCCCGCTGAGACGTAAACTCCTGCACGTTTGCGTCGACTTCGATTCCGATGCCCTGGCTGTGGTCGAACCGCGCCACTGCGGCACCGAGCACGCTGAACCGCAGCGCGGCGTCTTCCGCGTTCTTCGCCGACTCACCAAACGCGGCGAATAACTCAGGCTGAACTCCCCGTCCGATCAACTCATCCAGGGCGGCGGTTTCATCCATTGAGAGGGCGACACTCACCGGCTTGTGCTTGCGAATCTCGTTCTTGAGAACTCGTAGCGCCTCGTCCACCGTGTTCACGACAAAGTCGCACGCGCCTGAACGCAAGGTTGCGCGGCATCGTTCCGGGCTGGAGTCGACGGCAAGAAAGCCGGCTCCGGCAATATTCGACGCAATGGAGAACTCCTCGCTTCCGGCCCCAAGCCCACAGGCAAGGATCAGCGCGCCGCTCCACTCCGGCCGCAGCGAGCACAAAAATGTGAACGCGCGGAGCGTCGCCAGTTGTGCGTCGTCCGCGCGTTCGATCATCGTTGCTTCGCCTGCCTATTCGCCGTAATAGTCCAGGCCGAGGTGGGTGATCAGGTCCTGGCCCATGATGTGGCGGAGGGTGTTCTTCAGTTTCATGGACTGGATGAAGAGGTCGTGCTCAGGGTAGACGCCCTTGGCGCTGTCCGGGTCCTTGAAGTAGAAGCTGAGCCACTCCTGGATGCCGAGGCCGCGCAGGCTGGGCGTGCGCTGAGCCAGGTCCATGAAGAGGCAGAGATCGAGGGCTAGCGGCGCCGCGAGGATGGAGTCGCGGCAGAGGAAATCGACCTTGAGCTGCATCGGATAGCCGAGCCAACCGAAAATGTCGATATTATCCCAACCTTCTTTGTTATCACCACGTGGCGGGTAATAGTTGATGCGAACCTTGTGGTAAATGTCCTTGTAGAGGTCGGGGTAGAGCTCCGGCTGAAGAATCATCTCGAGCAGGCCAAGCTTGGAGACTTCCTTGGTCTTGAAGGACTCGGGATCGTCGAGAACCTCGCCGTCGCGGTTGCCAAGAATGTTGGTGGAATACCAGCCCGAGACGCCGAGCATGCGGGTCTTGAAGGCGGGTGCCAGAACGCTCTTCATCATGGTCTGGCCGGTCTTGAAGTCCTTGCCGCAGATGGGTGCGTTCATCTTGCGCGACAGCTCGTTGAGCGCCGGAATATCGACCGTGAGGTTGGGCGCGCCGTTGATGAACGGAATGCCTTCCTTCAGCGCGGCCCACGCGTAGAGTTGCGAGGGGGCGATGCCGGGGTCGTTGTCGGTGAGGCCCTTCTCGAACGCCGCGAGCGACTGATGGACGGCGGTTTCCTCAAGGAAGATCTCAGTCGAGCCGGTCCAGAGCAGCACCTGGCGATCGGTCTTCGTCTTGAACTCGGCGATGTCGTTGCGGATCTGGCTGGCGAGGTCGCACTTGTTCTTGCCGGTCTTGGCGTTCTTGGCAGTCAGACGCTTGACGTAGTGCTGATCGAACACTGCAGGCATCGGCTCAATCGACTCAAGGAAAGGCCGAATTTGCTCGAGCTGGTCGCGATCGAGCACCTGCGCGGTCTTTGCCGCGTCGTAGAGATTGCCGCCGAAGATGTCCCAGCCGGTGAAGACCAGGTCGTCCAGCTTGGCGAGTGGCACGAAGTCCTTGATCAGCGGGCTATTGGCGTCGGTGCGCTTGCCGAGCCGGATGGTTCCCATCTGGGTCAGCGAGCCGATGGGCTTGGCGAGTCCCTTGCGAACCGCTTCGACGCCGGCGATGAGCGTGGTGCAAACCGCTCCCATTCCGGCGGTCATAATGCCGAGTTTTCCTGTTGCAGGCTTGATGCTGGCCGCGTCTGGCGTTGCGGCTCCGGGAGTAGACATGCTTGGAATGACCCTTCTGTTGTGCGATATAGATTGGACAGCTTCCGCTAGACGGAAACTCTAGTATAGACCTTGAGCGTCACCTGCCGCTCCCCTCGAACCCTCGCGCTGCTCGGCAAAGAAGTCGTCGAAAGTCATCGGCGATCCTCCCCCAAGGGCCCATCATTCGACCGCGACTAGACCGCCTCAGCCTCCGCCACCGTGGCGATCAGGGGCAGAACCGTATCTACCTTGGTCAACTGAAACAGCTCCAGCACCCGCGGAGACATTCCAGCGGCGACGAATCGTACGCCCTTGTCCTTGCAGCGGGTGTAGTGTCGAACGACCATGCCTAATCCCGCGGAATCCATATACGGGACGGCGGTCAAGTCGAAGATGTTCACAGCCGGCAACTCGCCGTCCGGCAGCATCGTTTGCAGATCGAACAGGTGGCCGATTGCATCGGGCGATTGGACGGCAAACACCGTGCGCGCGGTAAAGGGGCCGGAGAAACGAAAAATAATTGTGCCGCGATCTTTACCTGCTTCCCGTTCACAGGCGAGTGGAAGGCGATTCGAGGTCTGAGCTTCAGTCATGAATTTCAACGTACTCCGGATGGATTTGCGTATCCTCGACCGGCGTCATTCCTCAAAACCGGTCGTGAAGCTTATTTCCTGGCCCGTTGAATCTCTCGGATTTTACCACTCGCACAACTCGATGCCATTGCTGCCTTCGCGAAGGGCTAGCGGGCGATGACCGGCAACTTTGCCACTTCCCATGCCGCAAGACCGCCGGCCAGTTCCACCAGGTTCGTGATGCCGTGCTGGTTCAGTATGCTGACCGCGATAGACGACCGGTATCCACCTGCACAGTGCACCGCCAGCCTGCGATCGCGCGGAACCTCAGCGAGGCGCTCCTGCAGGTGTGCCAGGGGAAGGTTCATGCTGCTGCCAAGGTGCTTCTCGCTCCATTCGCGGGGCGTGCGAATGTCGATCACCAGCGGCGGATTCGGCGAGGCAAGTTCTTCCGCAAGCATCTGCGGACTCACTCGCTCGGTGGACCACACCAGGTCCTGCCGATCCGCCAGCGCACCCATTCCATCCTTCAGATAGCCCTTCATGTGGTCGAAGCCGATCCTGCCCAACCGCAGGGCCGCCTCCTGCTCGCGCCCTGGCTCGGCGACGATCACGATCGGCCTGGTAGTGTCGAGCAGCGTCCCCGCCCACGTCGCATATTGGCCATTCAACGCAATATTGAGGCCGCCCGCCAGGTGTCCTTTGGCATACTCCGCCGCGTCGCGTACATCCAGAATCTGCGCTCCGGCATCGCCGAGTTCCAGCACCTCCGCCAACTCCACCGGCTGCAACACCCGCTCCAACGTCATGTCGAGCGTGGGCCTCTCCCGCGTGTTCAGAATCGCGTCGAAGGTAAAGTATGCGGGTGCATCCGGCTGATCGGTGGTAACCAGCCGCGTAAAGTCCTCCTTGGTCATCGGCTGAAGCGCGTAGTTGAACTGGCGCTGCTCGCCGAGGGTGGAGACCGTGTCCGACGAAAGATTCTTCCCGCACAGGGAGCCCGCACCGTGCGCCGGATAGACCAACGTCTCATCCGGAAGAGCCAGCAGTTTCCCGTGCAGCGAATCGTAGAGATAGCCGCTCAGTTCCTCGGCTGTCCAGCCCAACGACGCCCGAAGGTCCGGCCGACCCACATCGCCGATGAAGAGGGTGTCCCCGGTCAGGACCGCGTATGGCTTGGCAGCATCCTGCGCGAGGTCGAACACGAGGATCGAAATAGATTCGATGGTGTGCCCCGGAGTCTCCAGCACCTGCAGGCGCATTCCCGGGAATTCGAGTGTGTCGCCATCCTTCATTGGCACGAAGGCATATTCAGCCTTGGCCCGCCCGCCCAGACGAATGTCCGCGCCGCACCGATCGCGCAGTTCCAGGTGCCCGGCGACGAAATCTGCGTGGAAGTGCGTCAGGAACACGTGACGGATCTGCACGCCCAGCCGTTCGGCGTCGGCAAGATACTGCGCAACGTCGCGCTGCGGATCGACCACCACGGCAGAGCCGCTCGCCTCGTCCGCGAGCAGGTACGACGCGTGCGCGAGGCACCCAAGGTAGTACTGTTTGAGAAACATGCTCCCAATTCTAGCCCTCGGCGCCAAGGCGCAAATTGCGAGCCCTCGTTGACCCAGATCACCACGCCCGGTACACTCTAAGAGTCAGTCAGCGAATGCGTGCATTCGCGACGCCGGTAGTATTTCCTCACCGGTGCCCCCTCGTTCAATGGTAGGACAAGCGACTCTGACTCGCTCGATCGGGGTTCGAATCCCTGGGGGGCAACCAACATCGCACTCGCTAGCACCTTACTGAACGTCTTCGTTCCTTAGTAAACCTCACACAATATAGCGATTTAGCTACCTTGGCAGTTCAAAGGAGTTCGTAGAGGTGCGCCGACAGCCGGCGAAAAAGTGGGTACGAATTGGGGGACATTTTCCTCAAAACTGACGATTTCCTCGTCTTTCCGGGTTGATTATCCCAGAACAACTCTAGGGCATCTCCGCTACCGAAGAATGTGGTAGCTCGTTCGTAGATTTACACAGCATCGAGCCTGTGGGAATGTATAGGCTATTCGGTCATTTCTCGCGCGAAGATACATACGAGGCGGCAACAAGCGTCTTCGCATGAGATGATCAGCGGCATCTGGGCCTTGGATCGAGATGATCTCGGCGCTGGACTTCGTCCTCGAGACGCCGGTGGGTCAAGGTATTGCATTAACTCGGCATCGCTTCGCTTTATCGCTCTCGACGGCCTCGAAAGCGAAGGATACGGGCAGTATCGCGAGTTCTTCGAATCACAACAGGAAAAGGAGTAATGACATGAGCCAAAGGACAGAAACGGCCATTCTTGCGGGAGGATGCTTTTGGGGAATGCAGGATCTCCTGCGTCGCTATCCAGGAGTCATCTCGACCCGTGTCGGCTATACCGGTGGAGATGTTGCGAACGCGACTTACCGGAATCACGGCAAACATGCAGAGGCAATCAAGATCATCTTTGATCCCGAGAAGGTCAGCTATCGTAACATTCTCGAATTCTTCTTTCAGATCCACGACCCCACTACGCACTATCGCCAGGGAAATGACATTGGATCGAGCTATCGGTCGGCAATCTTCTTCGTTAACGACGAGCAAAGAATAATCGCCGAGAAGACGATTGCAGACATCGAGGCATCAGGAGTCTGGCCAGGCAAGATCGTTACGGAGATTACCCCTGCAGCCTGTTTCTGGGAGGCCGAGCCTGAGCATCAGGACTATCTTGAACGTCGCCCACACGGTTACACATGTCATTTCGTTCGACCGGCGTGGAAGCTCGCAAGCTAACATCCGTGTCTTGCACTACTCGTCGGGTGATTTCGCAGTGTTCGGCAAGATGCGGGTTGGAAAGAAAAGGGAGGGCGTCTCGGAATGGATCGAGACGCCAGTACAACTCGAATAGAGGATCGCCAACCCGGCCATAAAGAAGGACCCCAGTCCCCTGAACTGGCAATTTTCGGCAGAGTGCTGCCAGTGCTTTTGCTCAATTAGGGATCGGGCGAAGTCCAGCGTTGATTAATACCAAATCTTCATTTTGGGTGCTTCACGGGCTAAGTCCATCGCCAGGAAACGTACTCGATTTACGAGTTCAGCACCTAGTCGTCGTGGTTCCAACCGCTATTGTCAATACCTTCCGTGGAGGCATCCTGGCTGTCGTTGACAAGAGTGTCAATCGTGTCGTTTTTCAGTTCGATCATCTCTTCGCGAACGTCCGCATCGCTGTAAGCGTCGCTACGAGATTCTTCCTCTTCTACCAGACTATCTTCAGAACGTTCGCTGCCGTTGCTTACCCGTCCGTAACCAGCTTCCTGAGCTATGATCGCTTCGATTTCTCTATCCATTAGCTTCACCTCATAATTTCGGCTTCGATTGGTCGGCCTTTATCGCATAGTAGCAACTACTCGAGCTTCAGCGCCCGGGACGAAGATGATTTCATTCAAGACGCCTCGTCACACTGTCGTCCCACAACATTGCAGGCAAACGTCGTTTCAGCGACGCCGCGAGAATCTTAGTTTAGAGATACAGTCGCCACTACAACCTATAGAAACGTATAGCCATCCGGCTGAAGACAGATAGCTCTGATGTTGAAGGGTGTATTGCTTCTCTGGCACTCTTGAACTTGCTTTATCTTTTAGGGTTCCCAACATTCGCGGAACAATGCTTCATGGGAAGAACCTGCAGTTTTCAATAGGTCGATAGACGGTCATGTCTGGCACGATCAGGCTTTAGCGTGGTTACCATAATCTAATCTGGAGCTCTATCCCCATGCGTTCAGATGCAAAGCAGCTCATCAACGTGATCATTGAAGACCTCTACGAAAAGGTGGACCGTCTCGAGACTGAGATTGTCCTCAATCAACAAGAGTATCCTCACATTGTCCCTCATCTCGTCTCGGTCCAACAGAGCTTGCGTCTCAGCCTCAGGCTGGCCGAAGGATGTCTGGTTGATGCCGCAGAAGAGCGGCACTAACATGGCGACCGCGACGGTCATTTGGTATGGTCCGAACTGATTACCGGCATCTATTGCGCCAGCGCGCCCACTTCGCGGATCTGACCGTCGAGACCGATCGTGGTGGCGCTAAAAGTGATGGCTACCCCATACGGTGCGTGGGCGCGAGTTCGCCATCGACTCATACACCGTATCGCTCTGTCCTGATCTTTTCGCGCGGGACTCCGTTCGCGAGAACTCCTTCCGCCGCAGCGTTAACGAATGGATTATTGCCGCAGACAAATACGATCTTTGGGCACCCGGGAAGCCGTTGCAGCGCGTCGGAGACGATTCGCTCGTCGATACGACGTCCATAGTCTGCCCTTCGCCTGGGCTGCTCTCTTGTGAGCGCGAGGACGAAGCTGAACCCGCTAAGGCCGACCTCGATGTCGAGCAACTCGTCCCGAAATAAAACATCCTGCCACGTGCGCGCCGATAGCAGGAGAACTGCCGGGACAGCGCCCACGGCGCTTTGACGACTGCGAATCATTGACATCAGGGGAACCAGGCCGGAGCCGCCACCTACCAGCAGCAATGGCCCTCCATCCTGGGCAGTCCAAATGAAGTGTCCGCCCAACGGGCCCCTTAGTTCAATCTCATCGCCGACTGCGACTACGTCGTGGAAGAAGGGGGAGACTTCACCATCCGACAACCGCTCTATCGCGAGCTCGATTCGGTGGAATTCCGAGGGCGAAGACCCAATCGAATAGCTCCGTACCGCCGTGTAGCCATTCTCCGCCGTGAGCCGAACGTCTACGTGTTGACCGGATTCAAATGGGAATGGCGTTTGCGGAGCAAGGATAAAACTCTTGATTGTAGGAGTTTGGGGCCGGACCGCGACGACAATTGCCCTTTGCCACCTGCCCCCAATCAAGGCGTCATCAGATGTCTCAGTCATTTGAATATCGCTGCTCCTGCCATGGATTGCCGCGGATATGATAGCCCCGCGTTTCCCAGAAGCCAGGCTCGTCGTGCTGGGTAAACTGAAGCCCCTTAATCCACTTCGCCGATTTCCAAAAGTAGAGGTGAGGGACGAGAAGCCTGGCCGGCCCGCCGTGGTCGCGCTCAAGGGGACGACCTTCGTAACGGAGCGCGACCATTGCTTTGTTCCCCTCGAGATCTGCCGCCGCAATGTTTGTTGAGTATCCGTCGTAGGAGTGGGCGAGGAGGAACGGAGTTCGGACCCCGACCTTTGCCGCAGCCAGGATATCGTCAACGAGAACCCCTTCCCATGGAGTATCCAGTTTCGACCACGTCGTAACGCAGTGGATGTCGCGGGTCACTTTGGTCTGGGGCAATTCGTTGAATTCAGACCATGTCCACTTCCGCAACGGCATGGAGCCGTCTTTGAGCTCGAAGCTCCATTCCTCTATCGCTACGTGAGGCGTGGGGCTCGCCGATAGGACAGGAAATCCTTCCACCAGATGCTGGCCTGGAGGGATCCTACCGGCCTCGTTGCTTGCCTGTCGTCGACTAGTGAATCCGCGTGTAATCATCCTCGTCATTCCTCCTATATGTTATAGCGATCGCGTCTCGGTCTTAGCTGCCCCATGCTGAACGCTTGGCTCGGAGCTCTTGGTCTTAATAACGTTCATCAAATCGTCCCAGGACTCGGCGAACGATTTAACGCCTTCTTCCTGAAGCTGCAAGCTAACGCCTTAGGATCGACGCCTGCTTCTATGAACTGCTGCATCACGCCTTCAGAATCAGAGCGAAGTTCAGAATGTCCGTTTCGGTGATCCACAGGCCGGAGACGTACTGCTTAACTCAGCATTCGCGGGGCTTCTGCGACAACCGGAGATGCCGTCATCCGACTTTCCATTACAGAGAATCGGGAAAAACTGGGCAACTGTAGGAGTATGGAGCGGTTCCACTCCTGTTGCATTATGCAAATATGCAGGCGACAGGCTGTTGTTTTTATCAGGGACGCGGGTTCTATTGACATCACGTATCGATCAGAACTATTTTCATCCCGACCGATCCGCCGCGCCATCTCTGAAAACAGCGGACGCCTTCGCATCGCGAGGGAAGAGGACGCTGACATCTGAATCTCGGCCATCGCTTTTGACCGGCTCCGGTGAGCCGCGAGCCCCTTGCCCGGTTTCACTGGGAAGTCAGTTACAGATGAAGAAGGCGAATCGCTAAGAATGAGAGGAGCAGGCTGACTATCACGTAAATTCCGGACAGAAAGACCGCCCGCCGCGCGAAGTCGTCTGCGTCTTTTGCGCAAACAATGGCCCGAAAGCCGGAAATCTCACCGAATGTTCCAACGAGGACGAGCGCCCCGACGAAAGCAAGCGTGAGGTACACGGCGTGTCGCACTCTAGGCCTCCTCCGGTTGTGTCAAGCAAAGTTGCATTGGGCACCTCCCTGAGTCGATCCGGCAAGAACCTCACCCGCAGAATGCGAGATCGATACCTCTCGATGGCTTCATTCTAATGAGGAGTTCGGGATGCGTCACTTCTGCTACATCGTCCGGCTGACCAATCCGGACGGTCGATGATCGGCAGGCGCTCAGGACAGCTACGGTGTTGGCTTGTCGCGAAGCAGTGGATAAAACTGGACCCAGGTCATATCGGTTTTGGCTACATTTGCAAGATGGCACCCGGCGCAATCGCTAACGGGAGACTCGGCGGCAGTTTGCGCATATGGCATGGGATGATGGCCAAACGTAAAGTAGCCCCAGCCATTCGTTTTTGCGAATCGCTTGCTATCCTTCACAGACTCGTCGATGCCATTGAGTTCGCCATTGAAGAAGCCTCTTCCCGAGGGTTCAGTCCGCGAGCCATCTGGAAAGGTGGGCTTGAGAACACGTGTCAACTCCTTAACGAGGACCGTACCTTCGGGGAAGGATCCCGTTTTCAGATACACGTCCAAATTCTTTTCCTCGACGTATACGTGATGGAATTCCGGGAAATTGGCTTCGCCGTCATTGAGGGCATTCGGCGTCAGAGGCGCACCCAGGAAGACCCACCTGCGGAATCCTACCGGCAACTTCAGCTTTCCATCGGGAGTGAACTGGGCGCTGCCGGAAGTCGACGGCGAGGACACGGCGCCCGAAGCGTTCTGGGCCGCGAGGACATTTGTGTCGGGCGCTTTTCTTGTAACGCCAAGTAGCGTGATACCCAGCACCGCCGCCGCGATAATTGTGAGACGCCTCTGCATTTTTGCCTCCTGGACCCAGTGCGAGGGCGCTAATTCGCTGACTTTAGGACGGGATATCCCTGCACGTAAATCCTGTCGGTTTTTTGCGCGGGAATGTGGCACCCTTGGCAGTCGTGCTTGTAGCTGACCGCTACTTGCTTATCCGGTGCATCGGACTTGTACAGCGACCAGTCCCAACCATCGCCCCAAAGCTTGCTGTCTTTGTGACGCCCATCGCCGTCCTTCATCAAGACAAACCATACCTTGGTTCCCGAAGCCCAGTGAGCGTCTCCGGTCGTCATCTGAGCGTGTTCAGTTCCAAATACCTCTTTAACAAGGACGGTGCCATCAGCGAACTTACCGTTCTGGCGGTAATACGCCGCAGCGCCGGGAGAAGCGTAGGTTACGTGCATCTGATTGCCGGCTGGATCAAGAACGAAGTATGTCCCCAGGGTTTCGTACTTTTCACGGTAGTCCGCGGGCTTGGCAATTTGGCCCTGTTTATCAACGAGAGAAAAGTTCTTCTCAAATGGGGACTTGTTAGCGGCGGCGGCGGCGCTCGGCGCCTTGAACTGTAAAACAAAGATCGTCAACGCGATGAATCCCAGGACAAGCATTACTGCACGGCCATACTTCATAGGGTCGCCCTCCAGTCGTTCCTGTCGACACCGATGTTTACATCTAAATTGGATCGTGCAGATGCATCGGTGAAACCGCCGGACATCCGACTTCCGCCATTATCAAGAACCCGTTCAACAGTCGGAACCCATAAAACCTTAGGCTATCGCCCGTAGATTTCTACAGGTAAGCGGCGCGCTGGACGAGTGCGTGGCCCTCGGGCGGGCGATGCTCACAAAATCGTCAAACGCACTTCTTCGTCCTATTCGATCGAGCGGTGTTTAGTGTGGTGCAAGGCTGATTCGTTAGGTGCTGTTCTGGCTCTCCGTTTCTCGAGCGAATGAACGTTTGTCCGTCATCATCGCGGACATCGCCAAACCAGACTGCGCACCGGCATCGAATCGAAAAACTCGCTCTCCCGAATATGGCCACGGGGCGTTGCCCTCAGATCATCCACGCGTAGCGGCGAAGCGCGCAGTGATAGGGGCTCGACCATGGCGTCAACTGCGGACGCTAAGGCATCGGCTGCAGCCCTTCATACCGAACTCTCCAATCCTTCGGAAATCCCGGCGCATGCGTGGTCGTTCCATCCCACCCTGCGGCCATCATCGCAGCCGCCGACAGCCAGCCTCCATTCGCAGGCATATACATCGGTGTCTGATCGGGTCGCCGCACGGTGTAGCCCGACACACGAAACGGATTCTGGTCGTACTTCCCTGCCAGCAGCGATACGGCCGTGTCCGTCTCACCCAGACGCGCCGCACACATCGCAGTCATCGCCGTGCCCCAAGTCACCGCATTCTGCGGCGCGCCCAGATGCGTCACCCGGTGCAGCGTATTCCGCATCGCTTCCTTGTCGATTCCCCGCCCCGGCAGCACGCCGTACATAAATGTCGTCATCGTCGAGGGCGAGTTCTCCACCGGAATCTCCATCGCCGGGTAGATCCCATTGCGCACCGTCGGCGCAGCCATGTGATCGATCACGTCCTGCCACTTCGCATCCGGCGCCATCTTCATCCGCACACGCCACTGCTGCGCCGTCTCCAGAGCCCACTTCCAGTAGGCCAGTTCCATCGTCGGATTCAGATTGTGCGCAATGTCGGTGTGCTTCTCGTCGGCGGAGTTGAGGCCAGGCCCCAACACATACTCCTTGCGCTGCGCATCGTAGTCGACGAAAGTAGCCATGTAGTCCGCCGTCTCGAAGACGATCCGCTTGTACCGCTCCAGTGTGGCCTGATCCTTGTGCGCGCGATAGACGAGCTCCGCGAGGTAGATCGGGTGCGGCTGCTGCCACACCAGCACCGGGCCTACTCCGGAAGGGCTCTCGATGCCAGTCGGGTCGGTCATCTTCGACCACTTCACACCCTTCGCGCCCTCCAGCTTCGCCATCGCCTCGCCCGGCGGCATCAGTTCGGTCAAGTGCCTCAGGCTCTTCTCCAGAATCTCCGGGTGTCCCCACAGAGCCCAGTGCGCTGAGTGCCACCAGTACATCTCCATGTGGAATTTTCCGTACCAGGAATTCACACCCAGCCCAGTCTCCTGTGGCGGATACGCGTTCGCATCGTGCACCCGCATCACATACTGCGACAGGACAATCCTCCGCTCCAGTTCTGCGGCGCGAGGGTCCGCGTTGCCGGAGAGGTCAATCGCTCCCCCGGTGGTCCAATAATGCTCCCAACCAGCGCGCGAAGCCGTCTCCACCGCAGCCACCGTGTCCACATCGCCGGCCAACGCCTTGGGCGAGAACCACGCCGTCAGCTCGATGTGGTTGCCGCGCCCCCTCAAGAGGTACTCGTGCTTCCCCGTCTCCGCAATCGACGCACCGGCCGACCACTTCGCGCGCACCGTGTAGTGCGTCGAGTCCACCGTGCGGTCGAACTCTGCGCCCGTCGTACCGCGCCGCGTCATCACTGTGGTGTGCGCCTGCGGCTTCGTCCAATCCTGGTAGTCCGGCCCGAACGAGTCGGATGCGTACGGAAACGCCACCCTCACTTTCAGCCTCCCAGACACAACCAGCCCCGACTCGATCCGCACTGCCACCTCATCCCGATCCGCATGGACAGCGGTCTCCACCCGCACCGGCGCTCCATCCACATCGAACGTGCTGGTCATAATCCCTGTCCATAGATCGAGCCGCTCATCGATGTTCTTCAGGTCCGTGATCGCCACCTTAGATCCATCAGCGTGCGTCATCTCCAACCCGATGCGACCCAGGCCGAACCGGTTCTCGTTCGCGCGCAGGTAGGCAGCGTCGGGCGGCGGAGTGCTCGTACTCGCCGCCGGGAACACAAACTGCCGATCGTTCTTCTTCACCACCTGCATCTTGAACTTGTCCAGCGAATATCCAGTCGGATTCGGAAAACTATGCCAAGCCCAGTCGCTGAGAATGCCGATCGGCATAGTCTTCGCGTAATACTCAGGAAAGGTCTGCAACCCGGTCACGTCGAAGTTAAACGCGAAACTGCCGTTGCCCACCGCCATCGCTCCATTCGGATCGATCTCATGCACCTCGATGTTGTGCCGCGTTACCAGCGCATGGCGATCGATGGAACCACCTTGAGCCACGGCCGCCTGAACCGCGATCCACAGACAAACCGCCGCCATCCTTCGAATTGCTCGCATGAATACCTCTTGAGATTCCGGACATTTTCCCGTCAGCGAGTTTAGCCCACTGTGAACAGACCCGGCAGCACCTCTCCGGCTTTTCCTTCGACCACGTGGGTGAACGCCGACGCATTCAGAGGCCGCTCCGGCCCGACGTATACCGTCCGCGCCCCTGCCTGGCGCGCCCAGTGCACAAAGTTCGCCGCTGGATAAACCGACCCCGACGTCCCCACCACCAGCATCACGGTCGCGCGATCGATCTCGTGCTGAATACGATCCATCTCCAGCGGAGTCTCGCCGAAGAAGACGATGTGCGGGCGCAGCAGTCCACCGCAGCCGCAGCGAGCCACGTCGTTCAGGCTGCCATACACCGCGCGGTCCTCCACCGGCGGCCGGCCGCACTCCTGCTCGCAGCGCGACTTCGCCAGCTCGCCATGCATATGCAGCAACCGAACCGAACCCGCGCGCTCATGCAGATCGTCAACGTTCTGGGTACACAGGAAGAATCGATCACCGAGTTGCTGCTCCAGCTCAGCCAGCGCGACATGTGCGGGATTTGGCTGAGCCGCCTGCGCCGATGCTCGCCGAGCAGAGTAGAACTCCCACACCAGAGCGGGATTGCGGTGCCAGGCGTCGGGCGTGCACACATCCTCGAGGCGATGCCCGGCCCACAATCCGTCCGACGCACGAAAGGTCGGAAGTCCGCTCTCCGCACTGATGCCTGCGCCCGTCAGCACAAAGACACGATCCGTTTCCCCAATAGAAATTGCCGCCATGCATCCCACTCTAGGGCTAGCGGCGGACTCGCGCAACGAGAGCGGTTAGACGCGGGAAGCTTTCACGCGGTCGCTCAGCATCTGGATTGCGCGCAGCGAACTCAGCGCCGCGCCCTCCTGCCACCCGAGGATGTGGCTCACATGATCGCCAACGAAGTAGATTGGCCCGTCGGGCGCAATCAGCGTCTCGTAGCCTGCGGGCACGGAGCCACCTCTCGCTCCCTCTCCCGGCCCCCATGAGCCGATCCACGAACCTTCGTTCCAGGGCACGCGATGCCAGCCAACATAAATCGGCTTCTCCAACTCCTTGCCGTGGCCTGGATGCAACCGCTCAATCGAGTTTCGCGACGCAGCTAGCTTCTCCGGCAGCGACAGGCGATCGAACTCCTGCGGCGAGAAGAATCCGTATCCGCTGACCACAACGCCGCGCTCTGCAAACAGGTTTGCGCTGGGGAACCACACCGGACTACACCCGGTGGCGAGAAACTCGAGGCCGCCGTAGATGTTGTAGTCCTGCTCCCAGAAACGACGGCTCTCCCACGCGACCTTGTACGCGCCATCGTACGTGCATTGGTCGATGACCTTCTTGTACGGCGCGCTGAAGTCGTTCGGCGTCTTCTTCAGCAGCATCAGGGGCATGCCACAGAGGCAGAAGTCCGCCTCCAACGACTTCGCCTCGCCCTTCTGCGTGTACCCGACGCGTACACCTTTCGCAGTCTTGCGGATCTCGGTTACCGGCGAACTGAACTGAACCGTATCGCCCAGCTCCTTCGCAAACGCGTACGGGATGCGGTCCATGCCGCCCACAGGCTGGAACATCGTCGCCTGCATATCGAACTGCTCTTCGAACAACATGCCATCCCAGAAGTCTGCGTCCAGCAGCGTGTGCATATCGATTGGCTGGCTGAACACGCCGGTTTCGTCTCCCGCGCCCGGTTGCTTTGTATACCCTGCGCGCTCGCTGCCGCGATACTTCCCGGCGTTGTCCAGCGGCCCATAGGTTCTCAGGAAGGTGAGCACCCGCTGACGGTCCGTAGCCGATACCTGCTGGTCGAGCGCGCCGCCGCGCACGCACTTGGCCAGCAGCTCGCTCACATGCCCACGCGTGTCGTTAATCACCTGGCGCTGCACCATCGGCTTGCCGTAGTTGGCCACATCGTTCTGCAGCAAGCTCGATCGGCTGGTGTTCACCTCGACCTGCAACTCAACTCCCAGCTTGCGGCAGTAGCCGAGCATCGTCCTATGGATGGAAGGAAGCCGCGCCGGACCGACGTTCTGGTAGTTCCCCGGGGAGAAGGTGCAGCTCTGCGTGCTGCCGTCAAGGAACTCAATCGTGTCGCCGCCTCGCACGGTCCAGTTGCGGCCACCGGGACGGGCCCTGGCCTCCAGCACCGTGCAGTCGTACCCCAGCGCCTTCATCTCGTACGCAGCAACCAGGCCAGAGATTCCTCCACCCAGAATCGCCACCTTCACGCCTTTGCCAGTCCCCGGAGCAACGGAGAGCGGCGCCTGAGCCTCAGCCATCATGGGCATCAGGCCCATCGACTGCATCGTTAGAAACGTGGCGCTGTAGCCTCCAGCGCGTCCTACACGCAGCAGAAATTCGCGCCTCGAAACACTCACGTCCGCACCTCGTCGAGCAAATTCGGCACACACGATCTCTGAATGGCTTTGAGCCACTATACCCCTCAAGAGCCAAACTCGGGTGGGCTTCAGATGTAGTCGCGGAAGAGTTCTTCAGATGGCGCCGGAATCACGCCGCGAGCAACCAGCATGCCTTCTTCGGCAGCGGCTTTGGAACCAGCCGCCACAGCCTGCTGCACGCTGGAAATGTCGCCGGCCAACATCAGAAATCCCTTGCCGCCCAGCGCCATCGCAAGGTGTACGCGCAGCAGGGAGATGTTCGCCGACTTCACTGCCGCGTCTGCCGCATCAATGATGCTCGCCGCGGAGAACGTCTCAATCACGCCGATGGACCGCAGGTTCTTCGAATCGATCTCCGCCGAACTGGAGATCGCCTGCAGCACAGAAGGATGTACCCGCGAGAGTTGCCGCCGCTCGATCAGCGAAGCGCCCGCCACGGCACCACCGGCCTCGATCGCCGTGGTCACCGAAGCCACATCGCCGGAGATGGCGACGAGAAACTTGCCCGAGCAGATGCTGCGCGCCAGTAAAAGCTGGATGGACGCGGCCTTGATCATCGCGTCCTCGACCTGGTAGCCGGTCGCGACGCTGGAGAGTTCGATGAGACCGATCGATTGAATATCAGCCACGATGGGCGCTCCTTGCAGGGACGAAATCATGCATCCAGCACCACCGAATCGTGAGTCAACCGCGCAACACCGGCGATGCTGGCATGGATGCACGCGCCGAGTTTACCCTCCTCCGGCACAGCCAGCACGTCGCCCGGCCGAACTCGATCCCCCGTCTTGACGACAGGAACCGAAGGCGCGCCGGCATGCTGCTTCAGCGGCAAATGCACCTGCGCAGGTGTGAATTCGTGATCGGAGAGCGGCCCGGTGTTGTTGAACTCCGACAGCCCCAGCCGCGAGATCAGGCGCTTCATCGGGACGCGGCGAAACTCGGCCATCGGATGCGGCGTCACCGACTCCGGCGTCCCCGTAAAGAACAGGCCATTTGCGCGAGCGGCAGGCTTCGACTCCACGCAGACGTTCTTCGGGTCCAGATCTTCCGGGCAGGCGTACATCGTGCACAGGTTGCATTCGCAGCAGTACAACTTGCCTGCGATGATCGCGGCGGGACTGCTGGCGAACCCCAGCGACTGCATCGCCCGGTGCGGCTGGATGGGATGCCCCAGCAGATACCGCGGACAGAACTCCGTGCAGAATCGGCACTGGTCGCATGCCGAGCGCCCGATGCGCGCAATCTGCGGCCACTTCGCCGTGTGGCGCTGAATCAGCGAATGCGAGTACGGAAGCACCACGATGCCGCCGGTCGTCTTGGTGACCGGAACATCCAGTCCTGCGGCGGGCTTGGCCATCATCACGCCGCCCAGCAACACGCTGAAGTCGTCAACCGTGGCTCCGCCCGCCCCCTCTATCACCTCGCCAATCGACATGCCGACCGGCACGCGCAGGGTCACAGGATTGCGCACCGCGCCAGCTACAGTGAGGTACTTGTGCGTCACCGGCTGGTCGAGACCAATGTTCATCAGCGTCTCGACATTGGCCACCATGGCGTCAACGTCCTTAGGCAGGCCGCCGGGAGGGATCACACGCCCGGTCACCATGTGCACCAGGATGAACTCATCGCCCGCGGGATACGCATCCGGTAGAGGGGCCACGCGAATACCCGCCGGAACTTGCTGCTCCAGGGCGGCGATGATGTCGTGGTACTTCTCCTTGATGCCGATGATGCCTTCCGCCGCACCAACCATCTCCATGGCAGCCACCATGCCGCGCAGAAACGGCTCGGCCAGATGGTGCAGGAGCTCTTTGTCCTTGTGCAGCAGCGGCTCGCACTCGGCGGCATTGGCGATCACCAGAGGCACCCGCGTCCCCAGTTTCACTGCCGTAGGAAACCCGCCGCCGCCGGCTCCGACGATCCCGAGTTCCGCCACGCGAGCAATATTCATCGCCGGAACCCACCCTTCGCCGTTCCTACGGATAAACGGGGCTGTTCGAGCTTCATCGCCAGAATTCCTCAAAGTCTTCCAATAATCTGATTGACTCTGGCGGAAAATATACGATATGGTGTCTATGCAGTCAAGAACCACCATAATCAATCAATGAAATGTCTGATTCCGAATGTCGGCAGTACCTCCTTCAAGTACCGCGTATTGGAGATGCCGCAGGAGTCGGTGCTGGGCGAAGGCCGCGTAGAGCGTATCGGGCAGCCCGGCGGCGAGTGTGCCGACTACCACGCCGCCATCCGCAAGTGCATTGACGACCTGGTTGGCCCGGGCAAAGCCTTGAAAAGTCTGGACGAAGTTGAGGCCATTGGCTTCAAGGTCGTTCATCCCGGCCCTATGCCCGGACCGCGTCTGGTGGACGAAAGCCTGTTTGCCGCGCTGGATGACTTCGCCTTCTACGCGCCGGCCCACAATCCCCCTTATGTCACCGCGATGCGCGCCTTCGGCGAGGAACTGCCCGGCGTACCGCTGGTTGCCGTCTTCGAGACCACTCCCTACGCGGGCCTGGACGAAGCAGCCACCACCTACGCGGTTCCCTACGAGTGGCGGACCGAGTTCGGCGTTCGGCGCTACGGCTTCCACGGTGCGAGCCACCGTTCCTCCAGCGAACGCGTAAAGGCGCTGATGGCGCAGCCGGGACTGCGACACATCTCCTGCCACCTGGGTGGCAGTTCCAGCATTGCCGCCTTCCGCGACGGCGTTGCGATCGACACCAGCTTTGGCACCTCCCCGCAGTCGGGCCTGCCGCAGAACAACCGAGTCGGCGACATCGATGCATTCGCCGTGCTGTACATGATGAAGAAGCTCGGCGTCGATGCGGACGAGATGGCGCGCATCCTCGGCAGCCAGTCCGGGCTGGCGGGCATCAGCGGACGCAGTGGCGACATTCGCGATCTGGACGAGGGCTGCACCGCCGGCGACAAACGCTGTCGGCTCGCGCTCGACGTCTTTATTCGGGCCATCCGCCACTACGTCGGCGCATTCATGTTGGAGCTTGGCGGACTCGACGTGATCTCGTTCTCAGGCGGCATCGGCGAGAACAGCGCGGAGATTCGCAGCGCTGTATGCCGTAACCTCGGCGGCTTCGGAATCGATCTCGATGATGCAGTCAACGCCACTGCGCGCAAGGCAGGTCCGATCTCGACCGCCAACTCGCGCGTGAAGGTGCTGATCATGCCGGCGGACGAAGAGGTCATCGTCGCCCGCGAAACCGTGGGTGTTGTTGAACGGGCCAAAGTGAGTCAATCAACTTAGCGGAGTAGGTCAGGTTTCGTTATGGGATGTGGTAGCTCAGTGTTTACGAATTCGCCCGGTGGAATCGATCGCTCGATGGTCGAACAGGTGGTGCGCCAGGTGGCATTGGAATACCTGGGACGCAGCAAGAGCACAGGCCCCGCTCCACTGCTCACGGTCATGGCCTCGGCCCGGCACATGCACATCTGCCGCGAGGACATGGACATTCTCTTTGGCCCTGGCACTGAACTGACGGTCTACAAGGAGCTCTATCAGGCCGGCAACTTCGCAGCCAACGAGAAGGTTACGATCATCGGCCCGCGTAGCCGCCTGATCTCGAATCTCCGCATCCTCGGCCCCATGCGCAAGCAGTCGCAGGTGGAATTGGCATTCACTGACGCGATCAGCCTCGGCTTTGACGATATCCCGGTGCGGCTTTCCGGCAATCTCGCAGGCTCGCCAGGCGCGATCATCATGGGCCCGAAGGGCACCATCCAGTTGAAGGAAGGCATCATCCGTGCCGCAATCCACGTGCACATGAACCCGACGGAAGCCGGCTACTTCGGCGTGAAGCAGGGCGACATGATGAAGCTCCGCGTGGGCGGCGAAGCCGGAGTCACCTTCAACAAGGTGCATGTCCGTCTCGATCCAACCTCGCGGCTGAACGTCCACATGGACACCGACGAGGCGAACGCCTGCGGCCTGCACCTGACCAAAGACATTGAACTGCTCAAGTAGGACATTTTCGTAACTGTAGGACAAAAGAGAGGAAACTCGATGAAACAAGCGCTTGGAATGATTGAAACGACAGGCCTGGTCGCGCTGTTCGAGGCGACCGACGCAATGCTGAAGTCGGCAAACGTTAACTTTATTGGCTGGCAGACGGTTGGCTCCGGAATGGTGACCGCGTTCGTCGAAGGCGACGTGGCTGCGGTGAAGGCTGCAACCGACGCCGGCGCCGAAGCGGCTGCGCGAATCGGCAAAGTGATCGCCGTACAGGTGATCTCGCGCCCCCACGATGAGTTGCCCTCCTTTGTGCAAGGGGAAAAGAAGGCTGCTGCAAAGAAAGCCGTCGCCTAGGCGCTGGCAAGAACTGCTCCAAGGAGCAGAGGAGACAAGATGAGCGAAGCAATTGGATTGATCGAAACAAAGGGCCTCGTCGGACTGGTCGAGGCAAGTGATGCGATGGTGAAGGCGGCCAGCGTGGAGCTCGTGAAGACCGTGCAGATCGGCGGAGGCTTTGTCACCGCGATCGTGCGTGGCGACGTAGGCAGCGTGCGCGCGGCCGTCGACGCAGGAGCGGCAGCAGCCAAGGCTGTGGGCGAACTGGTGTCGTCGCATGTGATCGCGCGTCCGCACGATGCGCTGGTCGAAAGCATGTTGAAGTAACCCGCACCATCAACCGTTTATTGAGCAAGAGGAATCAGGAGAATCGAAATGGCCAATGAAGCGATTGGAATGATTGAGACGAAGGGCCTGGTCGCAGTAGTGCAGGCTACCGACGCCATGCTGAAGGCGGCGAGCGTCGAGTTTGTGGGATGGAACAAGATCGGCAGCGGACTGTGCTCCGTGTTCGTGCAAGGCGACGTAGGCAGCGTGCGCGCGGCCGTCGATGCAGGTGCAGCCGCGGCAAAGCTGGTGGGCGAAGTGCAGAGCGTGCACGTCATCGCGCGTCCGCACGGCAGCATCGGGTCCGTACTGCCGAAGTAGCCGCGGCGGAGGTTGAACCGCCAGGGCGCATGAGGTGAGCCGGCATGTTTATTGCAAAAGTAATTGGCAACGTGGTTTCCACGCAGAAGAACGAGAAGTTTCGCGGCATGAAGCTCCTGCTGATCCAACCGTACGTCAGCAGGGACAGCAAGCTCGAAGCCTCGGGAAGCTCCGTGGTGGCGGTTGACAGCGTTGGAGCAGGAATCGGCGAATGCGTGTTGTTCACGCAAGGCAGTTCAGCGCGCCTGACTCCGGCGACCAAAGACGCACCGGTGGATGCCGTAATCGTCGGCATCATCGATGTCATCGAGGTTGGCGGCACAGCGCTGCAGAAGCCGTAGTGAACCGGTTGGAGAGATCAGGAGCAGGAATGACAAACCAGGAGCAGGTGATTGCGGACATCGCGCGCGAAGTCGTTGCGAGACTTCGAATCCAGTTGCAGTCTTCGCCAGCGTCCGCGCCGGCAAAGGCTTCCGCGCCAGCCAGTAGCAGCGCGGCTCATGACGGCGTGTTTCTGACCGTCGACGAGGCGGCCAATGCGGCAGACACAGCCCAGAGGAAAGTCGGAGAGATGAGCCTCGAGGATCGCGGGCGCATGATCTCCATCGTCCGCCGCATCTGCATCGACCGTTGCGAAGAGCTCGGCCGCATGGAGCTCGAAGAGAGCAAGGTGGGCCGGCTCGACCATAAGATTCAGAAGCTGAAGAACATGCAGTACGTGCTCGGCATCGAGGCCATGCGCAGCGACGCGCGCACCGATACCTCGGGCCTGTGCCTGATCGAGCGCGCTCCCTGGGGCGCGATCGGCATGGTGCTTCCGGTCACGCACTCTGTCCCCACGATGGCGGCGAACGCGATCAACATCCTCGCAGCCGGAAACACTGCCGTCTTCGCGCCGCACCCTTCGGCGAAGCGCGTGGCGCAGTATGCCCTGCAGCTCTTCAATCGCGAGATTGAGCGCGAACTCGGCATCGCCAACGTCCTCACCACAATTCTGGAGCCCAGCATCGAGGCCGCCGATCAGCTCTTCCAGCATCCGAAGATTGCCCTACTCTGCGTTACTGGAGGCCCGGTCGTCGTGAAGGCGGCGGGCAAATACGGCAAGCGCGTTATCGCGGCGGGTCCCGGCAATCCGCCTGTGGTCGTCGACGAGACAGCAGATCTTCCATCCGCCGCGAGAGGCATCATCGATGGCGCTGCCTTCGACAACAACCTGCTCTGCATCGGCGAGAAGGAAGTCTTCGTCGTAGCGTCCGCCTTCCGTGGATTCATGCAGGCCATGCACAACGCCGGCGGATTCGAATTGGACCGCGCAGCAATCGAGCGCCTCACCAAAGCGGCCTTCACCTTCGAGGGCGACGGTAAAGGTTGCCAGCGCGCCCACGTCCGCAAAGAACTCGTCGGCAAGGATGTGAAGGTTCTCGCAGCCGCCGCAGGCGTCAGCGTTCCAGAGAATACGCAGATCCTGTTCGGAGAAACCGACGAAGATCACGCATTCGTCGTGGAAGAGCAGATGATGCCCTTCCTTCCGATCGTCCGCGTGAAGGATGTCGACGCCGGCATTGCCGCAGCAGTCAAGGCGGAGCATGGCTACCGGCACACCGCCATCATTCATTCCAAGAACGTCGACAACATGACGCGCATGGCCCGCGCGATGAACACAACACTCTTCGTCTCGAATGCGTCGTCGCTCGCATCGCTGGGATTTGGCGGGCCTGGATACCTGAGCCACAGCATCGCAACGCCCACCGGCGAAGGTGTCACCACGCCGCTTACATTCACCCGCGAGCGCCAGTTCACCATCGGCAACGCCCTGAGGATCATCTAGGCATGTTTCTTGCTCGCATCAACGGCACCGTGGTCCCCGCGACGAAGCACGAGACGCTGGAAGGCTGTCGCTTTCTGATAGCCCAGCGGCTCGAAGCCGACGGGAGCACCGGCGCAGAGCCCCTGGTGATTGTCGATTGGATAGGCGCCGCCAACGGCTCGACGGTGCTTGTCTCCACCGACGGCGACATCGCGCGCGAGCGATACGGCAACACGTCGCCCGCACGTATGGTCGTCGCCGGCATCGTGGACCACGTACAGATCCCAGCCGGGAGGACCGCATGAGGCTGGGCATCGTTCGCGGACACGTCACGCTCAGTCCGGCTGTTCCGGAGTTGATCGGCAAGACGCTCGTTGTCCTCGAGCCCGTTACGATGACGAACCTGGTCGCAAAAAACGGCCTCGGCGGAGGCAAGTCGTTAGTCGCCGTAGATGCACTGGGTGCGGCGCAGGGTCAGATGGTCGCATTTACCGAGGGAGCCGAAGCGACGAATCCCTACTGGCCCAACCGGGTTCCCATAGACGCATATTGCACATTGATTGTCGACTCCATCACGACCGGCAATCCTAAAAACCAAGAAGCTGAGGTGTCGAAGTGAAGAACGGCCAAGTGAAGAATGTGGACCTGTCGGGTCAGAATGTACTGTCGATGCGCGATGCTCAGAGCGCGGTGGCCGCGGGCGCAACGCACGTGCGCGTCGCGGAGCGTTGCGTCGTGACTCCGTCGGCGCTCGATTTCCTGAGGCAGCATAGCGTCGAACTGGTCAACGGAGCCAATGCTCCAGCGCCCTCTGCGCCCGCGCCTGTCCCAGCCGCTTCCAGCCCATCCGTCACCAGCAGCAACGGCAGTTCCAAGGCCCGCATCATTAACGTCGCGGGCAGCGGCCCCGCCAGGAGCGTATCCCCTGCCCTTCGCCCAGCCGATCCCCGCCTCTTCACCACACCAGAAGCAGAAGCGGTCAAGCTTGAGATCTGCGCCGTCGGCAAGAAGCTCTGGAACCGCCAGTATGTTGACGGCAACGGCGGCAACATCTCCTACCGCATTGGCCCCAACGAGGTCATCTGCACGCCGACCCTGATGAGCAAGCACGATCTCACCCCGGACGACCTCTGCCTGGTCGATCTCGATGGCAAGCAAGTCGCAGGAAAGCGGCCCCGCACCAGCGAGATTCTGCTGCACCTGGAAATCTACAAGGCGGTAGCGGAAGCGAAGTCTTGCGTGCACTGTCATCCGCCGCATGCGACGGCATACGCGATTACGGGACGCGTCCCGCCCAGCCGCGTCATCCCGGAGTTCGAGGTGTTTGTGGGCAAGGTAGCAGTTTCGCCGTATGAAACGCCGGGCACCAAAGCGTTTGCTGAGACGGTGATTCCCTATGTGAAGTCGCACAACACCGTGCTGCTGGCCAACCACGGCATCATCTGCTGGGCCGACACCGTCACCCACGCAGAGTGGTACGCCGAAGTCGTCGACACCTACTGCTGGACCGTTATGCTGGCCTCGCAGCTCGGCGTGCCAATCTCGCAGATCTCCGAGAAGCACACCGCCGACCTGCTCGACATCAAGAAGAGCATCGGCCTCCCCGATGCCCGCTTCGACGCATCGGGCATGAAGGAGTGCCAGCTGTCCGACCTTGAGACCTCGACCTCCATCGCGCTGCTTCCCTGCGCGCGCGACGGAGTCAATATCGGTGCCGCCGATCCACCAGAGATTGAGCAGTTGATCAAGACCGTAACCGACGCGGTCATGGGCGCGATCGGAAAGCAATGATCGCTCGAACTCTCTCGGTCTGCACGCCGAGAGAGTTCGAGCGCATTGGATAGATAGGAGCCGTCTGCTACTCCCGAATGAAAGCTGCTGAACGGCAACTGAGAATTCGTCAGATGTTGGACTCCCGGGACTTCCTCGAGTTGGAGACCCTATGCCGCGAGCTGGATGCCTCTGAGTCCAGCGTCCGCCGCGACCTCGATGACCTCGAGGAGCAGGGCGTGCTCAAGCGCGTCTACGGTGGCGCTGTCCCCGTCCACCCTCACGCCAGCGCAGCCTTCGACTTCACGGTAGAGAGCGGCCGCTTCAGCGACGAGAAGAGCCGCATCGCCCGCCTCACCGCCGGCCTCATCGACGACGGCCAGACCGTCATCCTCGACGGAGGTTCGACCGTTGCGGCCGTAGCCGGAGAGTTGGCCTCGAAGTCCCTGCACATCATCACCAATTCCCTGCCCATCGCGGAGACGCTCGAAGCCAGGCGCAACATCGAGCTCACGCTCACCGGCGGCTATCTAGACCCGCGCATCCGCGTCATGCTCGGCCCGCTATGCGAGCAGATGCTTACTCTCATTCGCGCAGACGTCCTCATTATGGGCATCGGCAGCGTCTCGGACGCAGGCTTCAGCAACAACAACACGCTCGTCGTCGGCTCCGAGCAGAAGATGATTGAGATCGCCAATCGTGTCATCATCGTGGCCGATCACAGCAAGTTCGGCCGCAGCGCCATGATCCCCGTCGCCCAGCTCGACGCCGCCGACACAGTCGTCTCCGACAGCTCGCTCGCCCCGGAATACCTGGACCTGCTGCGCAGCCACGGGATCGAAGTCCTGCTCGCATAGCCGGCACCGCCGCCAATTCCTTCTGGAATCGAGAACACACCAGCTCCAGCCGCAGTTGTTATAAAATAGACGAGCGCGGAGAGGTGGCAGAGCCCGGTTGAATGCACCTGACTCGAAATCAGACGTACTCGCAAGGGTACCGGGGGTTCGAATCCCTCCCTCTCCGCCATATGTTTTCACTAATCCCCTCAAAACGCCCCACACTAAGACAATAGACCAGCCATCTGCAGTGAGGCTGGCGTAGAGTTTGTTGCGTTCGACTTCTCCCCAGCAAGACTGACGTACCGTGCATATTCTCGCGGCAATGCATTCGCGGCACATTCCTTAAACAGGTATCGCTCGACGCGAGACCTGTTGGCTGACGCGAAAGGGATATCCGAAATTGGATGGCGATCTGCGCTAGGAAGGATCATTTCCTGCAGCGAGAACCCTCTGGAACTGATTAGTATTGTCAGGGATGGATGACAGGGAGCGAAGAGTGGGTTCAGCGATGAAGAATGTCGAATGGGAGTCGCGCCGGGATTTTCTCAAGATAACGGCAGCGGCGTCACTGGCCGCCGGTATGGGGCGCCTCATTCCCGATGAAGTGCTGGCCCAGACCGCGAGGCGCGCGGATGGTCCCTGGTACAAGAGCACGTATCGTTGGGGGCAGATCAATCTGAATGAACAAGACCCACTGCACTATGACCTGCAATGGTGGCGGAGCTACTGGAAGCGTACGCAGGTTCAGGGTGTCATTATCAATGCCGGGGGAATCGTTGCGTACTACCCGAGCAAAGACCCTCTTCACCACCAGGCCAGATTTTTGAATGGCGGCGATCTCTATGGAGATCTAGCGAGAGCGGCCCACGCGGATGGCTTGACGGTGCTCGCCCGGATGGATTGCGGAAGTGCATTCGAGCCGTTTTACCGTGCGCACCCCGATTGGTTTGCAGCCACCGCTGAAGGGAGACCCTACCGGACCGGCCGCGAGAGCGATCCGACTTCCGCCGATGCGGGCGAAGATGTGGTCCTCTACACCACGTGCATCAATGGCCCCTATTACGACGAATACATTCCGAAAATACTGCGCGAGATCATCGCACATGAGAAGCCGGACGGATTTACCGATAATCACTGGGCAGGTCAGGGCCGGGAAAGCATGTGCTACTGCGTCCACTGCAAGAGCAAATTCCTGCAAGCGACCGGAAAGCAGCTTCCCGCTAAGAAGGACTGGAATGATCCGGTGTATCGGCAATGGATAGAGTGGAGTCACAAACGACGCCTGGAGACGTGGGACTTGTTCACCAATACCACCAAGGCTGCCGGCGGCCCTGACTGCGTCTGGAGCGGCATGCTGAGTGGCAACTTCGTGCAGGCTGCCAGCAGCTTCAGAGACATGAAAGCTCTCTGCGAGCGCGCGGACATTATCATGCTGGACCAGCAGGGCCGGGCGAGTGGCGGGCTTGGGCCTCCCGGCTCTGGGCTCAATGGCGGGTTTCAAGAAAATGGCGACACCGGCAAACGAATTCATGGTCTGGGTGGCTGGAATAAGATTGCGCCGGAGAGCATGGCGACCTATGGGCCACGCAAGGCGGCGCGTCCTATTCCGGAAGCGCGCATGTGGATGGTGGAGGGCGTTGCAGGCGGCATCGCACCGTGGTGGCACCACGTCGGCGGCTATCAGGAAGATAGACGCCAATTTCAGGTCACTACCCCCTTCTTCCAGTGGCACGCTAAATACCAGCAATACCTGACTCATCGTGAACCGATCGCTACCGTCGGTGTTGTGTATTCGGATCGCAATTTTGAGTGGTATGGGCGAGACGACGGCAACTCCTTGGCCCTCGCTCCATACAACGGCATGGTTCAGGCCTTGATCCGGGCCCGCATTCCATACATTGCGGTGCACGCCGACAACATTGAACGCGACGCAGCCCAGGTTTCGCTGTTGATTCTGCCGAACCTCGCGGCGATGTCCAACGCACACGTCGAGTCCGTGCGTCAATTTGTTCGCAGAGGCGGATCGCTGGTTGCTACGGGCGAAACCAGCCTCTATGACGAGTATGGCGACAAGAGATCTGACTTCGCCCTAGGCGACATCCTGGGTGCGCAATTCTCAGGCAAGCGGATTGGTCCCCGCACTGCGACTGGTTCTGACCACAGTTATCTGCGTTTGACGCCCGACGTGGGACAAGATGCCGACGGCCCAAAGCATGGAGATGAACCTGCCAAATCCGCAGCCCGGCACCCCGTGCTGCGCGGCTTCGAAGAGACCAACATTCTGACGTTTGGCGGTGTGCTGCAGGAGGTAAAGCCGGCGAATGGTTCCACGGTTTTGTTGACGTTCGTTCCGCCTTTTCCGACGAACCCGCCAGAGAACTCCTGGATGCGAACGCCGCGCACCGAAATTCCAGGCCTGATCGTGCGAGAGCAGGAAGGGGCTCGCGTTGCCTATTTGCCCGCGGATATCGACCGCCGCTATGAGCTCGGCAATATTCCCGATCATGGAGACCTGCTGAAGAACGCAGTGCGCTGGGCTGCGAAAGACACGATCCCGCTTGAGGTAAAGGGCACCGGTCTGATCGACTGCCATCTTTATCGTCAGAAAAATCGGCTTGTGCTGCACCTTGTGAATCTGACCAGTGCCGGAACGTGGCGGACGCCAGTCGAGGAATTCATTCCGGTGGGCCCGTTAACCGTCAAAGTGAAGGTTCCCAAAGAGGTAAGTTGGAAGCGGCTTGTTCTCACCGTATCGGCTGAACCCGTATCACCGGTGCGCCAACAGGATGGATGGGTTCAATTTGAGGTGAAGTCGGTCCTCGACCACGAAATGGTGGTCCTGGAATAGCGTCTCACTGGCACTCAGTCGTTATTGCTGGGGCAGCTTATCCTTCGCGAACTCGAGCACTTCAATCATCTGCAATGAGTTTTGGATGACCTCATTGGTGATGATTCCATCGAATCCTTTCGGAAGATCGAGGGGTCGCAGAACCTCGGGACCTTCGATGTGCTGTAGCGTCTCAAACTCCGGCCCGCGCCTGACCACACCGCGTTCCAGTGCGCCCGCAGCTCGCTCTGGCCTGCGCCCCGGCACAGTCCCCGCCTGAGCATTCGCTCCTCCTGTAGCCGTCGCCGCAGGAGCATCTCCGATTCCGAAACGTCCCTGCCTGCCCTGCCCCTGCCTCAGCGCTTCAGGTCCAGGTGCTGGGCCACCGGCGCCTGGTCCCGCTGGTGTGCCGCGGAAGTTGAGAATGCCGATTGCCTTTTGCGCGTAAGCTGCATCCTTCGTCTGGTAATACGCATAGCCGGCCAATCGTCCGCCGCCAGCGTACTGCGCGTCGGCTCCCTCCACTCCGGTAGCTTGATCGCGTTTCAGTAGATCGGGATCCAGCGTGTTTGTCAGTCGGCAATACTGCGTCCATATCTTGACCCAATCTGGCCGACCGATGAACTCATTCATCTCCGCCATAACTTCAGGGCCGCCCATGTTGGTAACCAGGTTGTATCCGCCGGGATTTCCATCACGCGGGAGAATTTTGTCCGTTTCCGGAAAGAACCGCCACACCAGCTGCTGGGACGTTTTGAACCAGTACGGCATTGCCTTGATTGAGTCGATGCCGGCATAGATCTTGTCGCGCCATTTCGTGTCGCCAGTACGCTCCCACTCAGTCATCCAGTTGCCTGCGAGCGCGAGCCAGTCCGGGCCACCGCGGATGCGCGCCGGATACTTGGCGTCCTCTGCAGTCGCCGGCAGAGCCTCGCGCATCGGATCGTACTCCGCGACACGCTGTTCACTCACCAGCATCTCGCGCATCACATCGCCCACTCGCTCGTCCGTACTCAGATAGTAGTAGAAGCGTCGATACGCGGCCTGACTGATGCGCGCTTCTTTTGCCCCGTCGCCCCAGTGGCGAACATTGTGCCGAGATCCCAAACCTGCGAGCTTGCCCTGGTGATAGCAATCAACCTCGCTGACCTGTCGTGTCATTGCCTCGGCCATTCGATAGAGATCGGGCCTCCCGCTACGCAGGAAGCTGTACCAGAGCCACATCTCCGTACCCTGCTCGTCGTTGTCCCACGCAAAGCCGCCCACGTCGTACCGCCATGTATGACGAACAGCGTCGTACGAGTGCATGATGTCGCCGTAGTCCCAGAAGCCGTACCAGTTGTACTGATCGACCGCCGATTCATAGAAGTTGAGTTCCGCGTCGAGATGGTCTTCAATACTCTTCTTAAATGGTGTCGAACGATCCTGAAGACTCCAGATACCAAAAGCCCCGACGTCATGCAGATACTTTGGCGTCGCGACAAGGGTCGGCGCTTCCTGCGTGATAGCAATCTGATTCGCAGTGTCCGTCTTCATCGGAACCGAATCGGATGGAAATAACATCAGGTCGGTTGTCCGAGCGATGCCATTCGCAGTCGAGAGGCCCGGCTGCACATCCTCATAAGATTCGCTGAGGCCGTGCGCAACGGTATCGTAATGCCGCATGTCCATTGCCGGCGCATCGGGTGACCAAAGCCAAACACGCAGTTCTGCGGTATCCGATCTGGCGTGACGAACCTCCAGACTTGTTGGATATCTCTGCCAGAACTGCTTCATCACCACACCCAGCCCGCCCGAAACGTCGCCCGCAAAAACCAGGCCACCCGCCCGCTTACCCGAACCAGCCGGCACCCAGCTGCTGGCCGCGCCCGTTCGTTTTTCCACCGTAAATCCCTGGGCATTGGGTTGGATCAGACGAAAGTCGTCCCACGCAGCAAGAGCCGCCAGCGTATGTTGCATCTGCTCGTTCAATTGCGCGCTGTTCGGTACTCGCTTGCCCATCTCTTGATCCGGATAAACGCTGCTGCCATCAGCATTCGAGATCCGGCGATTGAAGCCGAGCAACGGTTCCACCGGCTCTGCCCATAGACCAGTGCCTTCTCCTCCGAAACGGACGTGTCTGTTTTGAATTTCCTCGCGCATTGGAACACTGAAGACAACAGCCAGTCCACGGATAAGGTCCTGCTGTTCATTCCCGTCGAAGACGAACGAGTGAACCATCTTGACGGAAGTCTGTCCCGCATAGAAATAGAAGCGCACATAGAACGGCAGCCACCGCCGCGATCCATCCACATACTTATGCATCCCGGAGATTTTCACCACTGCGCGAACCGGGCCGTCCTGCTCAACAACTACACCGGTGATGTCACTAACAAAGTTCTGGCGTGGCGGAGGCTGGCCCGTATCGTCATCGGGTCCCTTCTGCACGCTTCCTTCTAATCTTCCCTGTCGCGCGACGACCCTGCCCCCCACCGTCATGCTGTCGACTAAATACTCGCCCTTGGTTGGAATCTTGCATTGCAGCACGCCCGTGTCGACCGTGACACTGTCGACGGCTTTCGTCACATGCACAGGCGACGCCACCGGGGCAAAAGAATTCGCAGGCGACAAAATCAGTCCGCCAGTTGCATCCGGCCCTGCATAGGTGGCGAAGCCGCTCCATTTCAGTGTGCCGTCCGGCCAGTACGCCATTGGCCAGGTTTGCAGCGGCAATGCAGTACCGTCCGCCGTCTTCAACGCAAACGCCTGATTCTTTTTCACTACCCCTTTCGGCCATGGAACACCCCAACTAACTGCCGCCGTTGCAGGAGGCGGAGTCTTATCCAGCCAATTAATCGGCACTGGCAGCGGTTGGCCTGACTGTGCTCGCGAAGGAGCAGCACCGAAGAACAACAGGCAGGCGGTTATCGCAAAGGAACTGTTCACAAGGCAGTTACGATTGAACATCTTTTTCCTTACCCGTAGTTATCCGAAGTCCTTTGTCGAATGCGAACCAGGCAGCACCTACTCGTTTACCCGGCTCCGGTTTAGTAGGTGATGCGGCCGGAGAACTGGAAGTCCCTGTTACCCGTGGCGTTGCTGATCTGACCGAAATTGCCTCCGGCTGCAGACCAACCCGTGCTAATACCGCCAAAAGTGACCTTGTTGGTTACATTTGTACAATCCACCTGAAACAGGAATTTCACGCGTTCCTTCGTGATATTGAAACTGCGCCGGACGCTCAGGCTGAGGTTGTAGTTCCCAGGGGAGTAGGCCTTGTAAGCACTATTGCGCGGAGCATTTCCAATCTTGGTAATCGCAACCGCTCCCTTCGCGGCATTCGCTGGAAGCGGAAACGTCTGTGGAAGACGGAAGGCAGCAGGATCCAGATAAGAGATAGCATTCAGATGAGCAGCGGTAATTCCCTTGCCAAAACTTCCGTTCCGGCGAATTGAGCCGGAGAAGCTTGGATTGATATCCGGATAGCAACTTCCGGTCGAAGGAAACGTGCAACCTGAGCCGGAAAAGTTAAGCGGGTTGCCGGAACCATAAGTGAACACCTCAGACAATGCCCATCCCCCGGCCAAAGCGCGCACCAGGAAGTGATCGCCCCCAATATGCCCCTTGCCAAACGGAAGATTATCTACCCCGTAGATGTTGAAATTCTGTGGTTGATTCTGAGACGTGAGCGACCGATCCGCGCGGTTGTTCCCTGCAAGCGCAACTCCGCTGGATGTCGCCACGGCTGGTACTGCAAACGCCGATCGCCCTCCACCATCATCGCCCACGTTCTTTGAGTACGTGTAGTTGAGGGTGTAGCTTAGACCGTGCCATTCACGCTGATGCAGGGTGATCTGAAGCGAGTTGTAGCTGAGGTTTGCAATGTTGTCCCACTCCGGACCGGGGACACCGGAGTATTGCTGAAATGGCCGCAACATCCGCCCGATCGTCGTGGAGGTCTGGAGTGCGCCGGCTTGGGCATAACCCGGATACGGCACGCTGATCGACGGGTCAATGGCCTCGGCAATGGCTAGGTTAGCGGGAGTCGCTTGTGCGTTCAGGATATTCGTCGCGTTGTCAGTGCTCAGAGTCGAGCCGAACTCCGCCACATACTTGGGATCAAGCTGCCCCGACCAGAAGCCTGGTACGCCCTGACCGCCGACAAAATGGGACTGACTGCCCATGTAGTTCACCTGGAAAGTGATGTTCTTCGTGATGGCTCGCTGCAGACCGAAGTTGAAGAACTCGAACTCAGGCGCCCTTCCGGAGAGATACGGATCGGCGTAAGCGGGGGCGCCGGTCGCCGCTACCGCCTTGCCGCTGCTGTTCACATAGTTCCCCGTGCCAATGGTCAGGGCAGCAGAGTTTGGTCCTGCCGGTGCCGGAATCGAGTAGCCCGGGCCGCCAAAGTTCGTATTGGCAATGCCTGCGTTCTGGAAATCTTTGCTGTTGTTCAGGTAATACGACGGCGCCGCCGCAACACCCGCATTCACTGCCGTGGGCAGGATGATAGTCGAGCCAAAGCCAGTCTGACCGGTGCCAGTCGAATCTCCCCCGCGCCCACCCACCCCGCCTGCGCGCGAGTACGTCATCGAATATCCTCCACGGATGACGGTCCGTGGATTCACCGACCAGGCGAAGCCCAGCCGGGGCCCGAAGTTCTTCCAATACGTATGCACGGGTGTGCGGCACTGGCAGCTGATATCGGAACCGCGGTTTCCGGCAAACTCCAGCCGTCCAGGCGTATTCGTCAACGGATTGATCAGGTTGGGGTTGAAAAAGCTGATACGATTCTGGTCTTCGAGGAAGGGCGGAAGATAGTCGTAACGAAGGCCAAGATTCAGCACGAGATTGGGCCTGACCTTCCAGTCATCGCTGACATAGGGAGAGACGGGCCGATATCGGCCGGCCGTCTCGATGAACAGCGGCACTCCTGTGGCCGCGCTATTAACCGCCCCTAGCAGGAAGCTCGCGTACGAATAGCCGGTGGTCGTGCTGCTCAGCGTTGTTCCCACGTAGTTCGCAGTCGAGATTGGCGAGAAAGCCTGGGTGTAGATCCCCGACGGCGACGTCTGTGCCGCGGTGTTGTCTTCCAGCCACTGCATCTGTATGCCGAACGTAATGGAGTGCTTCCCCTTGCTCCACTGCAGGTTGTCGATCAGAGTGAACGCATTGGGAACCACATCGTGGCTCGCATCTGCTCCGCCATTCTGCGTCCAGGTTGTGGGGCTGGTTGGAAAAGCAGTCGACGTGGCAAAGCTTGTTCCGGGGAAGTTACCGGACGCCTGTCCAGGCGGTAGTCCCGTAATACCGGCAGCAGTGGCGCTGAACTCCTTCACCCCCAGATCGGTCGGGGCTTTCACCGGCTGCGGGAAACGCGT
Organism: Acidobacteriaceae bacterium; assembly: GCA_036498865.1. Lineage (GTDB taxonomy): Bacteria > Acidobacteriota > Terriglobia > Terriglobales > Acidobacteriaceae > Edaphobacter. The sequence goes on along the minus strand of DASYEU010000124.1, from coordinate 82,403 downwards.
GAAGCCGTACTTGAATTGATTCACCATGTGCTGCGTGATCACAAACGAGTGTTCAATCACAATCATGGTCGGAGAGATTCTGTAGGTGTCGCCATTTACGTAAGGCAGCGGAAGATTGGCGCCGTAGCCGAAGTTGCTGCTCGCGCCGTGCGTGAATAGAAATGAGATGCGCTGCGCTTTCGTAAGATCGTAGTCAAACTTCGAAACGAACTCGACACTCTTATATCCGGTAGGAACCCCACCGCCAAGATAGTTCTGCGACAGCCCCGCGCTGTTCGGAGCAGGTAGAAACTTTTGCTCATACTGCGAAATTGGTGAGATCAGGCTAGCTGGAATTACGTTGGCAGTTAGCTGACCGTTCTTCATACCCATCAATGGCTGTCGTGTGCAGGTACTGCCTGTGCACGAGTTGGTCAGCGGATTATAGAGATACGTTCCCGATCCGAGTTCCGTGAAATCGCCCTGCGTCATCAACGTTGTCGGTACCGTGAATTGTGAAGGCCTAACCCCGTTGGTCCCGGAATACTTGTCGAAATTCGCAAAGAAGAATGCCTTGTGCCGCGTAAAAGGAATGGGCCCTCCGCCGGATAGGGACAACTCGTTCTGATGCTCCACCGGCTTCGGCGCAGGCTTGTTCACCACGACGCCGTTGACCAGCGTGGCCACCGTAGCGGCAGGTGCGGTAAATCCCCACGTATCGAAAATCGTGTTCCGCACCACATCAAGAATGGTGCCGTGATACTTCTTGCCTCCGGAGTGCGAGGTGAAGCCAACAGCTCCCGCCCCCTGGTACTCAGCAGTCGCGCTGCTCGAGACCACCTGCAGCTGATCAATCGATTCAACCGGCATCGCCATGGAGATGATGCGGTTGTCGCCCTGTTGATTTGCCGTCGTTGTTGGAATGCCATCGAGATAGACTTCGGCAAGATAATTACCGGTTCCCGCAAACACCGGGGCTCGGATGCCTGTCTGAGTGCCCGGGGATAGTGACGAAAACGCGGTAGGGTCGCGCCCGTTTGTCGTGCCCGGATTGTTCCCGCTCATCAACACCGGCAAACTCTCGTAGGTCTTGTTATCGATCACCGAGCCAAGACTGGCGTTTTCGGTTTGCAACTCTGGCGGCGCCTGGCTGACAGTCACAGTCTCGGTCGTGCTCCCGATCTGCAGCTTCGCGTTATACCCCGTCACGCCGAGTCCGTTTACGACGATGTTCTCCTGCTTCGAGATGTCGAATCCTCTTGCCGTCACCGTCACGGTGTATGTGTCGGGAATCAGCGGCGTGATCGTAAATACGCCGGCAGAAGAAGTCTTGCGGCTTGTTACCGCGCCGCTCGCCTGATCGATAGCGGTCACTACCGCGTCAGGAACTACCGCGCCCGTCGAGTCCGTCACGGTTCCCTGGAGCGCTCCCTGGCCGCCCGTCTGTCCGTAAGCTGGACAGCACGGAGCCAATATCGTCAGGGCCGCAACGCCCAGGCCAAAGAAAAACACCACAGATGCTGCGGCGACCGCCCTTGCCAGAAGCCCAACCGCAACAACCTGCTGCAGTACTCGACTCTTTACAACAAACTGTCTCGGATGCATGGTGTCCCTCGTCACAAAGCTCTATACGGGCAACGTGCTTTACTGCCGGGAAACCCTACGTTATCCACGCGACGCATGTCAACTGGGAAACAATTTCACTCCCGATCTCACCCGCGGCGACATCAGTCAGACTGCCAAAACCTCGGGCAAATGCGGGATGGCAACGAGCGCATCCAGACCTGTGTGGTCAGTGATTTGTCGTGCGGCCCGCCCCCTCCATGAAGGACTCCGAGCATTCGCCGGACACCTCACTGTGGCAAGTGGATACCCCTGCAAACAGAAGAAGAGTTCCGGGCAACACCCGACAAGCTCCCCTGAAAAGGTTGCGCCGTTACTTCGAGGACCTCATTCGCACCGCCGGGCAGTCCGCGGCAAGTCGAGGCTGCTTGATAGGTAGCTATGAGTCTGGAAATCGCAGGCAGCAGTACGCTCCTTCAAGACTCTCTCAGCTCAAGCTTTACGCGCTGCCAGGCGGGTGTCGCCTCGGTGCTGCGCGAAGCAGTTCAAAAAGAGGATCTGCCAAAGCCCATCAGGCCAGACGCCCTTTGCCGGCTTTGTGCTCAACAGCTGGGAGGGAGCCCTGCTCCGGTCCCAGGCAGACGGCAGTGATGCCCCGCTGAAGGACTTCCTGCACTTCGTATTCGAAGAAATTCTGGCTTCTGGAGCCGCCGGTTGAATTCGTCAGCTCCTCGAACCTTTCAGGACTACAACGCAACGCAGCTCCCACGTTTGTGGTCGCATTTCGCAGCCTCAATCCACGCGTTCATACCGGACATACTCCGGCTCCCAGATGTTTGCCTCGATCTCCTCGTCCAGGCTCGCCTCATCTGGCACCTGTGCTTGCCCTTCCTCAATCGCCTGCATCCCTACGGACTTCGCAATCGAGCGGCTGATCTGGCGCGAATCGGCCAGCGACGGAAGAAGACTTCCCTGCTTGTCCTTCTGGGTCGGCACCAGCTCCGCCAACTGCTTAGCCGCGGCCAGGATCATCAAATCCGTCACCCGCTTGGCCTTTGAAGAGATAATGCCCAACGCCAACCCAGGAAAGATATACGAGTTATTAGTCTGGTCGATCGGCACGACCTTCCCGTCGTAACTCACCGCCGGAAACGGACTGCCAGTTCCGATCAGTGCGCGCCCATCCGTCCAGCTCAGCAGATCCTGCGGGTGCGCCTCGCTGCACGATACCGGATTCGAGAGCGGAAAAATAATCGGGCGCGTCACATGTTTCGCCATTTCGCGCACCGCCGCCTCAGTAAAAACTCCGGGCTGTCCGGACACACCAATCAGTGCGGTCGGCTTGGCATGCCGAACCACATCTAGTAGCCCAACGTCTCCCTTCGGCATCCCCCATCCACGCACCTCCTCTCCGGTGCGCGCGTACGGAAGCTGCTCTGCCCGCACTCCGTTCCCCTGTTCCGTAACCAGCCCATAGCGGCCAATCGCATAAATGCGGCGGCGAGCCTCAGCTTCCGAGGCTCCATTGTCTCGCATCAACTGCAGTAGCAAATTCGCAATCCCGATCCCCGCCGTCCCAAAACCCAGCACCACGATCCTCTGCTGGTCCAGCGGCACTCCGGTCACATTGGTCGCGGACAGCAGCGTCGCAGCAGCAATCGCAGCGGTGCCCTGAATATCATCGTTGAACGTACACAGCTCGTCCCGATAGCGTTCCAGCAGCCGCGTCGCGTTCGTGCGCGCAAAGTCTTCCCACTGCAGCAGGACATGCGGCCAGCGTCTCTCCACCGCGCGCACAAACCTGTCGACAAAGTCGTCATACTCCGTGCCGCGAATCCGATTCTGTTTCCACCCAACGTAGAGTGGGCTCCTCAGCCGCTCCTCGTTATCTGTACCCACATCCAGCAGAATCGGAAGGCAGTGCTCCGGATGAATCCCGCCAAGCGCCGTATACAGAGCCATCTTGCCAATCGGAATCCCCATTCCGCCGGCGCCCTGGTCGCCAAGCCCCAGAATCCGCTCTCCATCGCTCACCACAATGCATTTCACACTGTCGTAGCGCGGGTGATTCAGAATCTGCTCCATGCGGTCCCGGTTCGGATAGCTAAGAAAGAGCCCGCGCGGCTTCCTCCATATTTCGCTGAACCGCTGACACCCTTCTCCCACCGTCGGCGTATACACCAACGGGAGTAGCTCTTTTATATTGCGCACCATCAGCGCATAAAACAGCGTTTCATTCAGGTCCTGCAGATCGCGAAGCGCGCTGTATTTGTTGAACGGAGTCGGCTGCTCTCGCAGTCCGAGCAGTCGCCTATCCACCTGCTCGTCCAGAGTCCCCACATGCGGCGGAAGCAGGCCATGCAGTTCAAAGGAATCGCGCTCCTCCTCCGTAAAACTCGTCCCCTTGTTCAGCCGCGGAACATTGATCAAGTCATATCCGCACAGAGAGACCTGGCAGGTCTTGCTGCTCATGGTGTGCGAAGATCGTCCGTTCATGATCGCGCCTTCCTGCCGGCTGATTTCCGCATCCAGTGTAGCCGCTTTCCACAGCGCGACAAACTACTCCGGATTTTTCAGCAGCCAGTAGTGGAAACCATCGACAATCGCCATCAGCGCCGCCTGGTTCAGATCGCTGCTCACCCCGGCAGTCGTCCACGGTTCCTGGCCATCCGCGTCGAAGCTCACCGTAACCCGCACATGGGCCGCTGTATCGTGCGCCGACACGTCGATCGCAGTCACGCTGAACGTATCCAGCCGCATCTCCGCCGTCGCCGGATACCAGTTCTCCAGCTCCTGCCGCATTGCCTTGGTCAGCGCGTCCACCGGCCCCGCGCCCTCCGCCCGAGTCGTCGTCACTGCGGCATCGCCAATCGACAGCGACATCGCCGCCTGCACGTAGCGGTTCCCCATCTCATCCGACTCGTCCAGCACCCGCCAGCCCTTCACGCTGAAGCTGTTGCGCAGCGTCCCCAGCACCTTCATGCACGCCAGCCGGAACGAAACCTCACTGGCAGTAAATCCGCCACCATCGATCATCGCCTGGTTCGTGTCGATGAACGTCTGCGCCTGTGCCGAATTCAGCGGGACCCCCAGCGACTTGGACAGCAGAATAATGTTCGCCCGTCCCGACTGCCCATTCACCCCAATCCGCGGCTTCGCTCCCACTTTCGCCGGATCGCACCACAGGTAGGCACCGGGATCCTTGTGCTCACTGCTGCCATGCATGCCCGCCCATGTACCGAACGCGCCCGGCCCCACGATTGGCGCGCCATGCGGAGGCTCCAGCCGAAACGCCGCGTACGCCGACTGCGCCAGCCCCGTCAGCCCTGCCAGCGCCCCCGGTGCCACAAACTCCGCCTCGTCCCGAACCTGCATGCTACCCACCACAGTGGTAAGGTTCACATTTCCGCAGCGTTCGCCTGTTCCCAGCACCGTCCCTTGAACTTGTACCGCACCGGCAAAAATCGCCGCCCTCGTATTCGCAACGCCCAGCCCACGATCCGTGTGTCCGTGGAATCCGAACTTCGCCTCCGGATACTCGCGCGTCAGGCCGCCAATCAGCTCAGTCACTTCCTCCGGACCAGCGCCGCCGTTGGTATCGCAGATCACCAGTCGGCTCACCTTCTGCTCCACGCATTGCTTCGTGATCTGGTGGAAGTAATCCAGGCTTCGTTTGCTCAGGTCCTCGTCGCAGCGTTCGCCGTTCTCGCGGCGACCAAACGCGGCATCCATCGCGTGCTCGAAGTCCACGATCACTTCCAGCCCGTGGTCCTGCAGGCACGCAATCGTCTCATACGCCATCCGCAGATTTTCTTCCGGAGTCGTCTCCAGAGACTTCGACACATCCAGCAGGCGCGACTTCACCACCACCACCGCGACCGGAACCCGCTTCCTGTGGCCCAGGATGAACTTCACGTCCGACCAGTCTTCGACCTTCGAGCCGCGCCCGCGCGTCCTTCCGAACAGCGCCAGCTTCATAGCTCCGGTGTCTACCGTATTCAGAGCCCAGGCCAGGTCCGCCACAAACTGGTTCGCACCCGCGAAGCCGATCTCCGCGTACTGCACACCGAAGCCGGCCATGCGCTGCAGCAGGCCAACCGCATTCTTCACCGAGATGTCGAGATTGGGCTGCTGCAGTCCGTCACGAAGACTCGTGTCGAACAACTCCACCCTTCTGGTTTCTGCTTGCGTCATTCCGTTCCTGTTCCCGCTGGTGCAACGGCCACTCTGAATTAAGGCCCTTACACCAGTTTCCCATATTCGGAGCAGCAGCGGGCCAGTCGCACACCATCGGGGGCCTGAGCCCTGTCCGATGGCTTCGCCGTACCACGCTGCCGCCCCTTCCTAGAACGAGCAGGTCGGAACGCTGCCCGGAGTGGAGAACGTGCTGGTCGACATTCCAGTCGTTCCACTCCCCGTCAGCACTGCATTGGTCACGCTGGAGCTATCCAGAGAGATCGCCGAATACTGCGACGCGTTAGCCCCCGTATTCAGCGCGTTGGCATCCAGACTCACATACGCCAGCGCCGCATCGCTCGGGGCTGCGGCGCTGTACCCAATGAACTCCTCATACGCTCCCGAAATCGACTGTGACGCCACCACCCCATTCACCAGGATGTTGGTATACACCGGGTTTCCTGCACTGGTGCAGGAAGAACTGGTGCTGTAGTTTGTGTAGAACGTAATCAGGTGTTTCACCCCTTTGATGCAGGTGTTCTGGTACGTCACCTGGCTCACCGTCGAGGCGCAAGCTGGTTTCTGTTTCACTACCAGCGCATTCGAACTGGCCGACAGATTCCCCAACAGGTCTGACCCATACACATAGTTGTTGAGGAACAGCACATTTGAAACCGTGAATCCCAGAACGCTCCCGATCGACAGGCCGTGCGTGCCGTATAAACGGTTATTGGTGACGGTCACGTTCGATGTCGCTGAATTGTTGTCCTTAACCGCCACTCCATCATCGCCGGCTTCGATGGAGGAATTCGTCACTGTGGCGTTGGTCAGGCCGTCCAGGTCGATGCCGTCCGCATTCGCGCGTGTGGCCGGTGTGCGGACGGTAACTCCCCAGACCGTGGCTCCGTTCCCACCCTTGATGTAGAGGTTCGGGTATATGGCCTCCTGAAGAGTGACGTTGTAAGCGATGAAGTTATTAGCCGTGTTGGTCTGGACAAGGCGGTTGCTCTTGGCGTTGGAGAGAAGGTCTCCCCGACCATCCACCGTTCCCGGCCCCATCAGCGACGAGTTCGCACCGTTGATCGAAATCAGCGGACCGCTGACCGTGTTATACGTTGCGCCACCATATAATGTGACGCCCGGGTCGATGATCAGACCCTCGCCATTCATCGTGAGCTGTTCGGAATAAAAAGCCGTGTTGGTTCCGGAAGGGGCGAGTTCGACGGCAAGGCCTGTGTTCTTGCAGGCCGTCGAGTTCAACGCGTTCTGGATACCGGTGGTGTCATCCGACGCGGCAGCCGGTGGCGACGACCGCAACGACGTACTGAACTGCGCCGTCAGCACTGCGCACACTCCGGGATAGACGGGTTGCGTCACCGTCCGTGAATCGCCCGTCGCATACGAGATCGCCGTCGCCGAAATCGTCACTCCAATCGACCCGGTCGCCGACGGTACATCGCTGCTCTGCGCGCTCACCGTCACCGGTGTCGGCGGAGCGCTGGCCGGAGCCGTATACAGCCCGCTCGCCGAGATCGTTCCCTCCGTTGCATCGCCTCCCGTCGCGCCGTTCACCATCCACGTCACGTTCTGGCTCGCGCCCGTCACTGTAGCCGAGTACTGCCCAGTCAACCCGAACAGAACATTCCCCGGCCCAGACACCGCAACCGAAGCCGGCACCACTGCAACCGTCGTCGACCCGCTAGCCGCACTCGACAGCGCACTCACTGCACTGATCGTCACCGCGCTCCCTGGAGCCGCTGCCGGAGCCGTATACAACCCGCCCGCAGTGATCGTTCCCGTCGACACCGTCCCGCCCGCAACGCCATTCACCAACCACGTCACCGACTGGTTCGTCGCGCCCCGCCCCGGCGCGCTAATTGCCGCCGAGTACTGCGCAGTCTGCCCAACATTCACCGTCGACAAACCCGACACCGTAACCGCAAGCGTCGAAATCGGCAGTCCCCACGTCGATGGGCAACTCGACACCGTCGGCTGGAACGGCGCCGATCCCGGCACCAGCCCAAAAATCGCGCACGCATTCACCGCCGGATACTTCACAATATTCAGCCCCGCCCCAATCGTATCCGTCGGCGCAGGTCCACCCGAAGGTGTCGTATCCGTGAACAACGTGCCGCAACTGCTGCTGTCACCCGCAACTCCACCCGCCGAATTGATGCAGGCCGAAATCGCATCACCCAGCGTCTGAATCTCAAGGCTCGACGCATACGACCCCGCAGGCAGCGTCGGCCCCGGCACAGCGCCCACCGACGTGTCCACAAATTCACCTGCAGTCGTGAAGGCGGTCTGGAGCGCCGCAAGATCCGGCGCACCTGAACCCAGCGTCGAGTACGAATTCATGTAACTCGACAGCGCCGCAATCGACCCCACCGTCGTCAACTCATTCACCACAACATACGTGGATGACGACAGGTTCCCGCACGGCCCCAGCGCGGCCATCATCGCCAGCTGAGCGTTGTTCGTCCCCGCGCCCAGCCCCGGATTCCCTCCCGTGCTCACCAGGTACACTTCCGTCCCCGGAGCCGGGCACGTGTAGTCCCCCGTAATCGTGAACGACCCCGCGGGCAGCGCGTTGAACGAGTTCCCCGCGTTCGCATTACTGTTGTTCGTATTGCTCCCATCGCTCGTCGTCACCGTCGTCGTCAGCAAAGGTGTCGCCGCGGAGCCGTCGCCCGTGCTACCCACCGCATACAACTGAATCGTCGAGCCAGTCACCACCTGCTGGCCGCCACGCACCAACCCCGAAACCAACCGGGCCGAAGAGCCTCGGTTCGATGCAGCGCACCCGCTCAACCAAAGAGCGGTTCCCGCAAGCAGCAGTAAGAGGAAGCTTGGACGCGAAGAAACCATTCGCAGCCCGGACCGAAAAGCACGGAGACAGCTGTTCCTGAACATTTGCACGATGAGATCCTTGGAGCAGGCTTCCCGCGAATCATCCACCCAGGAAGCCTGCCGTATGAGATTTGCGAGGCTCGTACTAGTACGACAGCGTAAGCGACATCTGCATCACTCGCCCACCCGACAGATACGTGCTATTCGTGCTCACGTCGGAGGTGATCTGGTCGAACGTACTGGTAATGCTCGAACAAGACGTAATCGGCTGGCCAACCAGGTTCTTCGATTGGCTCGAGCAACTGAAGTTTGTCTGCGGAGCGGCGAGGTTCACCGTATTGAACACGTTATACGCCTCCGCCCGGAATGCCACCTTCGCCCCTTCGCGAAGCTCCGGAAGCTTGAACTCTCGTCCCACACCGAACGTCGTCAGGATGAATGCGGGCCCCTTGTAGGCATTGCGCGGCACGGGGCTGTAGCTGCCCTCCGTCGGATACGCGAACGCGGCAATGTTGTAGTACTGCTGGATCTTCGCCGAACGGAACCGCGTGTAGTGGAACACCGGATCCTGCCCCGTCACGATCACCGGGCGTTGTCGCGGCTCGTTAGTCAGAGCCGCGTCGCTGTTGATCGTCAGGTTCACCGGATACCCCGTGCGTGCCTGGTAAATGCCGGAGAAGATCCAGCCGTTCATTACATCCTTCACCAGCCCGTCGCCGTGATTGAACTTGGGCAGATTCCACGACCAGCCCATATTCAGAATGTGTGTCGCATTCGTGTCCGAAGGACCCCACTCTGTCTTCACGTTGAAAACATTCGGAATCACGTTCGTCGTCGTCTGCCCGTTGGTATCGATATCCAGCGAACGCGAGTAGGTGTACGTTGCCAGCACCGCCAGCCCATGGGTCGCGCGCTTGCGATACTGCATCTGCAACCCGTTGTAGCTGGAGCCGCCGATGCTGGTAAAGTCATCCAGCCCTTGGCCACCGTAGTTGAACGTCTGATACCGCACGCGCTGCATATACGAGCCGCCCGTGTTAGTCGCGTTGTTGCAATACACCGCCGGGTTCGCCTGGAAATAGGGACCCGAGCAGTCGTAAATGGCCGGGTTCAGATCGATCGGCACTGTCAGCTTGCGTCCGAACTTGCCGACATAGTTGATGTCGAGAACGCCACCGTGTCCCACCTGCAGCTCAAAGCCAAGGTTCGCGGCCAGCACATACGGCGTACGGAAATTCTTGTCGGGGAAAAAGGCCGAATAGGGCGGCGCAAACTGCGGACTCGCCGGGTTGTATCCACTCGGAACGGCAGTTATATTTCCCGCCGACCCAGAACCTGCGCACGGAAACGTCTGGCACAGAGGCACCGAAAAACCACCGTCGGGCGTATTCGCGGTGAACTGGTAGAGAAACGGCTCGCCTTCGCCCACCACATCCGCATTGATCGCGTCGAAGAACATGCCGAACCCGCCGCGGAAGACGATCTTGCCGTCTCCATGAATGTCATAGGCGAATCCAACCCGCGGCGCCACTCCGTTGAAGTCGGTAGGCACCAGCGACTTCAGAATCCCCGGGTCGCCCACAAACGCCAGTCCGCCCGGAGCCCCCGGAAACTTCGTCGACTGGAACCCAGGCTGGAACGTCTCGGAGAATCCCTTCGGCTGGTACCACTGGAACGGCAGTTCATAGCGAAGGCCCAGGTTCAACGTCAGCTTGGGAATCAGCCGCCAGTTGTCCTGCACATACGCAAACAGATCGTTCTGAATTCCGCCTTGGTTTGTCTGGCTCTGCGCGGTCATCTTGTCCACCACGCCAAACAACGCATCCGCCAGCGGCACCGAGGTATACGTGCTGCTGAACCCGATGCTTCCCGGATACATGTTCTTGTTCAGATATTGCAGCCGCAGATAGTCCATGCCAACCGACAGGTTATGGTTGCCCCGAGTCCACGAGACCTCGTCCTTCAGTTCGAGGTTCTCGTTGATCACATCGGCATAGCCCTGGCTCGTCGACCCCAGCGAGAACAGGTTGAAGTTGATCGCGGGCATCGCCTTGATCGGGTTGTTCATGTCGAAGTTGCCGCCAAAATCGGCCAGCGTGTGGTGGTCCTGCGGAGTACGTACGTTCTCGTATCGCTTGTAACCCAGCCGCACCACATTCAACAGGTTGGGCGTCATCACCCACGTATCGCCAATATTGCCGAACTTGCTGAACGCCTGGTTATACAGAATCTCGTACGTCGGCACGCCCACATTCGAGCTGTTCACGCCCGGAGCAGTGTGGTCATTCGCGCTGATCATGTCGTACCGCAAATCGAGCGTGTGGCTCTGCGACACGTTGTAGTCAACCCGTGCCAGCAGATTCATATCCTGCTGCGGCAGCGGAGCAAGCCGTAATGCCGAAAACAGCGGTCCGCCCGACGCGGCCGTGCCCGTCTGAATGCCCGTGGGAACGTACTTCTGAATAATCGACAGGATCACCGGATTGAAACACTCCACCGGGATCTGATCGAACGGCATACCTGTCGCCGAAGGATACGAATTCAGACTGTTGTTTCCGGCCGGCGGGCTGGAGAGATAGTTGTTCCCTTCCCAGGCCTGCGCCAGCGCCAGATCCGTCACGCAGGGCGACTGCCCCGTGTGCCCGGACTGCAGCCACGCATTGTTGATGTTATCCTGCGCAATGCTGCCTGCCGTCGCCTGCAGCGGATTCGTGATCTTCGGAATCGAGGAATTGCTCGCCTTCAAATTCGTGTTGTTCGAGCTGAACATGTACGCGTTGAAGTCGCCGCAGGTCTTGCCCACAAATGGCCCGGGGTTCGCACACGGATACGGAGTCACTCCGTCGTTCTCGTAGCCCAGCATGTTGTTGTTGTACGGCTGAATCTGTCCCACGGCCTGCTTATGCGCGAACAGGTCCTGCAGCGCAACGAAAAAATAAGCCTTGTTGCGCTTGATCGGTCCGCCGAACGTAAAGCCTACCTGGTTCTGGCGGTCTTCCGTGGGAGCCGCAATCACGCGCTTCACAAAGTAGTCCGCGGCGTCCAGGTTCGTATTGTGGAAGTAGTCCCACACCGAGCCGTGAAAGCTATTCGTGCCCGTCTTCGTAATCACGTTGAAGATACTGCCCGAATTCCGCCCATACTGCGCCGTGTAGTTGTTCAGCAGAACGCTGATCTCCTGCAGCGCAGGATGCGGCGGATACGCAATGCCCGTGTTGTAGAACAGGTTGTTCCACATCAATCCATCGAACAGCATCAGGTTCTGCGTGTTGCGCGATCCGGAAACCGAGTACGTCGGTCCGCCGCGTTCGTTCGTCGAGGTCGTAGGCGCATTCACATTCGTTACGCCCGGCAGCAGCGCCGCCAGCGCAACCACGTTCTCGCCGTTGATCGGCAACTCCTCCACTAGCCGGTTGTCGATCATCGTCCCCAGAGTCGCCGACCGCGTATCCACCGTCGACCCTTCGGACACGACGGTTACGTTCGCCTCTTCCGACCCGACAAATAGCTTCACATCCATCTTCACGTTCTGGTTCGCGTCGACAATAATCCCGGCATCCACCGACGTCTTGAACTTCGACGCTTCCACCGTCAGCGTGTACGTTCCGACCGGCACGGCCGGAATCAGGTACGCGCCCGCCCCATTCGAAGTCACCATTCGCGAGAACCCGCGCTCAGCCTCCGTCAAAACCACCTTCGCGCCGGGAATCAGCGCGCCGGTTGAATCCACCACCGTCCCAAAGACACTGCCGGCATTCTGCGCGTTCGCCATCCCACTCGCCACACATAAGAAGACCAATACCGAGGCCAACCATACCCGCATTCCACGCTTGCCATTCCGGACAGAACGGGTTAGCCCCGTCTGCACTTCACGAAAAATCTTGCTCATGCACGTCCCCAACAATTTGAAAAAGGTATTGGTCTGACCAGGCTGGTCGCACGCCAGTATGAGGATTCACCAAGAGTACTGTCAAGAAGAATTCCGGCGCACATCCTTCGAATCCCCCGCACCAGCCTGCATGACAGCGAACCTCACACCCGTACCATTCCCATGGACCCGCCAACTCGCCAATCGGTTGGCTAAAAATGTCGGACAGTCGATTGCCGTCCCGTCCAAAAGAATCGGGTAGATCCGACCCTAGCCCCCCCGCTCCCTTCGCGCAGTGACCTACATCACGGCGTGACCTCGACAATCGGTGCTCTCATCAAATTCATTGACAAGCACCTTGGTTGAATAGTTAAATTCGTTGCGGTCCTCCTTGTTTAGTCCAGTTATCACTTTGACGCAACAGTGGTCAGACCACGGTTGGCACTGTTTTCTGCGCAATGGAAACCCGGCAACTCGTTTCCTTTGCGCCGAATACCGCATATCGGACCGCAGCCGCGGCCCGGCCTTCCAGGAAACACACACCAGGTAATAGCAGCACGTGCACGAATTGCGGGGTCGATCGATGCGTCAGGGTTCCCAGAGAGTCAGTTGGATTAACATGCAGGCCATCGCAGTCTGCGCGGTATTTGCAAGCCTCACAGCCCCAGTTCTTATCGCTCAGTCGCCGCCGCTCGTGCTGCCTTACACCATCACCACCATCGGCGGAGGCACAGCCACCGTTTGCACCACCACCGGCGCCGATAAGATCGGCAATGGCTGCCCCGCCACTCAAGCCAGCTTCGGCGCCACCAGCGCCATCGCCGCTGGCGGAGACTCCCGCGCCATCGCCGTCGACCCCCAGGGCAACATCATCGTCGCCGACACCGGCGCCAATATGATCCGCAAGATCAACCCGCGCACGGGCATTGTCACCGTCGTCGCCGGCAGTCTCTCCTCTTCGGCCGCCTGCGTCCTCGGCGGAGGCACCCCTGTCGACAAGTACGGCGACGGATGCCTCGCCTCCGACGGCGCCGCCAACATCTCCGGCGGATACACCGGCAACTTCAACAAGCCCCGCGGCGTCTTCGTCGCCCCCAACGGCGACATCTACATCGCCGGCTACGGCAACTACATCGTCCAGAAGATCACTGCCTCCACCGGAGTCATGTCTATCGTCGCCGGCTACATCACCTGCACCGGCTCCAAGTACACCAGTTGCTCCGGCACCGAAGGCTACACCGGCGACAACGGCACCGCCACCAACTACACCGTCGTCAACGGAGTCCCCGCGCTCAGCCCCACCGGCGGCGCAGAACTCTACCAGCCCCGCGGCGTCTCTGCCGACTCCATCGGCAACGTCTACATCAACGACACCGGCGACAACTCCATCCGCGTCGTCTACGCCGGCGGCGCGACTCTCGCCAATCTCATCAATGTCGAAACCGGCCAGACCGCGCAGGTCGGCTACATCTACACCATCGCCGGCAACCCCACCAAGGCAGCCGGAGCGGGCAGCGGCTTCAGCGGCGACGCCGGCCTCGCCTCGCAGGCGCTCCTCACCACCACCGAGGACAACATCGTCGACAGTGCCGGCGACATCATCATCGCCGACGGCGGCAACAACCGCATTCGCGTCATCTATGCCGGCGGCGCAGCCATGGCCAAACTCATCACCCTCGAGAACCCCGGCGTCACCCCCACCTTCGGATACATTTACACCATCATGGGCGGCGGCAGCACCGCCACCTACACACCCGGAACTTCCGTGCTCGCGAGCAGTATGGCCGTCGGCGGCCTCCGCAAGATCGCTACCGACTCGCGCGGCGACCTCTTCGCCATCGACAACTCCTCGAACGTCATCTGGTTCGAAGACATCTCCACTGGATACATCCGCGCCATCGCCGGCATCTACGGCGCAACTTACTCCGCCAATCCCACCACTCCTGTCGCCGGCATCTGCACCGGCGCATCCGACAACATCGGCGACAACTGCCCCGCCACCCTGTCCGTTTTCGCCAACGGCGGCAACGGTATGGGCATGGCCATCGACGCGCAGGACAACCTCTACCTCACCGATCCCGCCGACGCGCGCATCCGCAAAATCTCCATCAACACCCTTTTCGCCGCCGCCACACCCGCCACCGCGGCCACTAAAACCATCTCCGTCCATCTAGGTGCAGGCGAGACCGCGACCCCGGCCATCGCCTTCCCCAACGGCAATCCTGACTTCGCGCAAGCGGGCACGTCCAACTGCACCGCCAACGCCGACGCCACCGTCGATTGCCTCATCAGCGCGACCTTCCAGCCCACGCAACCCGGCGCGGACGCATCCACTCTCCTCATCTCCGGCACCACCACCGGCGGAGGCATCGGCCTCAACGGCTCAGGCACCGTCGCCACCGTCTCTGTCGATCCCGGCACCACCTCGCTTCTCAGCAGCACGCTCAGCACCACCGCACAGCAAGTCGCCATCGATGGCGGCGGCAATGTCTACGTAGCCGACGCTGGCAATCACAAAGTCCTGTTCTACCCCGCCAGCGGCGGAGCCGGCAGCACCGTCGCCGGTGGCAATGGCTCCGGCTACAGCGGCGACAACGGCCTCGCCCTCTCCGCCAAACTCAACTCCCCCAAGGGCGTCGCGGTTGACTCCGCCGGCAACGTCTACATCGCCGACACCGGCAACAACGTCGTCCGCCGTGTCGATGCCTACACGAAGCGCATCACCACCATCGCCGGTGGCGCCTCCAGCGTCTGCCCCCTCGCCACGGACACATTCGGCGACTCCTGCCTCGCCACCCTCACCACTCTCTCCGCGCCCGCGGGCCTCGCTGTCGATGTCTCCGGCAACGTCTTCGTCTCCGACACCGGACACAACCTCATCCGCCAGATCGCGCCCAATGGCTACAGCTACCTCTACGCCGGCGGCACCGTCTGCTCCGCCGCAACCGACACCTACGGCGACGGATGCAAAGCCACCCAGGCAGTCTTCTCCGCACCTAGCGGCCTCACCATCGACGCCTCCGGCAACCTGCTCGTCGCCGATGCCGGCAACAACCTTGTCCGCAAACTCTCGCCGCTCACCGGCATCGTCACCGCCCTTGCCGGCAACGGCCAGGCGGGCTTTGGCGGCGACGGCAACACCGCCACCTCGGCCCAGCTCAGCAGCCCTCAGGGTGTCGCAGTCGATGCCGCAGGCGACGTCTTCATCGCCGACACCGGCAACCACGGCCTCCGCATCGTCAACCCCGCATCTGGCATCATCAGCACGCTCGCCGGAGTCCTTGGCAGCACTGGCACGGGCGCCGTCCCCGGCCCTGCCTCGGGCGTGCTTCTCAACGCCCCGCGCGGCATCGCCGTCTCCACCCTGGGCACACTCACCCTGGCCGACTCCTCCAACAGCCGGCTCCTGCACGTGCAGCGTTCCAACGTCGCGTACAACTTCGGCACGGTCAACGTCGGCGCCAACGGCGATACCCAGTCCTTCACCCTCACCAGTTCCGGCACGGCATCTGCCACCTTCAACTCGCCAGCCTTCACCAGCACAGGCAGCACCACGGACCTGCCGCTTACCCTCCCCACCAGCCAGGGTTGCAGCGCAGGCACCTATACCGCTGGAGTCAGTTGCTCGATGACCGGCAAGTTCAACCCCACCGCCGCGGCCGCCGAAGCGGCCACCTATACGCTCAGCAGCAACGCTGCCAACTCGCCTGCGCCTTCCATCGTTCTCAATGGCACCGGCAAGTTCCTCATCGCCACCACGGCTACCGCCGCCCAAACCGTTCCCGCCACCGGCAATCCGCAGTACGGGCAGGGCCTCACTGTCGCCGCGACCATCACTCCCGCATCCAACACCGGTGCCATCACCGGCACCATCACCTTCAAGATTGATGGCGTCGCCGGCGTTCCCGTGCCTCTCGTCTACGCCAACGGCGTAGCCACCGCGTCCGTGCCAATCAGTGCCCAGAGCGTCGGCCAGCACACCGTCACCGTCATCTACAGCGGAGACTTCAACTACGCTGCCTCCAACAACAACGCCGCGCCGCTCACCATCACCGTCACCAAGGCCAACACCACCACCAGCGCCGGTGCAGCGCCCGCTACCCTCCTCCAGTTCTCCACCGAAACCGTGACCGCCACCGTCGCCTCCACTACCACCGGAACGCCTACCGGCACCGTCAGCTTCTACAACGGAGCCACCCTGCTCGGCACCAGTTCCCTCAACGCCGGCGGCGTCGCCACCTTCGTAAGCTCCACCCTCGGTATAGCCAGCTACAAAGTCACCGCCGTCTACAGCGGAGACGGCAACTACAGCACCTCCACCTCCGCGTCCTCCAACTTCACCGTCAACGCCGACCCAGCCGACTTCCAGCTCACTCTCAGCAGCACCACGGTCGGCATCGCCAGCGGATCCACCGTCCAGACCACTCTCAGCGTCATCCCCACCAACACCGTGGCCGACACGCTCACCTTCAAGTGCACGGGCCTCCCGCAGTACGCCACCTGCACCTTCGGCCCGCCCAGCACCCTCACCGTTCCGGCCGTCACCAACCTCCAGACCTACTGGCAGCAACCCATCCCGGTCACCGTCACCATCTGGTCTGACGTAGCTCCCATCGGTGTCGCGTCCGCGACGCCAGACCAGCGCCCTGGCGGCACCTCCAGCCACACCGTCCTGGCCATCGGCTTCCCGGCCATGCTTCTTGGCCTCGGTGGTCTGTTCGGTTCCCGCAAGCGCCGGCTGGGACTCTACCTCTCCCTGCTGGTCTTGCTGGCGGGCGCGTCATTGTCGCTCTCGGGCTGCAGCAACTCGGTCAACGGAGTCAAATACGCCACGCCGGTCGGCTCTTCAAACGTCACCATCACCGTCTCCGGCACCAACAGCCCCACCCACACCATCAACGTCCAATACAACGTAACCGGCCCCGGCTTCTAGCCCCGCCTGCATTTCCCCGCCGACGGTGCAGTTACGCAGCATGACCCTCCAGAGTCGCTGCGTGCGCACAAGCGTCCTTCTGGAGCGAAGCTCCAGAAGCTCGGTATTGGATAACTGAACTCCCGGGAAGAGTGAAGCATCCGTCATGCTTCGTCTTGCTTAAAGGCACGGCTTCAGCCGTGCTGTACCCGCACCTCCGTAAGCCGGCTTCAGCCGCTGGGGATGTGCCTCCGCATCCACAACAGACCCCGCATCTAACACAATCCTAAGGGTCTACGCCCCGTTTCCCACACCCTTATCCTTGACACGCACGATATACTGGACTTAAGGGGTAAAGAGCGTCGTGCGCGTTGCGCAGGACCTCCTCGCCACATCGGACCCAGCGTCCAGCCGAACATTCTTTGACATTTCAGCCAGCGCAAGTCCTCGTACTTGCCTGGGACTCCGCAAGGACTTTCCGGACCCTAACCCCTTTGAACGGTAGACTTTAGGACTTTAAGTACGTGGGGAGGGGGGACCTATTCCTTGCCGGCTCCTTTGGCAATCAGCCCCGTCGTCGAGAATCCCGCCACGGTCGGCACAATCTTCACCTGTCCGCCCCAACTCAGAACCTCGTTCGCGCCCACCACAGTCTCCGGAACGTAATCGCCGCCCTTCACGATCACATCCGGCCGGATTGCCACAATCACCTCCAGCGGAGTCGGCTCGCCGAACACCACCACGGCGTCTATCGCAGCCAGCGCAGCCAGCACACGGGCCCGTTCGTTTTCGCCCACGATCGGCCGGCTCGGCCCCTTCAGGCACTGCACCGATGCGTCGCTGTTGATCGCCACCACCAGCCGATCGCCGAACCGCCGAGCCTGCTCGAGCACCGTAATGTGCCCAATGTGCAAAAGATCGAAGCAGCCATTCGTGAACACCACACGCTCGTTGTTGGCCTTCCACAACGCCACGCGTGCCGTCAGTTCGTCCAGCGCCAGCACTTTGTCCTCGGCATGCAGCGCAATCTGCGGAGCCAGCGCGGCCAGCAGCTCGTGTTTCTCCACCGGCACAGTGCCAACTTTGCCGACCACGATTCCCGCTGCCACGTTCGCCAGACCCACCGCAGTTTCCGGCTTCAAACCGGAAGCCATGCACAGCGCCAGCACCGCGATCACCGTATCGCCTGCGCCTGAAACATCGAACACCTGACGCGCGACCGCAGGCGCAAGAAAACGGTTGCCCGGACGAACCAGCGCGATTCCCTTCTCGCCCAGCGTCGCCGTCAAAAACTCAAGGTCGAGATCGTGCACCAGCGTCTCCGCCGCGTCCAGCAGCAGCTTCAAGTCGCGCGCGTCCAGGCTCAATGCCCGGGACAATTCGCCCAGGTTCGGACACACCGTCGTCGCACCCTGGTATCGCGCGAAGTCGGAGCTCTTCGGATCCACCAGCACCGGAATATCCAGAGCGCGTGCCGCAACGATGATCGACCGGCAAACCTCGGGCGTCAGCACGCCCTTGGCGTAGTCGGAAAGCACCACCGCATCGCAGGCAGGCAGATGCGCCAGCACCGCCTCCAGCAGGCGATCGTAGTCGCCCTGCGATCTCGAGCCCACGCGCTCGTTGTCCAGGCGCAACATCTGCTGCTGCCCGCACAGGATGCGCTGCTTCGTAATTGTCGGAAACCCTTCCGACACAATGAACTTCGGTGAAACTCCGCTCGTGCGCACGCATTCGGACAGCAGCCTTTCGCCTTCGTCGCCACCGGTAAAACCAATCACCTCCACGTGCGCGCCAAGCTTGCTGATGTTCATCGCCACGTTGGCTGCGCCACCAGGTTGCTGGCTATGGTGAGTTGCGCGCAGCACAGGAACCGGAGCTTCCGGCGAAATCCGCCCAACCTCGCCCCAGAGATACTTGTCGAGCATGACATCGCCCACGACCAGCAGGCGCTTCAACGCCCACTTGTCCTCGATCTCCTGGATCACCTCATGCAGTTGCTCAATCAACGAAACGGTCCCCCTCGGCTCATGCGGCGAGCCTGTTGCTATCATAGCTGCGTGCCCGACCCCGGAGACAGCTTTCCCACCCGCGCGCTGCAGACAGTGTTTCTCGACCGCGACGGCGTGCTGAACCAGAAAATGCCCGAAGGCCGCTATGTGACCTCGCCCAGCGAGTTCCAGCCGCTGCCTGGCGTGCACGAAGCCATCGCCCGGCTGAACCGCGCAGGCCTGCGAGTCATCGTTGTCTCGAACCAGCGCGGCATCGCACTCGGCCTCTACGGACCCGCGGATGTGGACTCCATCCATGCATCGTTCCAGTCCGAGCTCAAGGCGCACGGGGCGCACGTCGACGCGTTCTACTTCTGCCCGCACGACAAGAATCAGTGCCGTTGCCGCAAGCCGCTTCCCGGCCTCTTTGAAAAGGCGCAGGCCAACTTCCCGGAGATTTCCGCATCAACCAGCGTCATGATCGGCGACTCCTGGTCCGACATTGAGTTCGGTCGCCGCCTCGGCATGCTCACCATCTTCACCGATGGCGATCCCGCCCTTCAGAAGCCTGGAGCGCAAGCCGCGCGCGACTCCGCCGACCTTCAGGCCGCATCGCTGCTCGACGCCGTCAACGCGCTGCTCGCGAGCCTCAAGCCGGCCTCAGCTTAGTCGCCGATGGCCCGCAGCGTCTGGTAGGTCTCGACGATGCCCTCTTCAAGTCCTGTAGGTGTCAGGTCGCAGCCGAGCCCACGAAGCCCGGTCAAGTCCGCCTCGGTGAAGTGCTGATAGCGCCCCTCGAGATCGGGCGGAAACGGCATGTACTCAATCTCCGCCGGGCCGTGAACCGCCATCAGCGCTTTCGCAACATCGTTGAAGGTGCGACTCGCCCCCGATCCTGCGTTGACGACACCGCGATAGACCTTGCGCGACTCGCAGTCCTTCGGCGCATAGGGTCCGATACCGGCGAAGAACATGTTCAGCCGCGCCAGGTCGCGCACGTACACGAAGTCTCGGCGCTGCTCCCCATTCCCATAGCCGCCCGTGCCTGCGAACAGCCGCACTTTGCCGGTCTCCTTCATCTGCTTCGAGAAGTGATGGATCACCGAGGCCATTCGCCCCTTGTGCTGTTCCCTCGGACCATAGACGTTGAAGTAGCGTAGCCCAACCGCTGTGATCGGCACCCGGTCCAGCGCCAGCTGGTTCCGGAAATAGTGGTCGAACGCCAGCTTGGAGAAGCCGTAGATATTCAGCGGCCGCTCGTTCTCCAGCGTCGGCGTAAAGTGTCCCGGTCCGGAAAGCCCATAGACTGCGGCGGTCGACGCGAACACCAGCGGAGCACCTTCCAGCATGGAGTACGCGAGCACCTCCTTGGTGTACTGGAAGTTGTTGTCCATCATGTACACGCCGTCGTCTTCAAGCGTGTTGGAGCAGGCGCCCTGATGCAGAATCGCTTCGACTTTGCCAATGCCGAGCGCGTGTTCCGCAATCGCCCGCCGAAACTCACGCTTGTCCATGTAGTCCACAAAGCGGGCGCCGTGCAGGTTGGGAAACTTCTTCACGTTCGCAAAGTTGTCCACCACCAGGATGTCCGTAATGCCGTGCGCGTTGAGCTCATGAACCAGGTTGCTGCCAATAAAGCCCGCGCCACCAGTAACGATTAACATGTTGAAACGGGCCTCCTGTGCCCTTAATTCCTGGCCAGAACCGGCCGCTTTAGCACACGGGCCACGGCCTGCTCCATCTCGTCGACCGTAATCGACCGCATACACTTCTTTTCCATCACAATACAGGTCTCAAGACCGCAGTTGAAGCACTCCGGCTTGTGATACACAACCTGGTGTTGCTGCCCAGCCGGATGCCACACTCCCGGAAGTCCATGCGCCGAGAAAGCAATCACGCACGGGACTCCAACGCTGGCGGCAAGATGCATCGGTCCGGAATCCGGTCCCAGAAACACCTCCGCACGTTCCATCACGGCCGCTGCCTGGCGCGGCGAAACGCGGCCGCTTAGGTTTACCTTGGGTCCGTTCCAGTCCTGCGCAGCGAACTCGCAGGTCGGCGATTCGTCCGGCGCACCCACCAGCGCCAATCCGCGCTCTGGATATTGCGCATGCAATCTCGCGAGCAGCTTGCGCCAGTTGTCCTTCTCCCAATCCTTGGCCTGCATTTTGGTCCCAGGCCCACAGACAATCAACGGCCTGCCCGCCAACGGCCCCAGCGCCTGCAACGCTGTCTGTCGTTCCGCATCGGTCAGCCGCAGGCTCCAGTTCGCAGGATCCTCCGTATTCGCGTCGCCCAGTTCCGCGATCAGGCGCCCCAGACGACGCGACTCCAACTCATAGAGTCCGGTCACCGGATCGCAGCGGCGTTGCAGGTCATCCGAACCGGGGATCCCAACGATCTTGCGCGCGCCGGCCAGGCGGAGGAACATCCGGTCGCGGCGGATAATCTCCGGCCGCAAATCCATCAGGTAGACGACCAGGTCGGGTTTGAAACGCCGAATCTCCGACGCCACGCGCAGCAACTCGCCGATGCTCCTCGTCCCAACGGTGTAGCGCATGTAGCCGTGGACCAGGCCGGAGTCGCCCAGGACAGCTGCGGCGGCCGGCGCCTTCGCATTCACCGGGAAGTTGGTCAGCAGCCTGCGTTCGGCATCGGGAAAGAGCCGCGCGATCAAGTGATAGCACGGCAGGGCGACCACCGTATCCCCGAGGCTGCCCAGGCGATAGATCAGCACTTTCCGAACTGGCGATTTTTGCGACAAGCTTCCTTTTCCCCCGTGGGCGGCCCGCCCACTGTTCAAATTGTCCCAAGCTCTCCCCAGCGGATCACTCCGGAAAACCGCAGCGGCGAACCATGCTGATTTGGGTCGGCGATTGCAACACCTTCTTCGATGATAGAGGGAAAGAGCCGTTTGATGAATCTGAGGCGCCTCGTTCCTTCCCCGTCGCCTATGGAACAGCACCGCAACCTACTGATACAGTTGGATGGGCTTATCCGCCAGGGGCTGCCCGATTGCCAATGCTGAACGTTTCCCAAATCACGCACCTGCATGACCAGGCGACGCTCCGCTGGCATCAGGATCAGCCGTCTGCGGAGTCCAGTCAGCAAGCCCGCGACCCACTCCTTGAGACCGTGCTTGCCCATCACCGCGCCAACTTCGATCTGTGGCACGAAGAGGACAAGGCTCGCGAGCCCGGGGCTTCCGACGCCCGCATTGCCGCGGTAAAGCACAACATCGACATACTGAACCAGACCCGGAACGACCTGGTCGAAGCAATGGACCGCACACTCCTTGACACCGCCGGCGAACAGAGCCCGGGAGCCCCTCTCCAGTCGGAGTCACCCGGCCTTATTCTGGACCGCCTCTCCATCCTGGCGCTGAAGATCTACCACACGGCGGAAGAGGCCCAGCGCGCCTCCGCATCCGAGGCGCATCACCAGAGAAATCGCGCCCGTCTGGCCCTGCTCGAGGAACAGCGCAGCGATCTCGCCGCCTGTTTGGACGAGCTGTGGCGGGAGGTGCTGGCCGGCAAGCGTCGCTTCAAACTCTATCGGCAAATGAAAATGTATAACGACCCGGACCTCAATCCCGCGGTCTATGCTCACAAGGCAGCTTCCCGTCCGGGTTGACCTTCTCGTCCAGTGTGCGTATAAAACCGGAACAAGACTGCCGGAGGAGTTAATCGCACTTTCAAATTTCTCCCTGGTACACCACGTCGACCTTGCCATCAACCAACCAACGTTGCAGACAGGAACAGCAATTCGATGAAGAACGCTCCCGCCGCCAGCACGAAACGTCCGCGCACGATTGCCGGGTCCTCTAACGCGTCCACCGACGCCGCCCGCGCACACACCCTAGCGCAGTACGAGGCCGCTTTGCGCCTGATGCAGGAAGGCAAGTTTGAGAAGGCGCACGTTGCCTTCAACCACATGCTTTCCAGCAGCCCTGCCGATCTGGCCGAGCGAATCCGCATGTACATCAATGCGTGCCTGCAGCAAATCTCCAAGGGCCAGACCAAGTTTCAATCGCCGGAAGAGCGCTACGACTACGCCATCTCGCTGCTCAACGATGGCAACTACGAGGACGCGCGCACCGAGCTCAAGAAAATTCTCGCGGATAACAGCCAGGCCGACTATGCCTTTTACGGACTGGCAATCCTCTCCAGTATGACCGGCGACGCGCACACTTGCCTCGAACACCTGACCGAAGCCATCCACTTGAACTCGAAGAACCGCATCCAGGCACGTGCCGACTCGGATTTTCAGGACATGGCGGACGATCCCCGCTTCACGGAACTCCTCTATCCCGAGGTCTAAGGCGACGAGCCAGTGCGGGCCGCCAATCCTCGTTGGAAATGCACGCGGGCGAGCGAACCATCTCGCGCGCGCCGTCTCGCATCGAACCTGATACCCTCGATACGAACCGAATGACTCCCGTTTCCACATTGAAGCCAACCGTGACGCCTGCATCGAGTCCATCCCGGGCGGTCCGAGGCGCTCAGCCCTCTCTCCGAGTCGTTGCCATCGGTGGAGGCACAGGCCTTTCCACGCTGCTGCGCGGACTCAAGCACTATGTCCCTGCGCCCGCGGCCTTCCGTCGCTCCACCGACGCTCCATCGCGTCTTCCCTCCGGTGCTCTGGCTGAACCGCTGCCGAACCCTCTTTCCACGGCACCGGACACCGCGCGCCGCGTGGAGCGTTCCACCCTCGATCTTCCCTGCGTTATCCGCGACCTTGCCGCCATCGTCACGGTGACTGACGACGGAGGATCCTCCGGCCGGCTGCGCGAAGACCTCAAGATGCTGCCTCCCGGCGACGTCCGGAACTGCATGGTGGCACTCTCCGAGGACGAGCACCTGCTGGCCAAGCTCTTTCAATATCGATTCGATCAGGGAGCCCTCGACGGGCACAGTTTTGGCAACCTCTTCGTCGCCGCGCTCTCGGAAATTACGGGCGACTTCGCTCAGGCCGTGCAGATGTCCTCACAGATTCTCGCCACGCGCGGCCGCATCTATCCCGCGACAAACACGGACGTCACGCTCGCCGCGCGGATGGACGACGGATCCCTGGTTCGTGGCGAGACAAATATCACCGCCAGCACACACCGCATCCTCGAACTGATGCTGGAACCTTCCGACGCGGAACCGCTGCCTGGCACCCTCGACGCCATCGCAGGCGCCGATCTGATCACGCTCGGACCGGGCTCGCTCTACACCTCGCTGGTCACGAACCTGCTCGTCCGCGGCATCCCCGAGGCCATCGCGGAATCGAATGCCACGCGCGTCTACGTCGGCAACCTGATGACGCAGGCGAATGAATCGCTGGGTCTCACCGCATCGCAGCACATCGAGAAGATCCTGCAGCACTGCGGCCTGGCCGGCGGCCCCATCTTTGACTACGCGCTCATCAACACTGCGCCGATTTCGCCCACTCTGCTGGATCAATATGCCCGCGAGGGCCAGACCCCCATTGAGGCCGACCTGGACCGGATTCGCGACCTGGGCGTCGAACCCATCCCCGGAAACTTCGTCCACGAAGGCAGCGTACTCCGTCATGACCACGACAGAGTTACGCAAGCTCTTCTGAAATTAGCGCTTAAGACCGCCAACCCATAGCAACTCTCCTTTGAGGTAATGGCGTCAAACAATTGGGCCTCGTTTTTCGGGCGTGGCCAGAAGGCGTATTCGTACCGATCCTCGCGAAGCTTGGCCAAGCCCAGGAGACTCTTTCGAGAATGGTAATCATCGATGCTGCAGTTGAGCCGGACAGCTCCATCTTGAACGGTATGGTCGAGGCAAGGCTGCAACTCGCAGCCATCGTGGAGTCCTCGGACGACGCCATCATCAGTAAGGACCTTCGAGGGATCATCACGAGTTGGAACGCCGCGGCCACCAAGCTGTTCGGCTACCAGCCCGAAGAGATCATCGGCAAGTCTGTCCTGACCCTGATCCCGACCGAACTTCGCTTTGAGGAGCCGGAGATTCTTCGCAAGCTGACCGCAGGCGAACGGATCGAGCACTATGAGACTCGACGGCAGCGCAAGAACGGCGAGATCGTCCACATCTCCCTCACCATCTCTCCGATTCGGGATTCCGATGGGCGGGTTGTCGGCATATCCAAGATCGCTCGCGATATTTCGGACCGTAAACTCGCCGAGGAAGCGCTGTTCGAATCCGAGCGCATGGCAGCGATGGGCCGCCTGGCGGCCAGCATTGCCCACGAAGTGAACAATCCGCTGGAGGCCATTCTCAATCTCGCCTACCTGATCGCCCAGAATTCATCCCTGGACGAGGAAGCGCGCGGATACAGTGAACTGCTGGTCAACGAAGTGGTTCGAGTCGGCGAAATCACGCGGCAGACTCTCTCGTTCTATCGCGACACGTCCCAGCCCATCGAGGTCGACTTGTCGGTTCTCCTGGCGAGTGTCCTCGACCTTCATAGCCCTCTGCTGGAGAGCAAGTCCATACGTCTGTCCGCGAAATATCTGGCGTCCCCAATTGTCTGGGCTCGGCCCGGAGAACTCCGTCAGGTCTTCAGTAACTTCGTCACCAATGCCATCGACGCTCTGCCCAGCGGGGGAAATATCCAGGTCCGGGTCCATTGTGTGTCGGAAGGCACCGGCGTATGCGTCACCATCGCGGACGACGGGCTGGGAATTCCGGTTGGCGTCCGAGAGAGAATCTTCGAGCCCTTCTTTTCGACGAAGCGCCCCGGAGGAACCGGCCTGGGACTATGGATCAGCCAGAGCATCATCCGGAAGTACAGCGGAGCAATCACCGTGCGTACCTTCACCGAGCCCGCGCCAAGGACCGGCACGGTCTTCCGCATCTGCCTGCCCAGCCGCTGCTGAGCTACGTGAATTCCCCTCACGTAAGGACCAAAGTTTGACAGCACAATTCGGAGTGTTCTTAGCTCTCAGGATGGATAGTCTTGCGCTATGAACCTCGCCTCTCAGTTCGCTCGGCCTCTATCTGAGGCCCTGCATCATGCCGTCCAACACCTGGATTCACTCGACGCGGAGTCGGTCGCCGCGACCGTCGATCTGGCCACGCTTCGGCAGCGACTCGACCTGCCGCTAAACGATTCCGGCCTCGATCCATCCCAGGTCGTGAGCGAGTTGGTCAGTGGCGTCGAAGGAGGCCTCCTTGGCTCGGCAGGCGGCCGATTCTTTGGCTGGGTCATCGGCGGTTCTCTTCCCGCGGCGCTCGCTGCTGACTGGCTCACCTCAACCTGGGATCAGAACGCCGGACTCTACGCCTGCAGTCCGGCCGCCGCGGTCGTTGAAGAAACCGCCGGCCGTTGGCTGAAGGAAGTGTTGCATCTGCCCGCCACGGCCAGCTTCGCGTTGGTTACCGGCTGCCAGATGGCGCATGTCACCTGCCTCGCAGCGGCTCGCCATGCGTTGTTGCAGCGGAGACACTGGGACGTCGAGCAGGAAGGTCTCTCCGGGTCCCCTGCGATCCGCATCCTGACCAGTTCTGAAAAGCACGGTTCCACTACCCGTGCTGTCCGCTTGCTGGGCCTGGGCGAAAAGCACGTCGTCGACCTGCCCGTCGATGGGGAGGGACGGCTCGTCGCCGCAGCTCTTCACGAGGCGCTGCAATCGGCTCCGGAAGCGCCAACTATTGTGGTGCTTCAGGCGGGCGACCTGAACATCGGCGCATACGACGACTTCGCCACCCTAATCCCGCTTGCCCACCGGTACTCTGCCTGGGTCCACATCGATGGAGCGTTCGGACTATGGGCCGCAGCCAGTCCGAAATTCCGCCACTACCTGAACGGCGCGGACCAGGCCGATTCCTGGACGACCGATGGCCACAAGTGGCTCAACGTTCCGTATGACTGCGGCTATGCATTCGTCGCCGACGCAAACGCCCATCGCTCCGCCATGTCCACACGCGCCGTGTACCTCACACATGCTGAAGACGCACGCGACCAGATCGACTGGAATCCGGAGTACTCCCGGCGCGGCCGCGGATTCGCAACTTACGCAGCGCTGCGGCAGCTTGGAAAGGCC
This sequence comes from Acidobacteriaceae bacterium, assembly GCA_036498865.1. GTDB lineage: Bacteria > Acidobacteriota > Terriglobia > Terriglobales > Acidobacteriaceae > Edaphobacter. The sequence goes on along the minus strand of DASYEU010000124.1, from coordinate 55,044 downwards.
GGCGTCGCCGATCTCATCGACCGTACCTGCGCTCACGCCCACGCGCTCGTCACCGGCATCGGCTCACTACCCGGCGCGGAGGTCATATGGGAACCGCACATCAACCAGGGCCTCGTCCGCTTTCTCGATCCGCGCGCAGGAGCGGGCGACGAGGCGCACGATCGTTTTACGGATCGCATGATTGGCAAGATCCTGACCTCGGGCGAGGCGTTCTTCACCGGCACCACCTGGAGAGGCCGTCGAGCAATGCGCGTCAGCGTCTGCAACTGGCAGACGTCCGATGACGATGTCAGCCGGATCTGCCGCAGCGTGGCTCGACTCCTTCAGGAGGAACACTCTGCTCTGAGCTAGCGCGATTCGCCGGTCATCGCGATTTCCACCAACGTCTCCGGAGCTTCCACAGTCCGTTTCAGTTGTCCGCATGCCGCGTAGATATCCCGTCCCCGCGGCCTGCGCGTGAACGTCGGTATCCCCCCATCGATCAGCATGCGATGAAATATCGCAACATCTTCATGTTTCGGCTGGTGGTACGCAATTCCCGGCCCCGGATTCCACACAATCAGGTTCACCTTAGCCTTCATCCCCTTCAACAGGGCCAGTACTTCCCTCGCATGTTCTGGCTGATCGTTGACGCCACCCAGCAGCACGTACTCGAACGTCACGTATTCACGCTTGCCCAGCGGGATCGACCGCACCGCTTCCAGCAGCGCCGCGATGTCCCACTTCTTCGTGATCGGCATAATCTCGCGCCGCACCACATCGTTCGACGCATTCAGGCTGAGCGCCAGCTTTGGCCGCACGGGCTCGTCCGCGAAGCGCCGGATCGAAGGCTCAATCCCGCTGGTCGACACAGTCATACGCGACTCCGGAATTCCCATCGTCCGCAGTGTATGCACGCTGTGCATGAAGGCGTCGTAGTTCAGGAAGGGCTCGCCCATCCCCATAAACACCAGGTTGATCCGCGACGGTGTCTCGACGCCCTTGCCGCTGCCGATCCGCACGTGTTGCCGGTTTAGCACGGCCGCAACCTGCCCTGCAATTTCCCCCGCCGTCAGGTTCCGCTTGATTCCCAACTTAGCCGTCAGGCAGAACTGGCAGTTGACCGCACAACCCACCTGGCTGGAGATACAGATCGTCGCTCGTTTGTACCCATCTCCGGATTCAGCAGCAGTCGTCTGTTTGTCATTCGCGACATCCGCCCGCTTCTCCCTTCTGCGCTCCACGGAGTCCTCGGGATCGCCGCTCTCCCCCTCCTCTTCGCTGGCAGCCTCGCTTCCATCACCGCGCTCGCCCCCGTCACCGCCGGGCATCCACACGGTCTCCACCGTCTCACCGTCTGCCAGCCGGACCAGGTAGCGCTCAGTCCCATCCACACTCTTTGCCGCCTGCACGATCTCCGGCAACCCAACCTCGTACCCCTCCGCCGTCAACCGCTCCCGTACCTCAACAGGCAGCGTCGTAACTTCCTCCAACGTCCCCACACGCTGCTTGTAGAGCGCATCCCCCAACTGCACCGCGCGATATTTCGGAAGCCCCAGCCCCTCCACCACCGCGCGCAACTCATCCTGCCCCAGCCCAAAAAGGGCCTTCGCCTCCGTCCCGTTCTTATCCTGATCCGTAGCCATCGCTGCTTCCAGTCTACCCGTCCGCGCACCGCTGTTGTGACCGCTCGCACAGGCCAGCCGCTCTGCCGAGCGGTATACTCCTCGCCATTCAGGGCTGCACATCAAGGAGAGTCCCCATGAAATCCGGCTACTACGAAACCTCGCGAAGAGACTTCCTCAAGTCTTCCGTGCTGGGAAGCGCCGCTGCACTCACCGCCCTGCAAGTCCCCGCTGCACTCGCCGCCCAGACTGCACCGGCAACGCCAGTCACCTTCAGCCCGAGCGATCCCGCGAACGCGCCCATCGGCACCGCCTTCGGCGTCAAACCAGGCCGCGTAGCCTGGGCTCACGATGCAAAAGCCACCTCGTGGGACGGCGTCACCAACGCGCCCGGCTGGTGGGACGACAGTAATACCCACCCCGACGTGGTTGCACGGCTGCTCTCCACCACCATCCGCTCGGTCGGCGACGCTCCCACGGATAAGGCCGCATGGAAGAAGATCTTCACCGACTTCAACAAGCGCAGCGGCAATGGCACCACTGGCTATCGCAAGGGCGAGAAGATCGTCGTCAAGCTCAACCTGAACCAGGTGCATGACCACGGCAACGGTGCGAACGCCTCCTACATTGCACCGCAGCTGGTTCAGTCGCTGCTCCGCCAGCTCGTGCAGCAGGCCGGAGCAGCGCCGGCAGACATCGCCTTCTACGACGCCATCCGCGACGTTCCATCCACCATCTTCGATCGTTGCAAGCAGGAATACCCCGGCGTCCGCTTCATCGACGGAACCGGCACAGATGGCCGCGAAAAGGCCGTTCCCGACAAGGCCCACCCGCTTGTCTTCGCGAAAGGCGGCCTGACGTTCTACCTCCCCACCTGCGTCACCGAGGCTGCGTACATGATCAACGTGGCTGGGCTTAAGGGCCACACCATGGCTGGCATGACCGTCACAGCCAAGAATCACCAGGGAACCATCCTGACTGCGGATGGCGGAGCCGGTGCGCGCTCCGTGCATCCGTTCCTTGCCGTCAAATCCGGCGGCCGAGTCGGCAACCCAGCCGCACAGGGGATGGCCTCCTACAACGGCCTGGTCGATATGAACGCCCACCCACACGTCGGCCCCAAGACCGTCCTCTACCTGATCGACGCCCTGTACGCCACGCGGCACAATGAGTTCCGCCTGGCCGCGGTCTGCAAATGGCAAAGTGAACCCTTCAACGGGCATTGGACTTCGAGCATCTTTGCCTCCCAGGATGGCGTCGCACTGGACTCCGTCGCCCTCGATTTCCTGCGCAACGAGCCTACCCTGGCCGCCATCGTTACCGGAGCCGTCGACAACTACCTCCACGAAATGGCTCTCGCCCACCAGCCACCATCCGGCGTAACCTACGATCCCGCCAAAGCCGGCAAACCCCTCGCTAGCCTGGGCGTTCACGAGCATTGGAATAACCCCGCCGAACGCAAGTACACCCGCAACCTCGGCAAAGGCGACGGGATCGAGCTGGTCAAGACATAGCCGTCGGAGTCAATCCTGCTCGCTCAGAGTCTGGGCATACGTCTTGCCATAGGGATAGAAGAGTTCCTTGCGGCCCTCTTTCCATGCAGCTTTCATCTCCGGCGTTGTGATATCCCAGTCGGGCCGGCACTTGCGTATCACCGCACGCAGGTCCTGGCGCAATTCTTCCATCGTCGGGCGGCCAAAGAACCAATAGCCGTCGTAGACCTTGTGAACGATCAGCCCGGGTTCCAGCACGATCACGTGTGGAATCATCGGATTGTGCTCGGGATCGGTGTATTCCGCGATGTCGAGATCCTTTTGGATCGTCCGTCCCGCGTCCGAGAGAAACGTCCAATGCGCTCCCACTCCGGAGCGGTACTCGTTCGTAGCGGAAAGATTGTCCGTTGAGATCGTTACCAGGCGGCAATATCCAACTTCCATCTCACGATGGAGTTGAAGCAGCTGCTCACTCTGACGCCGGTCCTTCGGACAGAAGCCGCCGCGGCCCAGCACCAGAACCAGCGGATCCGGCCCCTGTAGCTCCGAAAGCTTGCGTCGCCTGGCGGTATGATCGGTAAGCTCGTAGTCGGGAAAATGAGCGCCAGGCACGATATCAGGTCGCATAATCCATTGCTCCTTCTTGGGTTGCGGATGGTTAGATTCCCGAACCGCTCGGCCCCATTCAAGAAAATCGAGTAAATTCCCGGCTGGGGGCGCGACTTCCAGCCACTCCCACCTAAGGTATTCCTGCGAGTCCACCGCCCTCCGGGGCCTCCTTCATCATCCAATCCCTGTGACACAATAAAAGTCTCCCCCCGGAGAACAGGAGTCGCATGTCCGCAATCGCAACCGCCTTGTCTGCATCTCCCACCCGCAACATTCGCCGTACCCGTCTGCCCAATGGACTGCTTGTCCTTACCGAGAGCATTCCGCACGTCCGCTCCGTCTCTATGGGCGTCTGGATCGATTCCGGCTCCCGCGACGAGTCGCTGGACCTGAACGGCATCTCCCATTTCGTTGAGCACATGGTGTTTAAGGGAACCACTACCCGCTCCGCCCAGCAGTTCGCCCGGGAAACCGACGCTATTGGCGGCAACCTCGATGCCTTTACCGGAAAAGAGTCGATCTGCTTCAATATCAAAGTTCTGGACGACAATATTGCACCAGCACTTGATCTTCTGAGCGACCTCGTCCTGCACCCGACCTTCACCCCTGACGACATCGCCCGCGAACAGGGCGTCATCCTGGAAGAGATCAAGATGGACGAGGACAACCCCGACTACCTCGTCCACGAGACCTTCACCCAGAACTTCTGGAAGGGCCATTCCCTCGGCCGGCCGATCCTGGGCACCACCAAGACCGTCTCCAGCTTCACCCAGCAAGTCGTGTTCGACTATTACGCCGGACGATTCACCCCCCGGAACATGGTCTTCTCGGCCGCCGGTCATCTGGACCACGACACCTTTGTCGCCCAGGTAGCCGACCACTTCAGCGGTCTGGCCGCAACCAGCGAGGCACAGCTTGCCCACGTTCCGGCCCCCAACGCCTACCCGCACATCACCCTCAAGCGCAAGAAGTCGCTCGAGCAGGTGCAGCTTTGCCTGGGCGTCCCTGCGCCACCGGTTGCCTCCCCCGCACGCTACGCGGTCTACCTGCTCAACACCATGCTTGGTGGCGGAATGAGCTCGCGCCTCTTCCAGACCATCCGCGAAGACCGCGGCCTCGCCTACTCCATCTACTCCGAGACGAACCCCTTCCGCGACACTGGCTGCCTCGCCATCTACGCCGGAACCTCTACCGCAAAGATCACTGAGGTTCTCAGTCTCACTCTCGCCGAGCTCCGCCGGCTGAAGGAAGAAGCGGCTCCCGACGCCGAACTCAAGCGTGCCAAGGACCAGTTGAAGTCGAACATCGTCCTCGGCCTCGAGTCCTCATCCAGCCGGATGTCCAACCTGGCGCGGCAGGAGATGTATTTTGGCCGTTTTTTCTCCGTCGACGAGATCATCGCCGAAGTCGAAGCAATCCAGCCTGCCGACGTGCAGTCCTTGGCGCAGCAGCTCTTCCGGCCAGAAGCGATCGCACTTACGATTCTCGGCAACCTGGGCAACCTCAAATTGAGCCGAAGCGATCTCGCCTGCTGAGCTTCAGACCGTTGCGCTCTTCTTTGCCCCGAGAGTTCGCCGCCAGTTCAGAACCACGTCTGTCACCAGCAGCGGAACGGCCCAGCACATCCAGGCCAGCATAACTGCCTGCATGGCCCCGCCCAGACTTGCCAGAATGTGGCTTCTCTCTGCCAGGCGGAATAGCACGAAACCGAACGTCACGACGTAGCTTCGAATCATCCACTCCCGGTGGACGGCAAACTGACGCCGCATCACTGCCAGATACGCCATTCCAGATGTCACCAGCCAGGCCAGTGCCAGAAACTCAAGCGCGATCCCGAAAGCTCTCAGCCGGGACACCCACAGTCCCATGTAGATCGCGCCGACGCTCCCAACCAGGATTCCCGCGAGGTACAGACGCCCCATCCAGCGATGCACCTGAACAAATCGCTTGCGCAGCATCGTGCTGAACTGAAACGGGCCCAGGATCAGAGCCAGCGAACCGCCTCCGACGTGGGCAACCAGCCACCACCGGTTCGGCCAGTACTGAGCATAGTGGCCGGCATCCCAATGAAAGTAGTTCGGAATCGTCGTGACATAGAAATACGCAGCCAGCCCGGCCACCACCGCCCAGCTCAGCCACGTCCAGATGGAGCGTGTCGGCTGCGCAGCTTTGCCCGGATGCAGGACTACATCAGTCGCCATCGGTCACCTCGTTCAAACTGCAGGGCCCGCAGAAGTTGTAGCCAGATGCGATGGAGTGTATCACTCGGGCCAGTGCCTTCCGCAATCGGAAAACGTCTATACTCTATAGCTGTCAACCTGTTGAGGTCTCAGTAACTCATGAAGAACACCTTCCGTATGCCCGAAAGCTTCATCTCGACTCGCGAACCGCGCACCTTGAACCGCGATTCCGGCTTCACCCTGATCGAGTTGCTCATCGTGATGTCGATCATGCTCATCATCATGGCCTTTGCTGTGCCCCAGATGCTCAAGGTGAAGAAGACCGCCGACGAGGACTCGGCCATCCAGACGATGCGCACGATCGGGTCTGCGGAAGCCAGCTACAACTCCGCGTATCCCGGCACAGGCTTTGCCTGCCCGCTCACCGCGCTCGGCGGCGACCCCAAGTCTGGAGCACCCTCCGCCCAGGCATCGCAGCTTATCGACCCGACGCTCGCCGCCTCCGGGCAGAAATCCGGCTACACCTTCACCGTTACCTGCGGCAGCAAGGTCACGGTCAGCAACCAGGACATGTACACGTCCTATGAGCTCACCGCCGTGCCCCAGACGGTAGGCCGCACCGGCGACCGTGGCTACTGCTCCGACGAGAACAACATCATCAAGTTCGATCCCGCCGGCGGCACGAACTGCACCCAGCCGATCCAGTAATCTTTGCTCGGGCCGACCGGTCAAACTCATGCCTGGGGCCAGGTCCCAGGCATCAGCTTCGGCTTGTGTCTGCCCGCTCATCCTGTCATTCTGAACGCAGTGAAGAATCCCCGCATCTCGCTTCTCGCGCCTCTGCTGGTGGCGGTCTTTTGCACCGCCACCCTCGCGCAGTCTCGCGACTCAGCCATCATCCGTCGCGTCGACGATCACTACAATCACCTCCAAACTCTCCGCGCCCGCTACTCGGAGCACTACACCGGCATGGGCCTCGACCGTACGGAGAGCGGTATCCTCACCCTGAAGAAACCCGGCCTCATGCGCTGGTCCTACGACGCGCCCGCCGGCAAGGTCTTTGTGCTCGACGGTCACTTCGCCTGGTTCTACACTCCGGGCGACGCTCAGGTCTCGCGCACGCCGGCCAAGCAGCTTGACGACCTGCGCTCGCCTCTCCGTTTCCTCCTCGGCCACACCCAACTCGCCAAGGAGCTCGACCACCTCACTACGGCTCCGGACGGCGCGAATATCCGCATCACCGGCATTCCGAAAGGCATGGCTGAGCGGGTCCACCTTCTCTCGCTGACGGTCACGCAGGCCGGCACCATTCAGTCCATGAGGATTGAAGAGACGGACGGCGCGGCCACTTCCTTCGCCTTCACCCAGATCGAAGAAGACGCCCCGGTAAAATCATCCGATTTCGTCTTCGCCCCACCGCCGGGGGTTTCGATCGTTGATGGGCAATCCCCTCTCTGATCGAAGAATCAGGCTCGTCGTTTAGAATTAGCCGGAACCGTGGACATCGGACTTACCTGCCCGTTGTCCCACCAGAGGAGTTTCGTGAGACGCGTCGTTCCGTTGACGTTGGGCCTCGTATCTGTTCTGTCCGGCTGTTCGACACCTGCCTCCTGGGTTCAAACGGTCACCAGTGCGATTCCCTCTAATTCCGGTACTCCCAACTCCGTCGCGTCGTTCGGGAAATACGAATTCGTCTCCGTGCAAGGCACCGGGCAGATCTTCACCTATAACGTCTCCGGCGTCTCCCCGACGCTGGCCGTGCCCGCATACACCACGCCGTGCAAGGACCCGAGCGGCATGGTGATCGCGACTATCGCCGGCAATTCCGTAATGGCCGTCGCCTGCTTCGATACCGGTTCCTTGCTGACACTCGCCATCCATTCGGACGGCTCTCTAACCCCACTCGGCTCCGTCAGTGGTCTCCCCACACCCTATCCCGGCATCGCGCTCGACGGAACGGATGTGTTCCTACCGCTCTTCGGTCACAACCTCGTAGAGAACGGAGCCGTTGCAAGAGTCAGCATTGCGTCGCCGGCTGCCCCCGCGATCACAGGGATCGCAGCCCTGTCCAACCCGGCCCCCGGAGAATTCGCTAACCCCGGCTTCCTCACTGTGGCAGGCGGATACGTTTTCGTTGCGGCCGGCTCGGAAGATGCTCCCCAATCGACCTCAAGCACCATCCAGGTTGTGAACGAGTCGACGATGGCGCTGGTGGGCACACCGTTCGTCGTTGCCCACTCGCCACAGCAGATCGCGATTCAGGGAAACGTCGCGTACGTGACTCTCTTCGACACGCCCCAACTGGTATCCGTTGACATCTCGAACCCGGCCAGTCTGCATTCGCTCCAGACTCTTTCGCTGGCTTCGCCAAGCGCTACCTGCCATGCTCTCCCCGTCCTCGTTCGCAACAACATCGCCTACGTCGGCTGCTACGTGGAGGGCACAGTAGAGGAGTTCGACATCAGCACCCCAACCGCAATGTGGCTCACTCACAGCATCTCGGCAATCGACTCTCCGCAGCGAATGAACGTCATCGGAAGCGATCTGCTTGTGGCCAGTTCCCGAAGCGGAGGACGCCTGTACCAAATCGCGATGCCTCCGCCCTAATGCGCCCATTCAGGCCTCCAGGTCAGGGTGCGATAAAATTGATCTGATCCCGACAGCTACTATCGCGCTAAGAAAAGGCTTACCTCTTGTCGAATGTCGTTTCCACAACCCTGCTCACCACCGCCGAATTCCATGCGGCAGCTCTGGCACTCGCACCTCGCATCGCTGTCTTCGACTGTGATGGAACCCTCTGGTCCGGTGACGCCGGCTCCGGCTTTATGAACTGGACCATCGATCAAGGCCTGCTCTCCACCGATGCCGTCGCGTGGCTCAATCAGCGCTACCAGGGCTACCTCGCCGGCCAGGTCTCCGAAGTCACCATCTGTGGCGAGATGGTGCAGGTCTACCGCGGACTGCGCGAGTCCGACTTGCGTGCCGCAGCTCACCAGTTCTTCGCCACTCACATCGAGCGCAATATCTTCCCGGAACTGCGCGCTGTCATCCGTGACCTTCAATCTGCCGGCACGCAAATCTGGGCCGTCAGTTCCACATGCCACTGGGTCATCGAAGAAGGCGTGCGCCACTTCTCCATCCCCGCAGACCGTGTTCTCGCCGCCTGCGTCGCCGTCGCGGACGGACTCGTGACCGACTCGCTCCTTGACGTCCCCACCGATGAAGGCAAAGTCGCCGCACTCGCGCGCGCAGGAATCACGGCGCCCGACGCCGTCTTCGGCAACTCCGTCCACGACGCCCACATGCTTGCCATCGCGCGCCGCGCCTTCCCGGTCAACCCCTCACCCGCGCTCTTCCAGCGCGCAGCCGCAGAAGCCTGGTCTGTCTTCTACCCCGCCTCGGTCCGGCCTGCATAAGAATTCAAGAACAACGGATAACGTAGAACATGCTTCTCGAAGGTCTTCACATCCCGCTCACTACGCCGTTTCATCCTGACGGCCGCCTGAACCCGCATAAGCTCGCCGCCAACGTCGCCCGCTACTCAAAGACTCCCGCGGCTGGCCTCATCGTCCTCGGCCCGTCGGGCGAACCGACGCTGCTATCGGACGACGAAACCCGCACAGTCCTTCGCACTGTCGCCCAGACCGCAGCCCCCGAAAAAGTCCTCATCGCCGGCATCTCCCGCGACAGCGTGTCCGCAACCCTGGACCTCGCTGAATACGCCGCCAGTCTGGCCTACGACACGGCCCTCGTCGGAATTCCTTCCATGCTCGCCGCGGAATCCCGCCTATGCGAACTGCTTACCTACTTCAGGACCATTGCGGACCGCTCTCCGCTCCCGATCATTCTGCTTAGCCGTGACAAGTGGGCATTGCCGGTCGACGCGATCACCGAACTCGCTACCCACCCAAACATCATCGCGCTGCTGGCCACTGACTCTAATTCAGCTGCCGGAATCCTTGCGCGCACCTCCGCAAAAAACCGCGAGGTCCTCGTTACGCCTACTTTCGCGGCGGTTACAACGCGCATGAAGAATGCGTCCGGCAAAGCTACGCTCGTCTCTGCCGCTGAGCTCTCCGGAACAGCCACCGCAATCGCCGAGCCGCCGCCGCTTCCAGCACTTCGCACGCGCACAAAGGCGGTTGGATTCCAGATTCTCGCAGGCAACACCGGGACGCTGATCGAGGATCTCCGCAACGGCACAACGGCCATCGCTCCGACCTTCGCCGCAAGCGCTCCACAAGCCTGCTATGAAGTCTTCGCCGCATGGAAGGACGACGACCAGCCTCTGGCCGACGAAAAACAGATCCGCCTCATCGAAGCCGCGCGCCTGGCCGAAGCCACACCCGGCGCACTGAAGTTCGCGTGCGACCTGAACGGCTACTTCGGCGGCCTTCCCCGCCTGCCGCACCTGCCGCCCAACGGTGCCGAGCGCGCAGCGCTCGAGCACCTGATGCAGCCCCTCCGCAACTAGCAGTGCTTTGACACCCGACCCCAACGATTCGGGCCACGCCCTTTTCCTGCTTGGTGTGGCGATTGTGCCGACCAACGGGAGGAGCGACACGAAGTCCAGAACCGCACGAAGTGCTAGGCCAGCGTCGCCACTCGTGCCGCATGCAGTTCCTGCAGTGCGAAGACGCTCAGCGTACCGTTCTGCAGCGAAGTGATTCCCTCTGCCGCAGCCCGGGCAGCCGCCAGCGTTGTAATCGTGGGAATCCGCGCCAGCACTGCCGCTCGCCGAATTGCCTTCTCGTCGAAGAACGTATCCTGCCCGCGCGGCGTGTTCACTATCAACTGGATTCGATCTCCCTTGATCAGGTCGACAACATTTGGCCTGCCTTCCTTCACCTTGAACACCCGCTCCGGCTGCAATCCCGCAGCCTCCAGAACCTCCGCCGTGCCATGCGTGGCGACGAGGTGGAATCCCATCTCCACAAACGTCTTCGCCAGCGACACCAGCGAGTCCTTATCGTGGTCATTCACGCTCATAAAGATGGTGCCCTTCGTAGGCAGCATCTGTCCGGCAGCAATCTGTGCCTTGGCAAACGCCTCTCCGAAGTTGTCCGCAACGCCCATCACTTCGCCGGTCGACTTCATCTCCGGTCCAAGCACCGTGTCCACGCCCGGGAACTTGCCCCACGGGAACACCGGGGACTTCACGTAGTAGTGCGCGCCCGTTTCCAGATCGGCACCACTCTCCACGGCTTCCGGCAGCAGTTCCTTCAGCTTGCGTCCCACCATCAGCCGGGATGCAATCTTCGCCAGTGGCACGCCAACCGCCTTCGACACGTAAGGCACAGTGCGCGACGCCCGCGGATTCACCTCAATCACGAACACCTTGCCGCGCTGAATCGCGAACTGGATATTCACCAGCCCAATCACATTCAACGCCATCGCCAGTTCGCGCGTGTGCTTGCGGATTGTACGCAACACATCTTCGCTGAGGTCTACCGACGGCAGAACACACGACGAGTCGCCCGAGTGGATGCCCGCCTCTTCGATATGTTGCATGATGCCCGCGATCACGACATCGTCGCCGTCGCACAATGCGTCCACGTCGCACTCCGTCGCATCTTCCAGGAAGTGGTCGATCAGAACCGGCCGCTCCTGTGAGTACTCAATCGCCGTGCTCATGTAGTTCTTCACCGCATCGTCGTCGTACGCGATCACCATCGCGCGCCCGCCAAGCACGTAGCTGGGCCGCACCAGCACCGGATAGCCCACGCGATTCGCACCGGCCACCGCCTCTTCCACGCTGGTCGCCATCGCGCCCTCAGGCTGCGGAATCCCCAGCTCCGTAATCAGCTTGCCGAAGCGCTTGCGGTCCTCTGCCAGATCAATCGACTCCGGCGAAGTCCCAATGATCGGCACACCCGCGCGCTTCAGGGGCAGGCTCAGATTCAGCGGCGTCTGCCCGCCAAACTGGACGATCATCCCGATCTCCGCACCGCCCGCAGCCTCGTGCTCATACACCGCAAGCACATCTTCCAGCGTCAGTGGCTCAAAGTAGAGCCGGTCTGAAGTGTCGTAGTCCGTCGACACGGTCTCCGGATTGCAGTTCACCATGATGGTTTCGTAGCCATCGTCACGCAACGCAAACGCGGCGTGGCAGCAGCAGTAGTCGAACTCGATTCCCTGCCCGATCCGATTCGGCCCGCTGCCCAGAATAATGATCTTCTTCCGCGGGCTGGGCGCGAACTCGTCTTCCTCGTCGTAGCAGCTGTACATGTAAGGCGTATAGCTTTCGAACTCTGCGGCGCAAGTGTCCACCAGCTTGAACACTGGCTTCACGCCCAACTTCTGGCGCAATTCGCGGACCTCGGTCACACCGCTTGCGCCTTCCAGCCCCCACTCTGCGGCAAGCCGATCGTCCGAAACACCCATGCGTTTCGCCGCACGCAAATCGTCCGCCGTCGCAGCATCTTTGCCGACCGCCGCAATCGCTTTGATCTCGTCCGTGATCTGCTTCATCTGGTTCAGGAACCATGGATCCATCGAGGTCATGCGCGCAACCTCGCGCACGCTCATCCCCTTCTCAAACGCATAGCGCACATACGCCAGCCGCTCCGGATGCGGTGTCACCAGCCGCTGCGTCAGCCTTCGCGGCTCGATGTCGGTTGCGCTCGCCTTCTTACCCGTCTCCAGCGACCGCAGCGCCTTCATCAGCCCTTCTTTGAAGGTCCTCCCGATGGCCATCACCTCGCCCACCGACTTCATCTGCGGCCCCAGGCCCTCGTCCGCGCCGGGAAACTTCTCAAACTGCCACTTCGGAATCTTCACCACGACATAGTCGATCGTCGGCTCAAAGCAGGCGGGCGTCGCCTTCGTAATGTCGTTTTGGATTTCGTCCAGCGTGTAACCGACCGCCAGCCGCGCCGCAATCTTCGCAATCGGAAATCCCGTCGCCTTCGATGCCAGCGCCGACGACCGCGACACGCGCGGGTTCATCTCGATCACCGTCATCCGCCCATTGCGTGGATCAACCGCGAACTGCACATTGCTGCCGCCCGTCTCCACACCAATCTCGCGGATACACGCGATCGCCGCATCCCGCATCACCTGGTACTCGCGGTCGGTCAGCGTCTGTGCCGGCGCCACAGTAATCGAGTCGCCCGTATGCACACCCATCGGATCGAAATTCTCAATCGAGCAAATGATGATGACGTTGTCCTTCAGGTCACGCACCACTTCCAACTCGTATTCCTTCCAGCCCAGTACGCTCTCTTCGATCAAGCATTCATGCACAGGCGACAGGTCCAGGCCTCGCGACAGAATGTCGGTCATCTCCTCGCGGTTATACGCAATGCCGCCGCCCGAGCCGCCCAACGTAAAGCTTGGCCGGATCACCACCGGAAATCCGATCTTGCCCGCGAACGCCAGCCCGTCGCTCACGTTGCGCACCAGTTGCGACTTCGGCATGTCCAGGCCGATTTTGTTCATCGCATCCTTGAACAGCAACCGATCCTCAGCCTTCTTGATCGCTTCGAGCTTCGCGCCAATCAACTCAACGCCGTACTTTTCCAGCACGCCCGAGTCCGCCAGATCGACCGCGAGATTCAGCGCTGTCTGCCCACCCACAGTCGGCAGCACCGCAAAAATCCCGGCGCCCTCCTTCATCTGTGCGGCCTCGACCCGGATAATCTCCTCCAGGTACGCAGTCGTCAGTGGCTCAATGTAAGTCCGGTCGGCGACCTCGGGGTCGGTCATAATCGACGCCGGGTTCGAGTTCACCAGCACCACCTCGTACCCTTCGGCCTTCAGCGCTTTGCACGCCTGCGTGCCGGAGTAATCAAACTCCGCCGACTGCCCAATCACAATCGGCCCCGAGCCGATCACCAGAATCTTCGCAATATCATTCCTACGCGGCATTCATTAACCTTTTTGTTCCAGCATCTACTGCACCAGTCTGGCTCAAGCTCGGCGTCTCGCTCTACTTCTTCCACTCTTCCATCATCTTGCGAAAGTCCCTGAACAGATAATGCGAATCATGCGGCCCCGGGCTCGCCTCCGGGTGATACTGCACGCTGAACATCGGGTCTGTCTTATGCCGCAATCCCGCCAGCGTCTGATCGTTCAGATTCGTATGCGTCCGCTCCACATCCGCGGGCAGCGACTCCGGATCGACATTGAAGTTATGATTCTGCGCCGTGATCTCTACCTTCCCGGTCGCGTGGTTCATGATCGGGTGATTCCCGCCATGATGCCCGAACTTCAGCTTGTACGTCTTCCCACCCAGCGCCAGCCCGAAGATCTGGTGTCCCAGGCAAATCCCGAAGATCGGCTTCTTGCCCTTCAGCTTCTGCACCGCCTCAATCGCGTAGTCCAGCGGCTCCGGATCGCCCGGTCCGTTCGAGAAAAACACCCCATCCGGATTCAGCGCCAACGCCTCGTCCGCCGTCGTCTTCGCCGGAACCACCGTCACGCGGCAGTTCTCGCGGGTCAGCATCCGCAGAATGTTCTGTTTGATCCCGAAGTCATACGCCACTACATGAAGAGGTTCGCCGTCGGCCCCGGCATCCGCACCCGGGAGCAGCGCGTCGCCAGTCTGGTTCTTCGGCTCGGCCGCATCCCATTGGTACGCCGCTTTCGTCGTCACCACGCTGGCCAGATCTGTGCCATCCATCTTGCGAATCGCCCGCGCCTTCGCCACCAGCGCATTCGCATCCAGGTTTTCGCCGGACGCAATCACGCCGCGCATCACGCCATGCGTCCGCAGATGCCGCACCACCGCCCGCGTGTCCACCTCCGCAATCACCGGAACGCCGCTGCGCTCCAGGTAATCATCGGCCACCTCGGTCGAACGCCAGTTCGAGCTCATCTGCGAGAACTCGCGCGTCACCAGCCCCTCGATATAGGGTCGCGAAGCCTCCGCGTCGCTCGGCGTCGTCCCATAGTTCCCAATGTGCGGATTTGTCAGCACCACAATCTGCCCCGCGTACGAGGGATCGGTAAAGATCTCCTGATAGCCGGTCAGCGATGTATTGAAGACCACTTCGCCAGCAGCCTCAACAGGCGCGCCGAAGCCCTTGCCGCGAAAGATGCGCCCGTCCTCAAGCGCCAGAATTGCCTGCATTGCCTACTCCTGAGGAATCCAAAAAGGAGTGGATTCAATCGATTCTATCAGCATCCACCCCTCGTTCCCTAACCGCATTCCCGCCCAGTTTTCCACCTCCCTCCCAACGCAAAAAAGACCCGGCTCGTGGCCGGGTCTCTCCAGGTACCAGAAAACGTTGGCTATCTCTTCCTCGCGTGGTGGCGATGATGCGCCCGGTGATGGTGACGAGTTGCAGCGTTCGCCGGAACAACCGAGCCAGCCACAACCGTAAAGGCAATCAGTGCAAGCAGTGCGTTACGAACCATCTTCATAGTGTGAACCCTCTTCCCAGCCCAGCCGCCCAATCATCCGGGCGGTCAGAGATTTGGTATCAGCCTACCCATCAGGACGCGATCTGCAAGCAGAAGTTGCGAAATTTCACAGAATGTTCCCTGCTTGATTCCTGCCCTCTTCTCCAATCTCTACCAGCACATCCTCCCCCACCACCCGTACCGGAAACACCGCCACCCGGGCATGCACGGGAAACTCAGCCGCCCCTGTCCGGACATCGAAGGTCCACGAGTGCCACGGGCATACCACGGACGCGCCCTCCATCCAGCCCTGCCCCAGCGGCCCGTGCCGATGCGGGCACAGATTATCCACCGCGTTCAGTTCCCCGCCCACATTCGCCAGGCACAAGGACACCCCCGCCGCATCGGCCTCCATCGCCTGTCCCGCAGCTGGAGCCTCAGCCAGCCCACACACCCGCACCCACTGCCCCACGCCCCGGCTTACTCCGCCACCGTCTTGTTCCGCAGCTCGCCGATCCCCTCAATCGCGATCACGATCTCCTCGCCCGGCTTCAGCCAGCGCGGCGGCGTCCGACCCATCCCCACGCCGGCCGGCGTTCCCGTGCTGATTACGTCGCCTGCCTGCAGCGGAGTGATCCCCGAGATGTACTCAATCAGCGCCGGAATCTGGAAGATCATCATCTTCGTATTCGAGTGCTGCAGCCTCTCCCCGCCAATCGTCAGGCTGATCTCCAGCGCGTGCGGGTCCGCAACCTCATCCTTGCTCACCACCCAGGGTCCCATCGGCGCAAAGGTTGGGAAGCTCTTGCCCAGTGAAAACTGCGACGTCGCCCGCTGCACATCGCGCGCACTCACATCGTTCATGATCGTGTACCCGAACACGTGCTCCATCGCCTTGCTCGCCGCAATCTGGTAGCCGCCCTTGCCAATCACCACCGCCAGTTCCGCCTCGTAGTCCGGCATCTGGCTCGCCCTGGGCAGAATTACGCTCTCTCCCGGCCCCACCACCGCCGACGACAGCACCATAAACACTGTCGGAACCTTCTGCATCGGCGTCCCCGACTCCGCCGAGTGCTCCGCGTAATTCACTCCGATCCCAAAGATCCGCGGCGGAGCAGGAACCGGCGCCAGCAGCTTCACTCTATCCATCGGCACCGTCATCTTCGACTTCGCAACATCCGCCTGCACGCTTGCGGGCGCACTCATAAACGCAGCCGAATCCGCAAAACCCTCCGCGCTCAGATCGACGATCCCGCCGTCTACCACCAGCCCCGGCCGCGCTCCCTTATCCCCTGCAACGAACGTCACCAGCTTCATGCCAACTGCCTCCATACCGAGCCGCGCTCAAATTCATACGCCTCCAGCGACTCCGGCTTCATCTCAATGCTAAATCCAGGCCGCGCAGGCAATTGGTACCGCCCCCGCACAATCCGTACCGGATCCACAAAATGCTCGTGCAGCGCGTCGACGTATTCAATCACCCTGTCCTCGGTACTGCACGACACTCGCAGATAGTCGAAAAATGACAGGTGCTGCACATACTCGCACAACCCCACCCCACCCGCATGCGGACACACCACAACCCCGAACTTCGCCGCCATCAGCAGAATCGCCAGGTTCTCATTCACTCCCGCAACCCGGCAGCTATCCAACTGGCACACATCAATCGCCTCGGCCTGCATCAGTTGCTTGAACATCACGCGATTGTGGCAATGCTCACCCGTCGCAATCCGCACCGGCTTCACCTCGCGCCGGATCCGCGCGAACCCCAGAACATCATCCGGGCTGGTCGGCTCCTCCATCCAGTAAGGCTTCACCTTCGCCAGCGCCCGCGTCCGCTCGATCGCTTCGCCCACACCCCACTTCTGATTGGCGTCGAGCATCAGCTTGTTCTCCCAGCCAATCTCGTCGCGCACCATCAACGCTCGCCGCAAATCATCCTCCGGCGCTCCGCCCACCTTTAGCTTGAAGTGCGCCCATCCCTCCGCCAGCCCTTCGTGGCAGAGCCGCCGCACCTTCTCGTCGCTAAAGCCGAACCACCCCGCCGAGGTCGTATACGCCGGATAGCCCTCCACCTCCAGCCCCTTCAGACGCTCCGCCATCCCGCTCCGGCTGCGCCCAAAGATCTCCAGCGCCTCCTCGCGCGTGATCGCGTCGTCGATATACCGAAAATCCACCGCCGAAACCAGATCCTCCGGCGACATCTCCGCGAGCAGCCGCCACAACGGCTTCCCCTCTGCCTTCGCATACAAATCCCACACCGCGTTGATGAGTGCGCCGGCAGCCATGTGAATCACGCCCTTCTCGGGCCCCAGCCAGCGAAACTGGCTGTCGTCGGTCAGTAGCCGCGAGAATCCGCACAGATCTCCCGTGATCGATTCCAGGCTCCGCCCCACCGCCTGCTTCGCCAGGTATTTCAGCGCCGCGACGCACAGATCATTCCCACGCCCCAGCGTGAAGGTCAGCCCATGCCCCTCAATGCCGGTGTCCGTCTCCAGAACGCAATACGCAGCCGAATAGTCCGGATCCTTGTTCACCGCATCCGAGCCGATCCTCGCCAACGATGTAGGAAAGCGCACATCGATCACCCGCGCGCCCGTGATTCGGATCTCACTCACCAGGATTCCTCGTAATCAACTGACACCTGCGACTGCACCGGACAGCTCATCAAGCCGCCGTCCAACCGCCATCGATCGACACCACCGCGCCCTGCATAAATTCGGCTTCCTTACTGCACAGATACCGCACCAGGCCCGCAATGTCCTCTGGCGTGCCCAGTCGTCCAACCGGCTGCCGCATGCGCAACTCCTCGCGTACCTGTTCCTTCTCATGCGGGTGATACTTATCCAGATATCCCTCCACAAACGGCGTCTGCACCGTCCCCGGCGCAATGCAGTTGCAGCGAATCTGCTTCGCATAGTCCACCGCGATCTGTCGGGTCATCGCCAGCACCGCCCCCTTGCTCGCGCAATAGGCGAACCGCTGTTTCACGCCCACCTGCCCCGCCACCGATCCGATGTTCACGATCGATCCCCGGCTCATCAGCAGCAGCGGAAGCATCGCCCGCGTCACCAGGTACACCGAGTGCGCGTTCACGCGCATCACCCTCTCGAAATCTTCCTCGCTGGTTGATGCAAGATCGCCCACCAATCCAATCCCCGCATTGTTCACCAGGATGTCGAGCGTCTGCAGCTCGTCCATCGCAGCCCCCACCGAGGCCGCCTGAGTCACATCCATCCGCGATGCCCGAGCCCTGGGCAGTTCGGCAGCAAGCGTCTGCGCCGCCTCCAGGTTCAGGTCGGCGATCACCACCTCGGCTCCCGCCCGCGCCAACTCCCGCGCCGTAGCCGCACCAATGCCGCTGGCGCCGCCCGTCACCAGCGCAACCTTCCCATCCAGCCGATACGGCCGATCCACCTCGCTGCTCATATTGGCCCAACTCCGTCGCTCTGCAACTCCGAGTTATCTTACCTGAGAGCGACTTATTGGCCCTTCCCCAGCCGCCGATAATACTCCGCCACCGCGTCCTCATAACCGGCCGGAACATTCTGCGGAGTAGCCGTCCTCACCTGCCCCGCCTGCGGTTGGCTCGGATCGCGCCGCAGTTGCAGTTCCAGCTTATCGACGTCGTTCATCACCTTCGTATGCAGCTCCTCCACCATCGCCGGATTCCCCGGGAACCGCGACGGATCGAGCTTCTGCATCTCCTTCTCCAGGTCGTCGATCTGCTTCTGCACCGCTGGATCCGACTTGGCCACCTGCCGCAGCTGATTCAGTTCGCTCATCCCCTGCTGAATCACCCGCTGCGTATCCGCAGGATTGCCACCAGTTCTCGGCCCAAACGAAGAGCGTGACGTTCCATACGTCTGCCCACCCGTATCGACGTTCAGGTTCGCATCCGTGCTGCCACCGCCGCCCCGCAACTGGCCATTGACGTAGCCGCCATCCAATTGCCCGCCTCGCGGACCAAGCCCGCCGCCCTGGCGTCCACCCTGGGCAACCTGGTTGTTTCCCTGCCCCTGCTGGCCACCTTGCCCCTGCTGCTGACCGCCTTGCCCGCCGCGTCCATTCTGACCAGCCTGCTGGCCGCGCTGTCCCTGGCCTTGCTGCCCTTGCCCTTGCTGCCCCTGCCCCTGTTGGCCCTGCTGCCCTTGGCCTTGTTGCCCCTGGCCCTGTTGTCCCTGGCCTCGCTGCATACTCTGCTGACCCTGTTGGCCCTGCCCTTGCTGACCGGCGCGTCCCTGCTGCCCGTTCGAGCCCTGCTGCCCGTTCTGTCCCTGCCGGCCATTCGCCGAGGGCCGCCCGGCCGATAGCCCCTGCAGTTCGCTCCGCAGCCGATCCACGTGGTCGAGCGCCGCCGTCTGCGTCCCCGAGGCCTGCCCGGTTCGCCCGTTCTGCCCGTTGCCCGCCGCCTGCTGCGCCTGGCGCACTCCGTCGTTGAGTTTCTTCAGCCCCGAAGCAATCTCCGCCTCGGTCCCATTCGAGTTCGGGTTGATCCCATTCCGCAACCAGTCCGCCGTCCGCTGCACCAGGTTCGTCAGATCCGTCTGGTCCATCCCACTCAACGTGTCACGCAGACTCGTCGAAGCGCCCGGCTGCGTCCCCGCCAGTTCCCGCGCAGTGTCCCGCATTCCCTTCCGCAGCTTCTCCAAATCGTCCGACATCTTCTGACGGTCGTTCGCCAGGCTCTGGCGCTCCTTCTCTGCTGCGGCCACATCCGCGGCACTCGCGTCTCCGCTGCCCCCATTTTTTTTCGCCTGCATCGCCTCGCCGGCAGCCGCCAGTTTGCGGACGCGATCCGCCTCCGCGCTCTCCTCCTTCGTCAACCGATCCGCATCGCGCCCCAGTTGATCCAGCTTGCTCGACGCCTGCTGCTTCTGCGCGCCGCCCAGCAAGTCCGTAGCTTCCCGCAACCGGTCAGCCGCCTTCTTAGCCTGCTCTGCGCTCTGCTGCCCGCCACCCTGCTGATTTCCAGCCCGGTTCATCGCCTCATTCGCCGCGCGCAACCGCTCCAGCGCCTGCGTCACCCGTGGGTCCGCATTCCCATCCGGATTCCCTCGCGAAGCAGACTGTTGCGACCCACTCGCCTGCCCGGACCGTCCACTCTGTTGGCCTGGCTGTCCCTGTTGACCCGACTGTCCTTGTTGACCTGACTGTCCCTGCTGGCCCGACTGTCCGGACTGCCCTTGCTGCCCGTTCGCGCTCTGTTGTCCCTGCTGACCTTGCTGCCCCTGCATCTGCTCCATATCGCGCTGCAACTGTTCCGCCTCGCGACGCAGCATCTCCTGCTGCCATCTCTCCTGGAAGTTCTGTGCCTGGTTCCCCTGCTTCTGCGCCAACTCCTCCTGCCGCTTCGCCAGCGCATCCAGCTTCGCCAACGCGTCGTCCACCTTCTTCGCCTGCTGCTCTGCCGGAGAAGACGCCGTTTGCGCGGTCTCGTACTGATTCTTCTCGGTGTCCATCTCCAGGTCGAACAGGCTCGCCAGGTCGCGCCCAGCGCTTCCCCCACCACCACCGCCGCCACCGCCGCGCTGCCCAAATGCCACCTGGATCTTCCGGAACGTCGATTCCGCCCGCAGCAGCGCCTGCAGCACCTTCTGCTCGATCGGCATCGCCTCCTGCCACTGCATCGCTTTCAACTTGTCCGCCGCCGGCTGCATCCCTGCCGCGGCCTGCTCCATATCCTTGTCGAAGCTGTTGAACTCCTCGTTCGCTTGCGAGAGATCGCGGCTCTTCATGCGAGCACTCAAAGCAAGAGCCTGCTGCTTCAGGGTCGCCTGCGCCTCGCTCAGAGTCTTGCCCATCGCGGCAGCCTTCTCGGCAGCCTCGTTCTTCGTATTCACTTCTTTCCAGGTCGCCGCAATCAACTCCTTTTCGCGCCGCGCGATGTCGCCCTGGTTATTCTGCTGCCCGCCTCCTCCTCCACCACCCCCTCCGCCGCCGCTCTGCTGCGACTGCGAAAACTCCCGCTCAAACGGATCCACCTGGATGAAACTGATGTCCGTCTTCGACTCCGCATGGTTGTCCTTCGCCGTCGCGTACAGGCTCACCACATCGCCCGGCTGCAGCTTGAAGTCCTCCAGGCTCAGCGTCGCGTTGCCGCCCGCATCCTTCGCGCCCGGCTGCTTCAGAATGTTCACCGTCTGGTCCGGGCCGCCGTTCACCGAGTAGTGCAGACTCACATGCGTCAATCCAAAGTCCGCGCCCGCCTTCACACCGACCGTGACTTCCTCAATCGGGCTCGCCCGGTAATCACCCGCTGGCTTATCGATCGCGATCTGTGGTGGATTCGCCTTGCTCGTCGAAATAAAGTAGTCCTCCGACAGCCTCACCTGTTGCCCTTCATCCACCCCCGCCACATGGTAGGCCCCATCCTTATCCATGTGGATCGTCCCGTGATACACGTTTCCTTCGCCGCCCGCCAGGTGCACCACCTGGCCACCATCGAGCACCAGCATCCCGTCTTTCAGCGGAGCCGTCATCTGCACCGTAAGCGCCGCATCCGTTCCCTCGAGCGCCCGCAGGTCTCCCGCCTGCTCCTCCGACACCATCTGCAGGCCCGTCCACTTCGGATAGTGATACGTCACCTGCATCGCCTTCACCGAAGGCAGATCCACCACGCGAAACTTAAAGTGCTTCGAACTCGCCGCGCCCGCCTGTACGTAGTACTCCACGTTCTCCGGCAGTCCCGCAAACAGGAACTGGAACCCCGCCCCACCCATCTGGGGTTGCATCGCCACCTGCTCCCACTTCGAAGCACTCGCATAGCGAGCGAACAGATTCACCTTGTTCGTCGTCAGCCCAATCACCTGCGCCGTCACCATCTCATCGCTGTTCCGTCGTACCGCGGCATCGCCCGGCGTCACCTTGATCTCGTAGATCGGCGGCACATCCTTGCGCGGCCCCGTCCACAGCAGCGAAGCGCCGTACCCCATGAACCCAGGCCGTGCCGCAACCATCCACACCAGCACGCCCGCGCACACCACACCCGCGCCCAGCAGCCACATCAATCTCGTCTGCGGAACCATCCCCCGCGGCCGCGCCGCATCCGACTCCGCCACCTTCAGCGTGTCCGCCGCCAGCAGTTCCAGGAACAACCCGTTCTGCCCCGCGTCCGCATCCTCCGCGCCGTCCTTCTCAGAGAACGTCACAAGCCTCTGCTCAAACTCCGGAAACGCCTCTTCCGCGCGCCCCACAGAGTTTCGCCGGGTCAGTCGCCGCAGCGGCCACGCCAGTCCGAAGCACACTGCCCCCACCACTACTCCAAGCAGCACCAGTCGCGCTGGCGTCAGTCCGCCTTCCGGAAACGCGTACGCATTCAGAATCAGGGTAAGGACAACCGTCGCGGCCAGGGCAGCAAATGCAAGAATCGCCGCCCCCCGCAAACTCGCATCCAGACGCAGCCTTTGCTGCACCTGCCGGATGTAGAGGTTGAGCTGCTCACGCTTGCTCATAGTTCCTCCCGCTGCGTACCCAGGTAGCCGCTGGCGAGCCCCGATTCAGCCAGCGCGGCCACGAATAGTACGAGCATAACCCACCACCACAGGCTTGACACCTTATTCGACGCATCCGCCTGCCCCGCGGCTGCATCCGCACTGCCAGCCGCCTCCGTCCCAGCCGCCCCGCTCCACAACTTCAGCACATCGTCCGGAATCGACTCCAGGGCCGACTCCCGCCGGTCTGGATTCACCGCAATCAGCGCATCTCGCCCATTTGCAAAATGAATCTGGTAGAACCCCGCGCGCGCCAGTTGGAACGACTCTGCCGCCGCCGCTTCCCGCAGCGACAACGGCCGCTTCCCATCCGGCCCAACAATGTCCACCGTAGTCTTGCTCGCCGGCGCGCCCGACTGCGCATTCACCGGGTTCCGCAACTGTACAAACGAGTCCACCACCCGCGCGCCGCTCACCCGCTCCTCGCCCGACAAGTACCGCGACGTCTGGTCAACAAACGCCACAAACGCTGGATTCAGCGGCAGATCATTCGACAGGTTGTCCAGGCCCGACGCAAACAGCAGCACATGCCCCTCACCCACCTGCTTATCCACCAACAGAGGCGATCCATCCGCCAGCCGAGCCACAACCTTCGCCGTTCCCGGGTCCACTGCCGCGGCATAAAAGAACTTCGTCCCCTCCCACCCCTTCGCGTCCTTCATCGAGGGGTGCGACGCATCCGCCATTCCTACCGTCGAAAACTGGCCGCCCGCTGCGTCCCCGTGCGTATAGAAATGCCCATCCGCAACATTCCCTCCATACACCGGGATATGCTCGCGATGCGAATCCGCCATGCCCGCCGCTACCAGCACGCTCCCGCCGTCCTGCACATCCCGCAGCAGCGCGTTCTCCAGGATCGACGGCACCGAGGGCACGTCAGACAACACCACAAATGCATACTTCGACGGGTCGATGTCGCTCGCCTGCTCCGGTGTAATCGGCTGCAGCACGAACGAAGCCTGCGCCGCCGCGGCCAGTGCCGCCCCGAAGTACAGCGGCGATCGCGCATCGCTCGCCTGGTGCACAAACAGCACCCGCTCCGGGTCCGCCCGCTTCACCGCAAAGCTGCTCGCATCGTCATTCGGAAATCCATCCGCTGCATCGATGCGCACCATGCATCGGCTCTCGCCATACGGCACATCGAGCCCTTCAAACACCACCGTCGCCCGCCCATTCGCAGGCACTTCCACCTTCTTCGTCGCGGTCACGTTCCCGTTGACGACCAGCGAAACAGTCCGTGTAGCCGCTAGCGTAGCGTCTCCCGCAATCACCGCCAGCACCCGAGCCTTCTTTGTGTCCACCAACTGCCCCGGAGCCTGCACGCTCTCCACCGTCCAGTTCGGCACTGCCGTCACCGGCCCCACCCTATGCAGCACCAGCGACACGTTCCCCGGCATCACCATATCCGCAAAGTTCCCGGGCATATTCGATTGCTGCATGTCGCTGAACACGTCCAACTCCATCGGCGTGTGCACCGTCTCCGCCATGGCCCGCATTCCGCGTCCCAACTCACCGAACGTCCCATGCCCGTCGCCCGGCCCAATCCCCTCCACCGCCGCGCGAAGCTCTCCCGCATCCGCCGTCGGCTGGGTCAGCAGACTCATCTGTCCGCCCAGCGCAATCACCTGCGCCTTTTGTCCACCCGCCTTATGTGCCAGCACGTCGAGCGCCCCGCGCTTCGCCTCATCCAGCTTCGTCCCTGCCGCCCCGGCGCCGGAACTCGCATTCATGCTGAACGAATCATCCACCGCCACCAGCAGCAGCTTGTCGCTCGCCAGCACGGCCTTATGCCGGAAGTAAGGCCGCGCAAACGCCAGCGCCAGCGCCAGCACCGCGAGCGTCCGCAGCGCAAACAGCAGCAGATAGCGCAGTCTGCGGTGCCGCACCGAGCTCTGCTTGCCCTGCTCGAAGAACATCAGCGAACTCACCGGCCGCGGCACCGTCGTCTGCTTGCGCAGCAGATGCACAAACACCGGCAGCCCCACTCCCAGCAGTCCCCCGAGAAACCACGGTGCAAGGAAACCCATCAGGCGCCCCCGAGCCCGGACGTATGCCCCGACCGCCGCAGCGACAGATACTCCGTGAGCGCTTTGTCCAGAGGCTTATCCGTGGTCAGCAAGTGATACCCCATCCCCGCCGCCTGTGTCCTCTCGCGCATCTCTTCCAGGTGCCGGTCCATCTTCGCGCGATACTCCGTCTTCACATAGTCCGGAATCACTTCGAGCTTCTGGTCCGTCTCCAGGTCCACCAGCACCACCGGCCCCTTCAACTCCGGATAGATCTCCTTCGGATCGAGCACGTGGAATAGCACCACCTCGTTCCCATGAAACCGTAGAGGCTCAATCGCATTCACAATCGACTCCGGCTGCTCATAGAAATCCGAAATCACCAGCACAATCCCGCGCCGGTTCAGGAACTGCTGGAAGTGCTGCATCGGCTTGCCAAAGTCCGTCCGCGCCGCCGGTTCCGCCTGCTCCAACCCCGCCAGCAGCCGATACAGCTGTCCCTGTCGCGTCGACGGCCGAATGTAGTTCCGCACCTCGTCATCGAACACAATCAGCCCCGCCGGGTCATGCTGGTTGTGAATCGCCAGGTAACACAGCGACGCCGCCATGTACCGCGCGTAGTCCATCTTCGTCACCGTGTGGCTCGAGTACTTCATCGAGTTGCTCGCATCCAGCAACAGCGTCAACTGGCTGTTCGTCTCGCCGCGATACCGCTTCAGATAGCAGCGCTCCGTCCGCGCAAACAGGTTCCAGTCCACATGCCGCAGATCGTCCCCCGGCGTATATGCGCGATACTCCGCAAACTCCAGGCTGAACCCAAAGTCCGGCGAGCGATGCAGCCCCGCCACGAAGCCGTCCACCACCGTCTTCGCCACGAGATCCAGACTCGAAATCCCGTGCAACACCGCCGGATCCAGAAACCGCTGCAGCATCCCGCCTCCCTTCGCCACTCACCCATGCGATGTCATTCTGAGCGCAGCGAAGAACCCCCGTATTTGCCTTCATGCCGTCATTCTGACTTGACGCGTCAGAATCTCCGTAGTTGCCTTTCAACCTGCAACCGACAACCTTCAACCTTCCTTCGGCGGCGGCAAATGCGCAATCAGCCGCGTAAGCACCTCGTCCGAATCAATCCGCTCCGACTCCGCATGGAAGTTCAGCAGAATCCGATGCCGCAGCACCGGGATCGCCAGCGCCGTAATGTCCTCGTACGTCACGTGGTACCGCTTCCGGCTAAGCGCCCGGGCCTTCGCCGCCAGCACAATAAACTGCGCCGCGCGAATACTCCCGCCGTAGTTCACGTACTTCTTCACAAAGTCCGGAGCGTTTTCGCTCTTATGCCTGGTTGCCCGTACCAGGTTCACCACATACTTCGCCAGCGACTCCCCAATCGGCACCATCCGTACCAGTTGCTGAAACTCCAGCAACTCTTCCGCATTCGTCACAGCGACAACCTCAGGATTCTTCGTCGCCGTCGTCAGGTCGACAACCTTCACCTCATCCGTCGCGCTCAGGTAATCCAGCACCGCATTGAACAGGAAGCGATCCAGCTGCGCCTCAGGCAGCGGATAGGTCCCCTCCAACTCAATCGGATTCTGCGTGGCCAGCACAAAGAACGGAGCCGGCAGCTTGTAGATATGCCCACGCACCGTACAACTCCGCTCCTGCATCGCCTCCAACATCGCTGCCTGCGTCTTCGGCGGAGTGCGATTGATCTCATCGGCCAGCACCACGTTCCCGAACAGCGGCCCCTCCACAAACGTCCACTTGCGATGTCCCGTCGTGATGTCTTCTTCGATGATGTCCGTGCCCGTAATATCCGACGGCATCAAGTCCGGCGTGAACTGAATCCGCTTGAACGACAACCCCAGCGTCTGCGCAATCGTTCGCACCATCAGAGTCTTCGCTGTGCCCGGCATACCGGTGATCAGGCAATGCCCACCCACAAACAGCGCAATCAATATCTGATCGAGCACGTCATCCTGCCCGACGATCACCTGCCGCACCTGCGCCAGGATCCCATCCCGCACCGCCTGGAAACGCTCAATGCGTCCCTGTAGCTCCGCCGCGTCCTGGTTCACTCCAGCAATCACGCTCATGCTCGCTCCCTCTCGTTCCGTATTTATCTCGTCCTGTCATTCTGAGCGGAGCGAAGAATCCCCGCATTTGCCTTTGCTTCTCCTCGAACCTGAGACCTTGCACCTTGAACCTGCCGTCCCTACTTCCCCTCAATCTCCAGCAACAGCTTCTGCGCCGGCTTAAATCCCGGAGCAGCCTCCAACGACCCCAGCACATTCTCCTCGGCCTTCGCCTTATCCCCCGCCGCCAGGTACGCCCTCGCCACATCGAACTTCGCCGACGCCACATCCAGAGGCTTCATCGCCAGCACCGCCGAATACTCCCGCACCGCCCCCGCATTGTTCCCCTGCGCCAGCCACAAAGCTCCCAGCTTCCGGTGCATATCCTCATCCTCGGGATAAATGAAGTTCAGCTGGTCAAGCGTCTCCGCAGCATCCTTTGGATGCCCTAGGTCGATCTCGAGCGACGCCAGCTTTTGTAGCGTCTTCGGATCCTCACCGCCCAATAGCTCATACAACTTCAGCGCATCCGCCGCCTGCTGCTTATTTCCTTTGATCAACTGCGCGTTGGCCAGAATCTCATACGCGTTCGCATCCTCCACGTATTCCGGATACAGCTTGATCACTGCGGCCGCAGATGTGATCACGCCATCGTCATCGTTCTTCTCCGACATCCCCACCAGCGCCTTTAGCTGTTTGCGCCACTCATCGAAGTTCTTCACCGTCCCGCCAATGTTCTTGTCCAGCCACGCCATGTAGTCCTTATCAAACTGCTCCGGCGACTCATGCAGATTCGCCTGAATCGCCTCCGGCGTCGTCTTCAGCGCCGCAAACGACTGCACCATTCCCAGCAGGGCATCGTTCCCCCACCGTTCCGCAATATAGTCGCAGATCGATCCCCCCTGCCAGTAGCTGACCAACACCTGGTCCGGATACTTCGGAAACATAAATCCCTGATCCATCTCCGCAACCGGCAGCAGCTTCTTATCGCGAATCGCAATCACAACCTCCGGCGTCAGCCGGTTCGCCCACTTCGGATCAGCCTGCCCCTCTTCATGCACCGCGAGCCCTTCCGTAAACCACCGTGGCACGCGAAACTTTGTCGCCGACAAAATAAATACGTGGCTCATCTCGTGCCACATCGTCGCGCCCCAGTTGAAGTCCCCCGGCTTCCTCCCCGACGGCGAATCCATCGCCACCACGTTGCCAAACGTCACGCCCAGCGCGCCCAGTCCCGGCATGCCCATCGTCCGAACCGCAAAGTCCTCGTGGTTGGGATACACCTCCACCTGCACCGGCCCGGTCAACTTCATCTTGTACTTCGCCGAGTAAGTCGCAATCACTTTATGTAACTGCTCGGAAAAATAGGGTTCCAATAAATCCGACTCACTCTTCCACATCCGCAGAACCGTAGCGTCATCTTTAGTGGTCACAAAGTTCTTGTAACTATCTAATAACTTCAAACTATTCGCGGTTGCCGCATCGGTCTGGCCATTCGTGTAACTCATCTCTAGCTGCTGTCGCGGCTCATCCTCTTCCCCCAACCGCATCAAATTGATTCCCAACTCCGACCGCGCCGACCACAACTTCGGGTCGGCCTCTATCGCCTTGCGATAGTACGCAACCCCTTCCGGATACCTATAGTTCAGCACCAGGTGTCGCGCCACAATCGCGTAGCCTTCGCCGTACCCCGGATTCACCGCCGCGATCTTCTTCAGCCACCCGTCCGCATCCGCATTCTTGTCCACCAGCAAATCCGCCGCCGCCAGCACCGCCATCGCATCCAGCGCGTCCGGACTCAGCGCAATCGCCTTCTCCGCCTCTTTCACCGCCTCGTCCTGCTTCTTGTCCTCGAGCAGCAGATTTGCTGAGACCTCATGCGCCTCCACCAGCTTCGGATCCAGCTCAATCGCCTTCGCGACATACTCCGTCGCCTTCTCGTCGAACCCGTCCGCACTCAGCATCGCCAGCCCCACGTACGCCCGCGCATTCATCGGATCACGCGCCAGCGCCTCGTTGAACAGATCCGCGGCCTCCTTATTATTGAAGCGTTCGTGGAACAACATTCCGTACCGCACGCGCCACAACGCCGGTGCATTCGGCTCCCCAATCGCAACCTCAAATTCCTTCTTCGCCTGCTCGTAATCCTCCAGCCCCCAATAGCCCTCTGCTCTGTCGTACGCATCGCCACTCCGCGCTAGCGATTCAAAACAGTCCGTCGCCTCAGCCTTCTTTCCATGCAGCCGCAACACCCTGCACCCGTCCGGAGTAGCCGTCCCCACAGCCTTACGCGCAGGAGCCTGACCGGCCGCCGCGCTCACCATCAGCACCGCAACCGCCCCCACCATTCCGAGTTTGCCCGTGATCCTCATATCGCCGTCATTCTGATCGCAGATCAGAATCTCCGAATCGCCTTCCCCTCAAACCTCGAACCTTACCTACTTATCCAACTCCGCCTGCACCTTCGCCAACTCCACCAGAGCCGCCGTCAGCTCCTTCTTGTACTCGCCCGGCTCCATCGCGGCCTTCTGATACTTCAGTCCATCAATCTTCTGTTCCAGCTCTTCCTTCTTCGCCATCAAATCCCGCTTCGCCGGATCATTCATCGCCGCCTGCGCCGCGCCAATCCGCACCACCGTCAGGGTCGCCATCAGAGCACCCTCGCGACTCTCCGCCGCCGTCGCCCGCACCGCCTCGCCCTTCCCCATATCCTCAAACTGCGCATGCTCCGTGGCCAACCGCTTCTGCGACGTGTAGAAATCCGCGGTCTTCTTCTCCGCGTATGCGAACGCTTCCATCGCAGAAATCGAATCGCTCTTATCCGTATCTGCCGTCGGGTCCTGCAGCGCTTCCACCCAGTACCGCGCAAACACCGTCGCATTCTTCTCGGTCCCACTCTTCGTCGCTACAATCACCGCGCGCCCCGGCCGCTCCAGCGCAGCAACCGCGCCCCCGCTCGCGCTCGTCGTATCCACAATCAACTGCCGCTTCGCCGGAACCTTGTCGCACAACGCCGCCAACTCTGCCGCGGTCAGATCCGGGCCCACCAGGTTGAACTTGTACTCCGCGCCGTCGAAGCTCCCATGCCCAATCAGCGTCACCACCAGGTCATCCTCGGCCTTCGACTCCCGAGCCACCTGCCCCATCACCTCCGTCAACTTCACCTTCGTCGACTGCTTCCCCGTCAGCGTAAACACATGCGCACCCGTCGAGCCTTTGAATACTTTGTCCAGATCCGTCGCATTCGCTGTAAATCGCTGCTCATAGTCCGGCTCGCCCCCCAGCCCCGCAACCGTCACGTAGTAAGTCGCTCCCCACGCGCACCTCACTCCAACCAACAACCAGCAGCACGCGATAGCCACGCAACCCAACGCTTTAGCCTTGGACCTCTCGACTTGGATAGAAGTTAGGGCCTTCAGCTCCCGGCGAATGAGCGTTGGATAGCTCCGGGCTTTAGCCCCGACATTCCCATCGCGGATAGAGAGCGGCTGTGGCCCCGGAGACATGCCCCTCATACGATGCCCCACTTCCGCCGCAGCAGCCAGTCCGCCGCCATCAGCCCCAGCAACACCAGAAACACAATCGGCATGTCCCACAATTCCTTTGTGTCTCGAACCGAAATCCCCGCCTCCGAGTACGAGATCTCCTTCGGCAACCGATCCAACTCACTCTGCTCCCAATACCGCCCGCCCGTTTCCTCAGAGAGCTTCTGCAGCAGGTCGTGATTCTGCTGCGTATGGAAATGCTCTGCCACCCCATCTTCGCGCTGGAACGACAACACATCCTTGCCCAGCTCCAGCCCGCCTTTCCCCATCTGATCCGCCGTCACCTCTACCAGGTAGCTCCCCGGCTTCTCCGCCGTCCAGTCCATCGCAAAGGTACCCGGAGTATTCGGCACCGGCGTCAGATCCACCACCGCCGACAAGCTATCCGGCCCAATCACGTGCGCCGAAACATGCGCATCCGCCGCCGGAGAAAACTCCTTGTCTCGCACCACCGCCGTCAGCTTCACGTGCCCCTCATCCATCAGCGTCTGCTGCGGCATGGTCGCTACCACCTGCCCTGGCGAATCCGCCGCCAGCCACCGCAGCAGCTGCTGCCAGAACAGATCGTGCGAAGGATCGTCCAGCTGCGAACTCATCTGCCAGCGCCACGTCCCCGAGGTCGCCAGCACCGCCGTCTTCCCATGGCCATAACTCTGCGTCACCAGCAGCGGCATCGTGCGCCCTGCCAGCATCTGCGCCAGCACGGTCGCGCCCGGCTTCGGCGTCCCCGGATCCTGGTAGTCATTCAGATACGGCAGCTTCTTCCACCGCTCGGCATTCGCTGCCCGGTCATCCAGAATCCGAGTAATCGGAGACTCCGCGCCCGCAGCCGTCAGTTGCACCGTCGCATTCTCCCGCCGGAATGTGCCTTTGTCGTTCCCTACAAACGTAGGAAACAAATCCGCCACGCTCGACGAGCCCCATCCACCATCGCTCAAGGAGAAGCGCCCGCCTAGAAACAGCAGCCCGCCTCCGCGTTTGTCCACAAACTCCCGCAGCAGTTCCCGCTGCACCGGAGTAAAGTAGTCAGCCTCCACGCTCCCGATAATGATCGCCTGGTACTTGAACAAGTCCTCGGCCTTCGTCGGAAACCCATTTGCTAGTTCCCCCGGATCCGAAATCCCCTGCCGGTAGATCTTGTTCTCCGTCGTCCGCAGCATGGAGACAATCTGCACCCCTTTGTCCTCTGCCTCCGCGCGGCGAATAAACTTGAACTCCCACCGCGGCTCGCCCTCTACATACAGAATCCGCTTCGGCTCCGCGCTTACGTCCACCATCCGCGTCACCGCATTGTTGTCCCTGTTGTCCTCACCCACCTCTGGCTCCAGCACAAACGCAACGCTCTTCACACCCGCCTCTCCCGCGTTGAAGAACATCGTCTGGCTCTCGCCTTCTCCATCCCGCCCCAGCGTCACTTCCTTCGATGCCAGCAGCTTGTCCGCATCCCTCACATCCAGCACGGCCTTCTGCCCCGCGTATCCGTACTGATGGAAGCTCACCGTCGCCGTCATCCGCGAGTCAGCCATCGCCTTTCCTGCCACCACCGCATCGTCTAGTTCCAGATCGTGCGCCGGCTTCTCCTTGCCAAACCCGATCGCATGTACCGGCAGCCTGCGATTGTGCAGCGCATTGATCGTCTCCAGGTCGATCCCTCCAGAATCAGCCGCACCACTGCCATTCTCCGAGCCATCGCTCAGCAGCACCACCGCGCCCACTGGCAGCTCGCTCGTATCCGCAGTCAACTGGCGCAGCCCCGCATTAATGTGCGTCGACTCCACGTCCGCCACCTTCGTTCCAACCGTTTGCCCGGGAATGGCCGGCATCGCTGTAGGAAGTCCATGCAGCTTCCCCGGATCCCAATCCGGCTGGTTCATCCAGCGCAATCGCCCGTCCAGCAGGTACACCCGAGTCTGAAACTTCTTCTGCAGTCCCGCCAGAAGGCCGTCCTCCAGCACCTTCTTCTCCGCAGCAAACCGCGGCGTCTTGCCGTCGGCGCCCGCATCCCCAATCCCCATGCTCTGCGAATCGTCCACCAGCACAGCGATAATGTTCTGCTGCGATTTCAGCTCCGCCACCGTAATCGCCGGCTCCCACAACAACAACAGCAGCAGCGCCACCAGCGCCGATTCCAGTCCCCACAGCAGCCACGCTCGCCAGTTCCTGATCCGTGGAACAGCCTCAGGCAGCCGCCGCCAGATCAGCCATGCCAACCCGGCCGACGACGCCACCAGCAGCAGAACAAGCAACCAGCCCGGCCACGCGCCCAGCAGGATGAACTTGCCCTTCGTAAACACCGGAATCGGATACTTAAAGAAGAATTCAAACATTAGGGAGAAAATTCGAGTGACCAGGTTCGGGGTTGGCGCGAGGTGTCAGGAAAGAAGTGTTTGCGTCGAAAGCTATCAATAAAGTCGCAGCAAAAGGATCTCCGCATCCTGCACCGCCGCAACCGTCCGTCCCACCCCCTCGAACCGAAAACCCCTAAACCTCGAACCTAGTGCGTCATGCTGTACATCACGTAATTCAGTCCCACCCGGAACGCCATCGACGCAAATTGTTCTGGATACTCCGGGTCATCCGCCCATTCCCACGCGTCGCCCAGGTGCATGTTGTGGCAGATCGCCACCACCAGCCGTCCATGCTCGTCCCGGATTCCGCGCCACTTCGCCACGTACCCATCCTTCTCGTACGTCCGGCCCGTGTTCACATACTGCTCACCCGGAACCTGGAACCGGTCGTCCATGTCGTACAGCACGTGAAAGATCTCGTCTTTATCACTCAGGTCTTCCACCGGATACTTATTCGCGTCCGGAAAGATCTGCCGCATCCCGCGCATAAAGTCTTCCCAGTCCTGCGTCCCATGGAAGTCGTCCACCATCAGGAATCCGCCCTTCAGCAGATATTCCCGCATTCGCTTCGCTTCGTCATCGTCGAAGCTCCACGTTTGCACCATCACTGCATAGACAAATGGATAGTTGAAGATCTCGTCCGAGTCCGGGCTAACCACCTGCTCCGTCGATCGCCCATTGATCCGCGTCAGCCGATTCAGCGCAACCAGAAACTGCCGGTCCGCCTTCGGATAATCCCGGTTCCAGGTACCCCAGCCACCGCGCCCATATCCCCGGCCGTAGCCCCCATAGCCCCCGCCGCCCAAGGCCGTCGTATAGCTCAGTCGAGACCACGAAAACTCAGCCCGCTGGTTCCCGGCACCGCTCAACTCTCCCCAGTTCGCGATCCGCTGAAACCCGAACGCGCCCAGCGCCAGGCTCAGCACCACCGCCGTCACCATCGCGGATTGAATCAGGAGCTTCATCGAGTGAACCCTCCCAGCGACCGAACTTTGCCTGTGTCCTCGTACCTTATCAGGTTTCGATTGTCTCTATAGACGAACCCCAACCTGAGTAGTTGCATCCCACTCGGCTCCGGTTTGTGGCTCCGATCCGCCTCCCTGGAAACGCCATCGAACCCGCCTCTCGGGCTCCATCACTCCAAACGGCTCACCAGCCGTCCAAGTTGGCACGAACTTTGTAGCGAATCGGCTACCATTTAGATCGTGCATTTACTCCGAAGCACCCAGACGAACTTCAGAAGGAGCCCAAAGCCTGCGAAGCACCCGTAACACGCTTAGATAGAGTATCTTGAGAGTTGCGATTCTGGAATCAATCGTCCGATCTCTGCCGTTCGCTTGGATACGCTTTCATCGTTGATGAGTTTGCTCATCAGGGCCAAAAAAGAAAATCACGCAGGTCCATCCGTCCAAAGCAATCAGGAGCCACCAAGAGTGAACCGTCGCGACCTCCTCAAAATCGCACCTCTCGCCCTCGCGGCCGCAGCATCCCGCGCCTCCTCACAGATGGTCATGCTCCCCGGCGCCCCTGGCCAGTCCGCCGCGCAGCAATCCACCATCGACTCCTCCGACATTACCCTCCGCATCGCACCGGTCACCGTCGAGCTCGCTCCGGACCGCATCCTCTCCACCATCGGCTACAACGGCACCGCACCCGGCCCTGTCATCCGTATGAAGGAGGGCAAGCCCGTCACCATCAACGTCATCAACGAGACCGACACTCCCGAACTCGTCCACTGGCACGGCTTCCTCATTCCGTCCGACGTTGACGGAGCCGAGGAAGAAGGCACCCCCTTCGTTCCTCCCCAGCAAGCTGGAAAGCCCGGCACCCGCACCTACAAATTCACTCCTACCCCCGCCGGCTCTCGTTGGTACCACTCCCACGCCATGGCCATGTCGGACCTGCGCAAGGGCACGTACACCGGCCAGTTCGGCTTCGTCTACATCGAACCTGCCTCCAACCCGGGCAATTATGACCAGGAACTCTTCCTCGCCCTGCGTGACTGGGAGCCCTTCTTCACCACCCAGATGGTCGACATGGACGAGAATCTAGACCCCAACGCCCCGCAGCCCGAGAAGCCCAGCGTCCTCAACACCGCACCCAACGGCCTGGAAGTCACCTCGACCACTTACTCCGTCAACGACAAGGCGCTCGGCGCCGGCGAACCCATCCGAGTCACTCAGGGCCAGCGCGTCCTCTTCCACTTCCTCAACGCCAGCGCCATCGAGAACCGCCTGATCTCCCTCGGCGGCCACAAGTTCCAGGTCATCGCCCTCGATGGCAACCCCGTCCCCAACCCCGCCCTCGTCGAAACCCTCGCCATCGGCGCCGGCGAACGTGTCTGCGCCATCGTCGAGATGAACAACCCCGGCAACTGGATCCTCGGCGAGCCAACCGACCTCATCCGCAACGCCGGCCTCGGCATCATGGTCGAATACGCCAACCAGCACAAGCAGCCCCAGTGGATCAAACCCTCCACCCTCCTCTGGGACTACACTCTCTTCGCCAACAAGGCCGCCGCCACACCGTCCACCGCGCAAAACATCGACATGATCTTCGAGAAGGTTCCGCGCGGCTCCGGTAAGTTCAACACATTCACCGTCAACGGCAAACAGTCGCTCCACGACAACGAGTTCGTCCTGCACCAGGGTCAGCGCTACCGCCTCACCTTCCACAACCGCACCGACGACGGCCACCCCCTCCACCTGCATCGCCACCAGTGGGAGCTCGTCGACCACAATGGCAAGCCCTGCTCCGGCCTCATCAAGGATGTCCTCGTCGTCCCCATGTACGGCCGCTCTGCCGTCGAGTTCGTTGCCAACCAGCCCG
The DNA here is from genome assembly GCA_036498865.1 of Acidobacteriaceae bacterium. Lineage (GTDB taxonomy): Bacteria > Acidobacteriota > Terriglobia > Terriglobales > Acidobacteriaceae > Edaphobacter. Next base: position 19,514 of record DASYEU010000124.1, on the reverse strand, counting down.
GCCTTACCCTCTTCCACTGCCACATCCAGGCCCATATGGACTTCGGCTTCAAGGCCCTCTTTCGCTATGCGTAACTTCTTGACTCCAGGGCGAATCGGCGATTGTGTCCGGAAACACACTCACCCCCCTCGCAGGCTCTTACAATGGGTCAGTACATGGATTTGAACGAAAAACTCGAAACCCTGCACCGGACCCTCGATTCCCTGGGATCCCTCCTCGTCGCCTACTCCGGCGGCACGGACTCGGCCTTCCTCGCCTACGCAGCGCATCAGGTCCTCGGCGACCGCATGCTCGCCGTCATCGCCGACTCGCCCTCACTGCCCCGCCAGGAGCTCGCCGCCGCTCTCGCGTTCGCAACCGGACACGGCATTCCCATCCACATCCTCCAGACCCGCGAACTCGAAGACCCCAACTACGCCCGCAACGATAGCAACCGCTGCTTCCATTGCAAGGACGAGCTCTTTACCCAGATGGAGTCCGCACGCCTCGAACTCGGCTTCGCCCATCTGGCCTACGGCATGAACCTCGACGACCGCGGCGACTTCCGCCCCGGCCAGCAGGCCGCCGCGCTGCACAACGCGCTCGCGCCGCTGGTCACTGCCAGCCTCACCAAGCAGGACATCCGCGCCCTCGCCCGCAACGCCGGCCTCGCCGTCGCCGACAAGCCTGCCAGCGCCTGCCTCTCCTCCCGCATCGAGTACGGCCGCGCCGTCACCCCCGAAAACCTCAGCCAGGTCGAGCGCGCCGAAGATGCCCTCCACGCTCTCGGCTTCCCGCAGGTCCGAGTCCGCCACCACGGCGACCTGGCCCGCGTCGAGATCGCCCGTACCGACCTGCCCCGCGCCCTCACCCTCGCCATGCTCGATCGCATCACCGAGGCGCTGCGCCCACTCGGCTTCACCTACATCACGCTCGACACCCAGGGCTACCGTTCCGGCTCCATGAATGATGTGCTCCCCGTATCCGCCATCGCCTCCGCCCATTAGTTCGTCATTCTGACTCGCAGAGTCAGAATCTCAGTATTTGCCCTTGTTCTTGCACCATCGGAAGAGATCTCAGCATGCGCATCGCCTATCTAGATTGCTTCGCCGGCATCGCAGGCGACATGTTCCTTGGAGCGCTCATCGACGCCGGCGTCCCCCTCGATGTGCTCCAGAGCGCCACTGCCGCGCTCAACGTCAACGCCTCGCTGAAGATCGAGAAAGTCGATCGCAGCGGCATCTCCGCAACCAAAGTCCACGTCCTCGAAGATGGCCACCTCGCGGAGCAGGTCTACTCGCGCCAGCCCGAGCAGCAACACCAGCACAAGACCGGCCACCCCCATACGCACGACCATGCGAACGACCACGCACACGAGCATACCCACGACGAACACCAGCACACTCACTCCCACGGTCGCTCGCTGACCGCCATCCGCACCCTCATCCAGGCCGCGCCCCTCGCTGCCCCAGTCAAGCTCACCGCCATTCGTACCTTCGAACTTCTGGGCGCATCCGAAGCCAAAATCCACAACGTCCCCATCGACGAGATCCACTTCCACGAGGTCGGCGCAGTCGACGCCATCGTCGACATCGTCGCCGCCAGCGCAGGCATTCATCACCTCAACATCGGCGCGTGGCACTGCTCGCCCATCAATGTTGGCGGCGGCACCGTCGTCTGCGCCCACGGAACCTTTCCCGTGCCTGCCCCCGCGACCGCCGACCTGCTGCGCGGCATGCCCACCTACTCCGCGCACATTCAGAAGGAACTCGTCACGCCTACCGGCGCAGCCATCCTCCGCGTCCTCGCGCCCGAGTTCGGTCCGCAACCGCCCATGCGCGTTGAGAGCATCGGCTACGGCGCAGGCACCCGCAACTCCAGAGACTTTCCCAACGTCGTCCGCCTGAGCATCGGCGAGTCCTCTGCCGAGGCTGACACTCCGCACCCGTCTCACGACGTCAACACGCAAGTCGTCACCGTGCTCGAAACTGCCCTCGACGATCTTTCGCCCCAGGTCCTCGCGCACGTCGCCGAAACTGCGCTGGCCACGGGTGCGCTCGACGTCATGCTCACTCCCGTCATCATGAAGAAGGGCCGCCCCGGCACGCTGCTCACCGTGCTCTGCAACCCATCGGACAGCCCGGCGCTCGAGCGCCTTATCCTGCGCGAGACCAGCACCCTCGGCATCCGCATCCGGCAGGACCGCCGCGCCTGCCTCGATCGGTCCCATGCCACCGTATCCACCCAGTACGGCGACATTCGCATCAAGGTCGGCTCGCTCTCCGGCGAAACGCTGAACGTCGCGCCCGAGTTTGAAGACTGCCGCACCGCTGCAGCGCAGCACCACACCGCGGTCAAGCAAGTGCAGCAGGCTGCCATCGCCGCCTATCTTCAGCAGGGCACTTCGAGCGGAGGCAAATGACGCCGTCGGCTCTCCTCGAACTCCTCGCGCAGGTCGAACGCGGCGCCGTCACTCCCGGTGCCGCCGCCGAGCGCCTCGCCGCGCTGCCCTTCGAAGACATCGGCCACGCCCGCGTCGACCATCACCGCAGCCTGCGTACCGGCCTGCCTGAAGTCGTATTCGCCGCCGGCAAAACGCCAGAGCAAACTGTCGCCATCTTCTCCAGCCTCGCCGCAGACGGAGTGGATGTCCTCGCCACGCGCGCCGATGCCACCACCGCCCATGCCGTTGTCGCCCGCCATCCCGCCGCGACCTACAACCCCGTCGCCCGCACCATCACCATGCGACAGACCTCCGCCATCACCGGCACCCAAGGAAAGATCGCCGTCGTCTGCGCCGGCACCAGCGACATTCCGGTTGCCGAAGAAGCTGCCGTCACTGCCGAGGTCTTCGGCGCGAATGTCAGCCGCCTGTACGACGTCGGCGTTGCCGGCCTGCACCGTCTGCTCGCTGTCCACGATGACCTCCGGTCCGCGCACGCAGTCATCGTGTGCGCGGGAATGGAAGGCGCACTGCCCTCCGTCGTCGGCGGCCTGGTCTCTGTTCCAGTCATCGCCGTTCCCACATCCGTTGGCTACGGTGCATCGTTTGCCGGCGCAACCGCGCTCCTCGGCATGCTCAACTCCTGCAGCCCCAACGTCACCGTAGTCAATATCGACAATGGCTTCGGAGCCGCGTACACCGCGGTGTTGATCGCGCGAGCCTCGTCGCCGTCGGAGCAATCCTGATGCCAAAGCGACCGCTATCGGAAAACGGGCACCGGTATAATCTTGTCCTTGGGCAGAATCCGAGCAATTTGAACGCTATGCTCCGAGAAGATCAAGGCAAGCCGGTCAGCGAGACTGTGATGGAGCGATGGCCGTGGGCTCTCCGCGCCTTCCTCGGGTGCTGCGCCGCCATATTTGCCGTCGTCCTCAACTACTCGGTCGCTCCCCTGCGCAATTTTCCCCTGCTGCTGGCCTTCCCAACCGTCATCCTCGCGTGCTGGTTTCTCGGAATGTGGGGCGGCGTGGTGTGTGCCGTAAGCGAAGCGTTGCTGATCGACAGATTGCTCGCCGCCTCGCAAATGCAATTCTTCGGAGGCCCGATCCGCGAGGATGTGCGTCTGGCTCTCTTTCTCCTCGTTTCCATTCTCCTCGGCTGGGCGGTCCGGCGCCTGGCTCAGCAGAAGGCACTTCTGGAAACGCACGAACTGCGGCAGCGCCTCACCGACGCCACCGTCGAACGAAAGGTCGCCGAGGAACGTGCCCGGATCAGCGAAGAGCTGCGCGATCGCGATGAGGTGCTGCAACTGGCGTTGCGCAGCAACGGAATGGGCCTCTGGGTCTGGGATATTCATCGCAGCGAGATCTATTGGTCCGATGAGGTCTATCGCATCGTCGGCCTCGAGCCCCGCTCAGTCAAGCCCAGCCTCGACACCTGGCTGCAATCCGTCCACTCCGACGACGCGGAGCGCGTCAGCCAGGCAGTGCAGCAAAGCCAGCGGGTAGGCACCGACTATCACCAGCAGTACCGCGTGCGCTTGCCCGACGGAACCATGCGCTGGGTGGAGTCCAAAGGCAAAGGCCAGCGCGACGTCATCACAGGAAAAGCAACGCGCGTCGTCGGCGTCCTGGCCGACATCACCACACGTAAGCAGAACGAAGAAGCGATGCTGCGCGCCGAAAAACTAGCCGTGGCCGGTCGGCTCGCAGCCTCCGTCGCCCACGAAATCAACAACCCCCTGGAAGCCGTCGCCAACCTGCTCTACTTGATTACCTTCTCCGAAACCGCCACCGCAGCACAGGAGTGGGGACAGCAGGCGCTCGATGAGCTGATGCGCGTATCGCTGATTACGCAACAAACGCTCAAGTTTCACCGCCAGGCCGGCGCTCCCCAGACCACCAAGCTCTCCGAGGTCATTCAAGCCATCATGGCCCTCTTCCGCGGCCGCATGCGCTCGGCACAAATCGATGTGCAATTGCGGGTCAAGGGCGAAGCCAACATCGAGTGCATGCCCGGCGAGGTGCAGCAGATCTTCGCGAACCTCATCTCCAACGCCATTGACGCGATGCCCCGCGGAGGCCGCCTCGTCATCCGCATCCGGCCGTCCCACGACTGGCGCGACCGCAAAACCAGCGGCATGCGCGTCACCCTCTGCGATACCGGCACCGGCATGGACCGCAGCACCATGCTGCGCATGTTCGAACCCTTCTTCACCACCAAAGCAGAGACCGGAACCGGCCTCGGCATGTGGGTCGTCGCGCAACTCGTCGAACGTCACCGCGGCCAGGTACGCGTATGGAGCACGCAGGGCGCGGACTCCGGATCGACTGCGATCACCGTATTCCTACCCCTCGTCGATCGCGCCAAGCCTACCGCCGCCGGCCGTCTACCCTAGCGTCACGCCACGGCTGCCTCTGCTGAATCCTCCGTTTGAGCCAGCCCGACCAGCGCCTCGCGAACGCCGCCCGTCAGAATCGTCTGCAGATCCTCCGCGACCGTCGCAGCCAGATCCGGCACCTCGCGCAAATCCTTACCCCACCATGCCGTCTGGCTCAGCACTTCGTCCGCGAGCCTGCGAACACCCGCCGGCGAACCGTCGAACTCCGACCACACAGCCGCCATCTTCTCCAGAATCGGAAGGTCATCCTTCACCGGATACGGATGTCCGTCGCGGTGGCAGATCAGCGTGTTATTGAGAACCGTCGCACCGCGATAAAACGCGACAAGCGCAGCCAGCGCAAAGGTCAAACACTCCGGCAGCTCCCCGCGCAGCGCGAGATACCGTTCCAGCGAAGGCAGCACCCGCGCCTTATACTTCGACACCGAATTGAGCGCAATGCTCTGCAGCGAGTGCCGAATAAACGGGTTGGCGAAGCGCTCGAACACCGCCTCCGCGAACAGCTCAAGCTCCGCCTGCGGCAGCGTCAGCGTCGGGATCACCTCGTTGTAGATCGCATGCCGCATGAATCCCGCAATCAGAGGATCGTCCATGCAGTCGCCAACATAGTCGAACCCCGCAAGATACGCTGCCAGCGCCGTCGTCGTATGCGCGCCATTCAGAATGCCCACCTTGCGGTCGCGATACGGCTTCATGCTGTCCGCGACAATCACGTTGAACCCGGCCTCCGCCAGCGGCAGTTCACCCGCCAGCGCCGCCGGCCCTTCAATCACCCACAAATGAAACAGCTCCGACGTATTGAACAGATCGTCGCGATACCCCACCTCGTTCCACAGCTCTGCGACATCGTCCTTCGGATACCCGGTGACGATGCGATCGACCAGCGTGTTCGTAAAAACGTTGGCCTTCTCTACCCATTCCAGGAACTCCCGATCGAGCTGCCAGTTCGCCGCCGTCTGCAGCACCGTCTCCTTCAGCCGATCTCCATTCCGGTCGATCAGTTCGCACGGCAGAAGCACAAATCCCTTGGACAAATCGCCGCCGAAGATCGTATACCGCTCCCACAGCAGCCGAGTCAGCTTCCCCGGGAACGAAGCCTGCGGCTCGTCCGCCAGCGAGTCCTCGCTGTTGAACGCAATCCCAGCCTCCGTCGTATTCGACACAATAAAACGCAGATCGGGGTTGTGCGCGCAGCGGAGATAGCCCTCAAAATCGCTGTACGGATTGATGCCCCGGCTGATCGACGTAATCAGTTCCTGCCGCTCGATCACCTTGCCTTCTTCAATGCCGCGCATCAACAACGTGTAGGCGCCGCCCTGCTCATTCAGCTTCGCAACCTGCCCCTGCGCGATCGGCTGCACCACCACCACGCGGCCGCCGAACAGCCCCTGCTGATTCATCCCATGAATCATCCAATCCACAAACCCACGCAGAAATCCACCCTCGCCGAACTGCAGGACACGCTCCGGCAGACGGCCCTGAGCGGACCAGTCTGTCACGTGCGCCTCCAGAAACTCAGCGTTCAGGCTTGGTTGTGCAACGGCATCCATCGTCGGCATTAGAGAGTCACTCCATCCTTCCAGATTGATATTTCTCTGAATCCATTCAGCTCTGTCTTCGTCCGCGCGCGTCCCGAAGCAACGTCGAGCACAACCCGAAACAAGTCGTCGGCAAGCGCATCCATCGTCGCAGTGCCATCCGCGAACAGGCCCGCGTTGAAGTCGATCCAGCTCGGCTTGCGCAGCGCCAGTGGCGTGTTCGTCGCAATCTTGATCGTTGGCGCCGGAAATCCCATCGGCGTCCCTCGCCCCGTGGTGAACAGCACCATGTGCGCTCCAGCAGCGCTCAGCGCCGTACCGGAGACTCCGTCATTCCCTGGCCCATTCAGCAGCGCGATTCCGCCCAGCCCGCAGCTCGCCTGCTGCCCATACTCCAGCACCTGCTTCACCGGGAACGTTCCGCCCTTCTGCACGCATCCCAGCGACTTCTCCGCCAGCGTCGTAATACCGCCTTCCTTGTTGCCCGGCGAAGGATTCTCGTCAATCGGCTCGCCATGCCGCTGGAAGTATTCGCGAAACGAATTCACCAGGCGCAGCGTAGCGTTGCCGACTCCCGCATCCGCCGCTCGATTCAGCAACACGTCCTCCGCGCCAAACATCTCCGGCACCTCGCACAGAACGCTCGTCCCTCCTGCCGCGGCAAGCTTGTCCGCAATACGTCCCACCAGCGGGTTGCCTGTAATGCCCGATAGCCCGTCCGACCCTCCGCACTTCATCCCCAGCACCAGCTTCGAAGCAGGCACAGGCTGCCGCGTAAATTGCCCTGCATATTCCGCGAGTTCATGAATCAGTTGAACGCCCGTGTCGAGTTCGTCGGCCACGTCCTGCGCGTTCAAGTAACGGAATCGTGCAGCGTCCGCTGGATCCAAAAGCTCCTTGAACAGATGCAGCTGATTATTCTCGCAACCAAGGCCGAGCACCAGAACAGCCGCTGCATTCGGATGCTTCGCCAAACCCGCCAGCAACCGCTGCGTCATCGCCAGGTCGCCGCCCAGTTGCGAACACCCGAACGGATGGTTGAAGGTATGCACGCCTTCAATCGCACTTCCCTCCCGCACCAGTTCTTTGGCCGCGCGTTCCGCAATCCGCGTCGCCGCGTGATTCACGCAGCCGACTGTGTTGATGACCCAGATCTCGTTGCGAATTCCCACCGCCCCATTAGGACGGCAATATCCATCGAACGTAACAGCGCCGCTCACCGCCGCCATTTCGGCAGCCCGCCCCACAGCCGCAGCATCAAACACCCGCGCTTCCAGCTTGCCGCCTAACGCGCTCGCCATATTCTGCACGTGGACATGTTGGCCTGGAAGAATCTCCGCCGTCGCCACACCAATCGGGTAACCATACTTGATCACCGCTTCGCCCTTGCGAAGGCGCTGCAGTGCAATCTTGTGTCCGGCAGGCACATCTCCAATGGCCACAGTGCCGGCAGATTCCTCTCCCTTGACCACCGTTCGCAACGCAACGGCGACGTTATCCTGACGATGAATTCGTAGCAATGAAGGCAATGGCCTCATTGCTAGAGCATGATCTCTCGCGCATACGATTGTCGGTGATTTGTGTCACTGCTTTGGATACGAATTATCTTGCACGAAGATTCTCAGTCTCCGTCATACATCGTGCAACGCATTCGCACGCACACTCCGCCGCATGAACTCGCGGGGTCCGCCTCCAAAGAAATAGACGGACACCTGTGTCACCACCGCTGTGACCTGTGATCCCTATCACCGACCGTCGCATGCGCCGGAGCATACAAGTACAAGGTCCGGAAGCCGCGCAAATTTTTCTGCCTGTCCCCCACGGCGCGACAACGGACGAGGTTCACAGACCCCTGATGGCAACCCACGCACCCCACTCTGAGAATCAGCCTCACGCCCTGCTGCTGGCATGCGGCAACACCTTTCGTGGCGATGACGGTGTTGGCTGGTGCATTTGCCGCGCCATAGAGGAACAACTCCAGTTCGACGGCCTCACCGTCATGAAAACGCGCCAACTCCTGCCGGAACACGCCCAGGCAGTCAGCGCAGCCGACGTAGTGGTGTTCGTGGACTGCTCGTCCGTTGCCGCAGCAGGAACCGTGTCCACGATTCCAATTGAGCCCGCGGCGACTCTGCCGCCGGTGCTGACCCACCATCTGGAACCGGCCGCGCTCCTGCGCCTCTCCGCCGACCTCTACGAACGCATACCGGCGCGCGCCATCGCCATCACCGTCGGTGGGGAATCCTTCGACTGGACCGACCGGCTGAGCCGGCGCGTCAAGTCAGCAGTGCCGGAGGCCATGGAAGCTGTCCGAACCGCGTTGCTCGGCATACCGGAACTGGAGCCCCTGCTCCAGGGGCACTAATCGCTCCGGGAATTTAGACTTGGAACGAGGGACCTCGTTCGAATGTCTGCTGCCAAGCGGCCCGCTCCGCGTAAACCTGTTGCTGCACCCGCTTCCAGAAACACCCCGCAAACTGTCGATGCAGGATGGCTGCTGAAGGCCCTTGGCGTTTGCGTAGCCGCCGCGCTCGTGTGCGCCTGGCTCACGGCCTGCCTGCTGATGTACCAGGGCGAGTGGCAAACGGTGCTGCACCCGTCTCCAAACGTCGACCGCACCCCGGCCAGTCTCAGCCTGCCCTACACAGATATTGCCTTCGGCGCGACGGCCACCGGACAGACCCGGCTGACCGGCTGGTGGATCCCTGCGGACTCGCAAAACGGCTTGCAGCCGAAACACGCGGCATACACCGTTCTCTATCTGCATGGCGGCTCAGGCTCGCTCGCGGACACCCTCCCGGCACTCGCTCGGCTCCATCGCACCGGGTTGAACGTATTCGCATTCGACTATCGCGGGTTTGGCAGGAGCGACCCGTCCCAGCATCCCAGCAGCCAGCGCATGACCGAAGACACGGCAGCAGCGCTCGACTACCTGACAACAACTCGGCACCTCGCCGAGCGGAATATCGTTCCCTATGGCACCGGCCTGGGCGGTGCACTCGCTGTCAGCCTGGCCGTCGCCCACCCGGAGTTCCCGGCGCTCGTGCTGGAAAATCCAGTCCCCAACCCCGCCGCCGTCGCCGCGGCCGCGCACCCCTCCCGAATCGTTCCGGTCCGCATGCTGTTCGGCGACCAGTTCGACGTCGCAAAGCCGCTCGCCAACCTGGCTACCGCCAAGCTACTCGTATCCGGCGGTCCCGGATGCCCCGACCCAACCTGCAACCTCGAGGCCATGGAAACCCTGTTTCGGCGAGCGGCCAGTCCAAGATTCGCCGTGTCGCTTCCCCGGGGTGGGGGTGAGGCAGATTTCGAACAGGCTCTCGGCCGATTCCTCGATCAGCAACTCAGCGCACCCTAGCCAGACAGATCGCGGAATCCCCGCCGGACAATAAAGCTGGTCGCAAAACGCAACCTCTGCCCTCCTGGCGTCGTCTCATGGTCCTGCTCAGAACGGGGACTTCGGCCCGCGCTCGGCCCCACCTGCCTCCTATCCCAAAAACGGAAATGATGGTCCAAAAATCATCCATTCTCCATATTCAAACTAACTACAATAGAATCAACAAAACATCTCTAACGAGGGGCCATTTCTATGCAGTTTTTAGAAGGTAGCGAATTTTTAAATACATTTTCAGGTATTTTAGGCAACTTTTGCTTGACGACCGCGTCTTATCGGATGTAACAAGAATATGCCGGGCTTGCAGTTCCCACGGTTCCGGCTTCCCCTATCCGCACTACCCCTCCCCACCTCTACGTAAGGCCCCCAGAACACCGGGGGCCTTCACTCCTTAACCCGCCAGATCACTTCGCAGCAGCCCATCACCCTCGCTCCCCCGCCCCTTCCTCCGCTAACCCACTGATTCGCGGAATTTTAGACACCCCCGCCGCAAACCGCGAACAGGATCGCCCGTAAGTCCCATGAATTCGATATTTTAGCGACAACCCATTTGTTTCCGGTAATTTAGCAGCCCAAAGTTTTCGCAACTCCATCAAACGAAAGATTTTACCTCCACAACACGGCCGCCCCCGAACAGGAAGTGCACAAAGGAATCGTTTTTCTATCGAATGGACTGCCGAATCTCCAATGAGATATCGTGAGAACGCCGCAGTGCGCTGGCGCCACCTTTTTCCCGATCTCCCCCTTTTCTGAAAGGCCTCCCTGCTATGTCCCCCCGAAAGATCTCGCGCAGAGAATTTGTTGGAACTTCGAGCTTTATCGCGTTGGGCCTGCCCGTCGTGCTGGGACGCGCCTATCCGGCCTTCGCGGCCGACCCCGCAGCCGGCGCTATCCCGTATGTGGCGCCCAAATCGCCCCGCGTTACCCTGAACTTCAATTACGACTGGAAGTTCATCCGCGAAGACGTCTCCGGCGCAGAAGCACCATCCTTCGACGACTCGAAGTGGGTCTCGGTGGCAACGCCGCACAGCTTCAACGACGTCGATTCGTTCCGCATGCTCATCCAGCACAGCGGCGGCGACCGCGGCACCTACAAGGGGCTGTCCTGGTATCGCAAGCACTTCAAGCTGCCCGCCGGAGTGGCCGGGCAGAAGGTCTTTCTGGAATTCGAAGGCATGCGCCAGGCCGGAGACATCTACCTCAACGGCAAGCAGGTCGGACTCTACGAAAACGGCGTAAACCCCTATGGCGTTGACATTACCAACGCCCTGCTACCCGCCCCGAAGGAGAACATCCTCGCAGTTAAGGTGGATAACACCACCACCTACAAGGAACGCGCGTTCTGCACCGCCAACCCCAAGAATGCCGACGGAACGGACTGCGTAGGCGCCGCCTATGAGTGGAACGCGAACGACTTCAATCCCGATCACGGCGGCATCAACCGGCGAGTGTGGCTGCATGTAATGGGCAAGATTCACCAGACGCTTCCCCTCTACTACGGCCTGGAGAGCCAGGGCGTCTACGTCCATGCAGGCAACTTCAACATCGCAAAGAAGACCGCCGATGTAACCGTGGATGCCGAAATCCACAACGCGTCCGGCGACCGCGCCACAGTAGCCCTGTCCGTAGCGATTGTGGACCACGCCGGCCGCGTCTGCGCCACCTTCGAGGGCGATCCTGTGGACATGGTGGACGGCGAGAAGAGCGTCCAGACCGCCTCCGGAAGCCTGAAGGATGCGCGCTTCTGGAGCCCGGACGATCCGTATCTCTACGACGTGTACTCCACGCTGAAGGTCGATGGAAAGGTCGTCGATGTGAACCGCCTGGAAACAGGGTTCCGCAAGGCCGAGTTCAAGGGTGGCGCGGGAACAGGCGGCGTGCACATCAATGACAAATTCGTCTACCTGAAAGGATTTGCGCAGCGCTCCGCGGACGAGTGGGCAGGCGTGGGCGCAGGCTATCCCGACTGGATGCACGACTACACCGCCAGCCTCATCCGCGAGTGCCACGGAAACTACATGCGCTGGATGCACATCTCGCCCCAGAAGGTGGATGCCGACTCCTGCGCGCGGTTCGGAATTGTGCAGGCCTGCCCGGCGGGCGACAAGGAACGCGACGTAACCGGACGCCAGTGGGATCAGCGTGTCGAAGTGATGCGGAATGCGATCGTCTACTTCCGCAACAATCCCAGCATCCTGTTCTGGGAGGCCGGCAACACCGTGATTGCGCCGGACCAGATGCAGCAGATGGTGGACCTGCGCAAGCAGTGGGACCCCGAGGGCGGCCGCGTGATCGGTACGCGCGGGGACAGCAACAACGCCGCGAACTCGGCGACGACCCCCATCGCGGAGTACTACGGCGTCATGATCGGGCAGGACAAGGGAACGGAAGCGCTCACCGGGCCGAAGGATATCTTCCGCGCCTACTCGGCAGAGCGGCGGGACCGCGCCCCGATTGTGGAAACCGAGGACTTCCGCGACGAGGGCGCGCGACGCTTCTGGGATGATTATTCGCCGCCGTACTACGGCTTCAAAAAGGGGCCGAACGACACCTATCAGTACACCTCAGAGAGCTTCGCGCTCGCCGGGATTAAGCGGTACTGGGACTATTGGGAGAACCGGATTTCGAATGCGGATCCGGAGCACTCGCGTTGGTCGGGCTATTGCTCAATCTATTTCACCGATGAGGATGCGGACGGGCGGCAGGATTCGAGCGAAGTAGCCCGCGTCAGCGGCAAGCTGGATGCGATGCGCCTGCCGAAGGAGATTTTCTACGCCCATCGCGTGATCCAGAGCGAGCGGCCCGACCTGCATATTCTGGGTCACTGGAGCTATCCGACTGACAAGCCCGTGACGAAGACCGTGTATGTCATCGCGAACACCGAGTCGGTGGAGCTGATTGTGAACGGCAAGTCAGCCGGCGCGAACTCGCAGCCGCAGAGTGGATGGATCTTCGCGTTTCCGAACGTAACGTTTGTGCCGGGCAGTTTGAAGGCAATCGGCAAAGACGGCGCGACAATCGCCGCACAACAGGAGTTGCCGACAGCGGGTCCGGCCGTAGCACTCAAGCTGACCCCGATCGCCGGGCCCAAGGGTTTGCAAGCGGACGGCGAAGACATCGTGCTGATCGATGTGGAAGCCATCGACGCAAAGGGACAGCGGTGTCCGACCGACGATGCCCGCGTGGACTTTACGTGCGCCGGGCCGGGCATCTGGCGTGGCGGCTACAACAGCGGCAAGCTCGATTCGACGAACAACCTGTATCTGAACACGGAGTGCGGCATCAACCGCGTGGCAGTACGGTCGACGCTGACGCCGGGAACGATTACGGTGACCGCAAAGCGCGATGGACTGAAACCAGCGCAGGTCCAGGTCACCTCAAAAACCGTGGCAGTGACAGACGGAATCGCGACAGTCATCCCACAGAAGCTGGCGGGGCCTGCCGAGAAGTAGTCAGCCTTCCAGCGGAAGGCGCATCACGAGCGCGTCGTCTCCGGGATCGCGATAGTAGCGCGGACGCCGGCCAGCCGGACTGAAGCCCAGGCTCGTATAGAGCGCGATAGCTCCGGCGCTGGTGGCGCGGACTTCGAGGATTGTCTCGGCGGCACCGTGGGCTCGGGACCACTCGACGACCGCGGTGCAGAGAGCGCGGCCGACGCCAAGGCGACGCGCATTGGCGGCGACGACGACAGATTCCAGCTCAGCCGCGATGCCGGATTGGGGTAACGCCGATTCGACCGGCAACACGTGCATCAGTCCCACCGCAAACCCCACCAGCACAGCGTCCTTTACCGCAACAAAGACGCAGCGGTTCGGGCCAGTGACCGGCGCTTCCAGCAAGGACGCGTAGGTTGCAGGCGACCAGTGTGGCGCGTATTCCGTAGCCCGCTCAAGCGCGACAATCAGCACGAAGTCAGTCTGGAGTGCCGGGCGTATCTGCACCTGCGGAAGAGTCATCGGACACTCTCACCAGCGGGCTTCGCAGCTGCGCGGAGGGTGGGTTTGGCAAAGATTTCGGCGTCGGTGCGGCGGAGGTAGTTCGCGTCGAGTGTGGCGGGATCGTCGAAGCCCTTTGACTGGATGCGTCGCAGCGCGAGCGGCAGGGCGTCAGCCGCAGTCGGCTCGCTAACCAGCCGGGGCGAGAGCGCGCCGACGGATTCGGCAACGGCGGATTCGCAAGCAACAACAAGAGAGCGGGGTTCGGCGTGGGCAGCGGCGAGCAGTTCTTCGCGCGTGAGGAGAGACTCGCGGAGGCAGGCACCGCCGAGGTAAAAGCCGGCGTAGAACTCGCCGCGGCCAGCGTCGAAGAGCGCCAGCACGGGGATGCCAGCGGACGGCGAAGCCAGGTGCGCGAGGACAGCGAGACGGGAGATCGCGACCAGCGGAAGGCCGAGTGCTTCACACAGTCCCTTGGCTGCGCTAAGGCCAACCCGGACTCCGGTGAACGATCCGGGGCCATGGACCACCGCGATGGCGCCAAGCGAGGCTAGCGGAACGCTGGTGCGGGCCGCTACGTCGCGGATGGTCGGGACAAGGCGCTCGGAGGCAGTGCGACCGGGAAGGCTCGCACTCGCGAGGAGTACTTCGGAGTCGGCAATGGCAACAGTGCCCGTGGCGCCGCAGGTGTCGATGAGCAGGAGCTTCATTCCGGCTGGGATTCCTTGGGTTGGGGATGCTGGGTGGGAAGGAAGAATACACAGGGAGTGCGGCGTTCTTCTATAGAAATTCGACGCCGTTGGCCAGTCAATCCAGTTCGCGGAAGCCGGGTGAGGGCTTCAGGAGGATGCAGAAACGGGTCGCTAGACTCCTTCGCGAACGATCCGCACCGGCGTCTGGCTGAATTCCTCGCGACGGGGTGGAGGAGACTTGGGTTGAGGCGCCTTCTTCTTCTCGCGTTTGCCTTTATCTTTGTTTCCCATGCACCACAGTCTACGCCGGTACCGGGGCGATAGTGAGACGAACTTAGCCCTTCGGTACCCTGGTGGAGGTGACGTTTCCGTCTGGTGCAATTATCGTTAAAGAAGGGGTGTGGCCGTGAGCCCCTCGGATGTTGCACTGAAAGGCCCTTTCGATCAATAACCACTGCTTGTTGAACAAAGAAAGCCGGACATACGAATGACGACGAAAACTGAAGTTCCCGCGAAGGCGGATTTTTCCGCGGAGATGGCGGAGTGGATTGAAGCGTTCGATGAAGTTGTGGCCGAGGAATGGGAGAACGCCGCCGAGCTGCTGAAGGCGCTGCGCCAGCGCGGCCGCGAGGCCGGCGTAGCCGTTCCGAATGAGTTTGCTACACCGTTCTGCAACACAATCCCGAAGCACGACGAAGTGCCCTACCCCGGCGACCGGATCCTGGAGAAGCGGGTCGAAGCGCTGATTCGCTGGAACGCCATGGCGATGGTGCATGGGCAGAACAAGAAAGACGCGGGCATCGGCGGCCACATTTCCACCTACTCGTCGCAGGCAACCCTGCAGGAGGTGGGATACAACCACTTCTTCCGCGCCAAGTACATTGCGGACGATGGCACCGAGCAGCCGGGCGATTTCATCTATCACCAGGGGCACGCTTCGCCGGGTGTGTACGCGCGCAGCTATCTGCTGGGGCGGTTCGATGACGATCATCTGAAGAACTTCCGGCACGAACTGCGGGACAAGCCGGGGCTGTCGAGCTACCCACATCCCTGGCTCATGCCGGACTTCTGGAACTTCCCCACCGTGTCCATGGGGATCGGGCCGCTGAATGCGATCTACCAGGCGCGGTTTATGAAGTACCTGGAGAATCGCGGCCTGTTGAAGCCCGTGAATCGCAAGATCTGGGCGTTCCTGGGCGACGGCGAAACGGATGAAGTTGATACGCTGGGCGCAATCTCGCTCGGCGCACGCGAGAAGTTGGACAACCTGATCTTCATCGTGAACTGCAACCTGCAGCGGCTGGATGGGCCAGTGCGCGGCAACAAGCGGATCATCGACGAGTTGGAAGGCGTATTCCTCGGCGCTGGATGGAATGTCATCAAGGTGATCTGGGGCTCGGACTGGGACGCGCTGTTCGCACGGGATCATAGCGGACTGCTCCTCCGCCGCATGTCCGAGTGCGTCGACGGCGACTTCCAGACGTACAAGGCGAAAGATGGCGCCTACCTGCGCAAGCACTTCTTCGGCAAGTATCCGGAACTGCTCGAGCTGGTGAAGGACTACACCGACGACCAGTTGATTCATCTGCACCGCGGCGGGCACGATCCGGTGAAGGTCTACAACGCCTACAAGCGCGCGGTAGAACACAAGGGCGGCCCGTCCGTCGTCTTGGCGATGACCGTGAAGGGCTACGGCCTTGGATCGGCGCAGGCCCGTAACGCGACGCACAGCGAGAAGAAGCTGGGCGACGATGCGCTGGCCGCGTTTGTGAAGACGTTCGACATTCCGATCCCGGAAGAAGCGGCCGTCAGTGCGACTCCGTACCGCCCGCCGCAGGACTCGCCGGAGATCGTCTACATGCAGCAAAGGCGCGCTGACCTGGGCGGATATCTGCCGATGCGCACCGTGCCGGCAAGTACGTTCAAGGCGCCGGAGCTGAGCTTCTTCAAGGAATGGACCGCTGGCTCCGGAGGACGCGCAGTCTCCACCACCATGGGCTTCATTTCGATCCTGCGTGGACTGCTGAAGGATGCAACCATCGGCAAGCTGGTGGTTCCGATTGTGCCGGACGAAGGCCGCACCTTCGGGCTCGAATCTGTGATCCGTCAGGTAGGCATCTACGCTCCGGAAGGACAGCGCTACACGCCGCACGACAAAGACATGCTGCTGTTCTACCGCGAGGAACAGGACGGGCAGATTCTGGAGGAAGGCATTACCGAAGCCGGCTCCATGGCGTCGTTTACGGCTGCGGGACAGGCGTACTCGACCTACAAGGTCCCCGCGATTCCCTTCTACATGTACTACTCCATGTTCGGATTCCAGAGGATCGGGGACATGGTGTGGGCCGCAGCAGACGCGCGCTGCAAGGGCTTCCTTATGGGCGGAACGGCCGGGCGCACGACCATGCTCGGCGAGGGCCTGCAGCACCAGGACGGCCACAGCCATGTGTTGGCGAGCACGGTGCCGACCTGCGTGAGCTACGATCCAGCGTTTGTATATGAACTTGCGGTCGTGGTGCAGAACGGCATCAAGCGGATGTACGAGAACATGGAAGACTGTTTCTTCTACATCACGATGTACAACGAGGACTACGCGATGCCTGCGATGCCTGCGGGCGTCGAGGAAGGCATCCTCAAGGGCATTTACAAGTTCCGCGCAGCGAAAAATGGAGAGGCCACAGTGCAGTTGTTCGGGTCCGGGCCAATCCTCAATGAGGTGCTGCGAGCACAGGAGATTCTGGCGGAGAAGTTCCAGATTGCTGCGGATGTGTGGAGCGTGACCAGCTATACCGAACTGCGGCGCGAAGCAATCGCAACCGAGCGCTGGAACCGGCTGCATCCCGCGGAGCCCGAACGGAAGACCTACCTCGAAGCGGCGCTGGGAGATGCCAAGGGCCCAATCATCGCGGCGAGCGATTACATGAAGTCGCTGCCCGATGTGCTCGCTCCGTGGCTCAACGAGAACGGCAAGTGCCGCCTGGTGACCCTCGGTACGGACGGCTTCGGACGCAGCGACAACCGCGAGCATCTGCGGCGGCACTTCGAGGTGAATGCGGAATCGATTGCAGGCGCGACGTTGTCGCGGCTGGCGCGCGAAGGCAAGATCAAGGGGAAGAAGGCTCAGGCTGCGCTGGCGGAGCTGGGACTCGATGTTGAGGCCCGGGACCCGGCGCGAGCATGATGGCTGACGGTGCGGACGCAGGAGCCGCGTGGGAAAATCCGCTGATTCCGAATGCTCGGCTGCGGAAGATTTATCTGGCGATGCTGCGGGCACGTGCGCTGTCGCGGGCGTTGCCGTCTGGCCGAGGCGGTCGCGGAACGCTCGGGATCGAAGCGTGCCTGGCAAGCACTGCCGTCGACCTGGGGCCGGCCGACCTGGTGAGTGATGCGCTTGGGGGTGGCGTGATCGATTTCCTGCGCGGAGCGGCGCTGGGCGAAGCAATGCGACCGGGCTCCGCAAAGAAGCGCGGGCCAGTGGCAGATTGCGGCGCAGCAGTTCGCCTTGCGGCACCCGCCGGCATTGCCGATCGCCTCTGGGCAGCCATGGGCGCGGCGGCGGCACTGAAGACCGCTGCGGCCAACACTAAGGCGGAAGCCAAAGCGAACGGTGCGGCAGCTTGCGACTCAGGCGTCGTGATGGTGTATGCACTGCCCGAGCAGGTGCCGGCCGCATTGTGGCGTCAGGTACTGGCGTTCGCTCATGCGCAGGAGCTGCCAGTCCTCTTCGCGCTGCTGCCACCGAAACGGACGAAGGGCGGTAAAACGCTCGGCCGCGTAAGTGACATCGCGTTGCGCTGCGGCATGCCGGGAATTCCTGTAGACGCGGACGACGCAGTCGCAATCTACCGCGTGGCTCAGGAGTCCATTGGACATGCAAGGATCGGCGGCGGCGCTGCGCTGATCGAATGCGTTCCATTCGTCGCTGCTGGAGCGTCGAGCAAGCGCGCAGACGCGATTGACGTTCTCGAAGGCTATCTGGTGGAACGGCGCGTGGCAACCCGCTCGTGGATGGACAGCGAGGCAAAGTCGTTTGCGAAGCGGCTAACGGAAGAGCAAGCAGCATCCAAGTAGAGATGGTGCGAGCCTGGCGTCGACAACTTCCATACCCCCGGTGGGCTTAAGGGAAACAGCTGCTCCGTACCTAGTTACACTGGAGAGGTGATGGACCGAAGTCTCGAGGTGCGAGTGCGGACAGGGATACGGCTGTTACTGCTCGGCATTGCGAGTCTGGGCCTCGGCGCCGGTACAGCGCGAGCCGGCCAGACCTCCACTCCGCCGGCGAATGACACGCAGTCAAAGCCCACTCCGGCAGAATCAGCTCCCGCGCCGACTCCTGGGAGTCAGGACAAAATTGATTCGCTGCCGGCGTACCGGCGCAAGCCTGCAACCGAAACGCAGCCGGCGGAACAGACACAGCCCACCTCGCCAACCGCACCTCCAGCCGAAACACAGACTCCGCCAACACAGACTCCGCCGGCGGCCATGCCCGCTCCCCAAACCGCACCTCCACCCGTGGTCACCCAGGCTCCGCCCACACCGGAGACCCCGTACACCGCTATGCCCGCTTACGGCCCGCCCGACTTGAAAATTCACGCACCGGGAGACACGCTCGGCAGCGCATACATCCCCGTCGATAGCTGGGTCTATCCGGCGATGATGCGTCTGTACTCGATGGGCTACCTGGACACGATGTACCTGGCGATGCGGCCGTACACGCGACGAAGCGCGCTGCACATCCTGCAGAAATCGGAAGACGCCATCCTTTCGAGCAACGACACCCAGGCGCAGGACATCCTCTCGGCGCTCTTGAATGAACTGACGGACGAAGGGATTGCCGACGGCGCGATTGCGGCCTCGAAGCGCGGAACCGTGTACGGCCTTCAGTCGGTGTACGCGCGTGTCACCGGTCTTTCAGGCTCGATCCTGCAGGACAGCTTCCACCTGGGGCAGACCTTTACCAACGACTATGGCCGGCCGGAAGAACCCGGATTCAACAGCCTTCTCGGATTTTCGACGCTCAATGAGAAGGGACGCTTCTCGTTGTACCTTCGCGGCGAGTACCAGCATGCGCCAAGTGGGCCGGGATACTCGCAAGCGCTGTCGTCGCAGTTGTCCAGCATCGAGCAGATCCT
>DASYEU010000123.1:0-8154 GCA_036498865.1 Acidobacteriaceae bacterium | reverse complement strand
GGTGGTGAGCAGGTGGCGGGTGTCGATGCCTTCGGTGCGATATAAGTTGCGGGCGAGGTCGCCGAAGGGATCGTTGCCGAGCTTGCTGATGAAGCTGACGTGGCCTCCGGCGCGGGCGGCGGCGACTGCCTGGTTGGAGCCTTTGCCGCCGGGGCCGAGGCGGAAGGAGTTCCCCAGGACGGTTTCTCCCCAGGCGGGAAGCTTGCCGGTACGGAAGGCGAGGTCGGCGACGAAGCTTCCGAGGACGGTGATTAAGGGGGCCGGCATGCGATCCCTCGATTGTATGGTGGGTGGCAGCAGGATAGGGCTGAAGAGGGTGCGGAAGAAGATACGGTCGCGCACACAGTGACCCCAGCGGCTAAAAGCCGCGCTGCGAACGGGACAAATTGTGGCACGGCTGAAGCCGTGCCCTTAACGAGAAGACATGGAACGGTTGGTTGAGCCGTCGGTGGGGTGGGGCTTGTAACCCCACGTCAGACCAGAAACGGTCTGACATGGGGCACCCGGTTGGTTAGGAGCGGCGAAGCAGGAGGCTGTCGCGGAGGCCAAGGTTCTGGTAGATCTGCCGGGTGGCGTCCGAACGGTTGAGGGTATAGAGGTGAATGCCGCGGACCTGGTTGTCGAGCAGATCGCGACACTGCTCAGTGGCCCAGTGAACGCCGACGTTCCTGACCGACTCGGGATCCGAGGCGCGGCCCAGGGCGCGGAGGAGCTTGGCCGGGATGCGGGCGCCGAGGGCGAGCTGCGCCATGCGCTTCATGCCGGGGAGCGTGGTGATGGGCATGATGCCGGCGATGATGGGGACATGAATTCCGGCGAGTTCGCAGCGCTCGCGGAAGTCATAGAAGTCGTGGTTGTTGAAGAAGAGCTGGGTGCAGATGTAGTCGGCACCGGCATCGACTTTGGCTTTGAGATGGTCGATTTCGTCGAGGCGGTTGGGCGTGTCGGGATGGCCTTCGGGGAATCCGGCGACGCCGATGCCGAAGCCGCGGGGGTCGGGATGGAGGCCGCGCTCGTTGAAGCGACGGATGAAACTGACGAGTCCGGCGGCGTGCTGGAAGGCGTCTCCGTTGCGGTCGTAGTTCTTGATGTCGCGTGGCGGGTCTCCGCCGAGGGCGAGCATGTTGCTGACGCCGGCTTCGGCGTACTTGGTGAGGATTTCTTCGAGGTCGCGCTCGTCGTGGCAGACGCAGGTGAGGTGCGGGATGGGGTCGAGGGTGGTGGTCTGCTTGAGGCGAACGACGAGGTCGTGGGTCAACTGGCGGGTGGAGCCGCCTGCTCCGTAGGTGACGGAGACGAAGGAGGGGTGGAGCGCCTCGAGGCGGGCGATGTTTTCGTAGAGGGCCTGGGAATCCGTTTCGGTCTTCGGGGGGAAGAATTCAAAGGAGATCGTGGTCTGATCGGAGGCGAAGATGTCCCGAATGTGCATTAAAGCCCACTATACCCGAATGATGAGTACAGTTCACACAGGCTGCGTGCCGGGTGAGAGGGCGAGCTTTGCTAGGATGGACAAGTCACACTGCATCGAGGCAGTTTCTTCCCAATGAACTATCCGAAAATTCGTAAAGCAGTTTTTCCGGCCGCGGGGATGGGCACGCGATTTTTGCCGGCGACCAAGGCGATTCCCAAAGAAATGCTGTGCCTGGTCGACAAACCGTTGATCCAGTACGGGGTTGAGGAGGCGGTCGCGGCGGGGTGTACGGAGATCATCATCATTACCGGCCGGGACAAGGCGGCGATGGAAGACCATTTCGATCGCAGCCCGGAGCTGGAGGCGGTGCTGGAGGCGAAGGGGAAAGAAGCGCTCCTGGACCTGGTGCACTCCGTATCGAAGCTGGCGAGGATTGTGTACACGCGGCAGGCCGAACCGCTGGGGCTGGGACATGCGGTGCTGATGGCGAAGGAGTTAGTGGGCGACGAACCGTTCTGCGTGCTGCTGCCGGACGATATTGTGGACTCGAATGTCCCATGCATGAAGCAGATGGTGGAGGCGTTCGCGGAGACGGGGTCGAGCATATTGGCCTCGGAGGTGGTGGAGGGGCCGGCGATCAGCGCGTACGGGTGCCTGGATTGCGACCCGGTGGAGTCGAATCCGCGGCTGCTGGCGGTGAAGGGGATGGTGGAGAAGCCGAAGTTCGAGGAGGCTCCGTCGCCGAACGCGATCATTGGGCGGTACATTCTGACGCCGCGGATCTTTGAGATGATCGAGGGGCTGAAGCCAGGGGCCGGCGGCGAGTTGCAATTGACCGACGCGATCAAGGCTCTGCTGCAGTACGAGAACGTGTACGGCTTCCACTACGAAGGCAAGCGGCACGATGCAGGCGACAAGCTGGGGTTCCTGAAAGCGACCGTGGAACTGGCGCTGAAGCGCGAGGATCTGGGGCCGGACTTCCGCGAGTGGCTGAAGGGCGTGGAGTACTAAAGGCTCGAGAGTGGGCAACCGCAACGTACGACGAAAACCTGGAAGTTGAACGCGGAAAGAGCACGTCGCAGGGCTAAAGCCCACATTCGTTTGTTCGCCTCAATTGCCGGCATTCAAGTGCTGGCCTATCCAATACGGGGGTTTTCAACAGCCCCTTCCAGAGGAGAGAAAACTATGTCTACGCCGATTTATGACATTCCTGTGCAGACCATTGCGGGTGAGCCGACTTCGCTGGGAGCGTATCGCGGGAAGGTGCTGCTGGTGGTGAATGTTGCCTCCAAGTGCGGATTGACCAAGCAGTACGACGCGCTGGAGAAGCTGTATGGACGCTTCAAGGACCAGGGGCTGGTGGTGCTGGGTTTTCCGGCAAACGACTTTGGAGCGCAAGAGCCGGGATCGAATGAGGAGATCGCAACGTTCTGCAGAGAGACGTTTGCGGTGGATTTTCCGATGTTCTCGAAGGTGGTTGTGACAGGGCCGGGAACGGATCCGCTGTACAAGGCGCTGATTGAGGCTGAGCCGAAGGCCACCGGGGCGACGCGTCCGGAGTTTCGCGAGAAGCTGAACGGCTTCCTGAGCAAGAATGGGTTTCCGGGGACGAATCCTGAGCCGGGGATTCTGTGGAACTTCGAGAAGTTTCTGATCGGGCGGGATGGGAGAGTTGCGACGCGGTTCTCGCCGGAGGTAGTGCCGGACGATCCGGCGGTGGTGGCTGGGATTGAAGCGGCGCTGGCGGGGTAATCGGCCGAGGGCTGCGGTGGGCGGGCCTGCCAAATCAGGCGTTACGGTGATACTCTGCCTTGGTTCGATTGTCCAAATCCGATCCCAAGAGAGGTCCTCTGTATGTCCAAGAGATGGTGCAGGTGCGGCTTGTTCGTGTTGGTGATGGCGTTGGTAACGGGCCTGAAGGCGCAGACGGCGCCGATTCCGATCAAGGCTGGCCTGTGGCAGACGCAGGTTAGCGGGACGAGTTCGATGACGATGCCGCCGGACATGGAGGCGAAGATCGCCGCGATGCCGGCCGCGCAGCAGGCGATGATCCGGTCAAGGATGGGCGGCGGTACGCCGACGACGGTGACGACGAGATCGTGCGCTGCGACGCAGACAAGCCTGAACGAGATTATGAGCGAGGCGCAGAAGAATGCGAAGTGCACGCTCACGAACCAGGTGCAGACCGCGGACGGCGCGTCGTTCGACATGAGTTGCGTCAGCGCGCAGGGGACGGCGTCGGGGCACGCCGACTTTCACATGACGGACAGCGAGCATGTGACGGGATCAGTGCATCTGACGGCGGACGGAGCCACGGGCGATGGCGGCACGATGCACATGACGATCGACAATACGGTGACGTCGAAGTACGTTGGCGCGGACTGCGGGACGGTAAAGCCGGGCACGGGAGAGGTTGTGCATCCGTAACGCGGCAGGCAGTGGGGCCGAGATTGCCGGAGGGTGCGCTGTAGGGGCGCGCCCTTCGACTTTGTATGATGAACCATGCGTACTCCCTTGATCGTCCAACCCCTTAGTTCGGCTGGATTCTTTCCATCCCGTATCGCCGCAGTGTGCGCTGCCGTGGTGTTCGCCTCGTTGTGCGGGACGCTGGAGGCGCAGGCTGGTGCGAGCGCGACGCCGATCCAGATTGTGGCGGACCTTACAGAGGCGGGGCGGAAGCTGTATCACGCGGAGATCGAGCTGCCGGTGAAGGCCGGGCCGCTGACGCTGATTACGCCGCAGTGGATTCCGGGGAATCATCGGCCGACGGGGCCGGTGAACGATATTACGGGCGTGGTGTTTACGGCGAATGGGCAGGCGCTGGCGTGGCGGCGCGACGATGTGAATCTGTACGAGTATCACCTGGTGGTTCCGAAGGGCGTAACCAGCATTCATGCGCATCTGGACTGCATTGTGACGGCGCGCGCGACTACGAAAATGGCGGTGCTGGAGTGGGAAAAGCTGCTGCTGTATCCGGCTGGGGTGGCGGTGAAGGAGATCGCGGTGCAGCCCTCGGTGACGGTGCCGGCGGGTTGGGGGATCGGGACGGCGCTGACCCAGATTGCGACGGGCTTGCCGCCTGCGGCGACCACTGGGGTTGACGAGAGCGGACATGCTCCGGCGGCCGGGAGTACGACCACGAAGTATGCGGCGACGACGGTGGAGCAGCTGCAGGACTCGCCGGTGATTGCGGGTCAGTACTTCCACGAATTCGTGCTGGCTCCGGAGATTATGCCGAAGCATTACCTGGATGTGGTGGCGGACGAGGCGCGGGATTCGGAGCTGCGGCCCGAGTTTCTGGCGGAGGTTTCGAACCTGGTGCGGGAGACGGGTGCGGCGTATGGGCCGCGGCACTACAACGTCTACCATTTTCTGCTGACGCTCTCGGACCTTGCGGGTGGCGAAGGGCTGGAGCACGGGCAGTCGTCGGACAACGGTGTGAATGAGAACCAGTTTCGGGACGCGCAGCACCAGTTGGGCGAGGCGGACCTGCTGGCGCACGAGTTCACGCACTCGTGGAACGGCAAGTACCGGCGGCCGGCGCGGCTGTATCAGCCGGACTTTGCGACGTCGGAACAAGGCGACCTGCTGTGGGTGTACGAGGGCATGACGCAGTATCTGGGCAACGTGCTGGCGGCGCGGTCGGGGCTGAAGTCGCAGGAGCAGTATCGCGATCTGTTGGCGATCTCGGCGGCGAACCTGGACAACAAGACGGGGCGCGAATGGCGGAGCACGGAGGACACTGCGATCTCGTCGAGCATTCTGCGCGTGAACGGCATGGCATGGGCTAACTGGAGGCGCGGGCAGGACTACTACCAGGAAGGCGAATTGCTTTGGCTGGATGCGGATACCTTGATTCGCAAACTGACGAACGACAAGAAGTCGTTGACGGATTTTGAGCACATCTTCCTGGGCAAGGGCGGCGATACGGGACCGCTGATTGTGCCGTACGAGTTGCCGGAGATTGTGGACGATCTGAACCAGGTAGTTCCGTACGACTGGAAGAAGTTTATTCAGGACCGCGTCTCGACCATCAATCCGCGGGCGGACCTGGCGGGGATTGAGCAGGGCGGGTACAAGCTGGAGTATGCGGACAAGCCGAGCAAGGGCGAGACGACCCTGGGCAGCAGCGGGAGCCGGCGTGGAGACAGGGTGGACGTGTGGTATTCGATCGGGATTCGTGTGGGGACGGATGGCACGATTGCCGACGTGCGCTGGGGTGGGCCTGCCGATAAGGCGAAGCTGTCGCCGGGGCAGAAGATCTTCGCGGTGAATGGGAAGGTGTTTTCGGGCGACGATCTGCGGGCGGCGATTCGAGAGGCCAAGGGCAAGACCGAGCCGATTCACCTGATTGTGCAGACGGAGAGCTTTGTGTCGCTGGTGGATATGGATTACCACGACGGCGAGAGATTCCCAGTGCTGGTGCGGGTGGATGGGACTACGGATTATCTGGACGAGATTACGAAGCCGCTGACGACTCCGCCACAAGGCCGGGCCATGCCGGCTCCGGCGGCGCAGTAGGAGTCAGCGGCCGAGGAAGAGATCTCCGACGGGCGGAAACGTGAGCAGCAAGCCGAGGGCGAGGAACGCGAAGCTGAACGCGGTGACCTTGCCGAAGGCGACGGACTTGTTCTTCCAGCGGGCGGCGGCGAGCGTCCAGCAAAGCAGCCAGAAGACGAGGGCGGACGTGGTGACTCCCGACAACGGGCCGGTTGGGCGATAGAAGGTGAGCGCGGAGGCGAGGGATTTCGATCCGTCCGCTGCGACGGCGAGAACTCCGAGGAGGCTGCAGCCGAGACCGGCGGAGAGGACTGCGGCGGCGATGGGGCCGTTGACGGGCGCGTGCGGTTCGGTCATTGTCCACTTCCCATCAGGGTGACGGTGTTTCCTCCGTGGACGGGAGCTTGCTTGTTGATCATGGCTCCCCACCCACCGGCGATGGCCGCTGCGAGGAAGGCGGCCGCGGCGAAACCGAGGACGGCGTTGCGGACCTGGCAGGAGGCGTTCCATGCGGTGCGGTGTTTGATCATGACCCATGCGACCATGGTGGCGGACATCGGAGCGATCCAGGCTACGTGCTCCTTCCACTCCATGCCGAGGCGGTGCCATCCGGCAGTGTGGGGTTGGGAGATGAGCAGGCGCTGCGGGTAGAGGGCAAGATCGGCGCCGGGAGGCGCGATGGCGCGATACCACGGGTAAACGAAGTAGGCTCCGGTGAGGACGGCGGCCCAGCCGAGCACGACCATCGCGATGAGGTAGATGGTCTGCCAGCGGGAGGGGGCGCGCGGGCCGGCGTCGGAACCGCAGAAGTCCGGGTTGCTTTGCTCTAGCAGAAGGATGAAGGCTCCGAAGAGCGCCATGAGAAAGAATCCGCCGAAGAGCATTCCGTGGAGGGCCGTGACGATTTCCCGGTAGGTCAATTCCATGCTCATCCCCGTGGTGCGAATTCGCGGTCTGCGTGCAGAGTCGATGGAGCGTTTACGAATGGGGCCGGAAGTGGCTGAGGGCCGAAAGCATCTTGGCGGGAGCAGGCGCGCTCTGGTCTTTGTCTTTGTCGGCGGCGTCCTTTGGGCCCCAGGTCCAGTAGAGCGCGAGGTAGGTGTAGGTCTCAGGCTGGCCGTAGACGCTTTTGCCGGCGGCGAAGAGGAGATCGAAGCCGTCGTGGAACTCGTAGACGCCGCCGAGATCGAGCATGGTGGAGGAGCGCGTGGTGTCTGGCGCTTGCGGGCCGTGGCCGAAGAGTTCGGCGCCGAGGGTGACCTTTTTCGAGAACTGGCGCTGGACGAGCCATCCGGCGAAGGGGTAGTTGACGGAGTCCCGCTGCGGGACGATGACGTATCCGCCGCCTCCGTAGGAGGTCCATTGGCGGTCGTCGGGTCCCCAGGATTTCTGCAGCCAGAGGGGCATGCGGTACCAGGTTTTGCCGACGCCAAGGCCTTTGTCGGCGTTGCCGCTGGGGAATTCAAAGAAGGGGAAGATTCCGACCTGGGGCAGGTTCTTCGACTCTTTGAGGAAGCGAAGCTTGATGCCGAACTCGGTGTCTCCGATGCCGTGTTGGTTGGAGTCGTCGGGCGGGAAGACGTTGGTGAAGGGCAGCACGAGATGGAGTTGCACGTTGGGGACGACGCCGTAGTTGACCTCGTAGGCGGGGGCGGAGAGCGTGGTGCCGCCTTGCGTGGTGCCATCGGAGAGCTCGAATGCGTACATTTCGAAGTGGCGATAGTCGACGGGCTCAGGGTCGTCGGTCTGGAAGGGCGGGCCGGCGTAGGCAACGGGAGTTGCGAGGAAGGCGATCAGCGAGAGGCACGCCGATACGATTCGACACGCGAATCCGGCGCGATGGAGACCTAGTTTCGCCCTGGGCATAGAGGCAATGTATCGAAGTTCGATATCTATGGCAAGCGCAGTCCTAGGGATTTGGCAGGTGTTTTATGTGGTAAACATGGGTGAGGATTGACGACGTTGGCTGAATCTTCCCAATCGATTGAGGTGCGGCGACTTTACTCCGGCTTGATCCGGCTGCATGTTCTTCACCATGCGGGCGAGGAGGAGATTTTCGGCTTTGGCATGATGCAGGAGCTGCGGCGGCACGGCTACCGGATTGGGGCAGGCACGATGTATCCGATGCTGCATGGGATGGAAAAGAGCGGGCTGCTGCGGTCGAGAGTGCTGAAGAAGGATGGGCGGGAACAGCGATCGTACCGGGCGACGCCGGCGGGCCGCAAGGCTCTGACAGAGGCCAA
>DASYEU010000122.1:0-25675 GCA_036498865.1 Acidobacteriaceae bacterium | reverse complement strand
GCGACCTTTCGATCCAGGGTGTAACTATACCCACTGAGGTTGGCGATATTGAAGACGTTGAAGACTTCGCCGTAGAGCGCAAGACTGAACTGCCGCTCGAAATGGAAGGTCTTGGACACGCGGAAGTCCTGCGAAACCTGCGGCCTGCCCGCCGCTTGCCAACTTGGCGGCAGAACGTACGTGGGGATGGTCGACCCGTTGGGGGCAATCTTGCCCGCATACTGAGCGTTGAATGCCGCAACGGCGCTGCCGATCTGCTGATGGGAGAATAAGCCGCGAACGGGAAGCCCGGGAAGAGGTCCGCTGCCTGTCGCGCCTGTTCCGGAGAGATCGATGCCGTTGGTGGTGTATCCCACGGGAGTACGAGTAATCGCCGAGGAGTTGAATGCGAGATCAAAACCCCACCAGAGGTTCGCAACGCCCGAGACGTTCACGTTCTGGTGTGCCAGGCTTGGTCCGTAACCTGCGTCAAGATGGCTCAGGTCAACCACGGTATTTGAGTTCAGGTTTTGATAGGCGTACGAAACCGTGAATTGGAAGCGATGCGAAAGCGATTTGCGCACGCTTACCAGCAATCCCTCGTAGAGTCCTCTGGCTCCATTGGTGTAGGCGCTAAAGGCTCCACTGGAGCATTGCACGCTCAGCACGAAGACCTGGTTGCTGGCGCACTTGGAAACCACCGGGCTTTGGACGCCGTTGATGTACTCGGTGAAGTGATTGAGATCGATATAAGTTCCGTAGGGCATGTGTTGCATAAAGCGTTGCGCCCAGTCCGCTGTGACGACAATATTTCCCGGGAACTGATGCTGGACGCCAATCGACGTCTGATAGCTGCGCGACATCGGGAAATGAGCGTTGAATCCCGCGGTCGACTGCTTGGCTAGATCTACGTTGGAGTACTGGTACGGACCGCTGGTGGTTGGATTAGTGAGAAAGAATTTTGCGTTGATGGATGGGAACTCGATGTTGTAGAGCTCCATGAACTCGCCCAGAGTCAGGTTAGAAAATTGAGCCGTAGGAACCTGCGCGCCGCGCGGCAGGGCAGGGAAGGTGCCGCCGGGACCCTGAACGACAAGGTGGTCGTAGGCCGGGTTCGGATCCTGGGCGACGGTTGGAATGGTAAAGAGTGTAGATGGGATGACCAGCGGCCCGTTGCCAACTGGGCCATAGTTAGCAAGCGAATGACTCTTGGCGCTGAAGCTGGAAGTGTCCCAATAGACGCCGGCGCCGCCACGAATAATGGTCTTGCCGCTGCTGCCAGGACTCCAGGTGAATCCGAAGCCCGGAGAGAAGTTCTTCTTGTTGGTGGGCGTTGCTGGTTGAGTCTGCCCTGGCGCAAGACCGAATGCCGGACCCATCAGCCCCGGGATGGGCATGTCGACGGGAAAGAGCCTCCCCTCGAGCGTATAGCCGAGACCAAAGTTGACGGTCAGGTTGGGCAGCAGCTTCCAGTAGTCCTCCCAATACACCCGGGTGCGCAGCACCTTGCGCTGTATGTCGAACTCGTAGGGGCCAGGGATCTCGGGCGGACCCACCGCGAACCCGCTCTGGAACCCGCCAGTCGGATAAGAGATCGGCAGATTCAGGAGTTCTGCATTGGAAGTGACGGTCGTTGGAAGATTGGGAGCATAGTTTGCCAGATTGGTCGCGGCGTTAGGACCTGTTTGCAGTGTGCTCTTGGTGTTTTCCACCGAGTACACGCTCATGCAGCCATGGGCACAGACAGGATCTGTCCACTGAATGTTCACGAGATCGAAGTCGCCGCCGAACTTGATATTGTGCTTGCCCTTCTGCCAGGAGATGTTTGCTTGCGGCTCGTAGTCGCGGGCAAGGCGATTTTGTACTGCCTGGGTATTGTCTCCAGAGGTCCAGGAACTGTCCCCGATCATCGTCAGGTTGGGAAGGCCGAGAGGCGCTAGGCCGGGCACGGCTCCGCCCAGGCAGTTGCCGGGACAATTCGCCGGATTGGGCGGTTGCTCGACGTTGTGCCAATCCCGGAAACCGAAGCGCAACTCGGTGACGAAGCTCGAAGTCCAGACGGTGGTGGCGCCGAGCGCATACTGCTCCGACCAGTTGTAGAGGTTCACGAAGTTCGAGGGGAAGGCGGAACTTCCGGTCGGGGCGGCGCCGTGGTTGCGGTCCTGTGTCCAACGCAGGAAGTAGTTGGTCTTCAGACGGCCGGGCTGGTAATCCAGACGAACCGTCGTGTAGTTATACCGAAATGGGCTGGTGAAGATGCCGGCATCCGGAGCAATCGAGGCCAAAGTGGGTTGCACGTTGATCACACCGGTCTGGCCGGTGTACTCGTAGTTTCCAAAGTAGAACAGCTTGTTCTTGATGATGGGACCGTTCACTGAAAAGCCGGGATTCTTACGCGCAAAGTAGGGATTGGGGTTGAAGGAGCTGCGCTTCAGCGCAGGATAGGCGGCCATATTGTGGTCGCGATAAAAGAAGTAAGCTGTGCCATGAAATGCGTTGGTGCCGGATTTCGTAACCATGTTGACCGCGCCCTGCATGGTTGTCGGCGTTGCCAGGTCGAAATTTGCCGAGCTGAGCTGGAACTCCTGAATTACCTCGTTGGAGAAATTAACCGCGGTGCCCCCTCCCGCGCCGCCGTCGAGGTAGTCGCTGATCTGGAGTCCATCGACGGTAACGAGGGGATACTGGCCGCCGCCGCCCAGGACCGTGATGCCGAGCGGAGCGTTCATGATGCCCTGGGTTCTCGCGGTGACTGTTACACCTGGTTGCAGGCTGGCCAGTTGGACGAAGCTGCGGCCGTTGGTAGGAAGGCTCTCGATGGACTTCTGCTCGACCACGCCCTCAACCGAATGGCCTTCGTATTCCATAGCCGGACTGGCGGCAGTGATGGTGACGGTCTCATTCACGTCGCCCAGGGGGAGCTGAATATTTGCAGTCGAGTTGCTGCCGGCCTGTACTTCCGCGGCGAGCGTAAGTCTCTTGAAGCCTTTCTGCTCCACCTGAACCTGATACTGGCCTGCTTCCAAGCCTGGCGCGCTGTACAGGCCGTCGTTATTCGTCGTTAGAACTCGAACGGCGGACGTAAGCTTGTTGGTGATGGTGACCGTCGCCTTCGCGACAA
Source organism: Acidobacteriaceae bacterium (assembly GCA_036498865.1). GTDB lineage: Bacteria > Acidobacteriota > Terriglobia > Terriglobales > Acidobacteriaceae > Edaphobacter. The sequence goes on along the minus strand of DASYEU010000122.1, from coordinate 22,575 downwards.
CTGCGCCGGTGGAATCGGTGACGATTCCAGAGATGCTGCCTGTAGCCGTTTGAGCGTGTGCTGCCAAAGTGACGGTGCCCAGTGACAGCGCGAACACAATCAGAGTCGACAAGATCTTACGCATACGAACTCCTTTCCAGTTACCCGGCCTACCTGAGGCCTGTGTGTCCGACGACGGCGGCCTCAGCCCGGAGCATCCGTCCTCGAGCGACATCACTGTTCACTCAAAAGCGCCAGACAGTGTATGGATTGGGAACTTAGGCTCACGAGCACTCGTTGGTCTTTCCCCGGAGCGAATACTGATCGGACCAACGCGAGAACAGTTCGGTCACGGTGGGGAAGAGACTACCGTCGTGGCGGTCAGCATTTCTTTCCGCAGCGATCGCACGACATCGTAGGAGAACAAGCGAAATCTTCCATAAGGCGCGCCTTCCGGGGACATTGCCCTCCCAGGTAAACGCGGCACCGTTACCTAGGTTGAGTTCTCTCTTTGCTTTCCCGCTGTTCTCCGCCGTCACAGTCGGCCGGATACGCGAGTGCGAGCAGCCGCGGCCTGGCGCCGAGTGTTCACTCTGGGAATGCTCACGATTCACTCTGAGTCATGTGACGTCAGCCACAGGGTTCGCTGCCGAGAGTCGACTGCAGAGGAGAAACGGCACAGGCGCGACGATCCTCAGTTTCTCCGATGCTCGCAAACAAGCGTCTGGGAGCGGAGAAGAGCGCTTTCCGACCATGAAAAGTCCAACGGGAAGTTCCGTGCTCTTGTCACTGAATCGAATATTCCCGAGATGGCGACTGAGTGCAACAAAGAGTACCGTTCTCGCATTGGCATATTGAGTATTCGCTCAGGGGAAAGACCAACGAGTCTTTCGTGGCCTAGCTTTGACCCCGAAAATCATTCCATGGAAGGTTGCGCGCTCTGGAGGTCAATGAAACTCCTAAGCGCTTCAGAGGGACTCGACAGCGTTGTTGAGGATAGCTTTTCGGAACAGGCGCTCGAAATGGACGGTTCACCCAGGTCCAAAGAGCGTCGGGGTATTGGAAGGGGGAATCGTATGCGGAAGACCTTGTCGACATTCGTTGCGCTTGTTCTATCTCTGGGATGTGCCGTTACGGCGGCTCGCGCCCAAACGGCTACCGGCAGCATCTCGGGAGTGGTCACCGACTCCACCGGAGCTGTCGTCCCGAAGGCGGTTCTGACCGTCACCAACTTAGCGACCTCAGCCGCCCGGCCGTTGGCTTCGAACGACAGCGGTTTATACAACGCTCCTGGCCTCGAAGCGGGGCAGTACTCGGTTCGAGTTGAGATGAAAGGGTTCAAGACATTTCAGGGCAATGCGGAAGTGCGGCCTGGCAGCGTCACGACTCTCAACCTCGAGCTAAGCGTCGGCTCGGCGTCAGAGATCGTGCAGGTAATGGCGGCCACGCCCCAGATGGACTATGAAGGCCATTCGATTGAGGGTGTCGTCGAGCATCAGAGCATAGAAAATCTGCCGCTGAACGGCCGCAGTTTTGTCCAGCTTGCGAGTCTTCAGCCCGGTGTTCAGGTGGTCACCCAGTCACAGGGGTTGCGCAATGCGCCGCTGGGCATCACGATCCTGGGTGGCGGTGGACAATATCCGTTGGTTACGGTGGATGGACTTCAGATCAATGACTTCAATGACGGCAATGCAGGCGCCGGCACGGCTCTGAACTTCTCTCAAGAGGTGATCCAGGAGTTCCAACTGAGCTCGGCGAACTTCGATCTGTCCACCTTTACGACGATGCAGGGCGCGGTGAACATGGTCACGCGATCGGGGAGCAACGCGTTCCATGGGACAGCGTACTGGTTCTACCGCGACCACAACATGGCAGCCTATCCGGGATACGCACGCACGGGAACGCCCGGGGTTAATTACAATTCGAATCCGTATTTCGCGCGCAAGAATCCAGGATTCACGGTGGCTGGACCGATCCTGAAAGACCGGCTCTTCTTCTTCGGAAACTACGAATACACCTCGCAAGTCGCGGCAGTATCGGTGTTCCCGGACCTTGCTTCGATCAAGGGGTTGCAGGGCATTTTTTCCTCACCCAACGTATACAACTACACGACCATCCGACTCGACTATCAGCCGTCGCCCAAGAACGCGATGTTTGTGCGCTGGACCCACGATCAGAATCATGGCTTCGGGCTTGGAAGCGGCACGGGACTCCCTTCGAACTGGGTGACGAATACGAACTGGTCGGAGCAGTATGCGATCGGCCTGACTACTACCGTGACATCGAACTTCGTCAACGACCTCCGTTTCGGATTTCGGGACTGGACAAACCGCGACAATGCCACGACGTCCGCGAACTGCATAGGCGTCTGCTTCGGCGGGCCGGTTGCAGGCTTGGCACCCAACGGCCTGCCAAACCTGGGGATGGTGGGCTCGGGCAACTTTGCCGCAGGCGCCTATAGCCTGACGCCGCAGGCGCGCCTGGCGCGGAACTACGAACCGAACGAGATGGCCTCCTGGCAAAAGGGAAGACATCGTCTCCAGTTCGGCTTCGACATGGACTACTACGAGGAGAACTTCTACTACGCAATCTGCCAGCGTGGTTGCATGAGCGTCTACTCGTCTGAGACCACGAAGAGTACCTATGCGGCTGGCACTACGGATGGCGGCGCGGCGAACCTGGCGGCGTACTCCCCGAACCTCCCGTCCACGATCACCAGCACAAACGACCTGCTGAATTTGCCAATCTCCTACCCGGCTGCAGCTCTAACTACCGGCTTTGAGGCAGGCCCCGGGCTCACGCCAGGCGCTTGGAATTTCAATAGCGAGCGGCGCGACTATCGACCGCGGTTCTTCGCGCAGGACTTCTGGAAGCTTAAGCCCAACCTGACGATCAACTATGGTCTGGCGTATGCCTACGAGAGCGGATTGTGGCCGTCCGACATGCCGATTCCCGGCCTGATGGGCCCGCTCTTCGGCGGCGCTCCGGGTGTACAGTTGCCGCCCACTCCGAATAACAAGACTAATTTCTCGCCCGCCTTTGGCTTTTCCTACAGCCCAGGGAAGAGCGGCAAGTGGGTCGTCCGGGGCGGCGCCGGTTTGTATTGGGACACAGGAAACTACGTGCAGAAGCTGCACACCATCTCGAACATTGGCCCGATCGGAAATGGCCCAGTCACGGTACCCTCAACGGTCTTCACGATTCCCACTGCGGCACAGGATCCGAATCCCTCCTTTGACCATCTCGTTATCCAAAGCGCAGGGAAGTTTGTGCCGCTTCCCCGCGGCTCGCAGATTCCCACCACGACGTTTACGAATCTGACGCTCGGACAATTCATGGAGATCTACAACCTGGAATATCCTCAGGTGAACGGGGTGGTGACGCCGGCTACTTTGCAGAAGTCCGGTCCATATCAATATTCCAACGTAGACGTAATCAAGAGTTGCTCAGTGTGCACCAGCACTCATAACCCCATGCCACGTAGCTACCAGACATCCATCGGTGTCCAACGCGATCTTGGCCACGGCTTTGTAGTTTCGGCCGACTGGGTGCGGCGGCAGGTGCAGCACAACTCTTTGGGGCAGCTGGACCTCAACCACTCGAATACCTATGTCAATTTCGTGAAGACTCCGGTCATCAAGGCCTGCACCAACGCTCAGCTTTTCGTTCCATCCGCTCAGTGTTCCACCGGCTCCTTCTCAACCTACGTCAACGAAGGCGTGGCCATGTATAACGGCTTACTGGTGAGAGGAGTGAAAAGCATGTCGCACCACTACTCGCTCATCGTGTCGTATGCGTTCCAGAATCTGAATAGCCAGTCGGTCATCGACTTCAATAACTACAAGGCGGGATACGGTCCAACACTGGCTCATAACAATTTGAACGCGGCAGGCATTGTTGAGCTGCCGGTGGGCTTCCAACTCAGCGTCAACTCGTCTTTCATTACCCGGACGCCGGTGCTGATATCCGCTGGGTACGATCTGACTGGAACTGGCGCCACCACCGCATCGCCTCTGCCCGGACTGGCGTATCGTGGCCTGCCAAGCCACTCCGAGATCGCCGGAGCCGTTACCGCCTTCAATGCCAAGTATGCCGGCACCAAGGCGCCCAACGGAGCGACAATTGCGGCGCTCGCGCTTCCGACAGGGAACTATGATCTGGGCCGGCCGACCATCTCCCAGGACATGCGCCTGACGAAGAACTTCAAGCTGGTCAAAGAAGGCCTCGGCCTCTCGCTGTATGGTGAGGTATTCAACGTTTTCAATATCGCCAACAAAACCGGTTATAGTACCGCACTAAGCGGCAGTTCCGCGGCGACTTTTGGTCAGCCTACAGCTCGAGCGGGTCAGGTGTTCAACTCATCCGGGCCGCGCGCGGAGCAAGTCGGCGCACGCATCACGTTCTAGTTGTTTCACCGCTCCATCAGACGAGGAGAAGCAGACATGGGTCGACAGAGAACCTTTGAGTCCGCAGTTGCGAGAGGTCGGACGTGGAGAGTTGGATCGGGGCTGTTCCTGGCGCTCGCTTGCGCCAGTGTGTGTGCTGCCCAGCAGGCCGCCCGGACACCCTATCCCACGGGCGGCCCTGTGGTTCTCGGTTCGCCTGCAACTCTCAACATTCCAGACGCCCAAGCCCAGGCAATGGCCGACGCGCAGACCAAAGCCGAGATCATGGACCTGGCCAATAAGATCGAAGCCGCTACGGTGCGCGGCGACGTGGCGTACGTCGACAGCGTCACATCACCCGACTTCACAATGGTTCACGGCTCAGGATGGACGCAGGGCGCCAAGGTGACGGCGGCGGATGACAAGGCCGCCTATCTGAACCGCGTGAAGGGCAAGGACTATATCGTCCACGATATCGATCCGTCGTCGATCCATTTTGAATTGCACGGAGATGTTGTCATCACCTACGGACGCTACATCAGCCTCTATGTGCCCGCGGGAAGAAATGCGGTCGCTCCACCTGCGGCGACAAATGCTGCGAACCCACCCGCCGCTGGAGCGCCCAGAACATTCACGCCGGCGTTGAACTCCATTTGGTTCGAGCGCGTCTACCAGAAACAGAACGGCAAATGGATGTACCTGTCTCATCGCTCAGTGCGAGTGGCCGTCTCGCCGGCAGGCATCGACCCAGGAGCAGTGACCAGCGTTACGCTCAACATCCAAGGCAACGGCTTCCTGCAAGGAGCGACGTTGCAGTATGAAGGCAATGGCACCGGAATGGGGTTGGAACTCCCAGGTGGGGGACGGCGCGGAGCCGGTGCAGCAGGTGGGGCCGCCGCTGGAGCGGGATCGCGTGCTGCAGGACGCACACCGGGTGGCGCAGCAACTCCGGCTGCGGGGGCTTCGACAAGCAGCGTCGTGTATACCGGCGGCGGCAACCCCGACTTCAATGGTGCTAGCGGCGGCGGCATGATCGATTCGCCGACCGATAGCTCGCCTGAGGCAAAAGCTGTGCTGGCGTTGGAACGGAAGATTGGTGATGCCGTTCCCGCAGGCGATGCGGACTTCTGGTCCGGCGTAACCTCCGACGACTTCCAGATGACGCACGGCAACATCTGGACTCGCGGCGGAATCCCCACTCTGGTCGACAACAAGCAATCGTTCCTGCAGCGCGTGAAGAGCAAGCAGTACAACGCCTTCATCACGGATCCGGCGGCACAGAAGATCGAGATGCACGGGAACGTCGCCGTCACGTTCGGCCGATACGTCGCGAGCATCAAGGGCTTCGATCCGAACATTGCGTGGTTCTCCTGCTGGTACGAGCGGGTCTTCGAGAAGCGCGACGGGAAATGGGTGTACCTCTCACACCGGACGGTGCATGATCCAGCGCGCGGCCCGACACAGGAAGCCATCGGCGACAAATAGAAGGGCGTAATTGCGGTGCGGCTGATTGTGACGCTGCTCTGAATCTCGATCGCTACCTGAACCTTTATCTGCAGCCCATTCCGGTTGGTCCCTAAATTTGGGGGTCGTGGGCGGGCTGTCCAATCTTGCGAAAATAAGGGGCCAAACCATGCTTACTTCAGCGTCTCTCATCACTGCGGGCAACTACATCAACGGCCAATGGATGACAACAAACGAGTGGGTTGACGTGATCAATCCAGCGACGAACGATGTGATTGCACGCAGCGCCTCTTCACAGGCCACAGAGGTGAATCAGGCCGTCGAAGCCGCGGCGATGGCGTTTCCAGGCTGGCGACGTACCCCCCCAGAGGATCGGATTCAGCCTCTGTTCCGGTTAAAGATGCTGCTCGAGCAGCACGTCGACGAACTGGGCCGATTGATTTCACTGGAGAATGGGAAGACGTTCGCTGAGGGGAAAGCTGAGTTACGCCGTGCCATCGAGAATGTTGAGGTGGCCTGCGGCATACCTATGTTGATGCAGGGCTACAACCTGGAGGATGTGGCTCGCGGTATTGACGAGACCATGATCAGGCAGCCGCTTGGCGTTGTTGCCGCAATCACGCCATTCAACTTTCCCGGAATGATTCCATTCTGGTTTCTGCCGTACGCCGTCGCCACAGGGAATTGCCTGGTGCTCAAGCCCTCTGAACGCGTTCCGCTCACGATGTCTCGCGCGCTGGAGTTGATTGACCAAACCGGCTTCCCCAAGGGCGTCATCAACCTGGTGAATGGCGGCAAGACAGCAGTGGATGCCCTGCTGGACCATCCCAAGGTTCGCGCCATTAGTTTTGTGGGGTCAACCGCTATCGCCAAGTACGTCTACGCTCGTGCAGCAGCCAATGGCAAGAGAGCCCAGTGCCAGGGCGGGGCGAAGAACCATGTCATTGTGCTGCCCGACGCGGACATGAAGATGGCAACGCAAATCATTGCCGACAGTGCATTTGGTTGCGCAGGCCAGCGGTGCCTTGCGGTGTCCGTTGCCGTGACGATCGGCGAGGCGCAGCAGACCTTCCGCGACTCGATTGCTGAAGCGGCAGCTTCCTTGAAAGTCGGCAGCGGTTTGGAGGAAGGCGTCCAGATGGGGCCCGTCATCACCCAGCAAAGCCGATCGCGGATCGAGTCCTTGATCGAAATTGGCGAGAAGCAAGGAGCGAAGGTACTGCTGGATGGCCGCAATCCTCAAGGCAAGGATTATGCCTCAGGCAACTTCGTAAAGCCCACAATCCTCGATGGCGTTCCGACGGATAGCGAACTCACCGATACCGAGATCTTTGGACCGGTACTAAGCCTGGTCCATGCGCGCGATATGGAAGAAGCCCTGGCGATTCTCGAGCGGAGCAGCTACGGAAATCAGGCCTCCCTTTTCACCTCGAGCGGTGCGGCGGCGCGGCGGTTTCGCCACGAAGCTCCCGCTGGAAATATAGGCATTAACATTGGAGTCGCAGCTCCCATGGCCTATTTCCCGTTTACCGGGTGGAAGGGCAGTTTCTTCGGAGACCTCCACGCGCAAGGACGCGATGGCGTCGAGTTTTACACCGACAAGAAAGTGGTCGTAGAGCGTTGGGCGAGTGAACACTCCAGAAAGTTCTGAAGGACTGTAAGGAGCAGAGCTACCGGATCAAATGCATCCTCATCTGCCAGCTCCCACCTTAAATAGCGAACGCCAACCACAGAGGTTGGCGTTCGGTTAGTGTGGTCCGACCTGGCTTAGAATTCGTACCGCAGCGAGAGCTGTTGCACCCGCGGAACGCTGAGTGTCGCGGTATAGGCGCCCAGGTTGCCGCTGCCAACGGAGTTCTTCAACGACGTCACCGGATTAGTGTCGAAACGCACCGAGTTGGTCACATTGAAGACCTCCCAGTCGAACTTCACCGACTGCTTCTCCGTCACCTTCCAGGTCTTCATCAAGCCGCTGTCGACGTCGAAGTAGCCATCGCCTCGGTACTTGTTGCGCTCTCCCACCTCGCCCGGAAGCGGGTACCGGAGCGGACTAGGATTGCTGGAGAGGCCGCTAATTCCGGCGACCAGCGCAGTCGGATTCGGAAACACGTTGGGCACGCCGCCAACTCTGCTCTTATGCGGCGCCAGTGCTCCCAGCGGCTTCGTCTCAATGGTCATGCTTTGTTTGGGCCACGCCGTCATCCAGCCGCCAGAGATTTGCAAGCCAAACGGAAGGCCGCTGGTCCAGCGCCCCAGTCCATTCAGCTGCCAACCGCCCAGCACCGCGTCCACAAATCGATTGGAACTGTTCAGGAACGGTGCCCCTCTCCCGAACGGCAACTTGTACACTACATCCGACGTGATGATGTGTGTGGTGTCGAAATCCGCCACACTTCGATTCAATCGCGGATTGAAGGAGTTGATCAGAACACCGGTGGACGATTGCGCTGTTGTCCCGACACTGCCGCAACTGGTGCACGTGCGTTCCGTGTCAGAGCCGATATCAATGGCGCGTGAGAAGGTGTAGCTGAAGTCTTCCTGCAGCCCATGGCTCATCGGGTGGCGAAGAATAAGTTGCGCGGAATGATAGCTGCTGGTGCCGAGGGTGCTATCCGCGTAGAGCGAGCTGAACGCTCCGTTGTAGTAACGGTAGAGCTGCCCACCGCACCCCGGGGAGCACAGCGTATCCATCAAGTTCAGATCGTCCGTCGCGTTCAAGGGCTGCGCAGCGTACTGGTTGTAGATATTCTGCGTAGCTGAATTTCCTGCCTGGCAAACAGTTTTTGGGCAGGGAATTGAAGCCTGCGGCGAGCCACCGGCGCCAGCGGCATCCGGGAACAGATCCTCCCAGTAGGGAATCTTTGCAACGTTCGCAGTCGGTGTCTTCGAGTAGGCCTGGACCTCCAGCAGCGATGCCGCCGTGAAGTAATCCATTCCTGTCGCAGGATCCACCAGGTCGAGTGGCATACCCAGATCGCGCTGCACCAGCAGGTGCCGGCCCAGCCGGCCAACGTAAGCCGTCTCCATCACAAACCCCTTCGGCAACTCGCGCTGCACGTCCAGATTCATGCTGAAGGAGTATGGCGTCTTCAACTGATCGTCCAGGGCCCACGCGAACGCTTGTCCGGACGACGGTGGCGCATACGGATAGTTCAGCGTCGTCGGCGGTGGAGGTAGCAGGCTCGGCGGAAGAATCGCAGCCGAGTACACGGGTAGGGCGGTGATGCTGGTAAAGCGCGGAGCCGTATCCGGACTGAAGAAGCCAGCCGGCGTGGACTCTTTGCCGCCCAGACCATACGAACCCAGCTCAGAGAAGTTACGCACCACACCTTCGCCGAAGTGATCGAAGTACAGCCCAAATCCGGTGCGGATCGACGTCTTCGCGTCCAGCGCATACGCTAGCCCAAGTCGCGGCGAGAAGTTTTTCCAGCTCATCGGAAAGAAGGGTTTTCCGCCATTGACCTTCCCCGACGGAGCAAACGTAAAGTTCGGCTGGTTCACAACACCCTTGGACGCTTCATACACTCGCGTGTTGAAGAAGTCGTGCAGGCTGACGCTTGGCTGTACCTGTTGGCCGTTCATCTCGTAGGGCGTCTGCAAAATCGTATGGCGGATGCCGTAGGTGACTGTCAGTTTCGGAGTCACCCGCCACTGATCCTGAAAGTACCACTCCAACTCATTCGCCTTGAAGTGTCGTTGCACCAGCGCTCCGTTGGGCAACAGCGTCGAGGTCCCGTTCCCGTTGTAGTGGTACTGGTAGGCGATCGACTCCGATGCAACCACTCCCGCCGTGCCCATGGCCAGGCTGCTGTACGACGAGCCGAACGACGAAAGCACCGGAGCATATCCCGCGGCCTTGCCTTCAGGGGACGCAGGGTCCAGCGTTTGCCCGGTGTTGGAGATTGCATCGAAGGTCTCTCCGGAACTCGCGGTCGCCGAACTGTAGGACGCGTTGTCGGTTGAAATGCCGTCCTTGATGATGCGGTAGTTGATGCCGAACTGGAAGTTGTGCGACTTGTGCGTCCACGTGATATCGTCCACCAGGTTGTACACCGGCACCGAGATGATCTGCGTGCGGGCCGTCGAGAAAGGAAGGCCGACAACAGTCGGAGTTGTGTACGCGGCCTTGGCCGGGCCCTGGTCGGAGTAGCTCTGGTGCGTATATCCAAAGCGCGCATTGTTGATCAGGCTGGACGTGATGACCCACGTCTCGCCGCCCGCGAATCCTTTGGTGCTGTCGCTATGCGTGTCGGATGGAAGCTCCGGCACCGTCGCAAATTCTCCCGGAGGTCCGGAGGTCGGATAGGCCGGCGGTTGCAACCGCTTGTCATCCTGAAGATTGCCGCGCAGGAACAGGCGGTGCTTGTCGTTCAACGCATAGTCGAACTTCACCAGCCCCGTATTCAGATTCACCGGATTCGGTGCCGACCACGTGAACCCCGAGGTGTTGTAGCCATCGCCACCCGTCGCGTTGGGCAAGGGGAACTCCTTCGCCAGCGCAAGCACGTTGGGATCTTCGCCATGTCCCCACGGACAACTGCTCGAACAGTTCGGATCCAGCACCGCAAATTGCGCGGCCGTCAGCTGCGCTAGATACGTTCCAGTGCTCACCTGGCCCACCACGTTATTCCCTGGAGCCGGAGCCGTGCCGGTCGTGTATTGCAGAATCCCGGACCGATACGCTGCAGTAGGCACAGTGTTGGTCACCTGCAGGTTCTCCGCCGTTCGCTGGCTCTCGTAGTTCCCAAAAAAGAACATCTTGTCTTTCTTGATCGGCCCACCCGCTGCGACGCCGAAGGTATTGCGGATCAGCTTGCCCGTACGATTCGGCAATCCCTGCTTGAACTGCGACTGCTTGTTGAACCAATCGTTCGCGGACATGTTTGTGTTGCGGTTGTACTCGTAGGCACTCGCGTGAAACTGATTCGTTCCTGACTTGGTCGCGATATTCACCTGCGCGCCGGACGTGCGGCCGGACTCAGCATTGTTGCCGGTCGTCGTAACACGGAATTCGTCCACCGAATCCAGCGTGGAGCGCAGCACACCGTTGAACGCCAGCCCCGTCACCTGGTCGTTATTATCCAGTCCGTCCAGCGTCACATTGCCCTGGTCGGAGCGAGCTCCGGACACCACGCCGCTGCGGCTGTCTTCATCCTGAAAGGCAACGTTCGAATTTCGTCCGAGATAGAGAACGCCCGGTTGCAGACTCAACAGGTCGGGAACGTTGCGGCCTTCCATCGGCAACGCCTGCACGGTTTCGTTATCGACCGCATTGCCAATGGTCGCGTCCGTCGTGTTCAGCGCCGCGTCTGTCGACGTTACGGTGACGGTCGTGTTGCTATCCGAGATGTTCAACGCGAAGTTGACCGTCGCGGGTTGAGCAACCAATAGCTTCACCAGCTTTTCCTGCTTGCCGAAGCCGGTGAAAGTGACTTGAATGCTGTAGCTGCCAGGAGCGACCTGCGCAAATTCATACTCGCCCTTGCTGTCACTCTTCGTGACCTTATGCACTCCGGTCCCTGTGTCGATCAGTTCGACAGTCGCTTCCGCGACCGCGGCGCCTTGCACGTCCAGCACTGTGCCGCGCACAGAACTGGTTGCCTGTTGCGCATATGCGCAGCAGGCACTCAGAAGAGCAAGGGTTACTAGAAGGGCGGAAAAAACGCGTCGCATTGAAATCATGTGGCACCATCCCTGGGAGAAATGTCTTGTGCAGGCAGTTGTCGCTACGTGGTCAGCTCGGAACGAGAGGTGTTCGGTTAATCCAGGCCTTCATCCGCTTCGAAAGAGTGAGGTGCGCAGCGTGGATCGAAGTGGAGAGGTACTTCGTCTCTTGCCAGCCTGAAAGCGATTCGAGGTAGTTTGCGTTAGTCGATTAGTAAACGGTTTCAAATTGCACACAAGCGAAAAGGTGCGAAAACACGTCGTCGAATCACAGTGGCGACGAAGAACCAGAGAGTTAGAGGCGAATTCTTAAGCTGATCTTTATGCCCGGAAAGTGACGGTTATTTCTTAATCGGCCTTCAAAATCATTTCGCTCAATTTCGCTTGCGCCTCGCGATGCCTTGCTCGACATTGAATGAGTTACCCGCACAAAACATCGACGCAACCACGCCTCTGCGCGCAACACTGACGCCAGTTGGTTGCAACCCCAGACCTTTTCAATCGAGCAATGTTTTCGGGAGACCGTCGGCCATGAAAATCTCACGCCGGGAGTTCGGAGTCGGAGTCGCGGCCCTCACCGCGCTTCAAGCGTTTCGTCCCGAAGCCTTCGCTACCACATCGGAATCCTCCGCCTCTGCGCTCACCTCCCTCTCGCTCGCCGAGGCCGGCGCAAAACTCCGCTCCGGAGCCGTCACCTCCATGCAGCTCACTGAGGCCTGCCTCGCACGGATCGAGATCTATAACCCGAAGCTCGATTGCTTCATCACCGTAATGCGCGAAAACGCGCTGGTCCAGGCGAAGACGCTGGACGCCGAACAGAAGGCCGGAAAACTTCGCGGACCTCTCCACGGAATCCCCATCGCGCTCAAGGACAACATCGACACCGCAGGCACGCGTACCACCGCAGGTAGCGGCGTCTTCGAGGATCGTGTCCCTGCGGAAGATGCTCCCGTGACCGCACGGCTGAAGGCTGCGGGTGCCGTGATCATCGGCAAAACCAATTTGCACGAGTTTGCGATGGGCGCTGGCGACGTCTCGTTCTTCGGACCGGCCCGCAACCCGTGGGCGCTCGATCACAACACCGGCGGCTCGTCCTCCGGCTCCGGTGCCGCCATGTCTGCCGACCTCTGCTTCGGCTCCCTCGGCACCGACACGGCCGGCTCCATCCGCAATCCCGGCTCGTTCTGCGGAGTCGTCGGCATCAAGCCCACCTATGGCCTCGTGCCCATCCGTGGCATCGCGCCGCTCTGCGTTTCGCTCGATCACTGCGGCCCGATCACCCGAACAGTCGAAGACGCTGCCATCATGCTCAACGTCCTAGCCGGGTACGACAAGCTCGATATCACCAGCGTCCAGCATCCAGTCGAGGACTACGTTGCTGGAATGAGGCGGCCCATCGACGGCCTTCGCCTGGGCATTCCCATCGGCGCCTTCGACAGCACCAACCCCGAGGTGGAGAAGGCGGTACGCGAAGCAATCGACCTGCTCGCAAAGAAGACTCGCGGCGTCAAGGAAGTCAGCTTGCCACCCACCAACGACGAGGCGTATCAGAACTTCGCCAATATGGGCGAGACCTTCGCGTATCACGAGCAGTTCTTCAAGCTGCAGTCGACGCGTTACCAGCCCACGGATCGCAAGAGGATACAAGCCGAAGCAGATGGTCACCCGCGTGCGGAAGACTATATCCGGCTGCGTTGGGAGCTCGAGACACTTCGCCGCACCGTCGACGACGCATTCACCGACTTCGATCTTGTTCTGCTGCCCACCCAGAAAAATACCGCGCCGCTGTTGGACGATATGATCCGCCGCAACCTCGAGACCGTTGCGGGCACTACTCCGTCCGGCGCTCCAGCCGGAGGCGCAGGCTCGAACGTTGGGGCCTACAACGCCTACGGGATCCCATCCATCACGGTCCCCTGCGGCTTCGACAAGAAGGGCCTTCCCATTGGCTTGATGATCTGCGGCCCACACTTCTCCGAGTCCAAAGTCTTCGCTCTCGCGCACGCCTACGAGACGGCCACCCAGTGGCACACCATGCGCCCGCCGATCACTCCGGAGACGCCCGTGCCGTCGCTGATCACGCACCTGTAGCCACATCTTCAAACCACTTTCACTTCGGATGACTTGCCAAACCGAACGAACCACAGGGAGAGAGAAATCGATGAGGAATCTAACTCGGCGCAGATTCGCGATGCTAGGCGGCAGCGCATTAACGGCAGCAGCAGTTCTGGATCGTTGGCCGACGTTCGCGTTCGCAGCGGGCACTGACGGTGCCGCGGGAGGCGAGAAACTGATTGGGCTCTCGCTCACTGAAGTGTCCACAATGATCCACAACCACACCGTAACGTCGACGCAACTTGTGCAAGCTCTGCTGGATCGCATCAACGTCTACAACCCCAAGGTCAATTGCTACATCACGGTCATGGGCAAAGAGGCGCTCGCGCAAGCAGCGCAGCTCGACGCTGAACAGAAGGCCGGCAAGTTCCGCGGCCCACTCCACGGAATCCCTATCGGCCTCAAGGACAACATCGACACCGCCGGTACGCGCACCACCGCCGCCAGCCCGATGTTCAAGGATCGAGTTCCCACAGAGGACGCAGATATCGTGCGCCGCCTCAAGGCAGCGGGCGCAGTGATCATCGGCAAGCTCAACCTGCATGAGTTCGCTCTCGGCTGCACCGGCGACGTCTCCTACTTTGGTCCCACCCGCAACCCGTGGTCGCTGGGCAATGTAACCGGCGGATCGTCGGCCGGTTCCGCCGCAGCCCTCTCCGCGAACCTCGCCTTTGGCGCGCTCGGTACAGACACCGGAGGCAGCATCCGTGTGCCCTCGGCCTGGTGCGGCACGGTCGGTCTCATGCCCACCGTCGGCCTCGTCTCCATCCGCGGCATCATTCCGTGCACTGCCAGCCTCGACCACTGCGGTCCCATGGCACGAACGGTGGAAGATTGCGCGCTGATGCTCGGCCAGATGACTGGCTACGACCAGCTCGACATCTTCAGCGTGCCCAGCACGCCCGAGGACTACGTCAAAGCGATGAAGCAGCCAGTCAGCGGATTCCGCCTTGGCACGCCGCAGTCGTTTTACGACCACATCGAGCCGGAGATTGAGGCTGCCGTCAATGCGGCTCTCGAAGTTCTCTCGAAGCTCACCGCAGGCGTGACCTCCAAGGCTCCGCTGTGGGACGGAACCCCCGGCGGCGGCACCGGCGATGCTGAGTTCTATCACCACGACCTCATCGAGAAGTATGGCCTCAACTACATGCCTCCCACCCGCACTCGGTTCGAACGCATGGAGAATCCACCCGCAGGCACCAAGCCCATTACCGCCGCAGACGCCGCACGCGCGCATCAAAAACTCGAGACCACGCGCCGCATGATCGACGCATCGTTCAAAGACTTCGATCTCGTCGTCGTCCCCACTACCCGCGAGTCCCCTCCCAAGATCAACGACTCTCTGGCCAAGGAGATGACAAACGCAGCGTCAGGAGGCGGAGGAGCCGGAGGCGCAAGGCCCGCCACCAAGGTTTATGATTTCTTCGAATCCAGCGGAGGTTGCGCCAACACTGCACCCTTCGACTCCTACGGAATCCCAGCCATCTCGCTCCCGTGCGGCTTTACCAAGAGCGGCCTCCCCATTGGCCTCATGATCGCCGGTCCGCACTTCAGCGAAGGCAAAGTGCTCGCCCTCGCCTATGCCTATCAGCAAGCGACGTCATGGCACACCATGAAGCCGCCTCTAACCGCCGACAGCCCGGTCCCGCCCATCATCGAGGGCAAGCCCGCCACGGAAGCCAAGGCCAACTAAGGCGCACCGATCTTAACTTCCTCCAGAGGGGCGGTAGTACCAGACTGCCGTCCCTCATTTTTTTTTGAGGCCCCATCAAGCTGCCGCGCGTTCCACGCGAACGCATTCCTCGTGTTCAACATCGCTTTCCGGCTCGACCCTCCGTTGCAGGCACCAGATCACCACGACGCTGCTCAGAATCACCGCAGCGCCCAGCAACTGTGCCGGCGACCACACCTCATGCACTGCGAAAATCCCGAGGAACATCGCAACCACGGGATTCACGTACGACGCAGTCGCCACCAATGAAGCGGACTCATGGGCAAGCAGCCAATTAAACGCCGTAAAGCCGACGACCGAGGACGCAAGCACCAGGTACACCATTCCCCATAACGGCTTTTCTGCCAGCATCAAGTGGATCGCCGGCAGAGCCGCGAATTCCCCCGAGAAATAGGCAACGCAAAACAGCGTTGCCCCGGCTGAGCACAACTGCAGCGCCGCCGTCTGCACTGCCGAGCGCGGCAGTTCAACCTTCTTCAGCAGTAACGTCATCGCGGCCCATAGACCCGATCCCGCGATCACCGCAATCGCCGCCGATAGCGACCCCCCATGTCCATGTCGCAGCGTCGCCCTCAGCAGCAACGGCATACCTGCCAGTCCTGCAAGAACTGGCAACAGTGTCATCGTGGACAGCTTGCGTACTCGGTACACCATCCACTCGCCCACGTAGGTCCACAGGAGAATCGTAGATACGAGCACTGCAACAATCCATGAATCCAGGCGCGTCTCCGCCCAGTACACAACTCCGTAGCTCAGTGTCAGCAGCGCAGTTCCGGCCAGCATCGCATACATCGCAGGCTTCCATCGCGGCAGCGGTTCGCGCCTCAGTCCTGCGCTCAGAGCCAGCAGGATCAAGCCTCCCAGCGAATAGCGAATTCCGGCAGCGAGAAAGGGAGGAATCGCCGCGACTACCAGCCGTATCGCGAGGTACGACCCGCCCCACAGCACATAGATTGCCGCGTATGCTGCTGCTCGCTTGATCCCCATACATGATTCTACCAATCGCCCCCTGAGGTTTCGCTCAATTTCGCTTGCGGCACCGCGTGCGGTCCGCCATAAATAGCTCAAGGAGAGTTACATATGACCTCGATCAACCGGCGCGAATTCGTCGCAATCACCGCCGCAGCCGCGGCCTTCCAGGCAGTATCGGGCGCTAACTCCGTTCTCGCCGCTGACCCCGCCCCATCCGGACTCGCCGAGCTGACTCTGGCCGAAGCGTCGCGCCGCATCCATGCTCGCGAAGTCACCTCGACTGAGCTGACACAGGCCCTCCTCGATCGCATCCAGATCTACAACCCAAAAATCAACGCCTTCATCACTGTCATGCATCGGGAAGCTCTCGCACAGGCTGCCATGCTGGACGCCGAGGCCAAGGCTGGCAAATTCCGAAGCCCCCTGCACGGCATCCCCATCACGCTCAAGGACAACATCGACACCGGAGGCACACGCACCACCGCCGCCAGCGAAGTTTTCGACGACCGCATTCCCGATGAAGACGCCGAAGTCGTCCGCCGCCTCAAGGAAGCCGGTGCGGTTATCCTCGGCAAAGCCAACATGCACGAGTTCGCCGCCGGAGGCTCCTCAGCTTCAACCTACTTCGGCCCGGTCCGCAATCCGTGGGCGCTCGACCACATTCCCGCAGGTTCGTCCGGCGGTTCAGCCGCCGCCGTCAGCTCCGACATGACCTTCGCCGCTCTCGGCACCGACACTGGCGGCTCCGTGCGGATGCCCGCCTCCTACTGCAGCATCGTCGGCCTCAAGCCCACCTATGGACTAGTCTCCATTCGCGGCATCATCCCGCTCACCTACTCGCTCGACCACTGTGGCCCCATGACCAAGACCGTCGAAGACGCCGCCATGATGCTCAATCACATGACCGGTTACGACAAGCGCGACGTAGCCAGTGTCGACCACTCCAAAGAAGATTACGTCGCCTCCATGCAGCAGCCCGTCTCCGGCATACGCCTCGGTATTCCTCGCGCGCCCTACTTCGACATGCTCGATGACGCGACCGCGAAGGGTGTCGAAGATGCAATCGCAGTTCTCTCAAAGCTGGTCAAGAGCACCTCCGACTGCCATCTTCCCGGCACCGCTGGCTTCAACACGCTCGCGCTCGGCGGCGAACGCGAGGCCTACCACATCGATCTGATGAAGCGGAACGCCATGCGTTACTCCCTCGGCGTGCGCCAGAGCTTCCAGTCCGCCGAGAAGGCGCTCAACGACGTATCGGCCGAATCCTGCTCGGAAAAAGTCGTCGACTACGTCACCTCGAACTGGCAGCTCATCCTCACACGCAAGAGTATCGACGACGCCTTCACCAACTTCGATCTCGTCGCGCTGCCCACCATGCGCATCGTGCCGCGCACTATCGACGACTCGCTCGAGCGCGAAGAAGAAGTTAAGCCGCGCGAGCCCGAGGTCATCTCCAACTGCACGCCCTTCAATATCTTTGGCATCCCCGCGATCTCTATCCCATGCGGGTTCTCCAAGGAAGGGCTCCCCATCGGCCTCATGATCGCCGGCCCTCGCTTCTCCGAGGGCAAGGTGCTCGCGCTCGCCAATGCCTACCAGAAAGCGACCTCGTGGCACACCAAACGGCCAACGCTCAGCCCGGATATGCCCGTTCCGCCCATCCATCGCAAGACCTAGCTGAACGGCATCGCAGACGCGATCTGTTGGAAGCCGGGTGAGTTGCGCAAGCGCGCAAACCGCGGATCGTGATGCACGAAGATCGCTTTCATGTCCCGTGTGTCGCAAGCGCGCGAGATATTCTCCAGCGCTTCGTCGTCCTGATTCAGGATCGACTGCGCGGCGGAGACGTCGTAGGCCGGGAAGCATTGGTCGCTTGCCTCCTGGTCCAGATCGCGCAGAATCGCTCTCGCACTTGCTACATCGCCGCTACCAGCCCGTGCATAGGCCATCAACGCCTTCGCAAACGGAGATTGGTTCGACAGCTCCAGGGTGCGGCTGAACGCGCTCGTCGCATCGTCCCAGTTGCCGCGGCCGGCTTCGATTCTCCCCAGCAACGCCTGCCCCATAATGTATTGCGGAGTCAGTTCCAGGGCGCGCCGGATGAACGGCATCGCGCTGTCGCAATCGCCGCCGTACATGTATGCCAGCGACACCTGCGTGTTCGCCACCGTCGAATCCGGTTCCAGCCGATGCGCGTGCAGCGCCATACCAATCGCGTCCTCGTGCCGTCCCTGCGCATTCATCAGGCACGCGTACAACTGGATCGTGCGTCCGTCCATCCGGCCCGAGTCCAGTAACTCTCGGCACTCTCGCTCCGCCGTCACCCAGTCCCATTCACAATTCGTCAGCACGTTGATCCAGGCGTTGCGAACCGAGATCGATTCCGGGTCGAGCTTCAGTGCAGCCCGCACCGCTTCTCCCGCGCGCGCCGCGGCCTCACGCGCTGGGATCAGGTGATTGTAGGAAATGGAGACGTACGCATTCGCCAGGCCCGCATACGCCTCTGCGCACTGCGGATCCAGGTCGACCGCATCCTGAAAGTATCCAAGTGCCTTCTGAATCGCAGCCCGGCTCCGCTGGTTCCAGAAATGAAAGCCCATCACGCACGCACAGTGGGCAAGCCCTTGCTGCCCCGCTGCTGGCTGCTTGTCCGCAGGAGCAACCTGTCCCGCATATTCCAGCAGGATCTCTCCCATGCGGCTCGCAAGCGCCTCCTGACTCCCTGCCAGATTCGCTGCCGCCACCTCAAACCGATCCGACCAGAGACATCGCAGGTCTCCCGCCCGAATCAACTGCACAGACACGCGAACCTGGTTACCCGCCAGCCGAATCGTACCCGTCAGCAACATCTCGGCCGCAAACTCGGTCGCCAGCGTCTTCATAAACGACAACGTGGACGCGCCAATGCGCGGCATGGCCTTCGCCGGCAAACTCGTCGGGTACAGCTTCAGCCGGCTCAGCTCGATCATCAGGTCGTCCTGCAGGTTCGTCGCGAAGCGGTCTACAGCCTGGCGCATTGAACTCGGCTCCGAACTCGAGTGAGCCGTCTCAAACGGCAGCACCAGCACATGCGGCTTTCCCGCAAGCGACAGCTCCGTCCTCGCCGCCGGCCCACTCTCCTTCGTCGCAGGCTTGTCTCCAGCGGCGGGTGATTGCGCCCTCAGCGCGGAACGCGCAATCCACCAGCGCTCCAGCTCTTCGCGATACGCATACACGCTGCCCAGCTTGCGGTGTTGGTGGCGTCGCACAGGCAGGCCTTCGTGCTTTTCCCACAGCTGCACAGTCCTTACTTCGCGTTGAAAGAACGAAGCGACCTCTTTCCACGAGCCAAGTCTCTCCATCTTCCAGGGTGCGGAAGCATACGGTCGGTCATCCTGAATAGGCAGGTGCTGGATCATCATGGGCTCCAGAGACGCGGGTGCAATATCAGTCGGAAGAAGGGACGGACAAGATGAGGCTATTCGGTTGTCAGAACGTGAAGGGGATGTCAAAAGCAGGAGAATCCCCTAATATTCGTTTACCAGAGACACAGTCCACCGTCAACGCCGACCGGCCGAACGGTCGGCAAAATCGCCGTCCTGTGCCAGTATTTTGCGAAGCGCCGCAAGAAGTACAAACCCCGGGCCCTCAACTGGCCGCTACCTACTTTGCTTCCGCAGCTAATGATGTGAACCGGTCGGACATCGGGAGGATGCCGCTCGATTCCAAGCCTCTCAACCGCAACACCGCGCACGCATCGCGTCCATACGCCATAGATCTCCGCACAGCGGAAGCGTCCTTGACGGGGAGCTTGGTAACTTCAGTGCCTGTTGAGCAAACCTTGAAGGTTGCCGATTGAGACCGCTAAGTTGTTGAAGAAATTTGGTGGACCTGACCGGGATCGAACCGGTGACCTCTTCCATGCCATGGAAGCGCGCTCCCAGCTGCGCCACAGGCCCACTCTTGGGGAAGGACTGTTTCTATTGTCAGTGTTGTGGGCCGCTTAGTCAAACGCGGACCGAACTGCGGCGAGCTGTCCGGGGAGCGAAGTTTGTGATTCGTGAACATTTTTCCTCACAACCGGGAACCTATATGGCCCCTCGGTGTCTATATCTGTAGAGTGAGCGAGCACTCGGCCGCCGGCGGCGCAGTTCCTTCAACATTCAGGCTCGCTGGATGAAAAAGTTTGCAACACTGGAACCGAAGTCGTAACGTTAAGGACACCCGGTATGCAGGCGGGCAGTGTAATGGGCAATCTGGCGGGTGTTGTCGATCTTCCGAATGAAGAGGCCGCACTTGTCGCCGAGCTCCAGGCCGGCAATGAGCGGGCTTTCGCCGAGCTGATTGCGCGCTACCACCAGCCGCTGTACTCCCTGATTGTGCGCAGCCTGCAGGACCCCGCGGACGCCTCCGACATTACGCAGGAAGTCTTCATCAAAGTTTTCCGCAACATTCGCAGCTTCCACGGCGAGGCAAGCCTGCGCACGTGGATGTATCGCATTGCCCTGCACGAGGCTTCCAACCAGCGGCGCTGGTGGTCGCGGCACAAGCGGCAGGAGGTTGCGATGGATGGACCGTGCTGCTCGCGTTGCGACGCCGATTCGGACGGTGAGGCACAATCGCTCGGTGCGAGTCTTGCGGACGGAGGCTGCTCGCCTTTTGACCATGCCGCGCAGGATGAGGTGCGCGAGAGAGTCGAGGCAGCCCTGCGCCAGGTTCCGGAGGTCTTCCGCACCGTGGTTGTGCTGCGCGAGATCGAAGGGTTTGCGTACGAAGAGATCGCGGAGATTCTGCAGGTGAACCTGGGAACGGTGAAGTCCAGGCTGACTCGCGGGCGGGCGGCGTTACGCAGCCTGCTGGTAGCTGATAAGAACGGGTCGCCATGCCCGCATGGAACGCGTGCGCTGGCGACGGAGGTGTCGCGATGAATCGAAAGCAATGCGCAGAGATCCAAGCTTGCTTCTCTTCGTATCTCGATGGCGCCGTTAATGGGCACGAGATGCAGGAAATTTCGCAGCATATCGAAGGGTTCGACGGTGCCGCGGGTTGCGAAACCTGCGCGGCCGAACTGGCTGCGTGGCGGTTGACGCAGGACGCTCTCTCCACGCTGGGCCCTGCGAAAGCTCCGGCGGATCTTGGGCTCAAGCTGCGGCTGGCGATCTCTCACGAGCATGCCCGGCGCGAGTCGCGCGTGCGCGACCGCATCAGCCTGGCGTGGGACAACTCGGTTCGGCCAATGCTGGTGCAGGTTTCGGCTGGGTTCGCCGGCACGGTGGTACTGGGCGGCATGTCGCTGTTGCTGGGCGTGGTTGCCGCGCCGCAGCCGGTGCTGGCCAACGACGAACCGCTGGGCGCTCTCACTGCTCCGCACTATCTCTACTCCACGGTGACTCCGAGTGATATTGTGACTTCGCACGGCAGCCCGATTGTGGTGGAAGCGTCTGTGGACGCATTGGGCCGCGTGTACGATTTCACGATCGTGTCGGGACCGGAAGATGACTCCGTTCGCACCCGGGTTGCCGACCAGTTGCTGGGCAGCGTGTTTCAGCCGGCCAGCGCATTTGGCGTTCCCATCCGCGGCCGCGTTGTCATCACGTTTGCGGGTATCTCGGTGCGCGCTTAAGCGGATTGCTGAAAACCTGACGTTCTGACGGTCCGGACCTGGGGCAAATTCTTGTGTTTTTGCCGGTAAAATCCCTGGAATCAGTGGCGGGGATAAAATCCCTCGTTTCTGTTAGTTGCCGGTAAAATATAGATTTTGCTGGGGTTATGGATGATTTTGTAACTCCTCTCCAGGCTGAGAATGGAAAAGGCCCCACCGGCTTTCGGTGGGACCTTTTCTTTTTCGATCTATATATCCATTATACAGCTTGGACCATAACTCCTCTGCCACTTTTCTTTTTGGCGTAAGTGGTTGATGGGGTTGGAGAAAATAAATATTTTCTGGAGACGAGCTATTGACACAATTCGGGGTGTGGGGCCGCGAGGCGTAGCGGCGTAGCGGCGGCGCGGCGTAAGGCGAAATGCGGGGGTCTCTCCACTGCGCTTCGCTCCGGTCGAGATGACGCCTTCTTGGGGTGGGGGCCGAGGTCTGAGGTCGGAGTGGCGATCGAGGGGACACGCCTTCTTGGGGAGGGCGGAAAAGGCAAATACGGGGGTCTCTCCACTGCGCTTCGCTCCGGTCGAGATGACGCCTTCTTGGGGTGGGGCGCGAGGTCTGAGGTCGGAGTGGCGATCGAGGGGACGCGCCTTCTTTGGGAGGGCGGAAAAGGCAAATACGGGGGT
>DASYEU010000121.1:0-43029 GCA_036498865.1 Acidobacteriaceae bacterium | reverse complement strand
ACCACTGAAGGTGGTCCAGTCGAGTTGACGATGGCCGGGTAGGCGCTCGTGGTGGAGTTGACCATCAAACATCGCATTCATCTTCTCGTACCCGCGATAACCGGAGCGAACAACGCGCGCGTAGTCGATGCCATGGGTCGACATTAACTCTTCGTACGCGGCAATCTGATCGCGGTAGGCGGGGTCGGTGCAGTCGCGATCGCGATCCGCGGCTGCGATTGCAACCCAGCCGGTGGGCGAGAGAATGCGGCGGAATTCAGCGATCGCTCGCTCCTCGTCGAACCAATGAAACGCGCGGCCAACTGCGATGAGATCGATAGACGCCGGCGGCAGCGTGGTGGCCTCGGCAGATGCGTCAACGATCTCAAGCTGCGGAACGGGCCTGCGGAGGTGCTGCTCAATGGATGGGCGCATCTGCTCGCGCATGTCCGGATTCGGCTCAATCGCGATGACGCGGTTGCCGTTTTCGAGGAAGACTTCGGCGAGCATGCCGGTTCCTGCACCGATGTCGGCGATGAGCCAGTCCGGGGTGAGGCCGCACCACTCGCGCAGGCGGCTAAGGATTTCATGAGTGGGATACCGCTGGCGATAGCGGTCGTAGATTGTGGCGCGGCCGGTGAAACGCTGGGTGTTGTCAGGCATAGATGGGCATACGGACTGGATGCTGAGCGGCTACTGGCGTTCGATGGCAAGTGCGACGGAGTTGCCGCCGCCGAGGCAAAGCGCTGCGACTCCGCGATGGACGTCGCGGCGGATCATCTCGTGAATGAGCGTAACGAGGATGCGCGCGCCGGAGGCTCCGATGGGATGACCGATGGCGACTGAGCCGCCATTGACGTTGGTTCGGTCGGGTGTAACCCCGAGTTCGCGCATGACGGCGATGGCCTGCACACTGAAGGCTTCATTGAGTTCGAAGAGGTCGACCGAATCGATGCTCCAACCGGCGCGAGCAAGCACCTGGCGCACTCCGGGGACGGGCGCCATCATGACCCATTTGGGCTCGACGCCGCTGGTCGCCTGGGCGCGAATGGTTGCGAGCGGTTTGAGGCCAAGCGTGCGAGCGTGCCCAGCCGACATGACGACGACGGCTGCGGCCGCGTCGTTCACGCCGGGTGCGTTGCCCGCAGTGACGGTGCCGTCGGGCTTGAATGCGGGGCGGAGTGCGGCGAGTGTTTCGATGGACGCATCCTCGCGCACGCTCTCATCGTGCGAGACGACAGCTGCGGCTGCGGACTGCTTTGCAGTGGGCAGAGTTACGGACGTGATTTCCACAGTAAAGCGGCCTTCCCGTTGCGCGGCTGCAGCGCGGCGGTGCGATTCCAGCGCGTAGGCATCCTGCTGCTCACGAGAGATGGCGTACTTCTCTGCGACGAGTTCGGCGGTCATGCCCATGTGAAAGTTTTCGCTCGCACACCAGAGTCCGTCGCGAATCATGGAGTCGACGGCAACGGAGTCGCCCATGCGGAAGCCTTTGCGTGCGTGCGGAAGAAGATACGGCGCGTTCGACATTGACTCCATGCCGCCGGCGACGACGATCTCTGCGTTGCCAGTGGCGACAGACTGCGCGGCGAGCGCCACGGCTTTGAGTCCGGAGCCGCACACCATGTTGAGCGTCATGGCAGAGACAGTATCCGCGAGACCACCACGCAAAGCCGCCTGCCGAGCGGGGTTTTGGCCCAGGCCAGACGCGAGGACGCATCCCATGAGGCATTCATCGACACTTGCCGGATCGATGCCCGCGCGAAGAACAGCCTCGCGCACAGCGATAGCGCCAAGCTCGGTTGCGGAGAAAGTGGAGAGCGCGCCCTGGAACTTTCCTACTGGCGTGCGTGCTGCGGAGACGATGACGATTTGCGATTCATCCTGCATGACGACGGCCTCCCATCGAGTCCGCAGTATACGTTTTGCGCAAGGCAGGTGCATGCGTGTCGACGCCTTCGAGAAACGTTGAAGCGAAGCGATGCTTCAAGGGGTGAAAGAGGCGTTCGCGGGGGGCGCGAAGAGGTATCTCCGGGCGCAAAAAAAATTGCGCGAAATGATCGATTTTTCTTGACACTGAATTTCATCAAAACTATACCTTCGTTAGCTGCAACTTTCACCGTTGCGGCATCGATAACTTATCGATAGGGAGAATAGGCAAAATGGCAACCAAGAAAGCAGCGAAGAAGGCAGCGAAGAAGACAGCCAAGAAGAAGTAATCCAACCCAAGGCAAAGCAGAACGGGGGGCGCTCGAAGCGTCCCCCGTTCTGCGTGTGTACGTGAATCGTACGATGAATGCTGGCTATTGCGCAGTCTTTGGCGTGGAGAGATATCCGGAGACTTTGTTCTTCTCGATGTTGTTCACCACGAGTTCATAGAGCACGGGATCCTTGCCGGTGTAGAACTGAACCGGCTCATCGAGGTTCTTGTCCTTCTTCTCGATGTTGCGATCGTCGGCGCTGACGTTGAGGGTATAGCGCGAATGCTTGTCGTCCACCTTCTTCAACTGGAGGGTGATGGTGGAGAGCAGGGTGGGCTTGGCGCCCTTCTGCAAGGTGAACTCTATATAGTTGCGGTCGCCCTTGTGCTTCAGGACTTCGAGCTCGGAGTGGTTGGTGGCAATCAGCCCGCTCATCACGCCGGCGTCGCCGACGACGCGTTGCAGCTGCGACTTGGTAGTCTCGAGATCGCTGCGGGTGGTGGCCACGTCAGTCTTAACGCCGCCGACATCCGTCTTCACGCTGGCGACGTCGTTGGATACCACACCGATTTGCTTCTCGGCGGCCTGCTGCTGCTGAGCCAGCTTGGCGGTCTCGGCGGTCTGTTCCTTCTGAGCGGCCATGATGGTCTGGGCACGCGCTTCAATCTGCTTCTGAGTAGCACCCACATTCTGGCTGAGGGTTTCCGTGGTGGCGCTGAGCCGGGCCTTGGTCGCGTCGAGCTGATCGCTGAGTTCAGCGTTCCTCTTGTCGGCAGCGGCGAGCTTCTGATCGTCGGCGGTCAGGTGACCCTGCAGGGTGTAGCACCAGATCAGCGCGCCCACTCCTAACACCAACGCGGCGACGACGATTGCCATAAATGCTCCCGAGGCGGACCGCTCGGCTACGACAGGTTCCGTTTCGCTCATGGTTTCTTCATTCCTCCCTCGATCTCGCGGTGCACTCCACAGGATACGCGCGTGCGCCCCCTGTGATACAGGAAGCTCTTGCATCGAATATAGCTCAGGCACCGCGCCCTGCCGGAGGACACGACCGGAGGAATGCCGGGTTTGAGGGGCTCGGACGGCACCGTGGCACTGATAGATGGCTCGTGGGGCCGGCAGGACGGGCCGATCGGCCATTTTCGTGACAAGCGTTTCGCCGCTGCGCTATAACCTTAAAGACGAGCACGTTTTAATCTAGCGACGAGGGTCGGCCATGGCATCCGCAGTTTTGCCCATTAAGGGTCTTGAAGGAATTATCGCCACGAAGTCATCTATCTGCTGGATCGACGGGGAAGCCGGCGTCCTGGCCTATCGCGGTATCGACATCCATGAGCTTGCCGAGCACTCGGATTTTGAAGAGACGACGTATCTTCTGTGGTTTGGCAAGTTGCCGACCGAAGCGCAGCTGACCGAGTTCCGCAAGGAACTGGCGGCGGCTCGAACCCTGAACTGGCGCATCTACGACTTCCTGCGCAGCGTACCCCACGAGTCGACCCCGATGGAGGTGTTGCGGACGGCGGTCAGCCTGCTCTCGCTCTATGACCCGGACGAGAAGGATTCGTCGCATGAGGCGAACGTGCGCAAGAGCTACCGGCTGACCTCGCAGCTTGCGATGATCGTGGCGATCTTCGACCGCATCCGCAAGGGCAAGCATATTGTCGATCCGGACAAGAACCTGTCGCACTCGGCGAACTTCCTGCGCATGTTGAACGGCGTGAACCCCTCGGAGACCGCGGTGCGGGCTCTGGACGTGGCGCTGATTCTGCAGGCCGACCACGAGTTGAACGCCAGCACGTTTGCTGCGCGCGTGATTGCGTCGACGCTTTCGGACATGCATTCCGCGATTGTGGGTGCGATTGGCGCACTGAAGGGACCGCTGCACGGCGGTGCGAACGCCGAGACAATGAAGCTGCTGTTCGCCATCGACGAGGCTGGGGCCGATCCAGTGGAGTATGTGAAGAATCTGCTGGCGCAGAAGAAGAAGATCTCGGGCTTTGGCCACCGGGTGTACGTCACGGAGGATCCGCGGGCGACCCACCTGCGCAAGATGTCCGAGGACCTGGGCAAGTCATCCGGGAAGTCGAAGTGGTTCGATATGTCGCGGACGATTGAGCTGTTCATTAATAAGGAGAAGAAGCTCAACGCTAATGTGGACTTCTACTCCGCGTCGACCTACACCACGCTGGGGGTCGAAATCGACCTGTTTACGCCAATCTTCGCGATCAGCCGCATTGCCGGGTGGACCGCGCACGTGATTGAGCAGCTGGACGACAACCGGTTGATCCGCCCGCGGGCCGACTATATTGGACCGCCCTATCCGGAACCGTACGTCCCGCTTGCTGCGCGGTAATTCGCGCCGGAGCACCCAGGTTCCGACTCGCGAATAACCGTCGGTAACATCTTCCTTGGGCACACGATTGTCTGCTAGCCTTGTGGCTATCGGGGGAGTGATGCCTTGTTCGATGTGCGGGCCGGTCGCGGCCTGAAGCTTTCGCTCATAGCGACGCCCATTGTGTTCGCTGGCCTTCTCCCTGCCCTGCACGCACAGGCGGTCTCGTCTCCAGAGATGGACGAGTTGGCCGCGATTACGGCGGCAGCTGCGATCAACGATGCCGGCCCTGAGGGCATGATTCCCGCAACCCGGGGATTCAACGCGTCGGTCGGCTCAAGCTCGCAACACGACTCGACCAACGGTTGGTCGTCGATCCTGACTCCGAATGTCGCCTACCGTTTGAATCGGCACTTCAGTATCGATGCGGCGGTACCGATCTACACCTACATCAATATCGACTCGAACCTTGGGACCGAAGTAAGGCCGGACTACCGATACGCGGTCCAGGGCGGGATATTCGGAGATACGTCGGTGTCGTTTCAGGGCAATCTGTACGCACGGTGGTTCGGCTACAACGGGACGGTCTCGCTCGGATTGCCGTCCGGCAATACGGACTACGGCCTGGGGGCTGGGCAGGTAACGTACAGCATCAATAATCGGTTTGAGAAGTACTTCCGGCGGTTTACCCCGGATCTTGAGATTGGGATTGGCGACACCAGCGTTCTGGTGGAACAGCGTGTACTGAAAAGCTATGTCTCTGTAGGCCCCATGGCTCACTTTCAGGCGGGAACGTCGGTCGATTTGCGCTGGAACATGACCTTTGAGGCGGATGCCTACGAGGAACTGCCGCTGGACAAAAACCTGGTCTACTCCACCACAGGCAGAGGCAAAAAGAAGGTGACCACCTCGACCAATATTGATCCGGGCGAAGATAACGGCTTTATCACCTCGCTGGATATCCCGCTGTCACTGCACGTGACGCTATCCGGGTTCTATAACCGCAGCCTGCGCGATCACGACGACGTCGGGGGCTTCTCCTTTACGTTTCTGCTGAAGGCGCCACCGCGGCCATTGGAGATGGGGCAGTAGCGCTGACAGCAGGCGAGACGCACCCTAAAGGCCAGGGGCTGTTTTCGTTGCGGCCGCAGCAGCCACAGGCGGCGTTGCCGGAGTCGCGGGTGCCAGCGGCGGCGTTACCTTGAGCGCCATGCGCGGGAAGGTGAAGTTGCCGCCTGCATCGTCAATAACGTTGACCTGGCAGACGTACGTGCCCGGCTTGAGCCCCGCGAGCGGCACATCGAACTGGAAGCCAACCGCGTTGCGCTCGGGGATATTGATCGCATCCGCTTCGACCTGTGGCGTCTCATAGACCTTCACCCCGCCGAGCAGGAACTCGATGCTGGTGAGCACGCGAACTGAGCCGCCCTCCCTCTTGGTCAAGCCAGGAACGGGAGTGGTTGCGGGCGCTGCGGCGTCCTTTTCCTTGGTCGGGGCATAGACCTCGTAGAGAAAGAACAGGTGCTGGTCCTGGCGGAAGACGTGCGGGACGTTTGGCACCCATTCCAGCCCGTCGCGCACCAGGGGGTCTACTACCTTCTTGGCGGTGTTCGGCTGGCGCTGGCTGGACATGACGATGGAGCTGAGCTTGAGCGGAGTTTTCTTCAGGTCCGGCACGTTGATGTCGGTCTCGAAGCTGCCCATGTTGCCCGACTGGTTCTCGCGCACCACGAACTTGAGGTGATAGGTGCCGGGAGCCAGCGTGAAGCCGGTGGAGTACTGGACGTTCTTCTTCTCCAGATGCTGGCTGGCGTCGATGGCAAGCGGGATGGTCTGGCGCACCTGGCCGACTGCGATCCCGGTGGCGTTCTTTACCTGGCCCAGGATGTCGATGTTGGCCTTGTCCTTATCCTTGACCGTGGTGGCGTGGATCTGCGATCCCGGGATAACGACCGAGACGGGGATGTAGAACTTGCCATCCGCAAGCTGGAAGTAGAGCGCTTGCAGGTAGACGGCTACGTCGGTGGCCGGCACGTCGCTGCGCATCTGCTCGTTCAGAGCCAGTTCGCGATCCTCGCTCTTGGCGTGCTGAAAGTCCGCCGGCGCGTAGTATCCGGGACGGTATTCGAGCTTTGCGTCCGGGTGATTCAGCAGCGTGATCGTAAGGTGACGATAGCCGCCGTCGCGCGCTGGGTTGGTGGAGTGGAAGCCGATGATGTAGTAGGCCTCGGTATCGTGCTGGACCTGCTGGAAGGCTGGGCCGAAGTCGTTGGAGTCGACGAAGAGCTTGCCGCCGGTATCGCTGGCCAGGGTCCCCAGGGTCTCCTGCGAGTTGAAGTTGGAGTTGAGCTGACCCTGCATGGAGGCGCCGCTGTAGGCCCCCGTTCCACGCTTGCTGCCCTGATTGGCGTCGCCGACGGGATTCAGTGCCTGCAACCCGCGTGTGTCAACGGCGTACATTGCGGTGTTTGCCTTGACGCACTCGTTGGTAGCAGCACGGATGCTGGCCTGATTCTCGATGCCCTGCCGGGAGAGTCCGCCGGAGAAGTACAGCATGCTCTTCTTCTGTTCGACCTTCTCAATGGATTTGCAGACGGTGCGGATGGCGTACAACTGGCGATCGGTGTTCAGCGCGTTGAACTCGCTGTCGTCGGCTACGAAGCTGGACGAGTCGTCGGAGGTGCCGTCGGTGCCGCCGCCTTCGGTGCCGGCGTCGAAGCCGGATGCCTCCGAGCCGTCGTACTTGCTGACTGCTTTCAGCAGCGCGGCTTTGTCGCTGGTGAAGTCCTGGTCCATGCTGAGACCCGAGACCAGGCTGACCGACGCCGCCAGGTCCGCCGGCGCCATGTGGTTGTTGATGTAGTCTTTGGCAGCATCGACGGCGCGCGTGATGTCCTCGGGCTGCATACTGCTGAGGTCGAAGAACATGACGATCAGGCGGCGGTCCTTCAGTTCATCCGGGGACGCGGCGAAGTCATTGTTGACGATGTCGGCGATTGTCTTCTTCTTGGTGGTGGAGGTTCCAGCTACGGTGCCCGCCTCTGCCAGCGAGACAGCCTGGTCGACGTTCTGGTAGTCGAAGCTGGTGACCTTCTGCGGCTTCTTGTCTTCTGTGACGGCGAAGTCGCTTTCCTTGAGCCCCTTGATGAGCGCGCCTGTCTTCTTGTCGCGCACCACGACGTTGGTCAGCACCCGGTCTACCGTGGTGTGAATCGTCATGACCGGCGCGCCGCCCTGCTGCGCCACGGCGGACAACGGCACACCTGCCGGAGAACCCACCATCCCTGCCACCAAAGCCGCCGCTATTGCTCGACGCATCGAAATTCTCCTTCGCAAACTGTTCAGTTAGAACCGGTACCGCGCCTGATAAGTGAACGACCGCATGGCCGCCGCCCCGGTGACTTGACCGTACTGGGGCGAGTTGATGGTCGTATTGACGCCGGAATACTGCACCGTGTTCAACGCATTGCCCGCGGTGATTCGCATTTCAAGGTTGCGCGTCTCGCCAAGGGAGATCGTTCTCGAGAGCGACCCGTTGATCGAGACCGTTCCGGGCATCACAATCGAATTGCGTGATGCGTTGCCGTAGGTGCCAGGCGACGGCGTCGAGAAAGCGGCCGTGTTGAACCAACTCTTCAGCGTGCCGGCGCCCGAGATGGCTTGTCCGGCTACCCGATTAGGCCGAAGGGAACTGGCCGCACCCGCCGCGATTTCAGCCGCAGTGTTGGAGTAGGTTGGCGTTCCGAAACTGCCGGACGCAAAGGTGAAGGTGCCGGAGATGGAGTAGCCGTCGAGGATCTTGGAGACGACTCCGCCCTTGTTGAAGAACGCACGGTTGGGACCAAACGGCGGCTCGATGACGAAGTTGCCGCTGAGTGTATGGCGGCGGACGAAGCTGGAGTTGCTCTCCTCCGCGCCGAGGTCCTGATCATTCTGGGCAATCGAGTTGCCGCTGCCGCCTACCGAGGACGCATCGTCGATGGAGTGGGCGAAGGTGTAGGTGGCCTGTAGCGAGACGCCTTTGTGCATCCGTTCGCGCGCGTTGACGGCCAGGGCGTTCGAGCGCTGGTAGCCGAGCGAGTCCTCAAACGTAAACTGCCCCGAGGAAGGATTCAGAATCCCCGACGCATTGCGGTTGGGCGCGCGCAGCATATCCAGGTTGCCGGCATAGGCGCCGGTGTAGTCGATGTTCAGGACAACGCCCTGCGGCAGCGTGCGCTGAATACCGAGGTTGTACACCTGCACCATACCGAGCCGGTAGTGGGGATCGACGCCGAAGTTGCTCTGCGTGGTCTGTGTCGAGCAATTGAAGCCATTGGCGAGAGTCATTGCCTTGCCTTGCAGAGTCCCGGTCTGAGACGGCAGCAGGCAGGTCGTCGAACTGGTGGGCGTATACAGCGTATTGGTCTGGGTGATGGCAAACGGCTGCTGGGCCGAGAGGTTGGTGGCAAAGCGCGAGTACTGGCCGGTGTTGTAGTTGATGCCGTAGCCGGAGCGCACCACCATGCTCTTGGTCCACTTGAATTTCGGCTGCCAGGCGATCGCAATGCGCGGCGAGAAGAGCGCTTTGTCGGGGTACACGAGCGAAGACGGGCTACCCACCGAAGCACACCCCGTGGCAGTGGTGGCGCAGACGTTGGCGATCTGGAGGCCAGTGCCACTGCCGGTCAGGTTCAGGTTGACCAGCCGGTTGTACTTCTCCGAGTAGGGCGAGAAGTACTCCCAGCGCAGGCCGTACGCGATGGTGATGTTGGATCGAGCGCGCCAGTCATCCTGCGCGTACCAGTCCCAGGAGTTGCCGCGCAGGTAAATCTTGTTCGGATCGGCGGTGATCTTGGTCTGCTGCGGCAGTCCGAGCAGCAGGTCCGCAACGGGCGATCCGGAGGTTCCGTACTGTGCGCACCTCTGTGCATCTGTGTTCGGATTGCAGCTCTGCAGCAGGGGGTTTTCTGTTGCGAAGCCGGAGAAGGTGAATCCACCGAGGACGTTCGTGCCGCCGATGGTGTCGGCGTGGATGCGGCGGAAGTCGACGCCGAAGCGCATGTTGTGGCGCTTGTGGCTCCAGCTCACAAAGTCTGAGAAGGAAATGGTCTGGTTGATGGTGTTGCTTGGGGTCGAATCGCTCAGACCGCTGAGCCCGGTCAAGCCGATGGATGGAACTCCGAAGTAGAACGGATTGTTATAGATCGTTGGATTGGCCACGAAGATCCCTGCCGTCGCAGCGGGGTTTGCCAGGCCGTTGGTGAAGTAGTTGGACGCAGTGTTGCGCGAGCGGTTCCAGCCAAGGGACGCCGAGCTATTCAAGCGTCCGTATCCGACAGTGTAGGAGCTGGTGAAGCTGTAGCCATCCGTAACCGTGCTTCCACCGAGCAGAGGCGAGAAGTTCTGTGAGCTGCTGGCCAGGTGCGAGTAGGCGAAGTTCTCGGCGATGCTCTGTCGCAGCGCCGGCGGAGCATTGCGGTTCTGGCCCCGGTTGAAGCGCCCCTGGCCGCGTGCCGGTGTTGCGCCGAAGCTGCGGTTGTATCGGCCGGAGATCTGCGACTGGTGGTTCTGCGCCTGCGTGATCGTCTGGTAGTTGTACGAGGCTCCCAGCGGCGTGATGTTCGGTAGCGGGTAGTAGTTCAACAACGCCTGCGCGGCTGGGTTGGCGTTGAGCTCGCTGGAAGGGATGCAGGCAGTCGGGCTTGCGTCGATTGCGGCCAGGCGCGCGTCGCATCCCGTCGCGCTATAGAGTGCGCCGGTATTGGGGTCGAAGTACTGCTGTCCCGCGATAACCTGCTGCGCCTGAAACGCGGGCGTCAGGTCGCCGAGGCGCTGGGCCAGGGTGGGCACAGTCTGGTTCGAGATGGTCGATCGCGTATTGCGCATCTCCTGCACGCTGAAGAACAGGAACTGCTTCGGGTTGGCCGCCATCAGGTGCGGAATATAGGGAGTGCCGGTGACGCTGCCAATCAGCGTATTGGTATCTGAGGGCGGCTTGGGTACGGCATTGCCCGTCACAGAGAACGGAATCGCGTCGAGCGCACTGTTTGAGCCGTTGTAGGCGAACGAACCATGCCAGGCGTTCGGGTTCTGGCCACGGAAGGCCGCAAAGCCACCGCCGCCGAAGCCTCCACCACCGCCGCCACCGCCACGGAAGCCACCGCCGCCACCACCACCGCCGCGTCCACCACCACCACCGCCACCACCACCGCCACCGGGACCACCGCCCGGAGGTCCGAAGCCGTTGCCGCCGGGGCCGCCGTTCGGTCCACCAAACGAGCCGCTCTGCATCACGCCGGTCATTGCACCCGCAATGTCGCCATTGTTGAAGCCGTTGCGCTGCATGTCCTGGATGCGGTTCTGGATGTCCTCCTGGCTAAAGCCGGCGAGACCGTTGGTCATCCCCTGTTGTCCGCTGACCGCGATCGACTCGCTCGCCGCTGCCGAGCCGTTGTCGTCGCCGAGCGAAGCCAGCGAAGGCAGTTGCGCTCCGGTGTTGCCCTCGTTCGCGGTCGCGTCAGCCTGTTCCGAATCGTCAGTTCCCTCTACCGCGAGCGCCTGTGTACCGCGTCCAACTCGCGCAACTGCACCGGACGTCGTGCGAGCCGCCGTAGCGCCTGTTCTGGCTGGAGTTGTCGCCCCTGCGACTGCCGTGTCGGCTGCAGCCGGAGCAGGAGTCACCCGCGATGCGAGGTCCATCTTGAATTCGGCGGTCTGCTTGGGCAGGCCGCCACTTTCGCTGGAGGCGTTCACCATAACTTCCTGCGTGACCGAGGCGAATCCCGTCAATTCGGTCTTCACCACGTAGCGCCCATTGCGCGGGACGGCCATTTCATAGGCCCCATCGATGTCGGTCGTAGTCGCGTACTTCTTGCCGGTCAGAGTGTTGGTCGCGGTGACGGAGACGCCGGGCAGCGGAACGCCGCTTGCCTTAACAGTGCCCTTGATGGAACCACCCTGCGGCGCAGCAGCGACCGCTGGAACGGACGCAGGAGCCGCCTGCGCGGGTGCCGGAGTTGCAGCCGCCGTAGCAGGCGCCGGGGCGGGGTCAGCCGCTTGTGCCCGGGCGCTCGCGCCCAAACCACCGGCGAATGCCAGCATCGTTACACCCAGCGCAACCAGTTTCATTCCATTCGTTCGCTGCACAAACACGCTCCCTTGACTGAATCAGGACAGATTGCAACGGCGGCAAACACTCCGCCTGCTTGACTCCAACATTTTCCTGCTGCGCAAACCGAGAGCTTCAGAGACAACACACCCGTACGACTCCATCACCTCGGCTCAGAATGATGCTTTATTGCGGCGGTGCGGCGGGCGGTGCACCAGCGCCCGCTGGCGGGGCCTGTCCTTGCGCTCCGCGATTTCTTCCGGCACCCATCATTCCAGGCTCGGAGATTCCCATCTTCAGCACGGTGAAGGTTCCACCTTTGACTGAACCGGTTGCCATCACGGCATCCCCCACTTTGATGTCTGCGAGAGTGATGCTCTCGGGAGCCGGTGGTGCTGCCTGCGCGCCCGCTCCCCTTCTGCCACCACGCATTCCCATGCCCATTCCCGTACTCATGCCGCCGGCTGCGGCCACGTCCGCAGCCACGCCGCTATTCCCGCGCTGGAAGGACGTGCCATCGTCGACCGCAATGATCTGGCTGACACCATCGGTGCGCTTCACGGTGAGCTTCAGATTGTCGGCATCGATCGCCGCGATCCTGCCCGTGACATACGTCTTGCCGAGATTCTCCTTGGCCTTTGCTACGGTTTCTGCATCGACGTCCATCACCATCATGGCCTGCACGGTTTTCTTGGTTGCGTCGACCGTCCCTCGCGCGGTGACACTGTCGCCCGGCTTCACATCGCTCAGCTTGATCGCCTGTCCGGCCCGGATGACGCGCGCAGTATCGGTGACTGTCACTTCGTAGGAGTCGCCCGCGTCGGTTTTGATCGTCAACTTGGTGGCCGTCGCCTCGGTCACAGTGCCCTGAACCGGCTGGCCCATCTGGCCGCCGCCGAAGCCGCCGCGCTGACCGCGGCCCTGGCCTGCGGGCCGCCCGCCCATGCCGTCCGTCTGGGCCTGTATCGCCCCTGAAATCAGCAGGAAACCTGCCATTACAACCGCGCTCGTCCAGTGAGAGTGTTTCATCGTTCGTCCTTCAGCCACATCTCTTCGCGTTGGCCTAAATCTGCTAGTACAGACGGGATGCGCGGGACAAAGGACGCGATCACGCGGGAATAATTTCCCGCAGCCCGGAACAAGCGAGCGTCGAGGGATTGATTCCAGAGACTTTTGCTGTAAACTCCCGCCATGCATGACATTGCCCGCGAGGCCCCGGGCGCGGATCACGTCGAGGGGCACTTCGAATCCAGCGAGTCGGTCCGCGACGTCGTCATTGGCTTGTCGGATGGCCTGACGGTCCCGTTCGCACTCGCTGCTGGACTCTCCGGCGCAGTTTCCAGCGCTCACATTATTGTGCTCGCGGGATTGGCGGAGATCGCTGCCGGATCGATTGCGATGGGACTCGGCGGATATCTTGCCGCTCGAGGCGATGCCGAACATTATGCGTCCGAATTGAAGCGCGAGCAGACTGAGGTGATCACGCGGCCGGACGACGAAGCGGAGGAGATCTACCAGATCTTCGACCAGTATGCGGTGCCGCGAGAAGCAGCGGCCCCGGTGCTGGCGGCGCTGCAACGGAATCACCCCGCGTATGTCGACTTCATGATGCGGTTCGAGCTTGGCCTGGAGAAGCCTGCGGAGAATCGGGCACACCGGTCCGCACTGACCATCGCCTGCTCGTACGTTGCAGGCGGCCTGGTCCCGCTGCTGCCCTATATGTTTGTGCGCGCGCCCTGGGGACCGGCGGGAACGGACATCATGAACAACCCACTCATTCCCACCACCGATGCCGCGCTCAAGTTCTCCGTCCTCATCACGTTGCTTGCACTCGCCTTTTTCGGTGCGCTCAAGGGGCGGCTTCTCGGGACCGGTACAGTGCGCAGCGCCCTGCAGACGACGCTGATCGGCGGCGCCGCCGCGGCGGCGGCATACACTCTTGCTCATCTGCTGAATCACGCCTGACGCGTGGCGATTGAACACGCCCCCGCTGCAATCCACTGAAAAGACATCCCATATGAAACCGGTAACCCCTGCGAAGCCCGCAGGTAACGTCGTTTTCAGGTTCCGGTAACCCCTTATTTTCGTTACGATTGATTCCTTTTTTGCGTATGCAATTCTTTTCGCATGTGTGCAAGCGTTTGCGTTTCTGCTGGCTCGCCGTCTACGCCTCTAAGCTCAGCGGCTGTGCGAGGATGAGGGGATGACTTCGAAAGCAGAGAATGGAGCCGTGGCCGCGGTCACGCGGAGAGCGGTGGATCGGTTGCGGCTCGGGCACTTGTGGGTGTACCGGTCGGACGTGGAGAGGCTGACGCCGGGCGTGGAGGGTGAGATTCCTGGCGGCGCATTGGTAAGTGTCGTCGACGGCCGCGGAATTCCACTGGGAACGGCGCTGTACAGCGCGGCATCGGAGATCGTACTGCGAATGGTGTCGCGCCGCCCCGGGCTGAACCGGACGGAATATCTTGCGGAGTTGCGCGAGCGGGTGCGCGGCGCGATTCGCCTGCGGCAGCAACTTGTAGCGGAGGCTTTTTCTTCCCCGGAAATCGATAATGCGTGCCGGCTGCTGTTCTCCGAGGCTGACGGCCTGCCCGGAATCATTGCCGACCGGTACAACGGGCTGGTGGTGGCGCAGTTGCTTATCCAGGGAACGGCGCTGGACGATGTGCGGCAGATGCTGGCCGAAGTGCTCGCCGAACAACCGTGGGTGGCCACGGTGGTGGAGCGGCCCGATGCTCGCGTGCGGGAGCTTGAACAGCTCGGCGCGCCGCATGAGGCTCCGCTGTATGTGCGCGAGCCGGGTGCTGCGACGCTGAGCACTATCTTCACGATCAACGGCATGCGGTTCCACTTTGACGCAGGTGCAGGACAAAAGACGGGGGCGTTTCTGGATCAGCGGCTGAACTACGCGGCGGCCGCGGCCCATGCGCACGGCCGGGCGCTCGATGTGTGCACCTACCAGGGTGGGTTTGCGCTGCATCTGGCGCGAGCGTGTAAGCAAGTAACCGGCGTGGATGCTAGCCGCGCAGCTCTCGAAGTGGCGGACCGCAACCTGGAACTGAATCCCGGGCTGCCGGCGATGGTGGACTGGATTGAGGCGGATGCCTTCGAACTACTGCGTGACTTTGCGGACACCGGCGAACACTTCGACACAATCGTGCTCGATCCGCCGGCATTCGCCAAGACAAAGCGTGCCGCCGAGGGCGCAATGCGCGGCTACAAGGAGATGAATCTTCGCGCCTTGAAGATGTTGAACCCCGGTGGCACCCTCGTGACTTGCTCCTGCTCGCACCATGTGGGGATGGAGGAGTTCACCGGCGTGGTTCGGTCCGCAGCGGAAGATGCAGGCCGCAGAGTGCAGTTGCTGCAGATGCGTGGCGCTGCTCCGGATCATCCGGCGGTGCTGACGCTGCCGGAGACGAGCTATCTGAAGTGCCTGATCTGCCGCGTGGATTGAAGGCCGACTGCCCGGTTGCCGACGGGCCTATGATGAGGAACAGGATGGCGGAGTTTGTGCAGATCGGAGCCCAGCCATCGCCGCCTGAGCCTGGCCAGGCTGCGAAGCCGCGGCCCGCCGTGCTGTGGCTGCAGAGCATCACGCTGGCGTGGATGCTGGTCGAGTTCGGAGTCGCGATTTATGCGGCGGCGACCGCGCACAGTCCGGCGATGCTGGCATTCGGATCGGACAGCCTGGTCGAGTTGTTGTCTGCGGCGGTTGTGTTGCTGCAATGGGCCCCGGGCATCGCGATCTCGGAACGCAGAGCGAGCCGTACATCGGGAGCGCTGTTATTTGTGCTCGCGTTCGTGGTCACGGCGATCGCGATTGCCTCCCTTGCGCTGCACGTGCGGCCAGAGGCCAGTTGCTCAGGCATCGGCATCACCATCGCCGCGCTGACCGTGATGCCAGTGATGGCCACGCTGAAGCGGCGTGAGGCACGGCGCAGCGGGAATGCCGCGCTCGCTGCCGACGCCGTACAGTCGGCGACGTGCGCCTACCTGGCGCTGATTACTCTGACCGGCCTCGCGATCAACGCGGTGTTCCACGTCGCGTGGTTTGACTCTCTCGCCGCGCTGGTCGCCGTTCCACTGCTGATTGGTGAAGGCCGATCAGCGTGGAAGGGTCGCGCCTGCGGCTGCTGCTGATTCACATCAGCGCTAGAAGTGGTACGCGACCTCGCCGGTGATGGAGCGCGGCGTCACGAAATGCGTGCCGGAGAACGTCGAGAGGAAGTTGTACAACGCGACCTTGTCTCCGACGTTCACGATAGTGAGCGACGCAGAGAGCGTGCGTTTGTCCGATGTCTTCCGGTGCAGCAGGTTGTCTACGCCAAAGGAAAGGTCGAACAGGTTGCGCGGTGCGATGCGGGCCGGGTTGTGATCGTCGTTCTGCGTGTTGGGCGCCGTAAGCGAAAGCAGCGACGAGGAGAACTGCGACACCAGGCACGAACTTGGCAGGGGCCGGTTCGGCGTGGCGCGAATGCCGTTGCAGGCCAGACCCGCCTGGGCTTCCTGATCTGCGGTAAGCGGAACGCCACCGGCATCGGTCATGCTGACCGCCGGCTGACCGTTGAGGGTGGTTGTCTGCGGGCAGTCGTTCGAGGCGAGCGTGCCGTAGCAGGGAGCAGAGCCCGCGACCTGGCCGGAGTCGAAGCGCCAGTTGAAGCCGATGTACGGGCCGCGCGCGCCGATCTGGTACTGCGCGTGGGTTGTCTGGTTGAAGCGCTCGTCATGGTCGATGCGGAATGGCGTATGGCCTGAGCCCGGCGGCGCGGGTACAGTACCTAGGCCGCTGGTCTGCGGCGTGAAGAAGCGCGCAGCTACCGACGAGAAGACGATCTGCGCAGTGAAGTTGTGGACCGGCGGAATGTCCAGGCGACCGTCAAAGCCCGGAACTTTGGAGCTGTACCAGCCAATAGGGAAGGTGATGGGAGTGGCGCCAAGAACGGAGAAGTCAAAGGCGTTGTGCGTGTACTTCCAGGTGTAGTCAGCTGAGAGTACGGCGTAGTGAGTGATCTGCTGCTGGAAGCCGGCGTGGAAATCGTTGCGGAAGCCGGGGCGGTTGGGCGCACTGGTGCACGGGATCAGCGCGGCGATGACCGCGTAGTTGCATCCCTCGGACGAGATGATCAGGTTCTCGTTGAACGGCGATTCCAGCGTGCGCGCGTAGGACGTGCGCAACACTGTGCCCGTGCGCTTGATGTTGTACGAGAGCGCGAGCCGTGGCTGCACCTGGCTGGCCGAGGCGAGTCCGTTGTAGCGATCGAAGCGAAGCCCGAAGTTGCCGGTCCACGCGCCAGCCGTGACCGCATCTTGTGCGTACGCGGCGAACTCCTTGACGTCGGTGTGTCCGTGGAACGCATAGAGACTGCCGCCCGTCGTCAGGTCGTAGGGATGCAGCGTGGCGCACGGGGTTCCCGGCTGAGGGATTCCAGGGTTGGGTGTGGTCGTGAGGCAGCCGAGATTCGGGATCAGTGTGGGATCGACGATACCAAGCTGGAAGTTCTCGTTGAGGAAGGTCTGGCCGTAGGAGACGCCGGCCTTCGCATTGTGGACGCCGTGCGTGTAGGTGATGTCGGAGCGCAGGCCAGTATTGGCGAGCGATCGCTGCTGCGAGATCGACTCCTGCTGCAGGTCGGGCGCGCCGCGGTCAGCGAACGGATTGTTGCTGGGGTAGTAGTGGAAGTTGTCGCGCCTGAAGTAGTAATTCGCGGTCAGCACCGAGGAGGGACTGAGCACGCGGGTGTAGCCGGGCGAGAAGTTCACAGTCTGAATCTGCGCGCGCTGGTCGGCTGGGCCAACCGCGAGTCCGTTGGGGCCGATGGCTACGCCGGCAGTGTTGGTGGGCCATTGCGTCGCGTACTGCGTGTCGTACGAGTTCGGAGTCTGGAACCACGAACGCGTGTAGCCAAGGTTGAGGCGGACCG
Source organism: Acidobacteriaceae bacterium (assembly GCA_036498865.1). Lineage (GTDB taxonomy): Bacteria > Acidobacteriota > Terriglobia > Terriglobales > Acidobacteriaceae > Edaphobacter. The sequence continues at coordinate 25,503 of DASYEU010000121.1, read as the reverse complement.
AGTCGACCGACGTGATGGTGTAGTCGACGCGATCAAACAGGTTCTCCTCGTTGCCCTTGTCGTGAATTGCATGGAACTCCGGTGGATCCAGGAAGCGCCCAGTGTTCATGACGTTGGCAGAGAGGAAGTTGCCCACCTTCTGCGAGCCATCCGCCAGGTTGAAGCCGACGTTGGACGTGCCGAACGATCCGTAGGAGACGTTGACCTGCCCGTGGGGCTGCGAGTTACCAAGTCCGGAACGAGTAGTGGCGACGATGACGAGCGAAGTCTTGCCGCCGTACTCGGCGGGAGGCGCGCCGGGGATCACTTCGAGCGATTGCACCGAGTCGAGCGGGATCTGGTTGGAGAAAACCTTCGACTGCTGGTCAGTGATGGGCTGACCGTCAACCGAGAAGGAGTTCGACGCATGGTCGCCCATGCTGTGGAACATTCCGTTGGAGTCTGCGGAGATGCCGGGCGACGCGAGCGTGACCAACGAACTCACAGAGGATGAGCCTTCGAGTGGAATCTTGTCGAAGAGGCCGCGGTCGATGTCCGTGTGGTCGACCGGATCGGTCTCAACGAGGTCACCGCTGGACGCTGTAACTTCGACGGTGGTGCTGGTCGACGTGACCTGAAGCACTGCATTTGCCGTGACAGGCACTGGCGAATGGACTTCGACGGTCTGGGTCGCGGGCGCCAGGGCACTGGCGGCGACGGTGAGCCGGTAGGTGTTGAAGGGAACGTTGGCAATGGTGAAGCTGCCGGAGTTATCGGTGGTCGTGGTTCTAGAGTAGCCGCTGACGGTATTCGCCAACACGACATTGGCGTTGGCAACGACTGCGCCGGTGGGATCGGTCACGCTTCCGGTGACGGTGCCGGCGTTGCCGCTGGACTGAACCCGCTGAGCCGCGGAGCGACTCGGGGACGAGCCGGGAGCCTGGGCGAGCGCTATGGCTGAGAAGAGTCCAGCGAATGAGAGCAGGACGGCGGACTGTGTGAAGATGCCGCGTCGGATGGGCAGGTGCATTCCGTTTCCCCTATTTGGTTACCTATTGCAGTTGGACGAGAGTCGGACGCATTTCTCAGAATCCAAAGGGGCGCCAGTGAAATTAGATGCCGGATGATTTCCGGCAGCTCCCAGTGCGTTGGATCGGGAAACGCTCAGGCGGCAACGGGGGCAAGCGGAGGGGGGCGCGTAAACAACGCAAACGTGGAGAATGCGTTGGCAATGGCCGAGAGCGGAAGGGCTTCCAGAAAGGTGGCGACACTGGCGGGCGGAGCCGGAGCGGGGGTCTGCACCAGGTGAACGGTAATGTGGGCCGCCGCACAAAGAGGGCAGGTCGAGTGGGTGTCCGTGCCGTCGGCATGCGTATGCACGACCTGGACAGTGCCCATCACCGCAACCAGGAGAATGCAAACCAGCGCGAGGAGGATTGTCCACGTGCTTCGGGTGCGCGCTCCGGGGTAGTTCTCAGCCATAGTAGAACTATAGCGCAATCGCCCGGCCGCCGGCATCAGGGCGAGATTGGTTTTTGGGGCGTTGTCCGCGTCTGCGGATCGGCGCTACCGACCCGCTACGGCGCTGACCGGGAGCAGACCGATCGTGTCGACCTGGGCCTGGTGGCCCATATCAATCACCTCTGCGATCTTGCTGAACTCCAGGGAGTTGTCCGCTTTGACGAACAGGGTCTTCTGCTGTCGGGTGGCGAAGATGGCCGCGAGTTGAGACTCAAGCTGTGCCTTGGGAACCACAGTTTCGTTGATCCGGTAGGACAGCTCGCCCGTGCCGTTCGCCTGCACCTGGACCACGACGGTGCTCGGGGGAGGCGGAGCGTCTGACTTTGGCGGCTGAGGCACCACGGCGTTGAGCCCCCTCGGCATCGCCGGCACGATCACCATAAAGATGATCAACAGGACAAGGAGAACGTCGATCAGCGGGGTGACATTGATCCCAGAAACAGCTCTGCCGGTACCCACACCATTCGCCATGCCCATGACAACCTCCAAGGCTACGGCTGCTCGGTGCGAGTCCGGCAGTAGAGTCTTTCGAAACCCGAGTTACTGACCTGCTGCGATGCGCGGCGTGATGAGGCCGATGTTATCGACTTCGGCCTGGTGGCCCATGTCGATCACTTCCGCGACCTTGCTGAAGTCCAGTGCTGCGTCACCCTTGACGAACATCACCTTTTCCTGGCGAGTCGCGAAGATGGTCTGCAGCTGGGACTCGAGATTGGCCTTGGCCACCGCGGTCTCGTTGATCATGTACGACGGCTCACCTTTGCCGTTCGCCAGAACCTGGACCACGATGGTGCGATCATTCTCAGGCTGGTCCTGATGATTCTTGGGCGGCTGAGGGATCAGTGTATTCAGCCCCTTCGGGGTCACGGGCACGATCACCATGAAGATGATCAGAAGCACGAGAAGAACGTCGATCAGCGGCGTGACATTGATGTCTGAAACCGCTTTGCCTGTACCGCCACCACCACCCATTCCCATAGCGAATCTCCTTAGTCTCTCCCGCCGCGAAGCTTCCGCTTCAAACAGCGCTGCTGCTTATTTCTTTGGCGCTGCATCTTCTTCGCGCTTCTCTGTGAGCAAGCCGAGGTTGCTGACGCCAGCCGCCCGGATCTGGTCTACGGTGTCCATTACCTTGCCATAGTTGGCGCGAATATCCGCGCGGAGATAGACCTCTTTATCGGTCTTGTTCTCCAGCTTGGAAGCGATCTTCGGACCCAGATCGTCGAGGTTGGGCACCACGTCTCCGCCAAGATAGGCCCGGCCGTCACGCGTAACCGCGACCGTAATCGCATCTTCCTTATTGGCATTTTCCATGACGACAGCCGCGGTTGCCTGCGGCAGGTCGACGTTGACCTTATTGTTCAACATCGGCGTAATGACCATGAAGATGATCAGAAGCACCAGCATCACGTCCACCATGGGCGTGACGTTGATGTTGGAGTTGACCTTCTTGCCTTCGTCGCGCTTGTTGATTCCCATAAGATTGCTTTCCCGTCCAGTGTTGCCTGCGAGAGCCGCGCGCTGGCGGCTTGAATCCTGTTGCGACCGGAGTTACCTGCGCCGGACTGGCCGCGATTGGTAGGCGCCGGAGGCCGTTCGCTGGCGGCCTCCGGAAGCCATACTCTCCAAGTGATTCCGATCGTTGCCCTGCCGACGCCGGCAGGGAGCCCTTCTTACAGGTGGCTCTGCTTGATGAAGTAGTCCACCAGTTCGCTGGAGCTGTTATCCATCTCGACGTCGAACGCTTCCACCTTGTTGGTGAAGTAGTTGAACGTCATAACGGCGGGAATGGCGACGAACAGACCGAACGCGGTCGTAACCAGGGCTTCCGAGATACCGCCGGCTACTGCGCCGATACCCGAAGTCTTCTGGGTGGCGATCGCCTGGAAGGCGTTCAGAATGCCGATGACGGTGCCGAGCAGTCCGATGAACGGAGCCGTAGAACCGATGGTCGCGAGACCGCCCAGGCCCCTCTTCAGCTTGGCATGCACGATCGCTTCCGACCGTTCCAGGGCGCGCTGCGAGCTCTCAACCTGCTCCTCGGTGATGTTGCCGCCCGAACCGAAGCTGCGGAACTCCTGCAGACCGGCGGTGACGACTTCGGCGAGGTGCGACTTCTTGCTGCGGTCGCCCAGCTTGATCGCCTCGTCCAGACGGCCATCCTTGAGGGCACCGGCAACCTTGGGCGCGAACTCACGCGACTGCTTGCGGGCTGCGTTGAAGTACAGCCAGCGATCGATCATGACAGCGAGCGACCAGATCGACATGATGAAAAGGATGAGCGCGATGATGCGGGCGGGCCAGCCCATGTTCTGGAGCAGACCGGCGGCGCTGAAGCTGACTCCACCACCACCAGCATCCTGGAAGTACATGGCGAGCGACGCCGGAACGTGAGCGAAGTTTGCGAGATGAGCGAGAATCACTGGGATCTTTCCTCCTGATTTATAAAAACCTGAGACTGGATCGAGTCAACCAACTGCGTCTACCTCGACCTGGGAACTACAGCGTACAGATTCATTCACTGCAAGAAACCGGATGCGCAGGCCTGTCCCCGGTTATGACGACGAGCCTCGAAGAAAAGTTCTACGGGGCCAGCTAAAAACCTAGCCGCCGCCAAAGGTGAAGTTCACGTTGATGGTGGTATCAACCTCGGTCGGATCCCCATTCAACAGATACGGCTTGTAACGCCAGCGCTTGACGGCATCCACCGCGGCCCCGGTCAACATCGGCGGACCGCTGATGACCTGAAGGTTTTCGATGGTGCCCTGCTTGGAAATGATGGCATGCAGAATAACGGTGCCCTGCACGTGAGCAGCCTTGGCGATGGGCGGATACACCGGATCAGGACGGGACAGAATCATACCCGCGACGGTACCGCTGGAAACACGCACCGGACCAGTCGGCTTGGGCGGAACCCGGGCAACGACCGGCGGCGGACTCGCGAGACCCAGGCCACTCATTCCGGCAACGCCACCAGCGCCGCTGCCACTGCCCATGCCAGCCATACCGGCGACACCCACTGAAGGCGGTGCGGCGTCTTCCTTGATCATCTTGATGTCTTTGGGAATCTTGGTAGGCGCATGCAGGCCCTGGTCGATCTCAGACACGATGTGTACGGGCTTGACGATCTGCTGAGGCGGAGGCGGCGGAGGCGGAGGTGGCGGGGGAGGAGGCGCGACCAGAAGCGCCGTCATTGCCGTCGCGGGCAGCGCCTCAGGGTACAGCAGCGGAATCAGGATCAGGATGGCCAGGACGGACAAATTCAGAATGCCCGTCAACATCATCCACCGGCCGGTCTTGGTCTTGAGCTTTCCGCCGGATTCCATCATTGAGTCTTCAAACATGGACAGCCTCGCACGAAATTTGTTCTACCCTGCCTTAGACACCGCACCTTTCCGGTTTGTTCCCGGGGGCGAGAATTCTACCGCCGGGAGGTGATTCTGGGCGACCGGAATGGCGTCGCCCAGAAATCTTACACAAAAACATAAGCAATGGGCTTGCCCCAGAGGGCATTTCGCACGATTACGCCCGGGCTCGCTTGGCAGGCAAGGTCGCTTCCTTCCCCTTGCTCTTGCGCCAATCCTGGTAGGCCACGAGCATTGGGGCGGCAACCGCGATGGAGGAGTAGGTCCCGATGAGAATGCCTACCGTCAGCGCAAACGAGAATCCGCGGAGGACAGGCCCACCGAAGAGCAACAAACTCAACACGGTAAGGAAGGTCAGGCCCGAGGAAATGACAGTCCGGGTCAGGGTCTGATTGATGCTGCGATTGACCACATCGGCCAGAGTCTCCCGGCGCGACAGGGCAAGGTTCTCCCGGATGCGGTCGAAAACGACGATGGTGTCGTTCATCGAGTACCCGATCAGCGTAAGGATGGCCGCGATGACGGTGAGGGTAATCTCCTGGTTAGTCAGGCTGAAGGCGCCTACGGTGATGAGCGTGTCGTGGAACACGGCCACCACGGCCGCGACGCCATAGATCAGCTCGAACCGGAACCAGAGGTAGATGAGCATGCCGATCAGCGAGTAGCCGGTGGCCAGGGCCGCCTGCTTCTGCAGCTGCTTGCCGGCGGTTGGGCCAACGATATCGACCTTCTGCACGCAGAAGGCTGCACGGTCGGCGCCGCACGGCATGCTGCTGCTATTGGGATCGTGGTAGTTGGACGCGAGAGCGTTCTCGACCTGCGTGCGCTGGACGTCGTGCTGATTGTCCGCCGGCTCGGGCAGCGAGATCACCACAGTGTTGGCGGCTTTTCCGGCCGTATCGCTGATGGGGTAGACGATCGAGTCCTTGACGCCTGCGTCGGAGAGCGCCTTGCGGATGGCGTTCTCACTCGGCGTGCTGGCGAACTGAACCTGGAGCTCGGTGCCGCCCTTGAAGTCCACGCCTCGGGGAATGCCGTGCCAGAACAACATGCTCAGCACACCGGCAACCGAAAAAATCAGTGAGAAGCTGAGGAAGTACCACTTCCTGCCCAGCCAATCGATCTTTGAATCACGAAACAGTTCCACTTTGCTTTCCTCTTCTTCCGAACTTGCCGGCCGGCTGCTTGCCGTTTAAATCGATAGCTCCGCGCCGCGACTCTGCCGTTCCAGAATGGCGTCGAAGATGGTCCGCGAAACGAACACGGCCGTGAACAGATTGGCCAGGAGGCCGAAGGTGAGCGTCACTGCAAATCCCTTGATCGGCCCAGTGCCGAACAGGAACAGGATGCCGGCCGAAACGATGGTGGTGACGTGGGTATCAACGATGGTGACCAGCGCGCCGGTCATTCCGAAGCCCTTCTCAATCGCAGCCGCCGCCGTCTTGCCAGAGCGCAACTCTTCGCGAATGCGCTCGAAAATCAGCACGTTGGAGTCAACGCCCATACCGATGGTGAGGATGACTCCGGCAATGCCTGGCAGCGTGAGCGTCCCGCCGACGTAACCCATAAACCCAAGCAGAATAATCAGGTTCAGGATCAACGCGAGGTCTGCATTGATGCCGGCGCCACGGTAGTAAACCAGCATAAAGACCATGACCGCGAGCATGCCGACAACGGCCGCGAGCACACCCTGGTGAATGGAAGCCTCGCCCAGGCTGGCGCCGACTGAGCGCGTTTCAATAATGTCAACGTCCGCGGGCAGAGCACCGGTGCGCAGCATCAGCGAGAGGTTATCGACTTCGTCCTTCGTGAACGATCCCTCAATCTCGCCGCGGTCGCGAATCGCCGAGTTGATCGACGCAACTTCCTTCACCTTGCCACCCAGCACAATCGCCATGGAACCGGGCGCTGCCGAATCCTTGGAGTGCGCGCTGGTGTACTTGTAGAAGCGGTCCCCTGCTTCCGTGGTGAGCGTAAACGTCAGGTTCGGGCGTCCATTCGCATCCACCGAGGGCTGAGCATCGCGGAAGTCGGTACCTTCCACCTGGCTCGCGCGTTCCAACAGGTAAACCTGGTCCGGGGCGTTCGGGGTAACGTTGCCGTGAACCAGCCAGTCGTCCGGCGGAATCACGCCGTTCAGGGCCGTCAGGGCTGCCTGATCATTGTCATACGGCCCGCTGACAACCGCGTAAACGGCCAGCTTCGACGTCGAGTGGATGGCGTCTTCAACTCTGCCAGGATCGGAAATACCGGGCAGTTCGACGAGAATTTCGTTATCGCCCAGCCCGTACGGCTGTACCGTCGCCTCACTGACGCCAAGGACATTGACGCGCTCGGTGATGGTCTCAATCGTGTGCGCGAGGGTGGATGTCTGCAGCGCGCGAACCGCCGCGGGCTTCATGGTCATCATCTCGCCGCCGTCCGCGGTCGAGGTAACGTCGTAGTCGGCGTATTCGTTGCCGGTCAGGATCGAACGCGCCTGGCTCGCCTGGGCCAGCGGAATGTTCGTAACCGCGATCTGATCACCGAGGGGACGAGCAGCCGCGTCGACCTTGTGGGCCGACACGCCGGTGATGCCAGCCTTGGTCAGATCGTCTTCAAGCCGCTGGCGATCGCGATCGGTAGTGTACCCGATCGCCTCGTCGACACGGACCTTCAGCACCAGGTGGATGCCGCCCTGGAGGTCGAGTCCGAGCTTGATGTGGTCGGCAAGCGCCTGCTTCAGCGCGGTCGGGGTCACCCCTTTGGGGATGCCGATGATGCCGTAGCAGAACACTACCAGTAACGCAACGATGAACGCCGTCTTGCCCTTCAGATTCTTGCCCATTGCTTCCCTTTATCCAATCTCTTCCGCAGCCGGCGCTTTCCGCCCTCTGGCAGCGAACAGCGAACGCTGTTATTCGTCCGGCGTGGTGACAGCCGCGATGGCGCTCTTCGCAAACTCAAGCTTGATATTGTCGGGCGCAACGCGGAGCTGCACGACATCATCCTTAACCGAGATGATGACCCCACGAATCCCGCCATTGGTGGTCACCTTGTCCCCGTTTTTCAGCTGGCCCAGCATCGCTTGCCATTTCTTCTGCTTCTTCTGTTGGGGCGCGATCATCAAAAAGTACATCGCTGCGAAGAATGCCAGCAGAAGAAGCGGTTGTAACCCAAGTGCACTCATCCAATTCCATCCTTGCTTCCATCACTTCAACTTCAAACCGTCGCACGTCCAGCATCGCCGGAGGACGCCCCGGAGCCACATCCAGGCTTGGGAGACTTTGTCGGGAAAATTGTTGGCGGCCAACGGGTCGACACAATCTTGCTTCGGTGTAAATGCTTTGCGCAAATGTCGCGCGCAGCAAGCCGCCAAGGGCCCGCGAGCAGGCCCAGCCCTCTAAGTCTCGCGTAAGGGTTCGCTCGCTGTCAAGGAAATGGCGAGAAGGCGAGGCCGTTCAGTTTGTGACGAATTGTCCTTCCAGACGCGCCAGCTCGTCCGGGCTCGGAGTGACCGCATCCGGCTCGCCGAGTGGGCCTGCCTTCTTCACCCGCAGGTTATCGATGGCGTAGCTCAGGAACCTCGGCTCCAGGCACGGCTCCATCTCCATGAATCGGCACGAGGCCACGATCTGTTCCAGCAGGAACCGGGGCTGATACGCCGCCAGATCGACCTCTTTCTCCACCCGGAGCTTGTAGACGATGCGCTCGAACACTTCATCGGTGAGCTCAATTCCAACTGCCTTGCACTCTTTCGTGAAAATCTGCTTGTAGAGCTCGACCGAGGGCGCCCCAATTTCGATCTTGTAGGGCAGCCGGCGCAGGAACGCCGGGTCCATCAGGTCCTCGGGCTCGAGGTTGGTGGAGAAGATGACCAGCTCGTCGAAGGGAATGCTGAAGCTCTTGCCGGTGTGCAGCTTCAGGTAATCGATCCGGCTTTCAAGCGGCACGATCCAGCGATTCAACAGCACGGTAGGGGTGACGAGCTGGCGCCCAAAGTCGTCGATCACGAAGCATCCGCCGAGAGCCTTCATGTGGAGCGGCGCCTCGTAGAACTTGGACGTTGGGTCGTAGCGAAGGTCGAGCATCTCCAACGTCAATTCGCCGCCGGCCACGACGAAGGGCCGTTTGCAAGCCACCCAGCGCGGATCCACACCTTCGTTGTGGAAGCTGGAGGCGCTGCCTTCGTTGCTGCCGGGAGCCGTCGTGATCGGAACATGAATACTGGGGTCGAAGACACGGATGATCTGGCCTTCCACCGTGACTGCGTACGGGATGTAAATCATGTCCGTGAAGACATTGGCCAGCCGAAGCGCAAAGGTGGTCTTGCCGTTGCCGGGAGGTCCGTACAGCAGAATGGCGCGGCCGGAGTTCAGCGCAGGTCCGGCCTGTTCGATGAGCGTGTTCTCCATGGCCAGATCGCTGATGTTCTGGCGAACGCGTTGGAACGTGACTACCTCGTTGGTGATCTTCTGCAAGTTCACGCGGTCGATGTACTGCTCGAGCGTCACCGGTGCCGGGCCCGTGTATTGCGACCGCTGCAGCGAATCATTGGCCCAGCGCACTCCCTCTTCGGTCAGCGCGTAATTCATCAGGGACGTATTGTCCGGACGGAGTCCCTTGGCGTACAGAAGCTTTCGCTCGGTGCCGATGCGCACCAGCTTGACGACGAGATGGGTCGGCAACTTGATGGCGTCCGCCATTTCTTTGGTGGACTCCAGCCGCCAGGTGTAGATCAGTTTGATCAGCAGGCCCATCAGCTCGCTCTCATCGATGCCGGTGGCATCAATACTGGGAGGCTCAACGGGCGTCTTGTAGATGAAGGCGTCCAGCGCCTCCTGGGTCATGTGACCCGCAGCGACGAGATGATCTCCAAAGCGGCCGCCGCTGCCGGCCTGGCGCTTCAGCGCATCATTCATTTGCTCGACAGTGATGAGCTTCGCCCGGACCAGCAGATGCCCGAGCTCCATTCGAAGTGCGATGACGTCCTCCTCAAGACTTCAGCACAAAGTCGTGGTTTTCCGATTCTCCCATGAAAACAAAGGGGTTGCTGCACCTCGAATGTCCGATGCCATATCCCACTATTTGGTCATGCGCGCCGGACGGGATAGTGCTAGAGGCCGCGCTTCGCGTCGCAAACGGTTGTCTCGCAAGCTGATAACCGGCAAACGACGGAATCCGGGTATCCTGTTGAGCATGCTGCCCCAGGGCCGCGCTCAGGAGATTCATGTCGATTCAGGAAGATATCGCCGCCATTGTGGTTCAGGAGTCCACTCTCACATTGACCGGGTTCACGCCCGACATCGCCTGGCAGATCGGCACCACGCTGCGTGACCTCGCCATTGCCCGCAAGGTTCCGCTGGTCGTCGACGTTCGGCGCTTCGGCTCTCCGCACCAGCAGCTCTTCTACTGCGCGCTGGCCGGCACGACGCCTGACAATCAGCGCTGGGTGCAGCGCAAGATCAACGTAGTCTCGCGCTTCCACAAGAGTTCGTATCACGTCGGCCGCCTGCTCGAATTGAGCGGCCTCAGCTTCGGCGACCGCTATAACCTGCCCATCGAGGACTACGCCACGCACGGCGGCTGCTTCCCCATCCACGTTGCGGGCGCTGGGATCGTAGGCGCGGTGACGGTCTCTGGCCTACCGCAGCGCGAGGACCACAACCTGGTAATTGAAGCGCTCTGCCTGATCACTGGCCGCGATAACAATGCCTTGAAATTGCCGCCGGAGTAGGAGCCTCGCCGCCATGAGCGTAAGGAACGTACTCATTGCCCGCGCAGCCATCGTAGGACTTGTCTCGACGGTGGTGGTCGTAGTCTTGTTCCTTCGCCCGCCACTGCCGCACCTCGCCCGCATCCAGGCTGCGCCTCCGCCGTCCGGGCCCATCCAGCATGTCGTGGTCATCATGCAGGAGAATCGCTCCTTCGACCACTTGTTCAACGGCTTCCCCGGTGCTGATACGGTGCAGTCGGGCATGAATCACGGAGTGCGCGTGCCGCTGACGCCGACCCCGCTGGGGAATGGCCCCGACGCCGACCATACGCACACTGGCTGGTGGCAGCAGTGGGACAACGGCAAGATGGATAACTTCGCCAACAAGGGAACCATGCTGCCGTATACCTACATTCTGCCGTCGGAGACGGTCCCCTACTGGATGCTGGCGAAGCAATACACGCTTGGCGATCGCATGTTCCAGTCGAACACCGGGCCCAGCTTTGTTGCGCATCAGTACATGATCGCGGGGCAGTCCGGCAAAGCCTCCGAGAACCCGAACACCAACGTCTGGGGCTGCGATGCCAAAGCCAGCGCGCGCGTGCCGCTGGTTGGGCCGAACGGGACGGATGTGCCCGGCGTGTATCCCTGCTTCGACTACAAGACCATGGCCGACCTGCTGGACGCGAAGGGCGTCACGTGGCGCTACTACGCACCCGGCCCAACGACGGACCTGTTCTTCATGCTCTCCGCATATCAGGCGATCCGGCATATCCGCTTCGGCGCGGACTGGCATGAGGACGTCATCTCACCCGAGACGCGCGTGCTCACCGACATTGCCGACAACAAGCTGGCGCAGGTGACCTGGATTGTGCCGTCGCTCAACAACTCCGACCATCCGGGCGCACCGGCGCAAGGGCCGGACTGGGTGGCGACCATCGTGAACGCAATCGGCAAGAGCAAGTATTGGAACTCCACCACCATCTTCATCGCGTGGGACGACTGGGGAGGCTTCTACGACCATGTTCCGCCGCCGCAAACCGACGACATGGGTCTCGGCTTCCGCGTGCCAGTGATCGTCGTGGGGCCGTATGCAAAGCGCGGCTATGTCTCGCACGTCACGCATGAGTCCAGCGGATTTCTGCGCTACACCGAAGAGATCTTCCACCTGCCGTCGCTGGGCACACGCGACACCACCGCCGACGACTTCCACGACTGCTTCGACTACACACAGCAGCCAGCGCCGTTCACTCCGCTAAAGACCAACCACTCAGCTGAATTTTTCCTGAACCAGAAGGGGTCGGGCCCGCCGGACGACGACTAATCCTTGTCACCTGGTCATGGGGTAGTTGCAGCACTATCGGCATGCTCAGACGCGTCCAATCAGGATGAGGTCTGGCAGCGCCAGTCCCCCCGGCGAAATCTAACTTCTGCCGAACAGCTTGCGGAAGAAGTTGCCGATAAAGCTGACCAGATCGTGCGGGCGTTCCGGCGGCGGCGCCGGTGGCTTGGCGGCGGGAGCGGGAGGCGTCGCTGGTAGTGGCGTCGCGGGAGTCTTCTTAGCGCGAGATGCAGCAGCGGCAGCCGGTGCGGAAACGGGAGCGTTGTAGCTGAGCGAGTCCGCGATCTGGACGTGCGTCTGACCCGGTGCCACAGGCGGTGGTGCAGCAGGGGGTGCGAGGCCTTCGCTGATCGCTGCAGGGAACGGGTGGCGCTCCGCGGCTTGCTGGGCAGTCAGCTTCGCGTTGTTCTCCGCAGCGCGGATGGCGGCCTGCGCGGCGGCTTGTTCCGCTGCCTGTTCCGTAGCCTGCACTGCTGCGAGATCGGAAGCCGGAGAGGAAGCTGGCGGTACGGTGGCCGCAGCCGCAGGAGCAGGCGGGACGACCGCAGCCCGAGCTGGCGACGGCTGGACCGCAGCTGCCGGCACCGCGGCCGAAGCCTGCACTGGCGGCGGAACCGGCGCTGGAACCGGAGCCGGCGCTGGGGCTGGGGCCTGCACCACAGCAATCGGTGCGACTGGAACCTGGGCAACGGTGACAGCTGGAGTGGGCGCCGGAGCGGATGCGGGCGCTGCCGTCTTTGCTCCACCGGATGCAAGCAGAGCGTCGGCCACAGACATGCCCTTCGGCTCAGGACATCCGCACGGCGAGGTCTCGTGGTCGACAACTTCGTGCAGGCTGCCGTGCTCGAAGAGGAGATGTTGGCCTGGACCAACCTCGTACATGGTCTCGCCGAAGGGGTCGGAGACCGCGAGCGTCGGCGCGACGGAGCCGCGGTTCTCGACGCAGGTGTCGCCATTGCGTGCGACGCGCAACCGCAGGTCCAGCGGGCCGGCATTGCGCACAGTGAAGCGCATGTCGGGCGTCATGATGGCGTCAGTCGGCGTCCCGTTGGTTTGGATCTCGATAGAGCCGCGGTCGAGCGAGAACAGCAGCGGCGCGGCAGTAGTGACACCGCGGCTTCCGGTAACGTGCAGCACGCTGGTCTGGCACACACGAACACTTCCGCCACGCCCAAGCGTGATAGGCGCAGTGTGATCTTTCGCTGTGATTCCAACCGAGCCGGTGAGCACCGCCTGGCCATCGAGCACGTCGCTCGCGCCGGTAATGTCGGCGTCGCGTGTATTGACGTAGCCGATGAGTTGCTGCGCCGGCGCCGGCATCGCGGCCGCGCAGAAAAGCAGCAGCGGGAGAGCCGGCCGGGCTGGGTGTCGCAACCTCATGCGTACAGCCTACATCTTCAGGAAGTTCTCGATAATCTTCTTGCCGTGAGTGGTGAGAACACTCTCAGGGTGGAACTGCACCCCTTCGATGGGGAGACTGCGGTGGCGCAGGCCCATGATGGTGGTGCCCGTCTCGGCGGAGGGGGTGCGGGCGGAGACTTCGAGCTCCTTGGGCAGGCCATCCTCGGCGACGATGAGCGAGTGGTAGCGGGTGCAGGTCATGGCGGAGGGGACGCCAGCAAAGATGGTCTTGCCGTCGTGCTCGACCTCGCTGGTCTTGCCGTGCATGAGCTTGGGAGCTCGGACGACGTTGCCGCCGAAGGCCGCGCCGATGGCCTGGTGTCCGAGGCACACACCGAGAATAGGGACGCGGGGACCGCCATTTTCGGCCAGGTGGGCGAAGTGGCGGATCAGCTCGATGGAAATGCCGGCGTCCTCCGGCGTGCAGGGGCCGGGAGAGATCAGGATGCGGTCGGGATGGAGAGCTTCGACCTCGGCGGGAGTGAGCTCGTCGTTGCGACGCACGACCATCTCGGCGCCAAGCTCGCCCATGTACTGGACGAGGTTGTAAGTGAACGAGTCGTAGTTGTCGAGGACGAAGACCATGGAACCCCGGACCGCCTTCCGCTGAAGATTAGCTGTATCCCATTATTCGCAGAAAATACTGATAATAAATGGGTAGTTGCCTGGTAGTTTTTGGTCAACCTACGCCGGACAGGGCAAGCAGAAACAAAACGACCCGGCACCAGGACCGGGCGATCTTCAGCTACTTCATTCCATTATATCAAGGGCAACCACGTTGCCTTCTTTTCCTGCAACCCATTGCGGCGCAGCTCTTTAGCGTCTCTCAAATGCGCTTGGGCCTGAAGACACGCAGATGCGGCTGCGGGGATGAGGATCCTCCGCGTGGCGAGCTGGTCGACTAGTTTCCCTTGTAGTTCTGGACGAAGGTGTCGCGAGGCATGCCGGCCTGGCGAGCCAGATTGCGCGTGCTCTCTGCCTCGGGACGGGTCATCGGGCCTCCGAGCGCGACCAGAAACGGAGCATGGCCGCCGGGAGCAATGACCTGCGGGCGCAGCGACGAATTCTTTTTCGCAATGGCGGCAGCGCGGATGGCCGCCTGCTCCGCATGGTTAAACGTATAGGCCACCACATACCAGCCCGGTTGCATGTGTGCGGGTGAGGCAGCGGTCGGCTGCGCGACATCGTGGGAAACCAGCGCGGGCGCAGCCGTGTTCTTCGCAATGACCTGCCGCGCCGGTTCGGACGCAGCAGTAGCAGGTGCGGCGGTAGCGGGTGCGGCGGTAGCTTGCGGGCTGTTCGCGGGCTTGATGTTGGCGCGCAGGAACAGCGCCAGCGCGATTACAGCAACGACTGCCAACGCTGCCCATAGCGAGCCCCGCTGCGTGAACGGAACTGTGCCCGTCTGGTTGCGGCGTCGATAGAGGAGCGCCTTGTCTGCCGGATCGATCTCTTCCTCCACCACTGCGGCGGAACCCGGGTGAGAGGGCGTGGGTTCGGCGAGGGTGGGAGTCTCGGAGAAACCGAGAGGACGCTGCGGAGCGGTAGGAATGACAGGGGGATTAAGAGCTGCGGCGATCTCCTTGAGCCCCCAGGTGCCGTTGAGGCCGTTGGGAATGATCTGGTCGAACGGAGCCGGAAGCCGGGTGGAAGGCTTGAGTTTTCGATCCAGGGTCAGGGCGCGCAGCAGCAACGCGGCGAGATCCTGCACATCGCGCTCGACGAGCTGCCTGCAATCTTCGGCGGTGGTGATGCCCGGTTCGATGACGCACTCTCGCACGCAATCGGTGCGCAGCTTTACGGTTTCGCCGACGGCAAGGATGTTGGCGGCATCAATGTGCTCGTGGACCAGGCTCTTGGCATGCAGTGCGGTCAGCGCAGCGACCAGGCTGGTGGCGACCTGCATCGCCTCCTGGTAGGTGAGCGGGCGCTCTTTCATCAGGTCACCCAGGTTGGCATCCGGGGATTCCATGACCGCGTAGGTGAGCGGCGTGCCCTCGAAGTTGGTTTCGCCAAAACCCTTGATGGTGACGAGATTTTCCTGTTTTACGGCGGCGACGAGCCTCCAGCAGGCCAGCATCTGCCGCTCGTCGTTGATGGCTTCCGTAAGGCGGATGATGGCGGGCGCTTCGGCTCCGGCGGCGAGTTGGAAAAGCGCGCTGCGGCCTTCGGGTCGCACCAGGGGGCCCAGAGAATATTGGTTGGCGATGGTCTTGCCTTCGTAGTCGTTCCAGAGCTGCATAGATGTTCCGATCCGGTGTGAACCTTGGGGAGTGGGTATTCGATCGGAGGCGGCCGCCAGCCTGGCTTTGAAGCTGAGCCCTCACAACTTCCATTGGATGCTCTTTTGCTGTGGAAACCAGAGGGGGTAATCGACTCTGTCACCGGTAGCGCGGGCAACGGCGAACGCCGGCACTCCATCTCACACCCCGGAGGTGGCGGAGATGCTGATGCCTTCGAAGCGGTGGAAGCATTTCGCGGCGATGGCCCTGATTGGCGACGGGGTGATGGCGGCGATTCGGCCGGAGCGGGATGCAGATGCCTGGGAGATAGGACCGCAGGTGTGGCGCGGATGGATGCGCCGGCTACAGAGAAATCCGGCCCTGACACGCGCCATGGGCGCGGCCCAGGTGCTGGGCGGAATATGGTGGGCGTTCTACCAGGAGAAGGACGAGTGAGCCCCGGCGCTGCGAGCGCGCCGGGCACGCTGGAGGCACGTCCTTAGTCGATGAAGTAGCCCATGTCGGTAAGCACGCGGTCGCTCAGGTCGACGCCGAGCAGGCGCGCTCCAACGGTGTCCCATATCTTGTTTTCGAATCGCTGCAGGACGGCGGCGGGCAGGTCGGTCTGCTGCCGGAGCAGTTGCATCAGCGACGCGCTGTCGGTCGCGACCTCATAGTCGCCGGGAAGGCCGCAAGCAGGCTTGATGGTGAGGGAGAGTGGAAGCGATCCCCGGACTGGGGCGTTGGCAGCGGTGTGAGTGATGAGGTTGACTCGCATGGAAAGAAGAATGCCACCGGCATTCGGGGCTCGCCATGCCCCAAATGGGTACCAAGGTAATACGAAGTGGTTACCTCGCAGGGTGGGCGCGAAGATGGAGGGTGAAGAGTTTACCGATGTTTAGCCAGCAACTGCGCAACGGTGAAGCGATCGATACGGAAGTTCGTCTGGAGCAATCGGCGCAGAGCGTCTGCAAAGTCAATCCAACCACGGTCGGCGGCTGTATCCAGGATGAGCAGCGTAGTCACGGTCGCGATTCCTCGGGCGTGGGCGGCGGTTCGCGCTTTCAGGTCGTCTGTCAGCAGAATTCGGGCGTGGATCGACTTTGCAAGCGCGATTGCGTCCTGTTCGCCCCGGTGCAGACCTACGATGGGCTGGGTAGTTGCTGTGGCCTCTTGAACGACAATCCATTCCGGCAAGTTCGCGGCCCATGCTGCGACAACTGGTGGCGCCTTGGGGTGGCGCAACTCAGCGACGACAGCCGGCGGGATGAATGCAGTCCTGTAGAGCCGGGGAATCAGGTCGATCAGATCAATCTGAATCAGATAATTTATGGGGGTTGTGTCAGAGACTACGATCATCAGGCCGACTTCTTCATCTCCTCGGCGAGGATTCGCTCCATGGCCTCTCGCTCTTTGTTCAGATCGTCCATGGAGTATTCGATCCAGACCTGGTGAGACTTGAGCAACCCATCGAGCTCATCGCGAGTCTCGATGCCAAGCGCTTGCATCAACTGTGGGCCGGAGATGCGGTTCTCGCGATAGGCCTGGACGAGTGCGTCTTCGAGTACTGCGCGCGCGGGATCCTGACCGGCAGGGATGATCTGCGCGGCGAGATCGTCCGGAATGTCGACCTTGACCTGCATGGGTATAGGGTACACCCGGCGTCATTTACTTGACGGCTTGCCCCGTTCGTTTCGAGCGAATGAGGTAAAGGGGCACTCCTGCCAAATCATCGAGGGTCACTGTACCGAAGTTATTTTCTTGTGTTTGAAATCGGCTATCGAGACTCTCGTCCCGGTTGTCGCCCAGGACGAAGAGTTGGCCGGCGGGTACCACGATGGCCGGAAACGTGTTCGCCTCCGGCGGTGCTTCGCCGGTGTGGTGGGCAAATGGCTCTTCAACCGGCATTCCATTAATCGCGATTTGCCCATTTGCGCTGCTTACCTTCTCGCCTGGCATTGCGACGATTCTCTTGACCAGATAAATGCCGTGATGACGAAATACAACTACGTCGCCGTCTTTCGGACTCTGTCGGCGAAAGTAAGTCGTATCGGTGAGAACCTCGTCGCCTTCCTCCAAGGTAGGCGCCATGGAGCGACTAGCAATTGTGAACATTCTGAAACCAGCTGCCCGCAGTCCGGCGTTCATCCCCAGTCCCAAAGCGAGGATCAACGCAATTGGAACGGTCAAAACGAACCACCATCTGGAGAGCGGCAGCGAGCGGATCGACGGCATGACTATCGCCGAGCAACTGCACCCGATGGAGATTCCAGCACTTGCTAGAACAAGCGATAGCCAGCCCCAGTAGTGTTGAGGTAGCCGGAAAGGCCAATAAAGAAGGATAACGACCGCAAACGCAAGCAAGTATTTGGCTGCTCGCGCCTTGTCGCGGAGGATGAGTTGACCGGAACCAGGAACTAGAGCAGACGCGAACGCGGCGGATAGGCGGAGCACGGTCCTGCGCTTGGGTTCGATTGCCGTCTCGCTCGGGGTGGGTTCGAACGTATCTTCCATGTCGTGCGTGTCGCCTTCCGTCGAATGTATGTTAAACGCTGCGTGCGCGTTCGATGGCGCGGACTACGGCGCGGGCTTTGTTGGCGCACTCCTGGAACTCGGTTTCCGGGACGGAGTCGGCGACGATACCGGCGCCCGCCTGGATGTAGCCCTGCTCGCCGTTCATGTAGAGGGTGCGGATCGCGATGCACGAGTCGAGATTCCCGGAGAAGTCCGCGTAGAGAATGCTGCCGCCGTAGACGCCGCGGCGGGCGGGTTCGAGCTCTTCGATGATCTCCATGGCACGGATCTTCGGAGCGCCGGAGAGGGTGCCGGCGGGGAAGCAGGCGCGGAAGGCGTCAATGGCGGCAAGCTCGGGTTTGAGCTGCCCTTCGAGCGAGCTGACCAGATGCATCACGTGGGAGTAGCGCTCCACGAACATCAGGTCCTTCACCTTCACCGTTCCATATTCGGAGACGCGGCCCACGTCGTTGCGGCCAAGGTCGACCAGCATGATGTGTTCGGCGACTTCCTTCTGGTCCGCGCGCAGGCTGGCTTCGAGGGCACGGTCCTCGACCTCGTCGGCGGAGCGCGGCCGAGTGCCGGCAATCGGGCGATACTCGACCGTGCGGCCGTGGACGCGGACGAGGAGTTCGGGGGAGGACCCGACGATGTGGTGGACAGCGGGCTTCGCCTTCTTAGCCTTCTTATGTTTCTTGGCCTTCTTGCCCTGCTTCAGCGGAAGAATGGCCGGAGCCGTCGTAGAGGCGGACGCGCCCTCGGGGTCCTTCGACTCAGCCGTTCCCGCCTCGCTCAGTGCGACGGGCGGGGTTGGAGCGGCAGGCGTCGCGGGCGCGTCCAGGCCGAAGCGGAGAAAGTACATGTACGGTGACGGGTTGACGATGCGAAGCGCGCGGTAGATATCGAAGGCGTCGACACCCGGGACACAGTCGAAGCGTTGCGAGAGGACGCACTGAAAGACATCGCCCGACGCAATATATTCCTTCGTCCGCCGGACAGACTTGAGGAACGTGGGCTTCGGCGTGCGCGATGTGAGAGTCAGCTTGCCGTGCTCGTGGTTCTTCCTGGCCTTGGGCAAAGCGCGGGAAAGGCGCTTCTCCAGGCGGTTGAGGCGCTTGACCGCACGCTCGTAGGAGGCGGTGGCGCTGCGGCCTGCGGCGCGGTCGCGCGTGAGGTCGGCCGTGACGATCAAGTGGATCTCCTTCTTGACGTGGTCGAAGGCGAGCACCTGGTCGAAGAACATCAGGCATGCGTCAGGGACGCCGAGTTCGTCCACCGCGAGCGAGGGCAGACGCTCAATCTGGCGGACGACGTCGTAGGCAAAGAATCCGACGGCTCCTGCCGTGAAGGGCGGCATGCCGGGCAGCCGCGCGGGGGTGTGGCCGCTGAGGGACTGCTTGAGCTCGGCGAAGATATCGCCCTCAAAGGTACTCGATTGGCCTCCCTCCTCGACGGTTAGGACAGCCGCGCGGGAGACGATCTTCTTGTAGGGCTCAAGGCCGATGAACGTGTATCGGCCAACGCGTTCGCCACCCTCGACGGATTCGAGCAGGAAGGCCTCGGGTTCGTCGGCTGCGATGCGCAGGAAGGCAGAAACGGGCGTCTCCAGGTCCGCGGTGACGATGCGGAAGACTGGGACGAGGGTGTGGTCGTGACTCAGCCGGAGGAATTCGCGGGCGGAGGGCGAGGCTGGGGACGAGGAATGCATGGGGTTTCTCCCATCATAACTGCGCGAGACAGCAAAAACGGGACTCGCGATGGAGTCCCGTTGGAGTGCTTAGAGAGCTGGAGCCGATTTAGGTGCGGAAGACCCGGAAGCGCGACATGACCGCGATGCCCAGGATGCCGGTGCCGAGCAGAACAAGCGCAGCAGGCTCCGGCGTAATCGCGGAGGTGTGTTCGGAACGCTGGGTGAGCTGGGGGTCGAGCGAGCCGCCCGTCAGGTTGAATGGGCCGCCGCTGCCGTTGCTGACATAAGCCTGCACGTAGGAAGCCTCGTTCGACTGGGTTCCACAGGGGCCGAAGGCCAGGCAAAGCGAGAGGTCGCCGGAACCGATGTTCGCGGTGTTGTAGTAGAGCGCGATCTGGCCACCGTAGTTGAGCGGGCTGTTGCTGGGGCCGGAGATGTAGTCCTGGCCTAAGCCGTTGTACGTGTTCGGGGACCCGATGTTGGTGAACTCGGGGTTGCCGACGAAGGCGTCGTTGAACGTGATGTCGGCCGCGGTGACCAGATGAGTGATGCTGTCGATGGTGACCGTGCCCGTGAGACTTCCAACCGAGGTGGTCGCTCCGATGAGGTCGTAGGTAATGGGCGTGGCGTGGGCAAGGCCGGCGGAGGCGACGAGGGCGCCCGCAAGGGCGAGCCCTTTCAAGACGGGAACGTGCTGTGAGAAATTCATGGGCGGTCAGTGCTCTGGAGAGAAATTTGAGTTCAGTGAGTATGGCGGGAAAACGGGCGCCGACGATCGGCGTGAAAAACTTGGCTGATTGAAACTCTAGTTGTGCCCAGACACGGCTTCCATCCCCAAAATGTTGTACCTCAACGCGTTACGAAGCCGATGAAGACTCGGCAGACGTGGCGTATCGTTCGTGGCAGACTGCTTGCCGGCCAGTGGACAGCGGGCTGGGAGCGGCAAAGAAAGTTCGGAATCCTGCGGGAGCAAACGCGCCAGCGAATGCATCGAATGTCCGTTATCCGAAGCGGCAACCGATTACGATTCACTGCTTGTTGGAGTCGTATGGGAAGGCCTATACTCCACCGGGTTTGGGCCTCAAGTTGAACGCAGGATTGGCCGAACAAGACAGGAGCAATACATGGCAATGGAATCACTAGTACCGGCGACGGAGCGTAAGGAAGCCGAGGAACGCAGGAAGACGACCGCGTTCAAGCCCGTCGTCACGCTGGAAGACGAGATGAACCCGTGGCTGGCGCAGGAAGCGCGGTTCGACTATGCCGCGAAGAAGCTGAACCTGGACGATGGCATGTGGAAGGTGCTGCGGCAGCCGACGCGCGAACTGATTGTGCATATTCCAGTGGGCATGGATGACGGCCGCATTGAAGTCTTCACGGGTTACCGGGTGCAGCACTCGATCTCGCGCGGGCCGTGCAAGGGTGGCGTGCGCTATGCGCCGGATGTGAGCCTGGACGAAGTGCGCGCTCTGGCGAGTTGGATGACGTGGAAGTGCGCGGTCGCGAATATTCCGTTTGGCGGAGCGAAGGGTGGAATCATCTGTGATCCACATGCGATGTCGCAAGGCGAACTGGAGCGGATGACGCGCCGGTACACGGCCGAGCTGATGGAGTTTATCGGGCCGGAAAAGGATGTGCCCGCGCCGGACATGGGCACCAACGAGCAGACGATGGCGTGGATGATGGACACCTACTCTATGCACATGCGGCAGACCGTAACCAGCGTGGTGACGGGCAAGCCTGTGAACATGGGCGGCTCGCGCGGACGGCTCGAGGCGACCGGCCGGGGCGTGCAGATTATCTGCGACCACGCGATGCAGCATCTGGGCATGCCGATCCAGGGCTGCCGGGTCATTGTGCAGGGCTTTGGCAACGTGGGATCGCATGCGGCGAAGCTGCTGTTTGAGAAGGGCTACACGATTATCGGGATCGCCGAGGTGGACGGTGGACTGTTCAACGCGAGCGGCATCGACATCAGCGCACTGTTGCGGCACAAGAAGCAGGCAGGCTCGGTGGTCGGATTCACGGGAGCGGAGGCTGTTGACCAGCACGAGCTGCTGACGCGGGAGTGCGAAATCCTGATCCCCGCAGCGACGGAGAATGTGATCACAAGCCGCAACGCCGGCGCACTGAAGTGCAAGATTCTGTGCGAGGGCGCGAATGGACCAACGACCATGGTCGCAGACGAGATTCTCGCCGAAAAGGGGATCTTTGTGCTGCCCGATATCCTGGCCAATGCGGGAGGCGTGACAGCGAGCTATTTCGAGTGGGTGCAGGACCGCATGGGCTACTTCTGGAACGAAGCAGAGGTGAACCGGCGGCTGGAACTCATCATGACAGACGCGTTCCACGATGTGATGGCGTACGCACAGGCGCACGGCGTGAATGGCCGGATTGCGGCGTACATGCTTGCAATCGACCGGGTGGCGTTTACAGCGAAACAGCGTGGACTATACGCGTAGGGGGCCCGGTCAACCAGAAACCCAAGCTGTGGCTGTACTCAAATAGAGTACAATTGATCTCATTATGAGAACGGCAGCACGGCCGGTTGGAGATATCCTCTTCGGGCAAACTCGGAGCCGCGTCCTGGCGCTGCTCTTCGGTACGCCGGAGAAGACATTTTTTGCCCGCCAAATCGCGCGGGAGACAGAAACGAGCGCCGGTACAGTTCAACGTGAACTCAAGACCCTTTCCGAGGTTGGGCTGATCGAGCGGGCTGTGACCGGGAAGCAGGTTTTCTACCAGGCCAATCGAAAGCACCCCGCTTTCGCAGAGTTACGCGCCCTTATCGCCAAGACCTCCGGGGTCTTCCGCGCGCTTCGTTCCGCGCTGGCGCCGCTGGCCGGATCGGTTTCGGTAGCCTTTGTCTACGGGTCGATGGCGCGAGGCGACGAGGACAGCGCCAGCGACGTTGACTTGATGACAATTGGAACCGTAACTCTGGACGATCTGCTGGCCCACCTGACTCAGGTGGAACACGCGATTGGCAGACCCATCAATCCGACGGTCTATTCTCCGAAGGAGTTCCGATCCGGGCTGCAACGGAAAAATCACTTCCTGAACAGCGTGGTCCGGGGGAAAAAGGTATTTCTGATTGGAGACGAAGATGAGCTTGGAAAAGTGGGCTGAGTATGGATGGATCAAGGCCGAGCCGTCCAGCCCGGAAGAGATTCGGGGGTTGATCAGTATCGTCACCCGCGCTCTTAGCGACGCGAATGTACAAGCCATCTCCGACGATCTCCGGTTCCAGGCAGCATTCAGTGCTGGCCTCACTTCTGCAAATATCGCTCTTCGCGCAAGCGGCTATCGCACACGCGTGCAGGCCGGACATCACCAGAAAATCGTTGAATCCCTGGAACTGACCTTGCACGCCGATTCGAAGGTGATTCAAAAGTTGAAGGTCTTCTCAAAAAAGCGGAATGCTACCGCGTACGATTCTGCCGGCAGCGTGTCCGGGCAGGAACTGGAACAGGCAATCAAGGTGGCACACGAACTGCTCAATGAAGTGAATGCGTGGCTTGCACGGACCCATCCAGAGTTGATCGAAAACGCCTGAATCCCACCATCGGTTTCAGGCTGGGACTAAATTGCTACCGGACTAGATTGCAACCGTAATCGTTACAGGCTGGGATTTCACCTCAGAGGTGCTGCTGGAGGTGCCGCTGACCTGGAACGTGTAGGTGCCCGGGCGCGTGCCGAGGTCGGTGCAGTTGCCGCAGCCGGTGATCTGGACGGCCACAACGCAGATGGCGAGCGCAACGAGCGCGCGCAGCCACCGCCGCCGGCCTGGAACGAACAGCACCGCGAAGCAGGCCAGCGTCGGCAGAGCGAAAGGCGCGGCGCCGTTGCTGCCGAGGAAGTAGGGCTGCGTGGAGCCACAGCTATGCGGCGCAGAAGTGAACACAATCATCTGCGTGACTCCGTTCCCAGCGGCAATCTGTGTTGAATCGAAATGGCAGGTCGCTTCGGTGGGCAGGTTCGCGCAGCTGAGGTTGACCGTCTGGGCGAACCCATTGAGCGAGGTCACCGTGACCTTGAACAGCGCGGCATAGCCAACGCCAACAGTAATCGGAGTGGGCGTGACGGCAAGCGCGAAGCTGCCGGCAAGCGACGGAGTGATGGTCTCGACGGCAGTGGCCGTGGTTGGCGCGAAGTCGAGGTTGCCGGCGTAGGTTGCCGTAATGGTGTCCGCTCCCAGGGGCAGGAGTGAGGTCGTGATCGTCGCTGAGCTGCTGACGTTGCCGGAATTCGTGGCCAGAGTGCCAATCCCCAGCACAGCGCTTCCATAGTTGAAGACGACTTGACCTGTCGGCGGGCCATAGGTGCCGAGCGACGCCTGCGGCCCGCCCGGAGGCGCGTTGCCGCCGGTGAGGGTCACAGTCAACGCCACAGGCTGGCCGACGGACGCCGGATTGGGCAAGCCCGCGAGCGAGGCGCCGATCGTGTCCTGCGTGACCGTAATAGTGACGGGGGCTGAGGTGGAACCGGTGTGCGTGTCGTTCGCGCCGGGAACATATTGCGCCGTCAGAACATGGACCCCCACCTGGGTTCCGATGCCCACACTGGACGGACAGGCTCCGCCGGCCTGCGTCAGCAGCGTGCAAATCACAACCGGAGCGCCGCCGTTGTAGGCATCCAGGATGAGAGTGTTGCCCGGAACTGGGCCACCGTCGCTGGCGGTCACGCTGGCAATGCCGTTGTAGGTCTGACCGTACACCATCGGGAGCGATGGAGTGTAGGGTGGACTGACGAGGCCGTTCGATGGGCACGTGGGCGATGGGCCGACGCAGAGCGCCAGGACTGTGGACGTCGTGTCATCCTGCACAACGTGCGTTCCGTTGAAGGTCAACGGCGAGTTGCGCGCGTCCCCGTTGTAGCTTGCTCCGAGAGTATGCTGCCCGCCGACGTAGGTGTTGCCGGCAGGCACCGCGTACGTGGCCGTGGAAGTGCCTGATCCAGGAACGACGGGGACTGGATTGCCGACCGGGATTCCGTCGATGGAGAACTGTACCGTACCCGTCGGTGCGGCGACGCTCGGGCTCGGCGTCAGGGTTGCGGCGAGAGTGAACATGGCACCAAACGTGCTCGGTTCGGGCAGCGCGGCCAGCGTGCCCGTTATGGGCGAGGTGCTGATGCTGCTAAGGATGACGGTGACGCCGCCTGTATTCACGTCGGGATTGGGCGTCAGGGAGAGCGACGACGCAGTCTCGCCGCCGAGCGCGATGGGGTTGGAGATGGTGACGCCGCCGTTGGCAACGATAAGGTCGGGCTCTCCATCGCCGTTGACGTCGGCGACGGAGAGCGAGTTGATACCCTGTCCGGCGAGGAAGTGCTGCTCGCTGGAGAGTTCGCCATTCGCGAGCACGGTCCCGAAGCTGCGGCTGCCCTGGTTGTACAGGATGCTGACGAGTGAGCTGTCGCTGAGGATCAGGTCGGGGCGGCCGTCGCCGTTCATATCCGCGACAGCGCCGAGATAGTAGTTGCGGCTCAGATTGAGAACGGTAGGCGCAGCGAATGTGCCGTCGCCGTTGCCCCACCACACGTACGCCTGATACGGCGATACCGGGCCTGCGCCGGCCGGGTTGGACGCGGTGTTGTAGTAGACCACCACGAGGTCGCCGTTGCCATCGCCGTCGACGTCATTGAGCAAGACGGCGCTGGGATAGAGCGGCGGAGCAGCGCCAGTAAGCGCGGTTTTTTGCGCGAAATTCTTCCCGTCGCCGCTGTTCACATAGGGGACGAAGTTTGCGCCTTCCTGGAAGACAAGGTCTTGC
>DASYEU010000120.1:0-8916 GCA_036498865.1 Acidobacteriaceae bacterium | reverse complement strand
GCCCCACAGAAAGAAGCGGCTTTAGCCGCCGAGGTCACTCCCTCCTAACCTCGAACCCCGAATCTCAAACCCCGAACCCTCACCGGCCTCGACGTCCTAGAATCCACCCACTTCGCCCCCCTCAAGGACCTTGCCGCCCAGCACAACAATCACCTCCGCATCGGCCTTCTCACCAATCAAACCGGCCTCGACTCCCAGGGCCACCGCACCATCGACATCCTCCGCACAGCCGACCCCACCATCGAACTAACAAAGCTCTTCTCGCCCGAGCACGGAATCTTCGGAGCCAAAGACTCCGAGACCATCGGCCAGGAAATCGATCCAACCACCGGCATCCATGTAACCAGCCTCTACGGCCCCAAAGACTCCGACAAGCGCCCCAAGCCCGAAGACCTCAAAGACCTCGACGCAGTCGTCATCGACCTCCAGGACGCCGGCGTCCGCTTCTACACCTACGAATCCGTCCTCGGCTACTTCATCGAAGCCGCCTCCTGCGAAGCCACCCGCAGCCATCCCCTCCAGATCGTCGTCCTCGACCGCCCCGCCCTCATCGGCGGCCTCGCCGTCCAGGGGCCCATCTCGAATACAGCCCCCGCCTACATCAACTACATGCCCGAGCCCGTCCGCAACGGCATGACCTTCGGCGAACTAGCCCAATACATGCGCGCCGAACATCCCGGCACCTGCCCAGCGCACTTGATAGGCCGGGACTTCAGTCCCGGCAATACCGCACGCAAAATCAATGTGGGCTTTAGCCCTGGCGACATGCTTTCTACCTCCGCTGCCAAGCCTGCCGGAGGAAGCCCCGGCCCTCAGCCTCTACCCTCCGGAGGGAGCAGGGGCCTTCAGGCCCCTGAATCGGACGTGCAAAATCAAGGGGCTTCAGCCTCGGGCCTTTCGCCCTCAAGCTCCGCCCACCTCACCGTCGTCCCCATGCAAAACTGGCGCCGCTCCGACTTCTACGACCAGACCGGCCTCCCCTGGATCAACCCCTCCCCCAACCTCCGCAGCATCGAGGCCGCCACCCTCTACCCCGGCGTTGGCATGATGGACGCCACCAACGTCTCCGTGGGCCGCGGCACCGACACGCCATTCGAAATCTTCGGCGCCGGCGTCACGCCCGCCACCAAGACCACCCCCGCCATCCCCACCTGGTTCGACGGCCACGCCGTAGCCACCTACCTCACCGCCCGCCACATCCCCGGCGTCACCTTCGCCCCCACCACCTTCCCCGTCGCCGAAACCTCGGAGAAGTATCCCTACCACGGCCAGACCATCCAAGGCGTCCGCATGACCGTCACCGACCGCCTCGCCCTCGACTCACCCGAGCTGGGCATCGAAATCCTCAGCGCCCTGCACCACCTCTACCCCACCCATTTCAAGCTCGCGCAGGCCACCAACCTCGTCGCCAACACCGAAACCATGGCCGCCCTCGCCCGCGACGACGACCCTCGCGCCATCGCCGCAACCTGGGCTCCCGCCCTTGCCGCCTTCAAAGAACGCCGCGCCAAATATCTCCTGTACCGCTAGCGAGCCCCACATATCTCGCTGCGGAATAAGCCGCATTGTCGTTTTTCCGGAGTAGCAGCGGGCTTCAGCCCACGGTAAACGACCAATAAAATCAAGGCGCTTTAGCCCTGGGTCTTTCGCTTGCCGGGGCGACTCCACCTTTTTCCGCACCCCTGTAAAGACCCGCGCTAAACATGCCGGGGAAGTGGGACTAGGTCGAGTAATCCGCGTTGATGTGCACATACTCCACCGTCAAATCGCACGTCAGAAACCGCGTAGCCGCCGCCCCTTCCCCCAGATCGATCAGGATCGTGTACTCCGGCTTCATCATGGCCGCATGGGCCGCAGCCTCATCAAATCCCGGAGCGCGCACACCGTACTCGAAAACGGCCTCCGACTCGATCCAGATGCGAACCCGCTCCGGCTGAAACACGGCCCCGCTCCGCCCGGCAGCCGCCAGCAGCCGGCCCCAGTTTGGATCGCCCGACGACCACGCCGTCTTGCAAAGCGGACTGTTGGCAATCGTCCGCGCCACCGCATCCGCATCCGCAGCACTCGCCGCGCCGCGAATGTCGAGCGTCACCACGTGCCCCACGCCTTCCGCATCGGCGATGATCTGGTGCGCGAGCGATTGGCACACTTCGCCCAGCGCCGCGTCAAACGCAGGCGTCAGTTCCCTGCTCAGCTCAACACCGCTGGCGCCGCTCGCAACCAGCAGCACCGTGTCGTTCGTGGAAGTATCACCGTCGATCGAAATGGAGTTGAAGCTGGGTTGCACAGCCGCCGCAAGCGCGGAATTCAGCGCAGCCAGATCCGCCGCGATGTCGGTGAACAGGTAAACCAGCATCGTCGCATGCGGTGCTGCTGGTGCGCTGCCAACTGGCGCGCCAACCTGCGGATGAATCATCCCCGCGCCTTTCGCCGCACCCCAGATGCGGAACTCGCCGGCAACAGGAGATTCCGGCCCGGCAGCAACCGGAACCACCGCGTGAGCCATCTTCACGCGCGTGTCGGTGGTCATAATCGCGCGGGCAAACGCCTCAGCGTGCTCAGGCGCGGAACCCGCCGCAGCCTTCAGCGCAGGCATCGCCTCAACCACTTTCTCCGCGGGGAAAGGCACGCCGATGATCCCAGTCGACGACGGAACCACCTCGTCGAAGATGCAGCCGAAGGTCTTTGCCGCAGCCACGCAGGTCGCAACGCAGCCGTCGATTCCAGGCTGGCCAGTCGCGCAGTTCGCATTGCCCGCGTTCACCAGCACCGCGCCAACGCGGCCTCCGGTCGACGCCAGGTGGCGGCGACCGATGATCACCGGAGCAGCAACCACGCGGTTCGACGTATACATCGCCGCACCGATGGCGCCTCCGCCCGGCGCGACCGCAATGGCGACATCCGGATTGCCGCTGGCTTTAATTCCTGCACGAACCGCGCCCCACACAAATCCACGCGGCATGGTTTCTGCCGTCAAACCTGCTTCTTCCTTCATCTCCCTACTTTACCAAGCATCGCGAGCAAAGTTTTTCTCAGCGCGAGGTTTGCGCACTTGCAAGCGCAGCTTCCGCTCCGGCGAGGCTGGCCAGAATATCGCGCGCGCTCTGCACAGCAAGTTCCGGGCTGCTGAGAACCGGAACCGACAGCGCGCCGTTCGGCATGGCCTTCACGACTCGCGCCATCGAAGCCTGCGCGAGGATCACCACATCAACGCCCCGCATGTCGTTGCGCAGCGCTTCGCTAAGGATGCGGTCGTGCGTCGCAGTGTCTCCCGCAATCACCGCGTCGAACGCGCCGTCGCAAAGCGCGTCCACGACCTCGATCTCAACCCCGGCGAATGCTGCCTTCTCACGCAGCAGCGCGATCGTCGGTTCGAGCGTAGTGCGCAGCGTCGCCATTACCCCGATGCGGCAGCCCATGCGCACCGCTGCTTCGGCCATGGCCTCGTCCACGCGAATCACCGGGAAGTCGAAGAGACGCTGTCCGAGGTCCGCCGCAGAGCCAATGGACGAGCACGTCACCATCACCGCGTCGGCGCCGGCGAGCGCGGCAGACTCGATCATGCCGAGCAATCGGCGCATCGTCACGCGGCGAAGACGCCCTTCGCGGATGGTGTCTGCGATCAGGCTTTCGTCGACCATGTGGAAGATGGAAGTCTCCGGCATGTAACGAGCGCACAGCCCGCCAAAGATGGGCGTGAGCGTTGGACTGGTATGAATCAATGCGAGGGTCTGTGCCACGTTGCCTCCATGCTCCAGCACTGGTTAGAAGGTAATGCGGATGGCTGCCTGGTTCTCGCGTGCGGGCACCTTGCCGTTGGTGCCGGTGATCGTGCCGAGTGTGTAGTTACTTGGGATTGCCTGGCCCTGCGCGACGGTGACCGATGCGTTGGGGTTCGAGAATTGCGGGTGATTCAGTACGTTGAAGGACTCAAAACGAAGCTGTACTTCGAGATGCTCGAACTTGGTGGTCTTGAAGATGGACGTATCCAGAGTGGCGATTCCCGGACTGCGCAGCAGATTGCGCGAAGTGCTGCCGAAGTTCCCTGCCGCCGGCGCAACGAACGCAGAATTGCTGAACCAATGCTGCACATTTCTGACAAAGCCTGCGGGATACGGATTGCCGACCTGGTTGGCCCGCAGGCTAGAGGCTTCGTTTACACCATTGCCGAGGTCGGTTGCCGAAAGCGAGAACGGGAATCCGCCCTGAATGGAACCAATTCCATTGAGTTGGAACCCGCTGATCAACGCGCGCGTGACCGGGCCACTGCTTGCGCCGAAATGCTGGCCTTCGCCGAACGGGAGGTTGTAGAGGAAGTTCGCGACCACGCGCTGGCCGACGTCATACGACGAGCGTGCGTAGTCGCAACGCTGACAGTAGAAGTTCTGGAAGCCGAAGGGGCCACCCGCATCTCCAGTGACAGCGGCAGCGGCGGACTTGATGTCCATCATCTTCGACCACGAGTATCCGATGGTTGCGGTAACGTCGTGCGCGCTCCGCTGCAGTTTCAGATTCAGTGCGTTGTAGTTGGAGTAACCGCTCCAGTCCTCCAGGATCATCTGGCCGAAGTTCTTGTAGGGCCGGCGAGGAGCGCGCCCAGCCAGGTTTTGGTTCGCAGCCAAGGTAGGGTCGCAACCGTTGGCGAGCACGCACTGCGTGGGCTGGTTGACGTTGGTGCGAATGTTGAGGTGAGTCCCCTTGTTGCCGACGTACTCAACGGTGGCAATGGTGCGCGGAGTGAGTTGCTGCTCGATTCCGAAGGACCAGTCCTGCGCATAGGGGTTCAGTTTGCGCGGAGCGGCGATCTGCAGCAGCGAGTTGGCGAAAGTCGCCGTGGTGACAGGACCGATCGTGAGTGGTGGAAAGAGGTTGTCGGTGTAGTAGATCAAACCTGTCCCAGGCGACGAGGCATACGCCTGAACCGTCGCATACGGATACTGCGCAGTGGAGGAGACGAACTCGTTGGTCTCGAATGTGTCATAAAAGATGCCGTAGCCGCCGCGCAGAACGGTCTTGGCGTTCTCGAAGGGACGAAAGGCGAAGCCGATGCGGGGAGCGAGAACACCCTTCTTCGCCGGACCCGGCCCGCGCATTCCGTTGTAGGTGTAAAGCGATCCACCGAAGGTATTCACCACGGACTGATTCGCTTCGAACAGGCCGCCACCGTTGGCGGGATTGAACCAGGCCAGATGGTTCTGCTCCTCATAGGGGACAGTCGAGAAGTCGTAGCGAAGGCCGAGGTTGAGCGTGAGCTTCGGGAAGATCTTCCAGTCGTCGGCGATATACGGCGCCCAGGCCTTGAAGTGCAGATGCACGGAGTTGCCAGTCGCTATATTCGAGACGGGGCCAGGCTGCGGCGCCTGCGCGGTAAAGGCTGCACCAAGCAGCATGTCGGCAATCTGGTTGTGCGTGATGGTTCCGTTGAAGCTGAAGATGCCGAGCGGATTGACCGTGCTCTGGCGATCGAGGACCACGTCGCGCCATTCGAACCCAAAGCCGAGCGTGTGCTTCCCGTGCGTGTAGGAAACGCTGTCGGAAAGGTCCCATGCGGGTTGCAGGCTGCCCGTCGGCAGATTCGAAGGACCGCCTTCACCGCTGAGCGTTTGTGTGGCACTGCCCGCGGCAGTAAGCCCAAGACCAGTGCTGAGGCCGATGACCGGATAGTCGGCTTTACTCATCTGGAAGGTGTTGGTGTAGGTGAGAGAAGCCGCGTCCGCCGCGCTCGCAACGAAGCCGAGGCGCAGAACCTGCGCTTCGAGATAGCCCACGCGGAACTGGTTCAGAAGGTTCGGCGTGAAGGTGTGCGTCTCTGTGACCTGGTAGTTCCGGGTCACCTGGTTCTGTTGCTGCGTGGAATACACCACCAGCGCTGGGTTGACGACAAAGACATCCGCGAGCGTGGTACGGCCGAACATGGAATCGCGCGGGCCAAACACGTGGTCGATGCGGTAGGTTTGCTGGTTCGCGGTGACCTGTAAGGGCGAGTTGACTGTGTAGTTGTACGCCGGATTCCCAGTAACGTTGGGAGCTGCGAAAAGCTTTGCAGCGGCAAGCTTGCCCAGCCGGGAGAAGCGGCTGGATGGAATCACAAAGGCGCCAGCCGCGTTCTTCGAGAAGGGTTGGCCGTTCGAGGGATCGATCAGCGTTGGGTTGTTTGGGTTAGACGTGAAGGTGGAAAGTTGGAAGATCCCGTTCAGTTCGTCCGTCGTCGGCATGAACCCATTCATGGTCTTTTGCGAACGGATCCGTTGCCCCTCGTAGTTGGCGAAGAAGAAGGTTTTGTTGCGGCCATGATAGATGCCAGGCAGAATCACCGGGCCACCCAGTGAATAGCCAAACTGATTCTGCTTGAGCGGTGCAACCGGATTGGGAACCACGTTGAACCAATCGCGAGCGTCGACGGCGGTATTGCGGATGAACTCGAACACACTGCCGTGGAGTGCGTTGGTTCCAGCGCGCGTGCTCAAGTTGACCTGGTTCGCGCCGAAACCATATTCGGCAGAGTAGTTCTTGGACTGCGTCTTGAATTCTTCGATCGCGTCAACCGAAATGGCGAAGGCGGGCGTGACGTAGCTGGTGTCGGTGACGATGGTGCCGTCGAGCGTGTAGTTGTTGGAGTCGCTGGCGCCCCCGCCGATGCTGATCGCATCTCCGACACCGTAACGGAACGTGGACTGCTCGCCGCCGGTTTGTACGGCTCCGGGCTCGAGGAAGAGAAGGTTGACGAAGTTGCGGCCGTTGAGCGGGAGTTCGCTCACCTGTTTCTGCGCAATGACCTGGCCGATGGATGCGGAGTCGGTGTCGAGCGTGAGCGCACTGGCGCTGACCTCAACACGCTCAGTCGTGCTGCCGACGCTCATCCCGATGTCAACGCGGACAGTCTGGTCCACCTGCACCGTGATGGAGTTGCGCACCTCGGTTTTGAAGCCCGCTCGCTCCACGGTGACGCGGTAGCTACCCGGAGGCAGCAGGGTCGCAGTGTAGTTGCCGGCAGGATCGGCGCTGAGCGCGCGAGTCTCAGCGGTGCCGATGTTCTCAATGGTCACCTTGGCCCCCGCAACCACGGCCCCAGTAGCGTCGGTTAGCCTTCCCGTAATGCTGCCGGAGGTATTCTGCGCGTGCAGCGTCGGCACGAGGCAAGTTGCCAACAGTGCAAACAGCGTTACCGCCCGTGCCAGGTTTCGCATCGTCATACGTCACTCCTTAAACCTGAGTTCGGTAGTACTAGGCCCAGCCCCCTGCCTGGCGCACTGCTGGTTGTGGGGGACGTTCGACTTGCGAGGGTGAACGTATGGAGGCGCTGGAACCGGTGTCAAGCGCGGGCACGGAGATCCGGAGTCGATAGCGAGAGATTCCGCTTAGCGGGCGCTGAGCCCCGACATCGCACAGTGGTTGGATAGAAGGCAAAACATCCAATCCACAATGGTTCGCAGCCATCGACGAACCAATCCTGCGCCCCTTGCGACGGATTCGCCGGGAACAACAAGGCAGGCCCGAGGGTTCCATATCTCGGAACCGCCATTGCCGGTGATACGCGTGTTAGTTTGCGGGATGCGACCGACGCAGTCGGGAACCCTCTTCTGGACCGCTTGCCAAAAATTAATTTAGCGAAAGAGCTTGTGGTTCGCCTTTTATTCGCTACAATCGGCGCATGGCCATTACGCGGCGGCAAAAAGAAGTGATCGACTTTCTCTCCAGCTTCACGCAGAAGAATGGGTTCTCCCCGTCGTACGAAGAGATTGCGCACGGGCTGGGACTGACTTCGCTGGCGACGGTGCACAAGCACGTCACCAATCTGCAGAACAAAGGACTGCTGCAGCGGGCGCACAACCGCAGCAGGTCCATCGACGTGCTGCCGCCGCGCTCGAGCAAGAAGGGCTTCGACCGCCTGCCGCTGTTGGGCAGGATCGCAGCAGGCAAGCCGGTAGAAGCCATTGAGACGGCCGAGAGCATTTCGCTCGCGGACATCATTGGCAACCGTGAGGTATTTGCGCTGGAGGTGCGGGGAGACTCTATGCGCGACGAGCACATCGTGAGCGGGGACTATGTACTGGTAGAGCGGACGCGGACCGCGCGCGAAGGCGAGATCATCGTCGCGCTGGTGGATGGATACGATGCGACCTTGAAGCGCTTCTACCGCGAGGGTGGAATGATCCGGCTGCAGCCATCGAACAAGGAGATGCAGCCAATCTTCGCCCCAGCCTCAAATGTGACGATCCAGGGGAAGGTTCTTGGTGTGCTGCGAAAGTACGTCTGATTCAGGAGCCCACCGGAATTGGCGGACTCAGACTGCCTGTAGGACGTACATCGGGTCGCCGTACTCGTTTTTCTTCAGCAGGCGATCGTACGCGGAGTTCACAATTCCATAGCACTCGCAGGCCCTGGCGGTAAGCGCAGGACGATCGAGGATGTGAATGCGCCCACGCGAGTAGCCGATGATCCCGCTCCGCTGCAGGTCGCCGGCAGCCACAGTAACCGTGGAGCGCTGAACGCCGAGCATCTGCGAGAGGAACTCCTGGGTGAGATGGAGAAAGTCGGACTCCATGCGGTCGGCCGAGCTGAGCAGCCAGCGGGCCAGGCGGGCCTCCACTTCATGCATCCGGTTGCAGAGTACGGACTGCGTAATCTGAACAAGTTGCAGATAAGCAAAGGTATGCACCAGTTTCTGCAGGGCTCCGCCCTTTAGAAACTCCTGGCGCACCACGGACGAGCGGATGCGAAAGCCATCGCCGGAGCCCTGCATGATCACGGAGTGAGACATCTGCGGCTGGTCCAGAAGCGCCGGCAGGCCCGCAAACCCTTCCCTGCCAATGAGACCAACCTCCACCTGCTCGCCCTTCATCGTCACGGCATCGGTGGAGATGAGTCCATGGTTCAGAAAATACAGGTATTCGATCGGCTGGTTGGGCTCCGACA
>DASYEU010000119.1:0-3439 GCA_036498865.1 Acidobacteriaceae bacterium | reverse complement strand
GTCGGCAAACGCTTCAGATGCACGCGGCTGGACTTATACGAGCAATGCTCGCTCCACATTACGGAGAAGATCCCGAGCTCGGTCAGCGACGGAGTCCGCCCCATCAGCGTCTCGATTCGCGCGTACTCGTCCGCCGTAATGCTGTGCGTCTTCAGCAGCGCCGGAGTGATCTGCGCGGGGGTGGGAATCTGGGTTGTGTCGGCAGCTTGCGCCGCAAATTCGGGGGCTGTTTCAGCTCGAGTGGGCATAGCGCGTTAATACGATTGTCGCATGTCTCTCCACCGCGCCGGCAGATCCCCCAGGCCTCCACCTCAACCTGCTTACGGATGCTGCACTTACGCCGCGCCGCTCATCCCGCCTGCCGAAAATCGGTATCATCGACTCGAGCGGCAGTCCGTCGCCGCGCGCCCAGGAGGGGTCCCCGTTGAACATCCGAGCCGTCGTTCCGTTCCTCGTCCTGCTGGCGCTCCCGGTCGCCGCGCAGACTCCGGCGGCGACGCCCGCCCCCGCGGCCCCCGCCACCACGCCCGTCGGCCACTGGGTTGCGGAGCACACGTCGCAGGGCGGCATCGGCACCTGGTGGGACTTCCGCGCCGACGGCACCTTTACCGTGCACATTGGCGCGATGGTCACCGCGCCCGTCACCCACACCGCCGACACGCTTACTCTTCCGCCAGCCACTGCGAACGGCGCGCCTGTCCAGTTGAAGTACGTCATCGTCGGCGACGAGCTGC
The DNA here is from genome assembly GCA_036498865.1 of Acidobacteriaceae bacterium. Taxonomy (GTDB): domain Bacteria; phylum Acidobacteriota; class Terriglobia; order Terriglobales; family Acidobacteriaceae; genus Edaphobacter. The sequence continues at coordinate 2,705 of DASYEU010000119.1, read as the reverse complement.
ATCTGAAGGGCGCCAACTCCCCGGAGCAGCTGCTCACCCGCGTTGGCCCCGCCCCCTCGGCTACCGACCCGCTGCTCGGCAAGTGGCGTCCCGCCCCGCCGGCCGTCGTCGATCCTGACCCGAAGAAGGCGGCTCTGCAGAAGGCTACCGCCAACGGCATCTTCGTCTTCTCGGCCGACGGAACGCAGTCCGTTCGCGTTCCCTTCAGCACGCGCGAAGGCACCTGGAGCGCCACCGCCCATACCTTCCAGTTCAACGGCCAGCCGGCTACCTACTCGATCGGCAGCTCCGGCGACAAGCTCGTCCTAGGCCAGCCACCCGACAACACCAGGACCGACACCTATCTCCCCGATCCGATCCTCTAGGTCCGAGGGCACGAGGTTCGAGGCCACGGCACCCAGCTGCCAGTCTCAGCTTCTCCAGTGCAGCGCCACCGGACCGTCCATTGGATGCTGGCCCGTTCCGCTCAGCCGGGCCTGCTTCAGCGCGAAGTACCACTTCGCCGGCTTGTCCGCATCGTCGATCAGCATCAGCGCCGGCCCGAAACGGAGCCCCGCGGCCTGCTCCACCATCGTCTGCTGATCCTGTCCGACGAAGCGATTGCCGAAGTACTTCAGCAGCGGCGTGAACAGCGGGAACCACCCCAGCACGTTCCATGCCCCGCACACGTCGATGCGGCAGGTTGAAGGCGTCACCGGGGTTACCGTGGTCAGCGTGGAGAACCACTTGTCACCGCTGCGGATCGTCTCGTAACGCCGGTTTGGCAGCACAAAGTCGATGGTGGTCGTCACCGGCCCGTGCGCGCCCAGCAGTTTGTACGGCAGGCTGTTGCTCGACGGCGCATGCGCGGCCATGCGAAAGCCGGCGTTTCTGCCGTTGTTTTCGGGATCCAGCAACGGCTCGAAGTGCTTCTCCTTCGCGTGAATGCTGGCCTTCGAGCGCCACCACCACGACTGGTGCACAAACGGCCCATGCGCCGGGTCCATCAGTCCGATGATGCCGTGATCGACATTGCACGGCAGATCGGCCGTGAGGTGCGCCGTCTTGAACTTCGCCGAAAACTTCGGCACCTCGGGAACGGGAGGAAGCTCGGCAGCAGCCCGGCTTGCACCCGGCGGCGGCATGTAGACCCACGCATAGCCGTCGCGCTCCTCGCACGCGTACGACGCCGCGTAAATCTTCGTCGCATCGAGCGTGTCCGCATCCGTCAGCGAAGGGATCAGCTGGCACTGCCCCGAGCATGGCTCGAACTCCCAGCCGTGGTACTTGCAGGTCACGCGCTCGCCGTCGAACCACCCGGCCGACAGCGGAATGCCGCGGTGCGGACACAGATCGCGCATGGCAAAGATTGCGCCGTCGTTCTTCCGCCCCAGCAGCAGCGGATGCCCGAGCAGCAGCGCGGTCGTCGTCTTGCCGCGCTTCAGCTCCGCCGTTCTCAGCGCCGGATACCAGTCGCCGAAGACTAACTCCGCCGACGGCCCCGGAGCCGCTGCAATGTCCACCAACTCACTCACTCGCGCTCCCAGACCCTTGACACCGATAACACCGATGGGACCGATTTTCGCGGATTCCTGCTTTGCATTAAGTACATCTGGTTTTGATCGGTTCGATCGGCGTCATCGGTGTTAAGCCGTACGCTTTCCAATATAGTCGCCATTGAAGCTGTTCCTGAACATGACCGCCGCCGCACAATCTATCCCGAAGCGCACGCTCGCGACGACGCTGACCATCCTCGCGCTGTGGATCGTGTTCTACGCGAGCTTCACGCTGGTCCGGCCCGCGCTGCTGGACGACGCCGACTCGGTTCACGCCGAGGTGGCGCGCGAGATGCTGCTGCGCCACGACTGGGTCACGCTCTACGCCAACGGCATTCGCTACCTGGAGAAGGCGCCGCTGCTCTACTGGTCGATGGCGACGTCGATGGGCGCGTCGCAACTGCTCGGCCATCGCAGCCCGCAGGCGCTCGCTGTCGCGGCCCGCATCCCTATGGCGCTGACCGTCCTCGCGCTCGCCCTCGCCGTCGAAGCCTTTGCCCGCCGCACGTTCCGCAGCTCCCGCGCCGGACTCTACGCTGCGCTGATCCTGCTGTCGTCGCCCGGCATTTTTCTGTTCACGCGCATCCTGCTCCCCGACGCGATGTTGTGCCTCTGGCTGACGCTGGCGATGCTCTCCTTCTGGCTCAGCGAACAACCCACCCCCAATGATGCGTCATCTCGACCGAAGCGGAGAGACCCCCGCATTTTCTCCGCAGAGCCAGGGAATCTACGCCTGCTCTGCTACGCCTTCGCCGCCACCTGCGCCCTCGGCGTGTTGACGAAGGGCCTCATCGGCGTCATCTTCCCGCTCGCGATCGTCGCGCTCTACCTGCTGCTTACGCAAGGCCTGCGCGGCGCCATCGCCCGCATCTTCGAGCTGCACCCCTTCTCGTCGACGGCAGTCTTCCTCGCGATCGCCGCACCCTGGCACCTGCTGGCGGCGTGGCGCAACCCCACGCGCGGCCATCCCGGCGACGTCACCTTCCTGAACGGACACTGGTGGGTTCCGCTGCCGACGCAAGGCAACGTCCACGGCTGGGCGTGGTTCTACTTCGTCAACGAGCAGGTGCTGCGCTACCTCAACCTCCGCGTCCCCCGCGACTACGACACGGTCCCGCTGTGGCTCTTCTGGGGCCTCTGCTTTATCTGGCTCATGCCCTGGTCGGCGTT
>DASYEU010000118.1:0-16555 GCA_036498865.1 Acidobacteriaceae bacterium | reverse complement strand
CCTGCGGTGCAGGTGAGCTTGGTTGGATCGGGTGGGATGACACTAGCAAGGGGATTGCTAACAGCGGCCATGCCCGTGACGGGTGCAGGATTGCTGTCTCCGGTGTGGCCACTGTCGCCCCCGACAACACCAATTGAACCTGCCGTCAGAGTGCCGCCAGCACCGGTGAAGTTCAGTGCACTAGGACTGTTTGAGTTAACAATGACCCCGCAAGCCGGAGCAGAAACGTCGAAGGACCCCTGCAAATCCATTGCACTGTCAGCTGTTGGGTCCAGAACATAGATGCAATTGGTGTTCGTTGCCCCGTTGTACGCAACCGCTCGCGCACCCACGTTCACCTGGTTCGGATTGAACAGCTTCATAAAGAACGTCGGCTGATTCTGCTGGACAATAACTTCAACGTAATTGGTTTGCCCGGCAAACGATCCGTAGGTCGGCGGACTATTCACTGCCACCGTCACTCCGCTAGTCCCATCGGTGAATCCGTTCAGAGCCGTCGCAGCCTTCGCCGACGTCGTCGCAGCACCCACCCCTCCGTACGCAAATTCAGCTGCTCCCGCCATGGCTCCAGCGTCCGCCGCAGTCTGCATCTCTCTCCGGGCATGGGTGAGAGTTCCAACATCCACGGCAAACCCCACAAAACCGAGAACGACGGTCATGCAGAGTGCTGCGAGGATAGTAACTTGCCCACGATCGCTGACGAGTTTCTTCATGACATCCTCCTACAAACCCGGGGACCTTCTCATTCCGGCGGAATCAGGGCCGCTTGCCAAACATCCGGGGAGGTATGGATGCTGCTGCATCGGCGATGGGCATAGGCAGCCGCTGCGCGGCCAACCTTCGCCAACATCACCCATATACAGAAGCATCCTCCAACAACGAGCATTTTGGCAACCAATAAAAACATCAATGGAGCTACCAGCACGTACTCAAGGACTGCATGGCCGTTCTCATTCGGCAGTCGCGCCAGAAACTCGCCCAACGATTTCTTATCAGCCTGAGCCGCAAATGTGCTGTTCGGATCGCGTGGCTTGCCCGACCGGGGAAGGATAAACGCCAGGCCAACCCCGTCATTGCCCGACCGGACCACTCGTGTAGTGACCACGATCGAGCGATCAGGATCCGTCGGCTCCTTGTCGCTCCGCAATAAGGTCATCGTAATCAGCGTATTAGGATACCAACGCCGATCCGTCAAAAGGTACATGCCGGTCAGATTAATGTCTCGAACGCGATGAGGTACGGGAGCAGCCCCATCCCAGTAGTACGCCATCAGGGGTGGCCCCAGAGACCGTTCAGCTTCGCGGCGGTCGTTCGAAAACAGCGACTCAAACCAACTCTTGCCCGGCTTCATTCTCAACCCTCGCAGTCGATATCTACTCAGCCTGTTTTGTTTGCAGATGGTGCTCGAGCCACTTCTCCATCTCTTCAACAACACAAATGACAAACTGATCACCGGGTTGTGTCTGGGACGAATAAATCGTGTGAGTTGGCAGTTCCAACACACTCTCCGCCTTGGTCTTCCAGGGCGCAATACTGAACTTTGGAAAATGCTCGACGGTATGGATCACCCGATTGTTCGCATCGAGATAGATCAAGTCGAGAGGAAAGAGCACTCCCAGTGTATGAACGCCCCGCGACGGCACTACCCACACGCCGCGGCCGGAGCGCAAGCTCCAGCGTCCAATCAATCCCCTCAGGCGCGATAGCACCGTATCCGCCGCGGTCACCTCCAGGCCGAGGAAACACTCGCGCGTCTGGTTGTACACACAATACTTGCGAGTATTGATCAGCCCCCAGCGCTCCGCGAACTCCCGCCAACCGGACCGGGACTTTGAGGTGCTGCTTTCCGAAATGGCTGGTTGATCCACGGTGCTGTCCTCTGATTCCGTTGTCTATGAAGTGGTCTCAAGCACGTACCCCGGAGAGTTACCCCAGATCTGCATCAACCCTACGACCGGCGCAGTACCCTGCCGGCAGAACCTGCAACTCACGTCCCAGGCAACTTCAATCTTGTTTTCAACTGGGAAAAAGTGGAGACAACGCCTCTTCCGGCTCGACGTAAAGGCCTCGTACCGGCGTTCTCGATCCCTCCACTCCATCCCCGCAGCGCATTTGCCGCGCGATGCAGAACAACCTACTAGCGCACCTTGGTTCGGCGGCGCTGAATAAGGAACAGAAGTACGACAACGCAAAGCACACCAGCAACAATGCGAATAATTTCTATGCTTCCCATGTAAGGTCTCCTTTCTTAGTGAGATAAAACAGTGCCAAACGACTCCGCAATAATAATTGCTTCCGGCCCCAGAGTCACCAGAAACAGCGACGGGAAGATGAGCAGAACCAGCGGAAACACAAGTTTGACCGTGGTCTTTGCCGCCCGCTCTTCGACCTGTTGACGGCGCTGTGATCGCAGCGTGTCGGAGTGGATACGCAGCGTCTTTGCAACGCTCGCGCCAAGCGTCTCCGACTGCACCAGCACTGAAACCAGATTGCGCACGCTCTCAACATCGGAGCGCTCCGCAAATTGCTTCCACGAATCCGAACGGGCCCGCCCAGCACGCTGCTCCAGGACCACCAGGTCCAGTTCGTCGCTTACGGCTGGATGCGCCATTCGCAGCTCATCCGCTGTACGTGCAGTCGCCTGATCCATGCTCAGGCCGGCTTCAATACAGATGACCAGAAAGTCCAGCACATCCGGCAATCCCAAACGAATCTGCTCCTGTCGCTTGGAGATCTGCCTGCCCAGCCAGAAATCCGGAAGCAGGTATCCAAGCCCCAGGCTGGCAGCGTAGGCAAAGAACGGACTGTATGCCGTGAAGCCCGTGATCAGCGAAATCAGGACTAAAGTCACCGGGATCAGAACCTGGGTTCCATAGAAAAACTTCACAGCGTTCGCGCCGCGAAATCCAGCCCGAACCAGCCGAGTCTGCCTCACCGACAACTCAGCCGGAGAACGCGGCACCGCCTTCCCCAGATAAGACAAGGCATCGCCCACGGAGAACTTGGTCTGCTCAATGCCGGTCAGCAAGCGGCTCCGCCGATCCGGCTCGATCACTACCGAAGAGACGCGCTGCACGTTTGCCTGCCGATAGAACATCAGCATGCCACCGCTCACAATCAACGCGAAAATTACGGCAAAACTAAAAAGGACGATCACCATGCATCACCTTCAAACCTTCATATTCACGATCTTGCGAATGATCAGTGCGCCCGCAACGGTCATAGCCCCGGACAGATACATCAATTCAATGCCAATCTTGCGGGTCCACAGGATGCTCATCGTATCCGGGCTGATGAGATACAGGCCTACTCCCAACGCGAAGGGCAAAATCGTCAGAATCCAGCCGGTCAGACGTCCTTGTGCCGTATGAACCCGGATCTGCCGTTTCAGCTTGAACCGTTCGCGGATGAGATACGAAGCCTTGTCGAGAACCTCCGCGAGATTGCCTCCGCTTTCCTTCTGAATCAGAATCGCGGTCGATACAATCCTTAGATCCTGCAACGGAACCCGCGTAACCAGATTCTCCATCGCGGTTCTGAGTTCCAGTCCGTAATTCTGCTCATCAAAGCAAATCCGAAACTCGCCGCCGATCGGGTCCGCGGATTCATACGCCACCAGCCGTAGCGCAGCGACCAGGCTATGACCCGCGCGTAGTGCACTCACCATCAGATCGAGTGCCTCGGGAAGCGCCTGCTCAAACTTGTTGAAGCGCGCGCTGCGCCGTTGCAACACCAACGCAAAGGGTAGGTAAGCAGCGCCGCAACCAATGATCAGGGCGATAGGAACCGCTCCAGTCCGCATATACACAAAGTACGCAGGAACAATAAGGCAAATTGCCGAGATCGTCAGCAGCCGCCCCACTGTCCATTGCAGGTTCGCCTGATGCAGCAGTGTGCGCAGCCGTGGAGCAATCTCAAGCTGCAGCAGCCAGCGATTCATCAGCGGAACCGCGCTCAGCAGTTCGCTCTTCCTCACGTCCACAATCTGATCGCTCGTAGATCTCGATCTGGACGCCAGTGCTGTCTCCAGGTTCGCGCGAGCCAGCTTGGCTTGCTGCGACGCCCCTGCCCCGCCCGCAAACAACACCAGCGCGAGCACGATGAATACCGCGACGAAGACCAGTACTACGATCAGTAGCATTCAATCCTCGACTTTCTCAGCCCACTTCCGTGGTCTGCTCGAATAGCGTGGGCGGCAGGAAGATTCCCGAGATTCGCAGCCGCTCGAGGAACTTGGGACGAATCATGGTCGGCTGGAATACGCCGACCACCTTGCCGTCCGGGCCAACGCCCTTCCGGTTGAACACAAAAATCTCTTGCATGCTGATGATGTTCTCTTCCATCCCGGTGATTTCCGAGATGTGGGTCACCCTGCGCGAACCATCGCTCATGCGCGAAACCTGCACAACAATAGCCACCGCGGAAGCAATCTGCTGACGCACCGTTCTTTCGGGCAGGTTCAGGTTGCACATCGCCACCATCGACTCCAGACGGGATAGGGCGTCTCGGGGCGTGTTCGCGTGAATCGTCGTCATGGAGCCTTCGTGGCCCGTGTTCATGGCCTGAAGCATGTCGAACGCTTCCTCGCCGCGAACCTCGCCGATGATGATGCGGTCGGGACGCATACGTAAGCTGTTAATCAGCAGTTGCCGCTGGCGGACAGCTCCCTGCCCCTCAATGTTCGGGGGGCGCGTCTCGCAACGCACGATGTTTTCCATCGCGAGCTGCAGTTCGGCCGCGTCCTCGATGGTCACAATGCGCTCCCCTTTGGGGATGAATTGCGACAGGATGTTGAGCATCGTTGTCTTTCCGGCGCCCGTTCCACCGGAGATCAGAATGCTGATGCGCGCCCGCACAGCCGCCGCCAGCACCTCCATCATCTCCGCTGAAATGCTCTTCAAGTCGACGAGTTGATTCGGAGCCAGCGGTCCCGTGCCGAAACGCCGGATCGACAAAGCAGGTCCGTCCAGCGCCAGCGGAGGAATAATTGCGTTAACGCGGGAACCGTCGGGCAGACGCGCGTCGACCATCGGCGACGACTCGTCCACACGCCGTCCAACGCGCGAGACTATCCGATCGATGATCTGTAACAGATGACGATCGTCGCGGAACGTCGTATTCACCCGGGTGATCAGGCCGCCACGCTCGATGAACACATGGTCTTTATCGTTGACCAGAATATCCGAGATCGACTGGTCTCGAAGCAGAGGCTCGAGCGGGCCGAGACCAAACACTTCGTCCAGCAGATCAGCCTGGATCTTCTCCTGCTGCTCGTAGGTCAGAGGCACTTTTTGGTCGACGACGATCTCATCGATCATCCCCGCAACTGCGCTCCGAGCCTGGCTGGAGTTGACGCGCGACAGCTTCTCCAGATCCAGCTTCGAGATCAGAATCCGATGCAATTCCGTTTTGAACTGTTCAAGATCCAGAAAATTCATGTTCTATCCTTACGTGCCGTGCCTGCGTGCTTAACCAAATAAGCCAAACTTCTTTTTGTCCTTCGTCTCCACAGATACCCCGGATACCGACTTGGTCATCTGACGAATCACTCGTGAAATTGGAGAGTCCTTCAATGCGAGCGGGCTCGCCGCATCCTTCGAATTCCGCGCGGTCGAGTAGTCATTCGGAACCTTCCATGCGGGAGGCTTGGTCAGCGCCTTCGTAATACTGTCCTCGTCAATTCCCAGAACCCGCGGACTGTAGCGGTTCAGAACCACCTCCAGCTTGGCGCCGGTTGTCTTGAACAGCTCCGTGATCAAGCGGTTCGCATTGCGCAGTTCGGAAATGCCAATCTGCAGAACCAGGTACACAATGGCCCCGGGCTCGAACAAAGCCTTGCACGTGGAATCGAACCGCGAGCCGGCGTCGACGACCACGTAATCAAAGTCCTGCCGGGCCACGGACAGCAGTTTCTCAATCGCCTCGTGCGACGCGTGAAACTCCGTATACGAATCCGGCGCAGCCAGTACTGAGAGCCCTGAACTGTGCTTCACCAGCAGCTTGGAAAGAAAATTCCCATCCAGACGGCTATAGTTCTGGATCGCGCTCTCGGTCGAGTACTGCGACTGCACGCCAAGCTCAAGCGCTGCATCCCCCAGCGGGAGATTCAGATCGATCAGCATCGTACTCTGGCCGGAGTCGCGGGCCAGGGAAACCGCGTAGTTGCTGGCGATCGTTGTAACTCCGGAGCCGCCCTTCGCTCCCACAAACACCAGCAGCTTGCCCAGCGCTTTCCTGGGAACAACCGCTGTCGGCCGTCGAACCGAGGCCCGCACCAGCGCTTCCGCAATTGTGCTCGGCGTGATCGGATTCGTCAGAAATTCGCGAGCGCCCGCCCGCATGCAACGGACCAGCATCTCGGGGTAAACCTGTTCCGAGTACACCATCACCGTTGCCGAACTGCCGCTGCAGATGGCTTCAACCACATCCAGCGCGTATTCCGGATTGCTGTCCAGTTCAACGATCACAACGTCGTAATTCGCTTCGTTGAAACGCGGAATATCATCCAGATCCGGATAGGCAGAGTATTCCTGGGTCACGCTCCCGCGAAGCTCAGTCAAAGAATTGGCGATATTCTTCCGGCGGGACTCTTGTGGCCCGATCAGCCCGACAAACAGTACCTTGCTGCCCAGAGCATCCGGGTCCTTGGAAGAGCCTGGGATCATGTATGTATTGCTCCCTCTATCCTGCATCTGTCCCGCCAATCTATCTGCACCTTGCCACCTGCTGCTGAGGTCACCATACGTGCCTCCCCTGTCCTTCAGCGAGAGAAAAATGACACCAGCGTGCCAATTGCAATGGCTGGAGCATAGGGCATCTTACGCGCCATAGGATTCTCCAGTACCAACTCCGGATGAGGCTGCAAGCCTCGTTTCCTGAGCCCAAAAAGAATGTCTGCCGTGCCGGAAAACAGGCTGCCTAGAAATCCGCCGGCAGCAGCCCAGCATACGGCCATAATCCCGCCCGCCATCCCTGTAATCACCAGCGCGGTCACTAGTTGGGAAGGGCCAATCCATGCGCCGATTGCCGCGCATAACTTCACGTCCCCCATTCCCATGCCCCCCATCACGAATAGTATTCCAAACAGCAACGCACCCAGCCCCATCCCCGCCAGGCTCTGCCAGAGCCCATGCCAGCCATGAGTCCAGGTACTCACCACAATTCCGACCACAAGGAATGGCAACACCAGCCAGTTCGGAATGCGGCGGCTGCGCAGATCTGTGAAGGTTGCCACCGCAAGAACGATAAGAGTCGGCCACCACGCTATCGAGTGCATCTTTCACTTTCCTTTCCTCAAATCAATGAGGATTGGGGATTAACGTGCAATTCACTATCCAAATAGCACAGGCCGGTCATCAAGATTGGATTCAAAGCTTTACGTGCGAACCGTAACCGGCCGGTGTTCACTGTTGTTTACATCGTCGCTCTTTCAGTGAAGCAGAAGATATACACCGTTCGTGCTATCGGATCGAGTTCAGCAAATGCCGTGATGACTATAAGATCGCTGCAAATTGAACAACCCGCTTCAACCGGAAAACCAGCCTCTACGCGCTGTCGTCGCCCAGGCCGCAACAACGCGAATTCGAACCTTATTATGACTCACCCCGGAGTCCCGACTTCACGGATTCGCCCTGCAAGCTAATGGCGAAATAGTTACCAAGGTCATGCAGATCGATGATTACACAAGTTAGCAACCACCATATTTTCATGGACATTGCCTGCGGATTGGCATTATGGTGGGAATCCTCAGCAGCCGAGCCGTTGCTTTTGCGCCAACCACCCCCGAAGCCGTTTTCAAAACTAGAAGCTCCGGGCCGCTCAACCGTTTTCGATCTATTGCTCCACCTTTACTTCGTTAAGAAGCAGCCCTCTGCCCAGGAGCTTGCGTAAACATGATACGAGTCGGGTTATGTTCGGATGATCGTGCACTGAAGTCCATCCTTTCCTCTGCATTGGGTAAAGACTTTCGCATCGTTCCGGAGTCCGCGGAACCTCACAATTCCTCCAGCCAGGTCCTCGTCGTCGACATGGGCGCAGAGCCCAAGTCCCTCCTTGACCAGATGGACAGTCTGCGCAACCTCGTGACCTCGCGCCCCGCGTCCGCCATCATCCTCCTGGCCGATGACAGCATGCGCTCCGCGGCCGCCGAACTCGTGCGCCTTGGCGCGTTCGGCTACTGCCGGCGCCCCCCTTCCATCCGCGACCTCAAGGCCATGCTCCTCCGCGCCCAGGAGAACGCGTCGCTCAAGTTGGAACTCCAGTCCGCCAAGCAGCGGCCGCAACCCGTCGCCGCCTGCGACCGGATGATCGGCTCCAGCCCCAAGATGCAGCAGGTCTACGACCTCGTTCGCAGAGTCGCCGCGATCAACGCGTCCGTACTCGTCATCGGCGAGAGCGGCACCGGCAAAGAACTCATCGCCAACGCCATCCACAATCTCGGCACACGCTCCGACTGCCCCTTCGTAGCCGTCTCATGCGGCGCTATCCCCGAAACCCTCATCGAAGCCGAACTCTTCGGCCACGACAAGGGAGCGTTCACCGGAACCGTCGGCGCGCGCGTCGGCCTGCTCGAGCAAGCCGGCGAGGGCACCCTGTTTATGGACGAGATTGGAGAACTCAGTCTCGCTACCCAGGTCAAACTCCTGCGCGTGCTGCAACAGCGCGAGTTCAGCCGGCTCGGCAGTAATAAGCTCATCCCCCTCAAGGCGCGCCTGGTCTTCGCCACCCATCAGGACCTCGCCGAGATGGTAGCGCAGGGCAAGTTCCGCCAGGACCTCTACTACCGCATCAACGTCATGCGCATCGACGCGCCCTCGCTCAGAGAACGTCCCGGCGACCTCCCCGAAATCGCGGCTCACTTTCTGCGCGAGTACTCCGAGATGTACAACAAGCCGATGTCCGGCATTGAACCGGACGCCATGTCGGCCCTCCAGCTCTACTCCTGGCCCGGAAACGTGCGCGAACTGGAGAACGTCGTCCAGCGCGCCATCATCGTTGCTCATGGAGAGAACATCACCTTGGACGACCTGCCCGAGATGATCCAGGAAGACGGCGTCGTCAGCATCGAGGACTATCAACCTTCCGGATCGTTCGAACGCAAGATTCGCGACTACAAACTCAAGTTGGCGTTGGCCGCAGTCCACGAACACAATGGGAACAAGACGTTGGCGGCCCGCAGCCTTAACATCTCAAGAGCGTATCTGCATCGCCTGATCCGCGTTGCCGAACCAGAGCTGGCCGCGGAGCCCGACGATCCGGAACAACCGGTCACTGAGTTCCGTCCCCATGCCGTCTGATTCGGAGGGCACCCTCCCGCACCTCTCTGCGGGCCGGAGAATCTTTTCCTTTCCCGTGATGATCGCCGGCCTGCTGGCCGTGCTCGCCGTCCTGACCGTCCAGTCACGCTTCGACGACCCGGACATGTGGTGGCACTTGAAGACCGGCCAGCTCATCTGGACCACCCACCACATCCCCACCACCGACATCTTTTCCTACACCACCCATCTCCACGCCTATGTTCCGCACGAGTGGCTCTCGCAGCTCCTCATCTACGGTGCATACCGGGTGGCCGGCTACTCCGGACTCATGGCCTGGCTCTGCTTCTTCACCGCAGCCATCCTCATCGCCGGATACGCCCTGTGCTCGCGATACTCCGGAAACGCGAAGATCGCGTTCCTCGGTGCCCTCGTCATCTGGCTCTTTTCAACCGTGGGCCTCTCCATACGTCCACAGATGATCGGCTACCTCCTGCTGCTCGTCGAACTGCTTCTGCTGCATCAGGGCATCACTCGAAGCCCTCGCTGGTTCTATGCGCTGCCCCCGCTGTTTGCCGTCTGGGTCAACTGCCACGGCTCGTTCTTCCTCGGTCTGATTCTTGCAGCCACCTTCCTCTTCAGCTCCTTCTTCCACTTCCGCACCGGGTCGCTCGTCGGGCATGAGTGGGGCCCGCAGCATCGCCGCACCCTCGGCCTCGCCCTTGGCTTGTCCATCTGTGCCCTGTTCCTCAATCCCATCGGCATCCATCAAATCCTCTATCCACTCGACACCCTGCTCCACCAGCCGATCGGCCTAGCCAACTCCGACGAGTGGCAAGCCCTCCAGCTAAACGACCCGCGCGGCCTCGCCCTGCTCGCCGTTCTCGGATGCATCGGACTCACCATCCTGATTCGCAGGTCGGAGCTCTTCTGGCATGAATTGCTCTTCCTTCTCCTCGGAACATGGCTCGCCGCCGGCCATCGGAGAATGCTCTTCGTCTTCGGCATCCTCGTCGCTCCCATCCTGTGCCGGCTGGTCGCTGACCTGTGGGACTATTACGAACCCGAGCGCGATCTCCCCACTGCCAACGCCGTCCTCCTCGTGCTCTCCCTGACAGCTGTTTACTTCGCATTCCCCCGCCCCACCGACCTCGAAGCGCAGGTGCAGGCCCGCAGTCCCTCCCGGGCCGTGGAGTTCATCCAGTCGCATCATCTCTCCGGCCCCATCGTGAATGAGTACGCCTACGGCGGATACCTCATCTGGGCCGCACCCGACTACCCCGTCTTCGTCGACGGCCGCGCCGACGTCTTCGAAGAAACCGGCGTCCTCGCCGACTTCGGCAACTGGGCCATGCTGCAGGCTCCTCCGGCCGATCTCCTCAATCGCTACCACGTGAACCTCTGCCTGCTCAGCAAAAACTCCCCTATGCGATTCGTGTTGCCGCTCGTCCCCGGATGGACGCTGGCATACTCCGACGACCTCTCCGTCGTCTTCGTGCGCATTCCCACCATCACCCCCAACTAAAGCCGTCGCCGATTACTAAAGCAGTCCCTAATTGCGTAGCCCGCCGCCTCTAGGTAAGCCAAGCCTTCAGGCTTGGCCTCACCGCCCCGCAAAAAGCAGAGGCTTTAGCCTCTGGGGTATCGAATCTCCCCCACGGCGCCGCGCCCCCCATGCAGTAAACTGTGCGGGCTATGGCATTCCGTTTTCAAGGCGTTGATTTCATCGAGTTCGATTCCCTCCTCTCCGAAGATGAGTTGCTCGTCCGCGCGAACACCCGCGCCTTCATTGAAGACAACCTCATCCCCATCATCGAGGACTGCAACCGCGACGGCCGCTTCCCCCGCCAGCTCGTTCGCCCCATGGGCGAGCTCGGCTTCTACGGAGCCACCCTTGAGGGCTACGGCTGCGCCGGCATGAACAACGTCGAATACGGCCTCATGACCCAGGAGCTCGAACGCGGCGACTCCGGCATCCGCAGCTTCGTCAGCGTGCAGTCTGCGCTCGTCATGTACCCCATCAACGCCTTCGGCTCCGACGAGCAGAAATCCTTCTGGCTCCCCAAAATGGCAACCGGAGAAAAACTCGGCTGCTTCGGCCTCACCGAACCCGACTTCGGCTCCAACCCCGGCGGCATGCGAACCCGCGCCCGCAAAGACGGAGACGACTACATCCTCAACGGCGAAAAAATGTGGATCACCTCCGGCACCCTCGCCGACGTCGCCGTCATCTGGGCCAAAGTCGAAGAGCCTGGCGTCTCCCCCGACGACTGGACCGTCCGCGGCTTCCTCGTCGAAACCGATCGCCACGGATTCTCCACGAGCGACATCCACGGGAAGTGGTCCCTCCGCGCCTCGGTCACGTCCAGCCTCTCCCTGCAGGAGGTGCGCATCCCCGCCGCCAAGCTGCTGCCAAAATCCAGCGGCCTCAAATCGCCGCTCATGTGCCTCAGCCAGGCGCGCTACGGTATCAGTTGGGGAGCCATCGGAGCCGCCATGGCCTGCTACGACGCCGCGCTGCAATATGCAAAGCAGCGCAAGCAGTTCCGCAACCAACCCATCGCCAGCCATCAACTCGTGCAGGAAAAGCTCACGTGGATGATCACCGAGATCACGAAAGCGCAACTGCTCGCGTTACAAGTCGGCCGCCTCAAGGACAAAGGCAAAGCCGCCTTCCAGCACATCTCCATGGCCAAGAAGAACAACGTCTGGATGGCGCTCGAATGCGCGCGCATCGCCCGCGACATCCTCGGAGCCAACGGCGTCGCCGACGACTTCCCCATCATGCGCCACATGATGAACCTCGAATCCGTAAAAACCTACGAGGGCACCCACGACATCCACACCCTCATCATCGGCCAGAGCATCACCGGCATCTCCGCATTCTGATTCGAACGCAATCCGTCCAGTCCGCACGCATCGCAGTCGCGAATCTGGACCAACCTGAAAACTCGTATTGCTCAAGGGCACAGCTTCAGCCGCGCCGTAATCGCCAGTTTTTGCTAGGCCGGAACTTGAGTTTCGGTATCAAGGTCAGCAAATCAACGCGGGCTTGAGCCCCTGCGATTTGCCGTCGACTTGTCATCACCTCTTTAGCCCTCGGTCTCCTCACTCCCCTCCACCACGCCGTCAGCCTGAGCGAAGCGGAGCATGCGCCGCGCAGTCAAAGGACCTCGATGCACCCCGTCCCACCTACGCCGCCAAAACTTTCCGGCGACAGCGCTCGACGTGTTGCTCGACTACGACCGCTTCAAACCATGGCCGAAATTCCACTAAACTCAGAAGATACTTTACCTGACGCTTCCGTTTCACCCTATCGTCCGAGCTCTGTATCAACTCCACCTGAGGACACCACCCGATGCCCGTAGCCCCCGCCGACCAACCCCTCTACGCCCTCGTCACTGCGCCCGCGCCCGCCACCGTGCAGCAAGTCATCGACGCCATGCAGCAAATCGACGCCGTCCTCCCCAACGACGATGGCCTCAAATGGTTCAACCGTCTCTACCTCTCGGTAACCCAGAAGGTCGATCTTGAGCCGCCCGCGAGTTGGCAGGATCCCGCCTGGCTCCTTCAACTCGACGTCATCTTTGCCGGCTTCTACCTCCGCGCGTTAGCCGGCTACCTCAGCGGCGACCCCAGCGTTCCCTCGTCCTGGACCGCGATGCTCGAAGCCCGCAACCGCCCCGGTGTCGACCGCATCCAGTTCGCGCTCGCTGGCATGAACGCCCACATCAACCACGATCTCTCACTCGCCCTTCTCACCCTCGCCGGGCAAACCGCCTCGGCTCCCAACCCCGCCAGCCCGCAACACGCGGACTACCAGGCCGTAAATCAGCTCCTCAACTCCCTCATGCCCGCCACCCTCCAAATGCTCGCCACAGACACGCTCGGCGTCCTCGCCCAGGACTCCGGCAAAATCGGCCGCATCCTCGCCTTCTGGGACATTTGCCGCGCGCGCGACCTCGCCTGGGAATTCGCCAATCACCTCGGCAATCTCCCCACGCCCTTTCGCCCACCCGTCCTCGACGCCCAGGATCAGATCACCGGCGTTCTCGGCCGAGCCATCCTCTCCCTCGTCTAGTCGCGCTTACTCCACCTTGCGATGCACAGCCTCGTCGTACAGCGGCAGTGTGTGCAGCCGTATCCGAACCAGCGTTGGACTCGCGCCACGGAAGTTCAGCCCGCGATCCGTCTGATCCCCATTCAGAATCCGCGTCGCCTTCCACACGCCATCGACATACTGCCCTTCCTCGGCCTGCAGAATCTCGATCTGCTGATTCGGCTGCTTCTGCAACTCACCCGCAGACAACGCGAAACTCACGCTGACATCGAAGCCCGTCACCAGAAAGTCCAGCGGCCCAAGTTCCGCCACCATCGCTCTCCCTTGGAACGTCGGCGTCCCCGGGGGATACGCCCCATCCGACTGCGGAAACCCGAATGACACCATCGCATCCGCCGTAGGCAGATGGATCGACTGCCGCGCGCCGGCGCCCTTCTCTTCCACCGCCGTATACAGCTTGCCTTCCAGATTCAACCGCGCAATCTGCTCTTCCGGCGCATGGAACAGCGCATAGTTCTCTGCCGGATTCACCGGACGCGCCACCTGCCCAGCCGCTCCCCCAGCCTGCGCAGGTGCTTGCTGCGCCGCCTGCGGACTGCGATCGATCCCGAACGGCGAGAACCCAATCGCCCCATTTCCCAGCGCATAAAAGAAGTACCGCCCAAAGTTCACACCGAACTGGCTCTCCGGAATAAACAGCGGGTTGTCATTGCGCCGATACGTCGCCACGATCGAGCGAAATAGCGTGAAGTCGTCCGAGTAAAAGTCCGGCGCCAGAATATCGATCGAAGGCGCAGCCGCCTTCCAGATCGGAACGTTCGCCTGCTGCGGACCGCCCGATGGATACTCCTGCCCCGCGCTCGGCCGGTCGCGATTCTCCAGCGCATGCACCGGATAAGCGAACCAAACATTGCAGTACATCGGCAGCGGATACTCCGCCTTCCCCGCCGCCGCAACCTCATTGATGTAGTGCGCGGTCGAGTACGCAGCAAAGCTCTCGTCCGCATCCGCCCCGAAAGCCTTCGTCCAATTCCCCGCCCGAAGATGAAGCGTGCGCGCGAACTCCGCCGGCACATCCGCCTCAAACGCCGCCTGCGCCGCCAGAGAAAAATCGCGCACCGAGCCCACTGAGCCCGACTCATTCTCCACCTGCACCAGGATCACCGTGTGGTCGCTTCCGTCGACAGCCTTCACATGCCGCATCAGCGCCGCAAACGCCTTCTTGTCCGCCTCCAGGTTCGTCGCCGAGTTGGGCGACATCACATCCATGGTCGTTCTCCTCCCGCGGATACGTCTTCGGGTCGGACTTCATCCACTCCGGCACGTAATGATTCTGTCCGTTCTTCCACGTGCCAAACCACAGCAGCACCAGGTGAACATGGTGCTCCCGCGCCTGCGTCACCAGCAAGTCCACATTGCTGAAGTCGAACGTGCCTTTCGTCCGCTCCATCTGCTCCCAGTACACCGGAGCTTCCACCGTATTGGCGTGCATCGCCTCGGCCGCACTCCAGGCTCCAGGCAGTGTCGCCGGCCACGCGCTCGAATTGTTGATCTGGCCGCCCAGCACAAAAAAAGGTTTCCCATCCACAATCAGCGCAAAGTGATTGTCCCGTTTCTCAAGATGCGGAGTCTGGTTGGATTGGGCTTTCGTCTGGACCAACAGCGACGCGAGTGCAACAACAAGCAAAACCAGCTTCTTCATGGAACGTCCATTTCCTCGTAAGAATGCAAAGCGGCATTCTACCTGACGGCCATGGAAGCGCCCGATTCTCGCGGCCGCAAGGTATGTAGGAAGGAGAAGGGAATGGTGGGCAGTGAGGGACTCGAACCCCCGACATCCTGCTTGTAAGGCAGGCGCTCTAACCAACTGAGCTAACCGCCCGATGTTTCCGGGACAGGTTTCAGTGTAGGGTACATGCCCCCTTCGTGCAACGCGCTGGCCACTCTCCATCGAGGCAGCGGAATGCTATACTAACCTTCGGGTTTCAGGTCGCTCCTGCCGCACTTGGTGTGTGTCAGGCTCCATGCGGAGGTGGCGAAATTGGCAGACGCACTAGCTTGAGGTGCTAGCGCCGCAAGGCATAGGGGTTCAAGTCCCCTCCTCCGCACCAAATCCAACGTTTTCGCCGGATCCAGCCGGCCCACGGCAAAGTCACCGCCGTATTCCAGAAGTTTCGAGGTCCCAAAGCACTCCCGATGATTATCTTTCTCGTCATAGTTCACGTCATTGTCTGCCTGTTCCTGATCGGCGTCGTCCTGCTCCAGCAAGGTAAGTCGGCCGACCTCGCCGGCGCGTTCGGCGGACAGGGTTCGCAGACCGCCTTCGGACCCCGCGGCGCAGCCAACCTGCTCACCCGCCTCACCACCTGGGGCGCAGTCATCTTCATGGGCCTGTCCATCGTGCTGTACGTCATGCTCGCACGCAGCAACGGCACCAATCACTCCGTCCTCTCTGGAACCCCAACTCAGCAGACCACCCCCAAGAAGTAACCCGAGTTCTCCTCATCGAAATGCGCAGGCCATCAGGCTTGCGCATTTTTCGTGCGCGGCGATAATCATGGGATGCAGAGATCGCATCTGAATCGCGGCGCCGCGCATGCCTTGCTCCTCATCTTCCTCTTCTCGGCCGCCGTAGCCTCCCCCTTCCAAACCTCAGGCCAGCACTACGGCGCCATCGTCTCCTCCGACCTCGTCCACTGGACCGACGCGCTCTCCAAAATCGACTTCCCTGCCGGCATGCGCCACGGCTCCTTCCTCCGCATCACCCAGGCCGAGTACGACCGCCTCGCCGCCCTCACGCCATCTGAGCCTCTTCCTCTTTAAAGTTGTCACTCTGATCGCAGCGAAGAGCCCCCGTATTTCTGCCGCTACAACACCCTTGGAAACCACCACAATCAAGAGGCAAAATGATCCACGAAATCCTCCCCGTCGGCGCACTCCAATGCAACTGCTCCATCCTCGGCGATGAAACCTCCGGCGAAGCCATCGTCGTCGATCCCGGCGACAACATTCCCCGCATCCTCGCCCTGCTCGAGCGCCACCACCTCACCGTCAAGCAAATCCTCATCACCCACGCGCACATCGACCACATCGCCGGTGCCGCCCGCCTCAAGCAACTCACCGGCGCACCCATCCTCTACAACCCGCGCGACCTGCCCCTGGTCAAAATGATGGACATGCAAGCCGGCTGGCTCGGCATCGCCACACCCGAAGTCCACCCACCCGACGACCCCCTCGAAGA
>DASYEU010000117.1:0-6270 GCA_036498865.1 Acidobacteriaceae bacterium | reverse complement strand
CTATGTCCTCAAGGCCCTCGGCCTCGGCGACGAGATCGCCCACAGCTCCATCCGCTTCGGCCTCGGCCGCTTCAACAACAAAGCCGAAGTCGACTACGTCGCCGACAAGATCATCAACGTAGTCCAGAAACTCCGCGAGCTAAGCCCGCTGTACGAGATGGTGAAAGAAGGCATCGACCTAAGCAAGATCGAATGGGCCGCGCACTAAGATCGGGAGGCAGACTGTGAAACTTGGAAAAGACTCTTGGGCAATGTCGGCCACCCTTGTAGGTACCCAGGTTCTGGCAATGGTCGTGGTTGGGGCTTTGCTTGCCTCTGTATTTGGACTGAATGCCCGCATGCCGATATTCGGCATTCCAATATCGCTGTTCGGGGCAATCATTGGAGGAACTATTGCAAACGTACTGGTTCGAGTAAGGGTGGCTCGCGGATCATGGCGTTTTCGTCCTCAGGATCGGTTTTGACGCAACAAGCGCCAACGGCGCGCAACATAACAGCCTAGGCCGAAGGCCTAGGGAACACGGCGAAAAGAACCAGAGGGCCGTAGGCCCGACACATAGCTTCCGCTCCACCCGGGTCGTACGATGCACCCGGAACGCACGAAAATCATCTAATCCGTACGACCGAACGAGGAGAACAAAATGGCATACAGCGACAAGGTAGTCGATCACTACGAAAATCCCCGCAACGTCGGCACCCTCGACAAATCCTCCGCCGAAGTCGGCACCGGCCTCGTCGGCGCTCCCGAGTGCGGCGACGTCATGCGTCTCCAGATCAAGGTGAACCCCGAAACCCAGGTCATCGAGGACGCCAAGTTCAAGACCTTCGGCTGCGGCTCGGCCATCGCCTCCAGCTCCCTCGCCACCGAGTGGGTCAAGGGCAAGACCGTCTCCGAGGCCCTCACAATCTCGAACACCGACATCGTCAAGGAGCTCGCGCTTCCCCCAGTCAAGATCCACTGCTCGGTCCTCGCAGAAGACGCGATCCGCGCCGCCATCGGCGACTGGAAGAAGAAGAACGGCGTAGCGGAAGAGACGCCGGCTGCCGTAGCCGCCGCCCACTAAGACCACGGGGTTCCGCGCCTCCTCAAAAGATTGTCATTCTGAGCGCGGCGAAGAACCCCCGCATTTTAGCCTTCCGCGTCGTGCACAACGAATGGCGGGCCACTGAAACAAGCGCTGAAGGCGCGCTCTATCCTAGCCTGGGGCAACGCCCCAGGTTGGGGCAGCGATAAGAATTGCGGGCTGAAGGCCCGCGCTAAAAGCACGACGAGCACGCATATGTCCATGGTCACCCTCCAAACCGAAACCCCCAAAGGCGCCGTAGCCGCACCCACGGCCCCTGCGGCCCCGCCGTCTCCCGCACTCACGGCCGAGGGCGAAACCGACGGTGCCAAGGGCGTCCAGGTCACGCTCCGCGCTCTCAAGCGCATCCACGTCGCCATGGCGAAGGAGGGCATCGCGCCCGACGCAGGCGGCCTCCGTCTCGGCATCACCGGAGGCGGTTGCTCCGGACTCAGCTACAACATCAAGTTCGACACACAGCCTCGCGAGCGCGATCGCGTCTACGCCTTCCCCCAGACGCACCTCGACGCCGCCCTCACCAACGCCCCCGCCATCCGCATCTTCGTCGATCCTAAGAGCTTCATCTACCTCCACGGCATGATCCTCGACTTCGAAGAGACCCTCATGCGTCAGGGCTTCAACTTCATTAATCCCCACTCCACCAAATCCTGCGGCTGCGGCTCCAGCTTTTCCACCTAGAAAGCTGCTGAAAGGCCGCACCAAATAGCCAGGCACTTTAGCGCCTGCCTGCAAGCGGTATAGATAGGCCGACACTTTAGTGCCTGCCTCCAAGAGTTTTAGATAGGCCGGCACTTTAGTGCCGGCAACCAACCCAACAAAAAAATGGGGCTTTAGCCCCTGCGATGTGCCCTTTGCCCCTTCAACGGCCGCAGAACTTTGGCAGGATGAAACGATGGAAAACTGGATCACCCGAACAGGCCTGTCCGCGGTCGCCTACGTAGGCGGCAGGTTGCTCTATCTCTTCTTCACCCGGCGCCACACTCCCGTGTGGAACGAACTGCCAGGCATCCTCGAAAGCTGGCTCTTCTTCGCCCTCACTTACTGGATCTTGAGCATGGCCCTCGCAGGAAAGGGCCGTAGAAGCGCCTGAAAGCGCTCGCCCCGGATCAGCACCCATCCAAACTTAAATTGCTAGCTCCGAATCGTCCCACCCAGCGCAGTCAGCAACGCAATCAGTCGCGACGACCATTCCGTCAGTTCGTCCTCGCGCAGCGTCCGCTCCCGCGACTGGAACACGCACCGTAGCAGCAGCGCATAGTGTCCAGCCGGAACGGAACTCGCCTTCGCATCGCGGAACACCTCGACCGGTGAAACCCTGGTCAGTTCCGGAATCGCCAACGCCTCAACTGCCTCAGCGATCGTCCGCCACTGCACCGTATCGGAGAACGTGAATGAGAAGTCCCGCTCGACGGCCTGGAAGCGCGAGAGTTCGCGCGCCGTAGCCCGCCGCAGCGGTAGCTTGTACAGCGCTTCCAGGTCGATCTCTGCCAGATAAACCGCCTGCCGCAACTTCCGCGCCTCGCGCTCGCTCGCCGCCAATTCGCCGAAGCACGCGATCGACTTGCCATCCAGCAGCGCCGTCGCTCCACGGCCCGGCTCAATCCACTCAGGCGCATCGGGCGAGAACGTCAGCCGTTGAGCCGCACTCGTCGCCAGTGTTTCGGATGAAGGTGCAAACAGCGAAAGCAGCGACTCCACCACGCCCTTCAGTTCAAAGACGCCAGCCTCCTTCGCACTATGCACCCGTGTCGCCGGCAGATCACCCGTCAGTCCTAACGACAAGCTGGGCGACTCGATCACCTCTATGGCCGAGCCGGTAAACACCGCCCCCTGCTCGAACAATCGCACCTCGCGCACGTCGCGGTTCAGGTTGTGCGCCAGCATCGTCAGCATTCCGGGCACCAGCGAAGGCCGCAACAGCCGCGCCTCCTCCGACAGTGGATTTTCCAGCGCAACCACCCCGCGCCCCTTTGCGCCGAAGGCATCGCCGTCCGCCTCCGAGGCAAACGAACTCGATATTGCCTCCGAATACCCCAGCGCCAGTAACCGCGCCCGTACCGCCGCCTCCGCTGCAGCCAACGGATGCGCAACCACCGGCAGTGCCGTCGGCAGCGTGTTGGCAAAACGGTTGTAGCCATAGACGCGTGCGATCTCTTCGACCAGGTCGATCTCGCGTTCCAGATCCAGCCGCCAGCTCGGCAGCTTCACTGCAAAGGTTCCGGCCGCACTCGCCGTCAGCTCGCATCCGAGCGCCGTCAGATACTGCGCGATCAGTTCGCCCGAGATACCCGCTTCGCCCTGCTGGGCCGCAAGCGTCGTGCCCAGATGCCTCTGCGCCTGCTCGACCGAAAGCGCAATCGGTGGCCGGTTGGCCGTCTTCGCGGCAATTGCCGGAATGACCACATCGACCAGCGCGCCTTCGGCAACGCCTCCCGACTGCAGAATCAGCTTCGCCACCAACGCATTCGCCGTTGCGCACGCATTGAAGTCCGCGCCGCGTTCGAAGCGGTGCGACGCGTCCGTATGCAATCCGTGCCGTCGCGAACTGCGACGCACACTGGCCGGATCGAACCACGCAGCCTCAACGAGAATGTTCTTCGTCTCCGCCGTAATCATCGAGTCCCAGCCGCCCATCACGCCGGCAATTCCAAGCGCCTTTACCTGGTCCGCGACCACCAGGTCGTCCGCCTCCAGGGTCCGCTCGGTCCCGTCCAGCAGCTTCAGCCGCTCGCCCTTGCGCGCCAGCCGGACGACAATGCCGCCCTCAATCTTGTCCATATCGAACGCATGCGTCGGATGCCCCATGCCCTGCAGCACGAAATTCGAGGCATCGACCGCGTTTGAAATCGCCTTCGATCCAATCAGCGAGAAGTACTCGGCCACCTGGCCGGTCGACGGCGCAATCGTCACGCCGCGCAGCACCTGCGCCGTGAAGCGTCCGCACAGCTCCGGCGCCTCAATCGCAACCGCGAACGGCTTCGCCCGGGCCCCCGGGGCCGGCATCACGCTGTCGAGCGGCGCCAACGGCAGATTGTAGATCGTCGCCGCCTCGCGCGCGATGCCGTAGTGGTTCATCGCGTCGACGCGGTTGGTGGTAATGTCCATCTCGAAGAGGTGTCCCTTGCCTTCGCCAAGTGGGTGCACGCCTTCCACCGCGATACCGCGCAGGGTCAGGTCGTCGGCAAGCTGCCGGTCGTCAACGGAAAGTGCTGGAAGATAGTGGCGCAGCCACGCGGTGAGGATATTCATGACGGACGACTTCTAGTCTAAATGCAGCGTAGCCGTCGCAGCAGGGTAGCTTCAGACCGGGCTCTCCTCGAACAGGCCCGTCGGCAGACCGTCGATACTCAGCACGTTCTTCTGCCGGCGGTACTCCTCAAGGGCCGCCTCGCCCTTCGCTTCCGCCCAGCGCGTTAGCTGGTCCCGGTCGCCGACGTAGTCAAAGAGCGGAACATTCATGCCGCACGAAGTCTGCACACGATCGACGTCGAGCCACACCATCTGACGCGCTCCCGGCGGTTCCTGCCCCTCAAAATGCGAGGCACGCAGTGCGGCGTACTCCGCCCCGCCGCGCGGCAGGATGCGGCCGCGTCCGAAAAGCCGAAGGATCAGTGGAGGTCCCTCAAAGGCACAGAACATCAGGGTAAGCCGGCCATCCACCCGCAGATGCGCCGCAGTCTCGTTCCCGCTCCCGGTGCGGTCCATGTAGACCACCGTATGGGGGTCCAGAACCCGCAGCGCGGCAACATCCCGAGGAGAGACATTCACCCGGCCTTCCGGACCGGCGGAGGCGTTGAAAAAGATGCGCTGGCTCTCGATGAATTCCCGGTGAGTAGGTTCGATCAGGGCGAAGGGTTTGCCCATCCAGTGAGCCTCCATCCCTAAGTTTACCGTCTTTCTATCGCCGGCACCTTACGCAAACTGCTCCAGAAAGCGCATGTCGCCGGAGTAGAACTGCCCAATCTCCGACACACCATGCAGAATCATCGCAATGCGCTCCACGCCCATGCCGAACGCGAAGCCGGTCACCTTTGCCGGATCGTACGCGGCAGGCTTCCCCATCGCGACGCGCTGCTCATCCACTGAGGCAAAAACCGCCGGATCGACCATGCCGCAGCCGAGCAGCTCGATCCAGCCCGAATGCTTGCACTTGCGGCAGCCCTTGCCTCCGCAGAAGATGCAACTGATCTGCACATCGGCGCTCGGCTCAGTGAAGGGGAAGAACGACGGGAAAAAGCGCGTCTTGACGCCGGAACCAAACAGCGCCTTCATGGCGTGATCGAGCGTGCCCTTGAGATCGGAAAAAGTTATGTTGGTGTCCACGCAGAGACCCTCCACCTGGTGGAAAATCGGCGAGTGTGTGGCGTCTGCGGCGTCGTTCCGGTGTACTTTTCCCGGAATGATGATCCGCACCGGCGGCGGCTGCGATTCCATGGTGCGCATCTGCACCGGCGAAGTATGCGTGCGCAGCAGCAGGCGGTCGCGCAGGGCCCGGCGCTCCTGGCCGGCGATAACCAGCGTGTCCTGGGTGTCGCGCGCGGGATGACCGGGCGGAAAGTTCATGCTCTCGAAGTTGTAGAAGTCGGTCTCGACCTCCGGCCCCACGCCAACCGAGTAGCCGAGCGCCGCAAATACCTGCGTAATCTCATTCAGCGTGCGCGTGATGGGATGCTCCGCGCCGACGAGCCGCCGCGTGCCGGGCAGCGTAATGTCGATCGCCTCAGCCGCCAGCGCCGCATCGTAGGTTTTTGCACCCACCCTGGCCAAACCTAGCGAGATTGTTCTCTTTGTGGATTCCGAGTTCGGTGCAAAAGCTGCCGCAATTTGTTTTTGAGCATCTCGGATTTCAGAGAGGCTACCCTGTTCCTCATCAGACCCCTCTTCAGAGTCCAGCAACCATTCGTTGTCGAGATCCCTTAAAGCTATTCTGTCTAATTCGTCTTCGATAAGTGGTTTGAGGGCGTTGAATCGGAGCCCGATTGCCTTCTTCGCTTCGGGCGGAGCAGACTTCAACCAGCGGCTTGAAACCTCGTTTAGCAACCCCTGCTTGCGACCGAGCCAGCGCAGCCGGAAAGCCTCCATAGCCTCCGCGCCATGCAACAACGCGGCATCCGCCTTGGCCTGTTCTTCCACCGCACCGAAGGCCCGGTCCAGCGAAGCATCATCAAATGCAATTAAATTGGGA
>DASYEU010000116.1:0-1735 GCA_036498865.1 Acidobacteriaceae bacterium | reverse complement strand
CGAGCACTCGGACGGGCTGCAGAACCTGACGGAGAGTTTGCTGGCCGCGCGGCTGCTTGCGCCAGGGGTGTACATCGTGATGCATGGGCAGGTGTTTGCGGCGGACCGGGCGGTGAAGGACCGGGACCTGGGGACGTTTGTAGCGAAACTCAAGACCTGAAGCGTCCCCTGAAATAGTCAGTGCGGCCGGAAAACTGTGATTTAATGGGCGCGACTCAACCCGGCCCATACCGCAGGTGCTCAAGGTACTACCGCATCCGGATGACCCGCAGAGGAACTCCCATGGTACGTCGCACGCCGCTCGCTTTTGCCCTTTGTTTCGGGCTTGTCTGCTCAACTATCCACACCAGCGCACAGGATGCCTCCAAGCCCGTCTCGCCCGACGATGTGCTCACGATGATGTCCGTGGGACTCTCCGATTCCATCATTCTGGCAAAGATTCACCAGCACAATAAGCCCATCGAACTCAGCACCGACGATCTCGTCCGGCTCAAGAAGGCCAAGGTCAGCGACGCCGTCCTCCAAGAGCTCATCGATCCCAGTATTGTGCCGCTAGCCGCTCCGGCCACCGTGGTAGTGCAGAGCCCGTTGATTGGTAATGCCGGTGCGCCTTCTGGCGCGACCCCTGGCGCTGGCGACATCGCCGGAGATCCCAACGACCCGCTCGCGGCCCACGACTCCGGCATTTACGTCTACACCACAGGCCACGACGGCAAGCCGCACATGGTCGAATTGGAGCGTGCTGCATACCAGGGTGCGAAGACCGGCGGCATCTTCACCTCCGCCATGACCTATGGCATCGCGAAGGCCAAGAGCAAAGCCATCATCCCGGGCAAGGCCGCGAACATTCGCGTGGGGTACCCCAGCCCTGTCTTCTATTTCTACTTTGACGGAAAATCGGCCGGTCTCAGCAACAGCTCCTATTTCGCCGGCCAGAACATCTCGAACCCGAACCAATTCGCCCTCATTCATCTTGGGTCCGAGAAGAACACGCGCTCAGCGGAGATCGGCGAATTCAGCATGTGGGGCGCGTCGTCCGGCAACAACCAGAAGGATGTCGTGGTCTTCAAGTCCGAGAAGTTGAAGCCAGGCCTATACAAAGTCACCCTCTCCAACGCGCTTAAGCCAGGCGAATATTGCTTCATGGCTGCGCCCGCAGCGACCTCATCTTATGCAGGCGTAGTCGGCGCCACCGCGTCGCATGACCTCTTCGACTTCGGCGTCGACAACTAAAATCGGCTAGTGCGGGCGGTAGAATCGGTGCATGGCCGTCACTGAAGCGCAGACGAAGGTAGTGCATGCGGTTTGTTCGCATGATTGCCCGGACTCGTGCGGCGTGTTGGTGACTGTCGAGTCGCTGACGGGCGCTGACGGGCGTACCTCCGAGCGTGCGGTGAAGGTGGAGGGTGACCCGGCGCACCCTGTTACCAACGGATTTCTATGCGGTAAAGTTGCCCAGTATCTGGAGCGGGTGTACTCGCCCGAGCGGCTGTTGTACCCGATGCGACGTAAGGATGGTGCGGCAAAGGGGCCGGCAGGATATGGCGGCGTAAAAGGCCGCGAGGCCGATGCGTTTGAGCGAATCACATGGGATGAGGCGCTGGGGTTGATTGCGGCCAAACTAACGGCTGTGGCGGCGGAGTTCGGGCCGGAGAGCGTGCTGCCGTATTCGTACGCGGGGACGATCGGACAGCTGGGGTTTGGGTCGATGGATCGGCGATTCTTTCATCGGCTG
>DASYEU010000115.1:0-4068 GCA_036498865.1 Acidobacteriaceae bacterium | reverse complement strand
GGATGAACGAAGTTCCGGAGGCGCTGTGGCCGCTGGCGGACGATGCACGCGTGACTGTGCGGCGCGGTGGGCCGCCCGATCCGGACGGCAAGTGCGTTGTGTACTGGATGCAGCGAGCGCAGCGTGGGCGGGACAACCATGCGCTGGATCTGGCAGTCGAGGTGGCGAACGCGCTGCGGCTGCCGCTGGTAGTGTACTTCGCCGGGATCGCCAACTTTCCGAACGCGAATCTGCGGCACTATGCGTTTCTGAACCGCGGGCTCGCGGACGTGGAGGAAGATCTGGCTGCGCGGAACATCGCGTTCGTGCTGCGCAATGCGCCGCGGGAGTCGCAGGAGCGGTTTCTGAGCGATGTTGGCGCGGCGTTCCTGGTGGGCGATGAGAACCCGATGCGAGGGCCCGAGCGATGGCGGCAACAGTTGGCAGGGCGCATCGCGATCCCTTTCTGGACGGTGGATGCGGATGTCGTCGTGCCGTCGAAGCTGATTGAGACGGCGCAGTATGGGGCGTACACAATCCGGCCGCGGCTCTACCGGATGCTGCTCGTGTTTCTCACGGCGCATTTGAATCCGAACGCGGAGCGGGAGTGGAAGCGGCCGAAGGGGCTCGTTGCGGATTCGCCGCGCGACGACATGACGCGTGGATGGAAGCTTCTGGATCGATCGGTTGCGCCGGTAGAGACCTGGGTGGGCGGGCATCACGCGGCGATGAAGCGGCTGCGGCATTTTGTGACGAAGATGCTGAAGGACTATGAGCACGACCGCAACCGGCCGGAGGTGGATGGAACGTCGGCGCTGTCACCGTACCTGCACTTCGGGCACATTGGGCCGGTGACGATTGCCATGGCCGTCGATGCAGCGGTGAAGATGGATCCGTCGCTGCAAGCGGCGCGCGATGGCTACTTCAACGAGCTGATTGCGTGGCGGGAGCTGGCGGTTAACTTCGTGAAGTACACGCCGAACTATGACACGGCTGAGTGCGCGGAGGATTGGGCGAAGAAGACGATCGCCGAGCATGCGCGGGACGAGCGGGAGCGGCTGTACTCGTACAAGGAGCTGGAGGCTGGCGAGACCTACGACGAGCTTTGGAATGCGGCGCAGACGCAGATGGTCGTGCATGGGTGGATGCACAACTACCTGCGGATGTACTGGGCGAAGAAGATTCTGGAGTGGACCCCGGACGTGACCACCGCCGTGAAATGGGCGATTGATCTGAACGATAAGTACGAGCTCGATGGCCGCGATCCGAATGGGTATGCGGGCATCGCGTGGGCGATGCTGGGGAAGTTCGATCGGGCGTGGGGCGAGCGGCCGGTGTTTGGAAAGATCCGCTACATGTCTGGAGCGAGCACCGGGCGGAAGTTCGATTCGAAGCTGTATATCGAGCAGATGCGGGCGCTCAAAGGGGACGAATTCCGGCTGCGTTGATTGCTAGCGGTGCACAGCCCGCGCTAATGGCTGGTGGAGAGCGTCTTGACCAGGTCGTAGAGGAACTGCTGGCCCTCGTAGAAGGAGGTGATGAGCAGCCGTTCGTCGCGGCCGTGGAAGCGGATGTCGTCGCGGTCCATGAAGAAGCCCTGGACGCCGTAGGTTGGGATTCCCCCAGCCCGGAGGTAGGCCCCGTCGGTGGCGTAGGGCACCATCAGGGGAACGACCGGCACGCCGGGCCACTCGCGCTGGGTGGCGGCGGCCACAGCATTCATCAACTGTGGCACGAGGGGCGAGCCCGGCGCCTTGTTGATCTCACCGGAGATGGTAATGGCG
Source organism: Acidobacteriaceae bacterium (assembly GCA_036498865.1). GTDB lineage: Bacteria > Acidobacteriota > Terriglobia > Terriglobales > Acidobacteriaceae > Edaphobacter. Next base: position 2,305 of record DASYEU010000115.1, on the reverse strand, counting down.
ACCTGCGGGTCGGCGACAATGCGGATCAGAGTCTGCTGCACGTATTCGGGCGAGTCCTCGGGCAGCACGCGGCAGTTGATGTTGGCGGCCGCAAGCTGGGGAAGTGCGTTCATCGCATGACCGCCCTCGAGTTGCGTCGCCACGCAAGTCGTCCGCAGCATGGAGTTCCACGTGGGCGATGCGACAGCGGCGCGTTGCAGCGATGTTTTGGAGCTTCCATCGAAGTCGGAGAGGGCGAGCCCGGCGCGGCTGGTTTCGACCTTCTCCATCTGGTGGAAGTAAGCGTTGGTGGCATCGTTCGTCTTGAGCGGGAAGCCGTAGTCGCCCAGGCGGGTGAGCGCGCCGGCCAGGTGGTAGATGGCGTTGTCCGGAACCGGGAGCGAGCTGTGGCCGCCCTTGTTGTGGACCTCGAAGCGGAAGTTGATCATGTACTTCTCGCCGGCCTGCACGTCGTTGGCGATCTTCTTGCCGCCCGCGATTTCACCGTAGCCGCCTTCGTTCAGCGCGTATTCGGCGTCGATGAGGTTGCGGTGATTCTTAAGCAGCCACTGGATGCCGCTGTAGGGTCCGCCGCCCTCTTCGTCGGCGGTCAGGGCGACGATGATGTCGCGGTCGGGCACGAAGTTTTCGCGCTTCATGCGGATCAGGTTGGCGATCCAGACCGCGGCCTGGTTCTTGTCGTCCGAGGTTCCGCGCCCATAGAAGTAGCCGTCCTTTTCGGTAAAGACGAAGGGGTCGAGGCCGGGTGACCAGTCTGCGGGCTTGGCTTCGACCACATCTTCGTGAGCCAGCAGCAGGAGAGGCTGGTGGGCGCCGCTGCCGTGCAGGCGGACCACACGGTTGAACTTGGTGGGGATGGGCCCGCCGAGAAAGATGTCGGCGTCCGGAAAGCCCGCGGCGCGGAGACGTGCGGCGGCGGCTTCGGCGACGGGCGTTGTGGAGCCCGTGGTGTAACCGGACTTGATCTCGATGAACTGCTTGAAGATGTCGTGCGCCAGCTGCTGATCGGCGGCGGGCGGCATGGTCTGGGCGGAGAGAGACGCGGCCAGGCAGAGGCAGGCGGCAGGCAGGAGTCGGGTCATGCGGAATTGTTGCATAAAGTGGCTTGCGGGTCGCAGGCGGGGCCAAGAGCGAGAAGCCCCACGGTCGCCTCGAAGGGCATTGACCGTGGGGCACACGATGGTCAGGTACGGAAAGAAGTAGTGGCGTTTCGATCCGTCGTAGCGGCCAGACTTGAGACAGCACCGCTTAAAAGCTGCGTCCTGAATCGCATGGACAGGGATCGTTGCGCCCAAGCTTCTCAAGAAGCTCTTTATCGCCGTGCACGACTCGATAGCCGCGCTTCACGTTGGTTTCTGATGGGTAGCCCTTTCGGCGCTTACTGCTCGGCTCGAAAGGAGTGGATGAGGTCGTCTTCGAAGTGTTTCATGGCAGACCTCCTTGGTTGGTCTGGGGTTAAGATAGCAGAGCTGACCGAGTGGAAGAAACGGAGATACGGTGTGAGTGAAGGCAAGCAGGTCGAGACGATTGATGCGCATCATCATCTGTGGCGGTATTCGCCGCTGGAGTACGGGTGGATCGACGAAGAGATGGCGGCGTTGCGCCGGGACTTTCTGCCCAAAGATTTGATTGAAGCCATGGTGACCGCCGGGATCGACGGCACCATTGCGGTGCAGGCGCGGCAGACCCTGGAGGAGACGGGCTGGCTGCTGGATCTCGCCGACGATTGCGAGGCGATTCGCGGCGTGGTGGGCTGGGCTCCGGTTGCCGGCGAGGAGTTTCCCGCATGCATGGAGCAGTTCGACGGGCGCGAAAAACTGAAGGGGCTGCGCCACGTCATCCAGGGCGAGAAGGACGAGCACTACATTCTGCGCGAAGACTTCAACTCCGGGATTCGGACGATGGCCGGCAGCGGCCTGGTGTACGAGATTCTGATCTACGAGCGCCACCTGGAGGACACGATCTACTTTGTGGATGAGCATCCGGACCAGCCGTTTGTGCTGGACCACGTGGCCAAGCCACTGATTGCGGGCGGCGTGCTGGAGCCGTGGGCATCGCGGATGATGGAACTGGGCGAGCGCGAGAATGTGTGGTGCAAGCTCTCGGGGATGGTGACGGAGGCGAACTGGAAGGCGTGGACGCCCGAGACGCTGAAGCCCTATCTGGATGTTGCGGTGGAAGCCTTCGGCCCGGAGCGGCTGATGGCGGGCTCGGACTGGCCAGTGTGCCTGGTGGCGAGCGGCTACGCGCAGTGGTTCGAGGTGCTGCGAACGTACTTTGCCGGATTCAGTGAGCCGGAGCGGGC
>DASYEU010000114.1:0-8285 GCA_036498865.1 Acidobacteriaceae bacterium | reverse complement strand
TCCCACCACCAGCCCAATCGCCGTCCCAATCACCGAAATCAGCAGCCCCTGCATCAGGAAAATCCGCCGCACTTGCGTCTCGCTCACGCCGAAGCTCATGAGCACTGCGATGTCCTTCGTCTTCTCCATCACCATCATGGTGAGCGCGATCAGGATATTCAGCGCGGCCACGCACACAATCAGCGCCAGTACGATGAAGGTCACCACCTGCTCCAGCCGCAGTGCGCGAAACAGCTCGCGGTTCTGTTCCATCCAGTTCGTCGTTTGGAAGCCTTTCCCCGCGGCGTCCTCGATCTCCCGCCCCACCGCAGCCGCCTGGTACATCTCGTCCACCTTGAAGCTGATCGCCGAGATCAAATCCGGTTCCGAGAAGAGCCGTTGCGCATCCGCCAGCCGGATGAACGCATAGCTCGCGTCGTACTGATAGAACCCCGAACTGAAGATCCCCGACACTGTGTACCGCTGATACCGCGGCACCAGCCCGAGCGGCGTCAACTCCCCCTGCGGACTCGTCACCAGCACGGTATCCCCTACCTGCGCCCCAATCGCTTCCGCCAGATCCTTCCCAATCACAATCGGCGGCACAGAACCGGGTGCCCCATGATCGGCGCTGTCCTTCGCGCCTGTCATGGGGTCATTCACTTCAAAGCCGTTCTTCGCATCCACCCCGCCGGGTGCCCCTTTCATGACAGTCCCCCCGTCATGAGTGGGGTCTGCGGCCACTGCATCGATCGGCTCCAATGCCTCCGCACTCCCCGTCTTCACACTCTGCAGCAAATCCGAAACCGTCCGCTGATCCTTCGGAATAATCCCATCCACCAGCGCCCCCGCACTCTTCGCCCCGCGCGAGATCAGCACCTCCTCATACAGCGCCGGAGCCGCCGCCACGACATGCGGGAGCCCCCGCAACCGCTCCAGAAGCGGCCGCCAGTCCCTCATCCCATCCGCCGACACGCGCATCAGCATCACGTGCGCGGTCGATCCCACCAGCCGCTCCTGTAGATCCCGTCGCATTCCATTCGTAATCGCAAGCGCAATAATCAGCGACGCCACTCCCGCAGCCACGCCAATCACACTGATCAGCGTGATCACGCCGACCACGGCCTGCCGCCGCTTCGCCCGCAGATACCGCGCCGCAATGAACAGTTCAAATCGCATGCGCTACCGGACCACAGCCTTCACGGCCACCACATTCTCAAACCGGTCAAACACCCGCACAGCCAGCACATGTTCCACCGAACTCGCGGCTCCTGTCGCAGTGGCCCCCGACACTACCGGCGCTGCCGCCGTAAAGTCGTACCGCTCCTCCAGGGAATCCGACACGCGCCCCACCGGCTCCAGATACTGCCACGGCCCCGCATCCACGGAGTACTCCGCGTGCTCAATTGGCGACGTCGCATCCTTCGCACTGAACGTAGCATGAATCTTCGGACCTGTCGCCGCCGCTCCCGCAGTCGCCGGAACCATCGTCGCCGTCAGCACCCCAGGCACCGGCGGAGTCGTATCCACCACGAACTCGCCGCTCATCCGTTCGCCTGTCAGAGTCTCGGCGTCGTTGTGTACCGGGGCGTCGCTCGCTATCACCTTCACCTCGTACCGCCCATCCGGCAACAGAGACGCGTCGAAGCTCAGGTACTTCTCGCTGATCTTGTCCTTCAGCAGGCGCCAGTTCCGTTCGCCCACTCCGCGATACCACACCGCAAACATCAGGTCGTCGCCATTGTCGTCATGCGCGGCCCAGCGCACCGTCACGCCCGACTTATCTTTCTGCGCCACCAGAGGCTGCGCATTCGCGTCCGGCACAAACGACTGCGTACTCGTTCCCGCCGTCGCAAAGCTGATCTGGACGGTCGTGTTCTGCGGCGGTTGCGGATTCGCCGCCACCCGCGCTCCGGGCTGCACCACGACGTCGTCCACTACCGGAGCAAGATTCTTCTCCAGATAGTTCAGTCCGACGGAGGCCACGCTCGCTCCGGTGCGCAGCACGGCCTTCCACTGTGCAAAGCGTCCGCCCGGAACCGTTACCGCCCCATCCTTTGCCACCGGAGCCCAATCGCTCCAACCCATCAGCGGACTCTCCACGTTCCCGCTGCGCACAAACAGATCGAACTCGCCGCTCGCCACCTCGGGCAGCGCCTCCACACGTCCCCACTGCGAGAAGGCCTGCGCGTCGAACACCTCGCTGGTGTAGGTCGCATTCGCTGCCACCTTGTCCTCCAGGCGAAAGACCTTGCCGCTGTTGCTGGTCGCCACCAGCACGCCGCCCGGAGTTACAGCGAACGCCATCCCCTGCGACGCCTCGAGATGCGTCACGTCGGTATAGAGGCCGGCCACCGAGGCATCCACGCTGTACACGCGTCCGCGATTTCCCGTAGCCGCGAGCAGCCGCCCGGCGTGGTACGTCAGCGCGTACACCACATCCTCTTTCAGCGAGACCAGCTTCGACGGACTTCCGTCCGCCGCAATCCGGTAAATCTCCGACCCCTCCGGAATCAGCGTATTCGCCGTCGCAGCATTCGCCGAACCCGGCTGCGAGAACGTCACCGTCACACCCACCGACCCCGTCACCGGCAAGGGCGGAAGCCCTGGGCTCGGCTGGCCCGCTGCCTGCCTTGTCCCTACGCCCGCAGCGTACACGTTGCCGGCCGCATCCATCGCAAGCGCGGTGATCTCCTTCTTCGGAGCCGCATACGCCGCAAACGGTTTCGCCCCTGCGGCCTTGGTGTTGAACCGGTAGATCACGCCGCTGCCATCGCTCCCCGCCCACAGCGTTCCATCGGCCCCCATCAGCAGGCACCGGATGTGCTGGTCGACAGTCTTGAATGCGACTTCCGCCTTGCCTCCGCCGGCTGGAACGCGATACACCACTGCAGGCGCACCTGCAGCCACATACAAATCCCCACCCGCCGCAGCCGTAGCCTGCACAGCGCCCGCGGCCTGGACGATGTCCCACAGATACTTCGGCTTCTCTACCGTCGCCGCCGCGTCGAACACCACCGTGGCATCTCCGGGCGTCGAACCTAGCCGATAGACCTTGCCGTCGGGCGAAGTTGCCGCATACACGCGGCCGTCGGTGCCCACTTCCAGGGCCTGTACTCCGAGCTCTTTTCCCTCGAATACCTTGGTCGCCTTGCCATCTGGCGCTACCCGCATCACGACTGCGCTGCCGGCCGCTGTGCCGCCCATGCCCACATACGCATTGCCCGCCGCATCCGACGCAACCGCCCACACATAATTCCCGCCGCTCTGGTAGAGCAGGGAAGAGGCTGGCCCGGCAGCTATCTGCCCATCGCTCCGGATCGCCACCCCGTCCGTCGTGCCGCGTTCCATCTCGTCGTACCGAGACACCGTCCACAGCTTCGTCCCCTGAGCCACCGCAACGCAGGGAACCCCGCACACCACAGCCAGCAACACCGAGCGAAGTCGCATCATCCTCCCCAAAGTCTAACCGCTTCACAACGAAAAGAGGCGGAGCCCAAAGCCCCGCCCCTGTCTTTCCACCAACGCCCTGCAAACTTCTTCAATTCGCCAGCACCGCCCGGTAGCGCACCTTGCTCTTCTTCACCTTGGCAATCGCTTCGTTCGCCTTGGCCATCGGGAAGCGTTCGGTGAGCGCCTTCACGTTATGTCTCGCGGCCACGTCCAGCATCTCGTGCAGATCGCGCGGGCTCCCAATCGGGCTGCCCGAGAACGCCTTCTGTCCGGCGATCAGCGGGAAAGCCTGCAGTGTGACCGGCGATGGCGGAACGCCCACAATGCACAGTGTCCCCTTCGGCCGCAGGCTGTTCACCAGCGCCTGCCAGTCCTGGTCCGCGCTCACCGTGGACAGCACAAAATCAAACGACCCCGCAATCTTCTTCAGGGCTTCCATGTCCCGCGTGTTCACAAAGTGGTCCGCGCCCATCTTCAGCGCCTCTTCCTCTTTATCTTTCGAGGTGGAGAGGGCCGTCACCTCTGCGCCAAACGCCTTTGCAAACTGCAATCCGATGTGTCCCAACCCGCCAATCCCCACAATCCCCACGCGCGACGACGGTCGCACGCCGTGGTTCCGGATCGGCGCGTACACCGTAATCCCGGCGCAAAGCAGGGGAGCCGCATTCTCGCTGTCGAGTCCTTCCGGCACAGGGATCGCAAACCTCGAGTTCACCCGCACCGCATCCGCGTATCCGCCATTCCGGCCCACACACGTCGGCTGCGCCTGCGCGCACAGGTGCTCATCTCCCTGGCGGCACCATTCGCAGATGCCGCAGCTATCCGCTTGCCAGCCAATCCCCACGCGCTCGCCCACCTTGCGGTCCTTCACGTCCTTGCCCACCGCGCACACCGTCCCCACAATCTCGTGCCCTGGGATAAACGGAAACTTGCTGAGTCCCCAATCGTTGTCGATCAGGTTGATGTCCGAGTGGCACACACCGCAATGCGAAATCCTTACCTCAACCTCATTGGCCTTCAATTCACCCGGATCGTACTTATACGCCACCAGCTGTGCGCCGGCGGCATGCACTGCCAAACCATGTATTTCAACTGCGTCCATTTGTGTCTTCGTCTCTTTCATCATTGCGGAACCTTCGCGCACACGCGCGCCCCTCTGATGCTACAACAGCAGCTCAAGATCCCATGAAGAATCCCGTGAATGGCCCCACACAGACTTGCCCGGAAAACTCGTACTGGATTGCCGGCACTCAACCCGCCAGCCCAGCCCCTAACGAACGTTCAGCGTCAAAACCTGTGCACCCGTGACCGCGTAGTTGGTCTCGAGCGATCCCGCCTCCACCACGCTTTCGCCCATCAACTGCATCTTCTGCGACGCCTTCAACGGCTCCAGCACATTTGCCATCGAGAGCGGTACCGCCGGCAGAGCCTGCGAATCCAACTCCGCCTGCGCTGCGTGATCCAGCAGCGTCACGTAAATCCGGTCGTTCGCGTGCATCCGGTTCAACTGGGCAACCGCATCGGCCAGCGCAATGGGACGTTGTCCGCCCACACCCGCGGTCGCCGGCGTCGTCAGCCGATCCACCGTCGCTCCGTCGCTCACCACAATTCGCAGCGGCCCCGGCGTCAGACTCTCCGGCAGCTTCACCTTCAGGCGCATCACTCGTGCCTCGGCCTGGTAAGGATGCAGCGTCGCCTCGATTTCCAGTGTGTCCCCAGCGCTCACCTCGGTTTGTCCCAGGCGAGCGCCCTCCAGCAGGGCAGATCGTCGCTCCGGGATGGCCTGCATCGTCAAATGCAGCCCGGTTACCTCCGGCTGCTCCACCGCGTTGCCATACAGCTTACTGAACCGATCATTGACATACAACGCGGCAGCAATCGCTCCGGGATTCGAGTCGCTTGGAGCCATGATCCCTTGCATCCGCACCGGCGGAAGGCCCTTCAGCGTCAGCTCGCCATCCATCCGGTAGCTCATCTCAGCCGCCGCACCATTTGTCCCCGACAGACTCTGATACACCGACACCAGCATCGCCGAAGGCGTCAATTGCCGGTTATCCAGCACCTCAAACTGCATTCCGCTCTTGATGCCGGGCAAATGCGGGCCCTCGGTTCCAGGCAGCTGCGTGCCGCGGCCACCGAGCTGCGCCGACACCTGCCGCATGGACGATGTCTCATTCACGCCCGCCGGGGGAATCACATCCACCGACACCGGAATCATCCGCGCCGAAAGTCCGAAACGCCCCAGGATCGCCGACGCACGGTCTTCCGTAAACGAACCCACCGTCTCCGTCGTGTTGATAATCTTGAACGCATTCAGCGGACTCGCCAGCGTCGCTACGACCTCCGCCTTCGTCATCGGCATGGACACCGGCCCGTACTGCGTAATGGGGTGACCGCAGGCCAGAAGTTGATTGGCGTCCACGTACGTCACCGTGCACGTTCCCGAGATCGAAAGATCGCCGCGCACCAGCACTGCGCTCACCGCCGAGCCCGGAACAATCGGTTCCGGCTGCTTTGTTCCCGCCGCCGCCGCGCCGCCCAGTCCAGCTACCGGAGTCATCCCCAGCTCGCGGAACTTGTCGCCAAACCGAGCCACTGCATCCTGCGAGAACCCGCCGAACACCAGCGCAGTCTCAATCGGCTGTACCTCGCCGCTACCCGCCACATTTTGCGCTGCGCCAGACGGCGCCATCCCAAGCGGAGCAGAGCGGAGTGGAGGGACCCCAGTATTTGCGCCTGTCTCCTGTCCGCCGGTCCCGGTGGAAACCACCCGCATCTTGCCGGCAGGCTGTCCATCCCTCACCTGGAACATCTGCTCAATGGGAGTAATTCCGCAGATCGGCTCCTTCGAGAACTGTCCAATCCGGTAGCTCAGTGCGCCGACCAGCCGCCCATCGATGTACACGGGGCTACCGCTCATGCCCGCCACCACACCCGTGTACTCCGGCTTCTCGCCTTTCAGGCGCGCGAGAATCATGTCCTGCCCCGGCCCGATCGCGTCGTTCAGCACACCGAGAATCTCAACCTGCATCGGCTCCGGCGTCACGCCTTCGAACACCGTGTACGCAATACCATGCAGCCCACGCCGAACGTCGGACAGCGGAAAAATCTTTGCCCCACTCGGAGCCGTCGCCGGCATAACAATCGCACCAGTTCGCGTCGTCCCTTGCGCGCGCAGGACTCCGCAGTGCCCCGCGTACCAAAGCACAATCAGCCCCAGCCAGCCGCCCCTGACAAGCCTATGCATCGAATGCTTCACCTGTAGTTAGACTATAGCTGCATCGGCTTGGGCTCATCCACAACCAAATAACTCGACGCTCGCAACTGAAGTGGGACCATCGCCCGCAACCGCAACCCATGCGAGCCCGCCAACGTCCATCCAACTGGACGCGCGATGTAGTAGAACTAAGGGGCCAGCATTCTTGACGTTGAGATCAGCAGCCAGTCGAGAAGTTCATCGGGCAGTGCACGTCAAGCTGTAAGGTGCTTATTTCCAGTGCTTGTGAGGAAAAGTGAAGGAAATACCTCCAGTCGCGCTCGATCCTCTCAACGCTCCGGCTGAGCGTCGTGTACGCCTGTCGGCCATTTGCCGAGTCCAATTCTGCAGCAGGGTGAAAAACATCGGATGATCATTCCTTCTCCACTCCGGCACCAACTCCGCCTTCGTCGTTTCGGACCCAGGCCAGACCAGTCTCACCTCCTTCCGACCGCCTTGTTCGCCGCACTCGCGTTAGCCGCGATCGCCATGCTCCTGCCCGCGGCCCACGCGCAGGCGCCGGCACCGTCCACCCCGCCGGCGACGCAGACGCCCGACTCCGGAGGCCCGGCCATCGACAATGGCCCGATGGTCATCCCCAAGAAGAAGGAGTCGACCGAGCCGCCCGCCCCCGCAGCCCCCGCGCAGCCCAAGGTCAAGAACCCCGGCGGCGAGACCTACTCCATCCGCGTCGATGTTCCCATCGTCAACGTCGATGTCAGCGTCATCCTCGACAAGAATCACCAGTTCGTCCCCGGCCTCACTTCCAACCGCTTCCTCGTCCTGGAAGACGGAGTCGAGCAGAAGGTGGACAGCGTCCGCATCGCGCAGACGCCCATCACGGCCGTCATGCTATTGGAGTTTGCCGCCAACTCCTGGTACCTCATCAACGACATGCGCAATGCCTCCATCAGCTTCTTCAACACATTGCGCCCGGACGACTACGTGGCGGTCATGACCTACGATCTCCAGACCCACATCCTCTCCGACTTCTCCAACAACAAGGGCGTCATCGCCGAGAGTCTCAACTCGCTCACCATTCCCACCTTCTCCGACACGGACATGTTCGACGCGCTGTACGAGACGCTCGACCGCTGTACCCGCATCGAAGGACGCAAGTACGTCATCCTCATCGGCAGCGGCCGCGACACCTTCTCCAAGCTCACCCTCGACAAGATGCTCGCCAAAATCAAGGCGACCCCCAATGTCACCATCTTCACCATCGGCACAGGCGCACTCCTCAACCAGTTAGGAGCCGGCGGCGGCATGGCCGAACTCAACTACCTCCAGGCGCAGAATCAGCTCAAGACCTTCGCCTCCATGACCGGAGGCCTCAGCTTCTCGCCCGTCTTCCAGGGTGAGCTCCCCGATGACTTTGCCCAGATCAACCAGTCCATCCGCAACCAGTACGTCCTCACCTACCGTCCCACCAACCCGGCCAACGACGGCAGCTACCGCAAGATCAAAGTGATGCTGGTCGACAACGAGGGCCACCCACTCCAGATGCAGGACGAAAAGGGCAAGCCCCTCAAGTACTCCGTCATCGCCCGCGACGGCTACAACGCCAAACGCGCCGTCGAGTAACCGTGCGCATCGC
>DASYEU010000113.1:0-41485 GCA_036498865.1 Acidobacteriaceae bacterium | reverse complement strand
GCAAAGTTCAGCGGATACGTCTGTCCCCCCAACTTCGCCGAGCCCTCAATCGATGCCCCGTCCGCCGACAGCTTCCCCTCGTAGCTGAAGTCCACCGAGACGATCGCCAACTTCACCATCCCCGCCTGCAGCGAGATCGAGTTCGCCGCCCGTCCAGCGTCGGTCTCGTCGATGCTGTAGAGCACCGCCTTCCACCCCGCCGGAGCCTCGGCTTTCGTAACCTTCAGCACGACGCGTGCCCCACCATTCACCTGCATCGTGCCCTGCCAGGTCCCCGCGATGTCCTGTGCCACGGCGCCTTGCGCCCCAATCGCCGCCACACCCATCGCCAGCGCAGCCAGCCCCAAACGTAGCCCGCGTCCGCACTTCGTCTTCCCAAACTCACGTCCAGTCATGAACCGCTCCATCCTTCGCGGGGCATGCTACGCCCGCATCCCCCTCGTTGATGTGTCGAAGATCACCCTGCAAACGGCCTTGCGGGTGCCCCACTCATTACAGCTTCATCCTCATGAGTGGGGTCTGAGTTCGCGGACTTGCCGACGCGCCACTTAGTTCTCCGAAGGCCGTTCCAGCTTGTCGATCACCATCACATCCGTCGTCGCTTTCACCGGGTCCAGCCTCAACCCCAGTTGCTCCTGGATCGCAGTAAAGACCGCCGGCGGCGCAGTGCCGTCCGTCGGCGCGCGCGACTCGTCCGTCGTCCACCTCATCTGGAAGTCATACCGTCCCGTCAGCCCAGTCTTATCCACCACGGGCCTGTCCAGCATGAACTTCAGCAGCAGCGCCAGCTCCCCCATGGTCGCGTTTTCCATCTGCATCCTCACCTGCCCGCCGTTTTCGTTGTCGTTCTCATTCGGCAGCCCGTTCGGATCGCCCGCGCTCGGCGTCAGCTTCGGCCCGCCTTTGCCCACCGTCAGCGCATACACCGAAAGCTCCCGCTGCTCCGTGTGCGTCACCAGCCCAAACCGCTCCACCAGCACCTTGCGGGTCAGCGCCTCAAACTGCGTCAGGCTGGGCTGCCCCGGCACGTCCGGTACGCCCTTCACATCCCACCGCTCGCTATTAATCCAGTCCGGCGCATTCGCAAGCTGCTTCTTGTGGACCCCAAATCCGAACAGCAGCATAGACTCCACCGTCCGCCGCTCCATAAACACCTGCCGCCCCTTCAGATGGAATCCGGAATTGTTACCGTTCGGATCGCCGGGCCGCACCGTCACCACCTCCCAGTCCGGATCGGCATCACGGGCCATCGCCGCGTCTTCCTTCGGAATCTCCCACTGCGCATCTCCCTCAGCGCGGGCCAGGTTCAGCGCGTAGGTTGTGCCCCCCTGCATCCAGGTGCCGGCGATCGTCGCGCCATCTTCGCTCACCTTGCCCGCAAAGCTGCTGTCGATGGCCGCAATCGCAAACCGGAGTTCCGCGCCCTGCAGACTCATCTCCTTCGTCGCCCGCCCCTCATACGCGTTGTCACGGTCCAGGCTGAACACAACCCCTTGCCACCCAGTGCCTTGTTTCGTGATCTTCACCACCACGCGCTGCCCCTTGCCCACCGGCAGCGTCCCCTGCCACGTCCCCGCCAGATCGCGGCCAGCCTGCGCAACCGCAGGGAGAGCCGCCAGACACAGGAGCGCGAAAACAAAACCAAGATTGCGCTGAAATCGCTTCATGCTCCTCATTACGCATCTCCATCCCCGGAAGTTCGAAACCCCACAGCCTGCAACCACCCCACCCATAACTCCAATAAAACCCATAACTTGCCCGCAACCCACACAAACAAGGGATTTTACGAAGCCCGCACTGATTCCAGGGATTTTACCAACCAAAACCCAGCAAGACCGTGAAAGTTACTTAGCGTCGGCGAAATAGCCCGTGCGGTAGCGCAACGAGTAGCCATCGCGCCCAGCGCCGTCGGTCAGGCTCACCTTGATCCGCCGGAAGGCGCTGTCGCCTACCGTATGCGGCGCATAGTAGCCCAGCAGGTACTGCGTGCGCAGGTCGTCCGAGACATGCCGGAACGCCGGCTCCAGGTCACTCGGATCCACCACGTAGTAGTACTTGCCGCCGGTGTCTTCCGTCATCTGGATCAGCGCGTGCTCGCCGCCGGTGTTGCGTCCCGCGTCCGCTGCAACCGGAACAATGATGATCGCGTAGATGATCGCGCCCGCGCGCTGCGCCTCCTGGACCGCGCCGTCGTACTTCTCGCCGCCTTCAATCGAGTCGCCGCCGTCGGAGATGACCACCAGCACCCGCCGCATGTTCGCCGGCCCATTGCGTCCGGAAAGGCGCTCGCTGGCCAGGTAGATGGCGTTGTAGAGCGCAGTCTCATCGCCGCGCTGCAGCGACCCGAGTCCCTGCTCGATGCGCTTTGCCTGATTCGTGAACGGCACCACCTCGCGTACCGTGTCGGCAAAGTCCATCAGATCGAGTTCGTCCTGCTCGCGCAGGATTGCCCGAACAAAGTTCCTTGCTGCCTGCCGCTCCAGCCGCTCGCTGGTCTCGATTGTGCCGCTCTCGTCAATGGCCAACACAATCGATAGCGGGCTGGTCGCCTCCCGCTCAAACACCGCAATCGTCTGCGGTTTGCCGTTTTCGAAGAGTTGAAAGTCCTTCTTGTCGAAGCCGCCCACCGGTGAACCGTGCGCGTCGACCACGTTGAGTGCGACGTTCACCAGCCGCGTGCGGACGCGGATCGTCTCCACGTCGCCGCCGCGGTTGACTGGCTGTTCCGAACCCGCCGATCCGGACTGCGGCGATCCGGTCTTGTCCAGCGGTCCCGCAACATCACCCGCCGAAGTGGCTGTAGGCTTGGAAGCCCGCCGCTCTATCGGCGCCGGAGGCTGGGCCTCCTTCGGCTTGGCCGGCATAGGCAGGTTCGGACTGGGGTCCGCGCCCGTCTCCTGCGCCGGACAGGCTGCAAGCACGCCAAACAGAAAGGCAACCGCACATGGCCCAACCCATCTCATTCCGCTGCACCTCTGCGGTCGGCCACAAGGTTGGGGGGAAAGGGCTCGCCGTCCGCCCATACTGCACCGTCTGCGAAGGTCTCCTTTTTCCAGATCGGGACCGTCTTCTTCAGCGTGTCGATCAGCCAGCGGCATGCATCGAACGCCGCCGCACGATGCGCCGACGCAACCACGATCAACACGCTGGTCTCGCCAACCATCAGGCGGCCAAGCCGATGAACCAGCGCCACATCGCGGACGCCAAACTTCGTAATCGCCTCGCTGGCAAGCCGCTGCATCTGCTCGATCGCCATCTCGCGATACGACTCATAGTCCAGGTACAGCGTCGCCCGGCCGCGCGTGTTGTCGCGCACAATGCCGTCGAAGACACACACTGCGCCGTCGCTGCCGGCCTTCATCGCCGTAACGATCGCGTCTGCTGCAATCGGCCCGTCGGTAATCTCAATCTTCATCGTTCCGAACTTTCTTCGAGGCTTTCTGCGTTTTGCGAGCGAAGCGAGCCTTTCGCCGTACGCGCAGTACCCTCCACGAAGGAGCCGCCACTGACTGGAGGAAGCAGCGCAACTTCGTCACCCTCCCGCAACACGATAGACGTGGATCCGTACTCGCGGTTGACAGCCACAGCCAGACTTCTCCACAACTGGTCCTCCGGGCCGGGCTGGGACTCGCTGCTCATCCAGTGCTTAGACGCAGGACCGCGCAAAACTTCTAACAACTTCCCCACCGTGGCCCCGTCCGGAAGCTCAACGACAGCGTCGGGCGCGCCGAACCGGTCGCGCAAAACGCCAAAGTACAGCACATTCACCTGCATCCGCTCAGAATACCGGGAAGCGGCGGCGGGCGCACCCGTTTTTCCCGGACAGGGTGGCGAAGGCAAAAAAATGGCGGCCACAAGGATTCTGTGGCCGCCTGCTGTCCGCCGTACATCCGGCAAAACTCAACTTGCTGCGCTCAGCACTTCCTCGCGCACAACCTCGTCCTGAACAGCTTCGCGTTGCGTCTTCGGCAGCGCGACCGCCAGTACGTCCTCGATGCGGCTGGCGTAATGAATGGTGACGCCGTCGATCTGGTCCGCAGAGAGGTCCTCATCCACCTGCTGCTTGCAGTCCGTCGGCAGGATCACATCCCGGACGCCAACCCGCTTGGCGGCTAGGAACTTCTCCTTGATTCCGCCGACCGGGAGCACGTTGCCGCTCAGCGTGATCTCGCCCGTCATCGCCAGCAATGGATGCACCGGCGTGTCGGTGAGCAGCGAGACCAGAGCGGTCGCCATGGTGACGCCTGCGCTGGGGCCATCCTTGGGGATGGCGCCGGCCGGCACATGGATGTGCAGGTCGGTGTCCTTCAGGACGTCCTCGTCCAGACCGAGCGACTTGGCATTCGAACGGACCCAGGTCAGCGCCGCCTGCATGGACTCCTTCATCACGTCGCCGATTTGGCCGGTCATGCTGAAGCCGCCCTTGCCGCGCATGCGGTTTGCTTCGATGAAGAGCACGTCGCCCCCCGCGGGTGTCCAGGCCAGGCCGACCGCAACGCCGGCGCGCTTGGTGCGCTCGGCGATCTCGGTGTCGACGCGAACCTTGATGCCGCCCAGGAACTCCGTGATCACATCGCGAGTGATGACCAGCTTCTCCGACTGCCCCTCCGCGATGCGGCGAGCCAGCTTGCGGCAGATGGTGCCAATCTGCTGCTCCAGTTTCCGCACTCCGGCCTCGCGCGTGTAGTGCCGCGCAATCAGGGCGACGCTTTCCTGCGGGAACTCGATCAGCGCCGGGTCAATGCCGTTCTCCTTCTCCTGCCGCGGGATAAGGTACTTGATCGCGATGGCCACCTTCTCCTCTTCCGTGTAGCCGGTGAGCTCGATGATCTCCATCCTGTCGAGCAGCGGCGCGGGAACCGGATCGAGCTGGTTCGCCGTGCAGATGAACAGGACCTTGGAGAGGTCGAACGGCTGGTCAAGGTAGTTGTCGCGGAACGTGTTGTTCTGCTCCGGATCCAGCACCTCGAGCAACGCGCTCGCGGGGTCGCCACGGAAGTCGCGGCCCAGCTTGTCGATCTCATCCAGCATGAAGACCGGGTCGTTGGTTTCGACGCGCTTCAGGTTCTGGACGATCTGGCCGGGCAACGCGCCGATGTAGGTCCGGCGATGTCCGCGCAGCTCCGCCTCGTCGTGCATACCGCCCAGCGAGATGCGCGAGAATTTGCGCCCGAGCGCCTTCGCGACACTCCGGCCGAGGGATGTTTTGCCTACGCCCGGAGGCCCGACGAAGCAGAGAATCGGCCCCTTCATGTCCGGCTTCAAGCGACGCACAGAGAGGTAGTCGAGGATGCGGTCCTTCACCTTCTTCAGGCCGTAGTGATCCTCGTCGAGGATCTCCTTCGCCTTCAGGATGTCGACCTCCCCGGCCGAAGACTTCGACCACGGCAGCACCGCCAGCCACTCGATGTAATTGCGCGTCAGCGAGTAGTCGGCAGCCATGGCGTTCATGCGGCTGAGCCGGCCGAGTTCCTTGAGCGCGTCCTTCTTCGTCTCCTCGGGCATGCCCGCGGCTTCGATCTTCTCCTTCAGGTCAGCGATGTCCTTCTGCGTGTCGTCGAGGTCGCCCAGCTCTTTCTGGATGGCCTTCAACTGCTCGCGCAGGTAGTAGTCGCGCTGCGAGGATTGAACGGAGTCCTGCACCTCGGTCTGGATCTTGTTACGGAGCTGCTGGACTTCGAGCTCCTTGGCAAGATGCTTGTTGATGCGCTCCAGGCGAGCGGCGACGTCCGGCGTCTCCAGCAGTTCCTGCTTGTCGTTCGTGGTCAGGAACGGCAGCGAGGAGGCGATGAAGTCTGCCAGCCGGCCGGGCTCGTCGATGTTGATGGCGATGGTCTGCAGGTCGTCGGAGAGCGTCGGCGAAGAGCTGACGATCTGCTGGAACTGGCTGACGACGTTGCGCTGCAGCGCCTCCATTTCGGGGGAAACCACAGGCTCGATCTCTTCAACCGTTTCGCACTCCGCCGTCATAAACGGAGTCACCTGGGCGAATTCGCCGAGCTTGACCCGCTCGTTGCCCTCGGTGAAGACAAAGAGGCTCTGGTTCGGCATTTTGACGACTTTGTGGACCGTCGCTCGAGTACCAATGTGGTGCAGATCGGCAGCCTGGGGCGTGTCCTGGCGGGCGTCACGCTGGGCTACGACCAGGATGGTCTTCTCCTCGCCGAGCGACTGGATGAGTTGGATGGAGCTCTCGCGCCCAACCGTAAGCGGCAAAACCGCATGGGGGAAGAGTACGGTGTCCCGAACCGGCAGAACAGGAATAGGACGTCCTGCGGTAGGGACGTCGACCGGATCATCGGAGGACTTGGCTTGATTTGGTTTGATAACGCTAACGAAGTCGCTTGCCATAGGTATCCTTGAGTGTCCTTATATCATATTTCCTACATTGGATGCTGCAAGCATCTCCAAGGTCGCAACTGGCATCCCGGCCGACCTGATGCCGCTCGATTCCATGCCCTGAATCCCTTCCGTGGGCCCACAAACCCTTTCCTATCAATGGGAAAATAACTCTCGCGGCCGTTTGGAGCGCGCGTATACTTGCGCCACTATGAAACGCCCGATTCCTGTCGTTCTCACTGCCATCCTTCTAGGTCTGTTCGCTGCCTTCCAACTGCTGGGTATGGTGGTGATGGTCGTCGCGGGGTTCGTGGTGCTGAAGCAGGGCATGCCGCCCACTGCGGGTCCGCAACCGTTTCCGCCCTCGATGATGCCCTGGATGGTGTTCGGCATATCGGTCCTTTCGGCGGCGTTTGCCGTCTGGTTCATTTTGACTCTGATCGGACTAGTCCGTTTACGCTCGTGGGCGCGGTATTCGGTGCTGGTGATCGCCGGACTGATGGCGGGGTTCGGCGGGATCTCCATGCTGTCCTCGTTTGCTATGCCCTTTCTGATGCCGGCGCTGCCTGCAACGGGTGGCCAGCCTGCTCCAGATCCGGCGGTGATGCGGATGATCTTCTTCGCGGCGGGCGCGGTCTATGGCCTGGTTGCCGGACTGGGCACCGCTATGCTGGTGTACTACAACCGAGCCAAGACGCGGGCGCTGTTCGCGCTGAACGCGCCGGTGCCGGCCGGGCCTCCGAACACCAGCACCGGGAGGGCGCGGCCGACCGCAGTCACGGTGATCAGTTGGCTGTACATGATCTCGGCGCCGATCTGTCTCCTGTATGTGTTCCTGCCATTTCCAGCGTTTCTGTTCGGGTTCATCCTGTACGGGTTTTCTGCCCATGCGATGTACGCGTTCTTCGGGCTTCTTGCGCTCGTCATCGGCTATGGGCTCTTTCGCCTGCGCGAGGAAGCGCGTCTGGCCCTGTTTGCTACGTCGATCCTTTGCCCGATTCAAGCGGCGGTGTTGCTTACGCCTTGGGGGACGCGGCAGTTCCATACCTATATGGATGCGATGAACGCGAGCCTATACAACGGCCAAGTGGCGCCCGCGAACCCTTTCGGTTCCACCGGCGTAATCGTGTTCGCCTTGGCGCTTGCGACAGCCCTGTTTGGGGTGTTGCTGTGGTTGCTGCACCGGCATCGTGAGGCGTTTACGCAGGCTCCGCCACCGCCGCCGATGCCCGTTTCACTGGAACAACCTGCCGGGGACTGACGCCACTTCAGGCGGCGACGTAGCGGCCTAGCTCGTGGACCATGTGACAGTGTGCGGCGAGACTGGCAAGCGCAGCGTCGATCTGGGCTGGTGTGTCGAAGCGCAGGTCGACGAAGAAGACATACTCCCAGGGCGCACCGGGGACGGGTCGCGACTCAATCTTGGTCAGGTTGACTCCAGCTTTGGCGAACTCCTCGAGTGCGCGGACCAGCGAGCCAGGGCGGTGCTCTACGCTGAAGGCGAGGCTGGCCTTGTTTGAGCCGGCGGCGGGGGCCCACTTCTTTTCCGGCACGAGCAGGTGGAAGCGAGTGAAATTTTCGGCGTGGTCCTCGATGCCGGCGATCAGCACCTCCGCGCCATACTGGCGTGCGGCGAGTTCAGGGGCGATGCCGGCGGTGTCGTTGAGCTGCTCCGCCATGAGGTGCTTCACGCTGCCGGCAGTGTCGTAGAAGTTGACGACATCCAACGACGGATGTGCGGCGAGCCAGCTGCGGCACTGCGACAGCGCGACCGGGTGAGAGAGGACGCGCTTGACGTTTGCGAACTCGACGCCGGGACGCACGATGAGATTGTGCCGGACGCGCAGCAGGCTCTCGCGCGCGATGCGGATTGGCTGCGCGAGCAGCAGGTCGTAGTGTTCGGCGACGGAGCCATGCAGGCTGTTCTCGATGGGCAGCACGGCACAGTCAACTGTCCCCTGGACGACGCGCTGGAAGACTTCGGCCGATATCGAACACGGGGCGATTTCGATGGGGGTGTTCGGGTCGTTCAGCATGGCGAGCGCAGCCATGTGGCTGTTCGATCCGAGTTCTCCTTGAATTGCAACAATCACAGGCAACCTCTGGCAAAAAGTGATATTTCGTTTCCGACACGCATTTGGCAACCTCGTTTCGATGACACGCAACTTACCAGAAGGACGGCCGGCAGTTGTCTTTCACAAGCCTATGGCAGGAAGAGTTGCCAGGCTGCTTTTCAGGAGAAAAAAATATGCTTTGGACAATCACCGTGATTCTGCTGGTGCTGTGGCTGCTCGGGGTGGTGGGGGTGTACACCGTCGGCGCATGGATTCATTTGCTGCTTATCCTCGCCATCATCAGCATCATCTTTAACCTGCTCTCCGGACGACGTGCAGTTTAGACATTCGCTGCCCGGGCCGCGCTTGCTGCGGTGACGCGACCGGGTCACAACCCTATATGAAACACAGGATCAGGGCCATGAATCGTGATACAGCAGAAGGAAAACTCGATCAGTTGAAGGGCAAGGTCAAGCAATCGGTGGGCGAGACGGTGGGCAACTCGAAGCTTGCCAATTCCGGCGCCGCCGACCAGGTAAAGGGCGCAGCCAAGGAAGCGTGGGGCAACGCCAAGGATGCGGCGCAGAGTGTCTCGCAGGACACCGAGGCGCGGGCTGATGCCCACGCCCATGATGTCCGCGCGAAGATCACCTCGACGGCGCAAAATGCGAAGGACGCTGTGAACTCGAAAGCGGAGGAGATACGGTACGACCACGAGCACAAGCGTTCTGCGTAGTTTTTTCTTATCTCCCTGACGGTCTGTAGCTGTCTTCCCGAGGGCCCACTGAATGGTGGGCCCTCTCATTTATGTAACAGGACCGCTGCGGCGAAGAAGCCGAAAAACGCGACGGAGATGATTCCGTTCAGCGTGAAGAAGGCGGCGTTCATGCGGCGCAAATCGCGGGGTGAGACGATGCTGTGCTCATAGAGCAGGAGTACAGCGACGGTGGCGACGCCCACAACAGCAAGCGGGCCCAGCGCGAAGAGCCGCACCAGCCACAGCAGCAGGAAGAACATTCCCAGGTGCATGACACGGGCGATCCAGAAAGCAGCAGTAAGGCCGAACGCCTGGGGCACGCTGTTGAGGCCAGCCACGCGGTCATGCTCGAAATCCTGGCATGCGTATAGGACATCGAAGCCTCCTACCCACAACAGCACAGCGGCGGAGAGCACGGCGATGCGCGGATCGAGCGAGCCGCGCACTGCAATCCAGGCGGCCGATGGCGCGATGCCCAAGGCCAGGCCGAGCACCAGGTGCGACCAGCGGGTGATGCGCTTCATGTAGCTGTAGGCGAGCAGGACGGCGAGAGTCAGCGGCGCAAGTTCCAGCGTGAGCCGGTTGAGCATGCTCGCGGCGAGCAGGAAGATGGCCGACGAGATGAGGACGAATCCCACCACGAATCCGGCGTTGAGCAATCCGGCGGGCAGCGCGCGCATGGAGGTACGCGGATTGGCGGCGTCAAGGCGAGCGTCGGCAAGGCGATTGAACGCCATGGCCGCGGAGCGGGCGGAGACCATGCAGACGACGATCCAGAACAGCACTGGCAACCGCGGCCATCCGCCGGCTGCCAGAACAGCACCAGTCAATGCGAAGGGCAGCGCAAAGATCGAGTGTTCCCACTTGATCATCTCGAGCGTCAGCCGGGTACTTTTCCAGGGATTAGCCATCTCTTCCATCTTATTAGAGAAGGGGGCCGGAGCGCTCTCTCAAGCACGAAGGACACTGGAGACCGCGCGTGTCACGGCGTGCACCAGTGTCCGTCCATCGTGCATGAGGCTCAGCTATTTCTCGGCGCGCTGCGACTGCACCTGAAGCTGATTGTTGACGCTGAAGACGCCTGAAACTCCGTTGGCCTTGATGCCGGCGACATCGTGGTCCATCTTGCTGTCGACTGCTCCGCTGAGCGTGACGTGCCCATTGACCACCGTGATGCGGATCGGCTTCGCCGGGTCGAGCGCGTACTTCTGCAGCTCCGGAGAACCGTATATGGCGCGGGCCAGACGGATCCTCAGAGCGTCATCCATCGGCGAGACGGGTGCAACTTCGAGGTTATCCACGATGTCCTTGACGCCCGGCGTATGGGCGATAAGGCTCATGGCAGAGTCTTTGTCCGGCGGGCCATAGACCGTACCAGCGAGCGTCACCACGCCGTTGCGCACGCCAATCGCGATCGAGTTGAACGGAGTGGTGCCATATCCAACGCGGTCGTAAGACAACTCCTCTGCGAGCTTGTTGTGCA
Organism: Acidobacteriaceae bacterium; assembly: GCA_036498865.1. Classification (GTDB taxonomy): domain Bacteria; phylum Acidobacteriota; class Terriglobia; order Terriglobales; family Acidobacteriaceae; genus Edaphobacter. The sequence continues at coordinate 30,852 of DASYEU010000113.1, read as the reverse complement.
GTGCGGCATCTTCCACGTGCGGTCCGGCGACTTCGATTTCGTTCTCGACGCCCTTCACTCCCTTGACGTGGTGAACGCGCTTGTCTGCGTCTTCCTTGTCGGCATAGAGCTCAACTTTGCCGGTTAGCACGACTTCGGGACCGTGAACGGACGCGGATACGTTCTGGAACTTCTTGTTGTCCAGGGCCTTGTGGACATCGCCCTGAATCTGGGCTTCATTGGGCGCGTCAGCTCGTGCCGTCGGTACGCCACCCGGAAGAACCCCCAGCATGAATACTGCCCCAAGCACAACCATTCCTGCACTCAGCAGGCGATTTTTCGTGACCATAGGACTCTCCTTGCGATCGGAGTCCACTCACCTGGCGTGCTCGGTTCACAGCCAAACTGCGCTGCTGGCTCCGTGCACTGCATTGGACGCAGCTGAATGGGGCTTGGATGCGTGGTTTTGTACGGTTTTCGGCAGCTTGAGGTATTAGCGGTAGCGGCGGCGGATCTTGTAGACCACGCTGAAAACGCCGGATTCGTCGCGGGCAACGACCAGCGAGACATTCGGCGTGAGGTCGTACTGCCCTTGCAGGAGCTGTTGCGCGGTGGAGTTGACGTTGGTGGCGTAGGTGACACCGAGCTGGCGAGAAAGCTGTTTCTGCACCGTGATGCGCGCGGTGGAGTTGCCAAGGGTGCCGACGAAGGCGGGGTCGATTTTAACTGTTCCGCCGCCGAACAGCTTGCCGATGCGGCTGCTAACGGTAGCGTTGAGCGCGCCACCGAGCAGGGCGCTGGTAGTGGGATTGGCTCCCTGCTGCACCTGCTGCTCCTGGTAGAGCTGGGCCTCTTCCTGAGTGCGGCCAAGGGCGAGCAGTGCGAAGATGTCGGCCTCGCTGAGCGGCGGCTCGGAGCGGTAGGTGGGTTTCAGGTTGCTCATGGTGCCCTGCAGACCGACGGTGACGTCGTAGGTCTCGACGCGGGCGGTGGCGTTGATGTCGATGGTGGGATCAATGCGGACAGGATTGCTGAAGTAGATGTCACCGCGCTGCAGCTGATACTTCGTTCCAGCGAAGGTCGCGCTTCCATCGGTGATCTGAATGCGGCCGAGGATGGATGGATTCGCGACGGTGCCCCCGACGGTGAGGTCGACTGTGCCAGCCAGCTTGGCGTAGGTGTTCTGGAAGTCCAGTTGCGGCGAACTGGTGACGTGCACGTTCATGGTGATTTTGTTGGAGGCGGCGTTGGGTTCGGGGGGTGTACTGACTCCGCCGATCGAGGAGAAAGCGGCGAAGTCGACGTCGGGCCCTACGCCGAAGCGAGTGATGAGAACGTTGCCGCTGAGCAGCAGGTTCTGCGCCGAGCCCTGCAGCGCGAGGTTCGTGTTGGCTGTAGTGCTGAGGCCGTAGAGGCGAACGCGGACTACGTCACCCGTTGCGGTGAGGTTGGCGTAGACACCGTTCTTGTAGCTAAGGAAGCCGCCGATTTTGATCTGGCCGCCGCCGGTCGTCGCGGTGAGAGTCTCCACCTGGAGGCGGTCCTCGTTGAAGATGAGCGTGCCATTCAGCGCGCTCAGGCCATTGGGAACTCCGTCCATTGCGGCGTTGACGTTGTCGAACTGCACTTTGCCGGTGAGCGATGGCTTGCTGACCTGCCCGGCGGCGGCGATGGTGAACTCGACCTTGCCGCTGGAAAGGATGTCAGGGTCGAGCGTGTGCATGAGCGCCATGCTGATGCTGCCGTTCGCCTTCGCGTCCAGCTTGCCGTCGTTTGAACCGGAGCCGCCAAAAGCCTGCACTGTGCCCCCGACGGTCATGTCGGTGTCCTGTCCAGTAATGTGGAGCGGATCGAGCGTGGCGAAGCCATTCTTCAAGGCCAGGTGCAACGGCTCGGCGGTCTTCAATTCGACGCCCTCGAGCTTGACGTCGACAGCATTGAGTTGGGCCAAACCGCTCAATGCGGTCGGCTTACCGAGTGGACCGCTTAGGGTGATCGTGCCCGCCAGCGAGGATTGCGCCTTGATCTTTCCGGGGCTGAACAGTGCGACCAGCGTGCCGATGTCGAGCCCGGAGAGACTCAGCTTCGCCTGGGTGTCGTAGTCGCCGGTGAGGCGCGTTTGGCCGGAGGCGTCGACCTGTGCGCCAACCAATTTGGATTGTGCGGTGTAGAGCAGCAAGCTGTCCTGGCTGTGAACGTCGGCAGAAACGTCGCCGAGGATTTTTCCGCCAACGGAGACTTTCGCGAGCTTGAGCGAGGCCTTCAGCCCGGGCTGCTCTATGGTCCCATTGGCCTCGGCGTTGATGGTGAGTATGCCGTTGTCTCCGGGCCTGGCTTTAGCGAAGGTCGTAAACTTCGACAGCTCCAGGTTGTCGCCCTGGATGTGGCCGCGCAGGGACTTCGAATCCAGGTTGTACCCGACGTTGCCAGTGACGCGCGCGCCGTGCAGGACCAGGGTCACCTGGTTGGCGTCGAACTGGTGCCCCTGAATGGAGAGGTTGGCGGAGGCGGAATCGTAGGGCTCGCCATAGGCGACACCATGGGTCAGCGTGACCTTGCCGTCGCCGTTCAGGTCGTCGAGCGTCCCGGAGGCTCTTGCGTTGACCGCAATAGTGCCGGTAACAGGAAGCTTGTCCTGTTGGCCCGCGATCTGCAACATATCGACGATGCTTGCATTGTTGAGCTGAACGACGGACGCATTCACTGCGGTGCCGCCATCCCAGATGAAGTCGGGGACGCCCCTGCGCGAGACGATCTTGCGCGGCTTCATGCTGCCGGAGACATTGAGCACGGCTTCTCCGCGCTTGATGGTGGAATTTGCAACGAACAGACCTTCGTCGAAGGAGTACTCGGCATCGGTGACCAGCGAGTCTACGAGGGTATCGAGTTGGTCGCCGAATTTGACTTCGAGTTGAGTGCCCTGAAGGTGCCCCTTCCAATCGAGGTCGGCGGAACGCCCCGACACGGTGCCGTGGAAGATGAGGCCGCCGTGCAGCACGACCGGAATTGCGGCGGTGCCTTTCTTGCCGTTGGCTTCGAAGTTGAGGGTTTGCAGCAACTGATCGAACTCGCCCAGGTCGCGGACGGTCATGTCGGCTTTGAGGTTGGTGAGCGGATCACCATCGCTCACGCCGAGAATGCCGGTGACCTCGGTCGAGGATTGCGGCGTAAGCAGGATGACATGCTGGAGGGTCACTAGCTCGCGCCGGCCGTCGTAGTGAGCTACCGCTTCGCCGGTGACGGGTACGTTGTCGAGTGCTCCCCTGCGTGAGGTGCCGGTGGGCCGGAACTTGAGGTCGCCGTCGACGACAACTTCCGCCGAAGATGTGCCCCACTCGACGTTGACGGGCCCGGTAACGGCGGCATCGAAACCGAGGTCGCCGTAGCCATGAGTCTCGGTAGCCTCCATGATGGTGCGCAACGGAATTGCATTGACCTGAGCCACAAGGTACGCGTGCTGGACGGGGATGGCGACCTTCGCCGAAGGCTGCACAGGCGCGCGCGCGCCAACGGAGCTGGCGATATTGTTCGCGGTGCTGACGGCCGCTTTCTTTGTAGCCGTTTTTGCGGGAGTGGGAGGCGCGGGAGCCAGCCAGTTTTCGATGCGCAGGTCGCCGGTTGCATATCCGCCGCCGGGAAGATAGCCCGCCATGGAAGAGAGCAGCAGCTGAGTGGGTGTGATATGAATCTGTGCGCCGCCGTCGACATCGTGGACCCGCACACCGTCGTTGGCATACCCGGCGCCGTGCAATCTGGCACGGCCCGACACAACGAAGCCCGTCTTGCACTCCGGATCGGATTGCGCACCAGGCTTGGCAGATGCGGGAGAGTTCTTGTGCAGCCAGGAGTGGTGCGCTGGCTGGGCCGCAGGAGACGCGGCGCAACTATGCCCTCTGATGACCAGGTCGGCGGTGCCTCCGGTAAGACCGTCAGTTCCGGTGAGGACGGCGACTTGTTTCAACTCGAGGGTTCCGTTGGCGGCAGCCAGCCAGTCAGGCTGCGCGAAGTGATGCAGTGTCGCGGTGGCATGGAGTACCGAAGACTTGCCGGAGTCGAATTCAAATTTGGTGAGATCGGCAACGTCCCGGCCGAGTTCGCCCTCGATATGGAGCCTCGATTGTGCCTCTGGCTGCTGGGCCATCTTCGTGCGCAGGTCGTTCAGATCGACGCGGATGCCGTAGCGATCGGTGGTGCGCAGGTAGACAACCTCAGTGTTCAGATCGCGCGCAGCCATCTCGAACGGAATGGCTCGATCGTTGATCAGCGCAACGCCGTGAGATACCTGCGCCTCTTTCGCATGGAGGTCGAGGAGCGTGTCCTGCAGCGGCTCGGTGCTAGTCGATGGATGCTTCGGGACCGGCTGGTTGGTATGGCCGTCCTTGTCGATGATGAGGTGGAACTGCGGATGCTCGACACGCAGCAGCTTGAGGCGAATATGGGAGGCGACGCCCGGGCCGCTGGCGCGCGAAAAGAAGCTGGTGATGCCGAGCCGCACGCGGACGGCATCCGCTGAGAGGTAAGGCGCTTCGCCGGGGGCCTCGAGGCCATGAATGACGAATCCGTTGACGTCAATGGCGAGGTGCCAAAGGCTGAACTCGAGGGCCCCCACTTCCACGCGGCCGCCGGTTGCATCTTCGAGCACGGAGACGATCTTTGCGGAAAGGTAATTGCGGAAGTTCTCGGTCGTGGTGTACCACGACACACCGGCGACAAGCAGGACGATCAACGTCAGCACTCCGACGATGATCCACGCGGTGGCGCGACTGATGTGTCCGAAGAGGCTGCGGCGCTTTTTCGCGGGGGGCGGATGAGGAGTTGAGGAGTGATCGTCGTCAGGCTGATCTATCTCGTCTGTCATGACGCCTCCTCTCCGGGCTTCAAGATTCGCACACTGCCCTGCGCGCGCAGCGAAGCCAGCCAGTCGTCCAGCAGCTTGTCGACCTGCTGCTGCAACAATATCTCCTGGATGCGGTCGGTGAGAGTGGACTCCGGCGGCGGAGTCATCTTTTCCTTTGCGTACACCGGCAGCATCGTCTTCTGGTAGTAGGCGTCAATATCGGTGGGCTGGATGCGGATGCCCATGCGGAAGCGATCCTCAATGAACTGCAATACCTCCATGCGAAGGCGCCACCGGTCGCGCAGCTCCTGCATGTCGAAACCCTGGTCGGCGGCGAATTTTCTCCAGCCTTCGTCGGTGTCGCAGTGGTAGGCAGCGCACTTGGGGATGCTCTTGCGGAGGACGGCCAATTCTCCGTCGACGGCGATGTCGGGTATGGGTGTCAACGGCTGGAGGGCCATCTGCTGCTGGACGAGAGTGCGATCGATGAGGCGATTGAGCAGTTCGTCTTCGGTGGGCGGTTTGGACTCGGCGAAGGGCTGGAACGCGGTGAAACGCCGTTCGGCGTCGACATCGCTGGCGAGGATAAGGTCGCCGTTGACAACGGCAACGACACGATCGAGCGAGACGCGGTCGCCGGTTGCGGGAGCCGGGACAGAGGTTCCCTGCCCGGCAGCGACAGGCAAGGGGAGCAGGACGAGGGCGAGTGCCAGCGACGCAATCCTGCCGGTGCACCTGATGCCTGTCGGGTTGTGTCCTCGAACGCGCATGTTCAGAAGGCCTGCCCAATGCTGAAGAAAAAGTTGAAGTGACCCGCCTGGCCCTCGTACGGAGGGGCGCCGTTGAAGTCGTAGATAACCGGATAGACGGGAGGGTTCAGGTTGTAACTGAAGTCGACCCGAATAGGCCCGACGGGAGTCTTGTAGCGCGCGCCCACGCCTATGGCGTGAGAGAAGTAGTTGAAGTTGCAGGTACCGAACGAGTTCGAAACGTTCGCGCAGGTCTGCTGGTCCGGCTGATGAAAGTGGGTAAAGCTGGGGAACATGTCTGAGATGTGCGAGAACGCATTGCCCATATCGTGAAAGATGACGAAGTTTACGCTGTCGCCGACGTAGGGCAGCGTGGGAGCGGGCAAGCGAAGTTCGGTGGTGTTGACGAAGACTGCGTTGCCGCCGACGGGATAGCCGGTCTGCAAGTCGCGCGGGCCGGCGTTGTTGATACCGAAGCCCCGATGAGAGGTAGCGCCACCGGCGTAGAGGCGCTCCGGCAGAGGAACTGCGTTGCAGGTCGCGTTGGTCTCCAGCAGGTTGATGGGAGGGCGTCCTGCGGGGACTGTCGGCTGATAGTTGGTGACGCAGCTGGGGCTGTTGACGTTGGGATTTGTGCCGAAGGTGGTTTCGAACCCGAGCCGCGTATTCCGGGCGAGCACGTACTTGTGCTTGCCAAAGGTGTAGTAGGTGGAGTTGGTGACGTCTGCACGATTGAAGCTGGCTTCCGACCCGAACTTCGACGATGCAAAAAACTCTTGTACCGACGTATATGATCCGCGCTGCGCGTCCAGCGGGCTGGGATCGCGAGTGTCGTGGAACCACGTGATACCAGGGCCACCCACACGCACGGGCTGCGAGAGCTGCGGGATGAGGTTGAATGCAACCTGCAACGTAGCCGGATTCACGGCGACGCGGCGGAATTCGAAGTTGTAGATGAAGGTGTCGGCTCGGCGAACCTTCTGCGTGATGCGGTAATCCCCTTGCAGAGTCGAGGCCTGGAAGGTGGTGATGTTCTGCACGTTCGAGTAGCCGCCGGAGATGCTGGTGGCGAGATTCGGCTTGTCGAGGAAGTGCGGATCCTGAAACGTCAGGGTCGCGACCTCTTCGAGCAGACCGTAGGAGGAATGCAGCGTCAGGGAGTTGTCGGATCCGCGCAGATTAATGCGGGTGACGTCGAGCGAAACGCGCGGGCTGACTCCGGTCTTGCCATTTTGCGAGTAGGCGGCGTTCTGAGGGATGTTCAGCAGAATGGCCGAAGCGGCGTTGATCTTGCCGGTGGGCGGCGTGCCGGTCTCGGCCTCCAGGCCGAACCCGTAGGTGACGTCCCAGCGGCGCGCCTCAGTGAGTTGCAGCAGGACGTTCTTGCGTGGGTCGTCGCCGTCAGGATTCTGTACTGCGGTGTTCACCTCGTTGAAGAGCGCGAGTCCGTACAGATTTCGCTGTGTGTCGAGCAGGGCGCTTTGGTCGAGGGGGTCGCCTGGATGAACCTTCACCTGGCGATCGACCACCGCCGGACGGGTGTGGACGATTCCGCTGAGCAGGACGCGGTCGATGAAGACCTGCTCACCTTCGGTGACCTTCAGAGTGACGTCGGTGCGGCTGGCGTCGGCGGTCTCGGGCTGCTGCTTCACCTCGACCTTGGCCTTCGCGAAGCCGTGGCTCAGGTAGTAGCTGAGGATCGCGTCGCGGTCACCGGAGAGGGTGATGAGCGAGTAGGGCTGGCCCTCGGTGGAATTGAGAAGGGACCGGATATCCTTAGTGCGGTCGTCCGATATTCCATCCAACTCCACTGCCCCAAACTTCTGCTGCGTCCCTTCGGTGATGGTCAACTGCACGCCGATCTCCGGCACCTTGAGCTTCTTTCCACCCTTGGTGTCGATGTCCCGCGTGCCGGTGACGATGGACGCGTTGCTGAATCCGTTGGCGCGGTAGAGCGCGAGGATCGAGTCGACGTCGGACTTCATCAGTGCAGGCGAGTAGCGGCCGTTGCGCAGGTAGAGGTCCGCTTTCGCCACCTGCATGCGCTCCTTCAGCAGATCGGTGTCGAAGTAGTGGTTGCCGGCAATGTCGACCTCGCCGACTTTGTGTTTGGCTCCCTTGGCGACAGCGTAGACGACCGTCTCCGAGGGCGTGCCCGCGCCTTCCACGTTCACGGTCACGGTTGCGTCGAAGTAGCCGGACTGGAAGAGGTAGTCCTTGATATTGTAGGTACCCTCGTTCAGCAGGTCGTTGTCGATGGTCCCCTCTTCGTAGATGGGGACGAGCAACTTCAGGCGGCTCCTGGAGAGCTTGAAGCCCTCGACAACGACTTTGACCAGCGGACCCTGGTTGGCGTTGAAGTCATAATCCACCTGCTTACGCTGCTGATTGTAGGTCTGCTTGCGCAGCGAGGTGGTCGCCTCCAGGCGATCCTTCTTCTGATATTCAGAACGGAGCCGGGTGAGGGTGTTGCTGATGGTGTCGCGGTTGACCTTGCTTCCCTGCTTCAGTTTGGCCTTCTTGCGGATCTCTTCGACGGTCAGGCCAGGATCCTGGCCTTCGACGGTGACCTGGCCCACCCGTGCCTGCGCGCCGATGTCGACCGTAAACGAGGCATTCACCTGGCCGCCGGCGTCGTCGGTCGTGGTGGTGGCTGTGATCTTGGGTTCGAAGTAACCATTGCTGGCGAGCGACTCGCGCACACCGCTGGTGGCGAGATCGACCATGGACGGCGTGAACTCGCGTCCGGGCTGTAGTTCGGTTGCGTACTCCAGCAGCGAGGCCAGGCGCTCCGACTTCACGCCTTGAATCACCACCCGGCCAACGTAGTAGCGCGGCGCACCAACATAAATGAGTGCGACGCCACCATCGGGCTCGCGCTGGCCGTCCACACGAATGTCGCGGTAGCGGCCCGTGGCGAAGAGTCGGCGGATGCTGGCCGTCACCTTGGATGGATCGAGGGGCTCGCCGGCCTGCTGGGGTAACTGGGCACGCAGCGGATCCTTGTCGTCGAAGGTGACGCCCTGAAAGTCGATGCGCGTTACGCGCTTCCCCTTCCAGGAAAACAGGTTAACGGCAGGAGGAGTTGCCGGTTGGGCGGCGGCAGGGTTGGGTGGCTGGGCAACGGGAGGTGTCTGAGCGAGCAGGGCTGACGTAAGCGAGAACGCCGCACTCAGAACCAGGAGCCCTGGGAGTCCGCGAATCTGCCTCTGACTGTGCGGCAACCGGAAGCCCCGCATCCTTTGCGGATGTTTCGTGGCCGCTCTTCCAGTCAACGCATCCAGTGGTACACGCAACGAAATTACCCCTTCTACCTCTGCCCAAAAACGGCGAGTCTCAGGCCCTAGTCCATCCTATGGGTCGGGAATGACTCTTCGGGCGTGAATCCTCGAGGCCGAATCATCGAAACCAAGGGTCTTGGAATGCCCCGGCCCCCCTGACCGATAGGGCGTTGGATGCGAAACGGCAGGGCGTGCGCTGTCGCGCCGAACGGGCACGCCACAATTCTCTATACTACGAGAACGATGCGATTAGACGAATGCGCCGAGGCTCCAGTCCAGGCGCGGCAAGGGAAGAAGTCGCAAGCGGTTGATCCACCCCCAGCACCGATCGCGGACAGGGACCGGTACTCACGGCAGGTGCTGTTCAAAGGGATTGGCGAGGCCGGCCAGAAACAGCTCGCGCGGTCACACGTGGCTGTTGTGGGCTGCGGAGCCATGGGCGCAGCCTCAGCGTCATTGCTGGCGCGCGCCGGCATCGGAACACTGACGCTGATCGACCGCGACTTCGTCGAGCCTTCCAACCTGCAGCGGCAGATACTGTTCGACGAGGCGGACGCACTGGAGAGCCTGCCCAAGGCGGCGGCGGCGCGGCGGCATATTGGGCAGTTCAACTCCGGCGTCACCGTACATGCGCATATTTCGGATCTGGTTCCAGGGAATATCGGGGAGTTGCTCTCCGGCTCGCAGCATCACGGCATCCCTCCGGTCGACCTCATTCTGGATGCGACGGACAATTTCGAGACGCGCTACCTGATCAATGACTTCGCGGTGCAGCAGGGTAAGCCGTGGATCTACGCGGCGGCCATTGGGGGTTACGCGGCCACCATGAACATCCTGCCGGTGCAGCAGCTGGTCAACGTCCAGCCGGGCTTTGAGCCGACCGCTTGCCTGGCGTGCATTTTTCCCAAGCCGCCCTCCGGCGATGTGGCAACCTGCGACACAGCAGGCATCCTTTCAACTGCGGTGAACCTGGCGGCGTCAATTCAGGTGACCGAGACGCTCAAGTTCCTGACCGGCCAGGCACACCTGATGCGGCGAACATTACTCTCCTTCGATCTGTGGGAACCGGCGGTCAACGCCACCCTGGAGCGGTCGGAGATTGCGACGGGGACGCCTCGGGCCGAATGCGAAGTCTGCGGCCGGAGAATCTTCACTCATCTGGCAGGCCAGAATCGTGCACACATCACACTCTGCGGACGCGACTCTGTGCAGATTCATGAGCATCACCGTCCGATCGATTTCGCGGCCATGCGCGCCAAACTGGCCGCCCACGCCGATATCGACGACCTTCGCTCCAACGATCTGCTGCTGCGCTTCCGCCGCGGACGCCACACCGTTACTCTGTTCGGAGATGGCCGCGCGATTATTCAGGGAACCACGGACATCACCATTGCCCGATCTCTTTATGCTCGATTCATCGGAGCATGATGCGCGTTGTATCCTCTTCGGAAAGAATATGTTTAGCGTCTATGTCGTCAAAGCGACACAACCTTTTACACCCCCATCACCTCCAATCCCTAGACGGATTGATCCGGGTGCATGCTTTAGGCTTTGAACAGGCGACCGTCCGGCGAGACCCGTAATTCCGGAGCCAAAATAGAATGAGTTGCGAAGGCCAACTGATGACCCAAGCAAAACCTAACCCTGGGCTTTTTAAGCGCAACCCGCCTATTGCCGGGGAGGCAGAAGCGATCGAGGCCGCCAAGAATGGCGATGCCGAGGCATTTTCTACGCTGTACAACCTGCACAAGAGGCGCGTTTATACGCTGTGTCTGCGCATGCTCGGCAATGTTTCAGAAGCCGAGGACATGACACAGGAAGCGTTTCTGCATCTTTTCCGCAAGCTGGGAAGTTTCCGCGGCGAATCTGCATTTTCCACGTGGCTGCACCGTCTGACGGTGAACCTGGTGCTGATGCAGTTGCGCAAGAAGGGCCTGAACCTTGTCTCTCTGGAAGAGACCATCAACCCGACCGAAGAGGACGCGCCGAAGCGCGACTTCGGGAGTCACGACCCAATCCTGAGCGGATCAGTGGACCGCGTGGCTTTGGAGCGGGCTGTTGCCTCGTTACCGCCTGGCTACCGCATGGTGTTTGTTCTGCACGATGTGGAAGGATTCGAGCATAATGAAATCGCCACTATGCTCGATTGCTCGACGGGGAACAGCAAGTCACAACTGCACAAGGCTCGCCTCCGGTTACGCGAGTTGCTTCGTCATCCCAGCGATTCACCACCCCAGACCGAAGTTAATACGGAGGCCGCCAAATGAGCGAGCCCGGCGAGATCAATTTCGACACCTTGAAGCCTGAGGAATTTGAGAATTACCTGCCCGAGCTCTTTGCCAGTGGAGATGGAAAGGTAAGCCAGGACCCGCGCCTGAAGAACTTTCTTGCGCGCAACCCCGATTGCGCCGCGCTGGTGAATGATCTGGAGACAATCGCGGAGACCGCGCGCAGTCTGTTTGAGCCGGTCGGCGATCCCAGCGAAAAGGTCTGGGATAACATCCAGAGCAAGCTCCGCGAAGAGTCCGGCTTTGCCGCGGGCGAGGCCGAGATCGACGGCCTGGCGGAAGGCGAATAAGCCCCATCTTGCAACCTGCTGCCGCCTATGCCATCCTTTTAGCAGGATGAATCTGCGCTCGTATCAGTTCGGCACCTTTACCTATCCCTGCTTTTGGTGGCAGGGAGCGGGTCAGCCGGGCGTGCGAGCAACTCTGAGATAAAGCCAGAAACGAACTTCAGAGAGTCCGCAACTTCCACTGAGCCGCGACCCGACAAAGGTCGCGGCTCTTGTTTTGCTGCAACGTAGTATTTTCAAAGGAGCCGTAATGAATCTCCAGATTCTGGAAACGAATGCCTCGCACACTGCTCTGCCTGTCGACCTCGTGAGCCCACCCGCCAACCTTCGCCGCCTCGTCCTCACCGGCTTTATGGGAGCCGGCAAGACTACCGTCGGCCGCATGCTCGCCGAGCGCCTTGGCTGGGAGTTCGTCGACCTTGACGCGGCGATTGAGACCGCCGCGGGGCAGACGGTATCGCAGATCTTCGCCGCGCACGGCGAAGCGCACTTCCGCAAACTGGAGTCGCAGGCTCTGGCCGCCGAGCTGGGTCGCAAGAACATCGTTCTAGCCCTGGGCGGAGGCGCACCCGAGACCTTGACCAACCGGCTACTGCTGGAGCAGACTCCGGCCACGGCGACCATCTTCCTCGATGCGCCCTTCGCTATGCTGTTCGACCGCTGTACTGCGCAGGCGCTGAACGACGCAACGGTCGAGTCCCCTGCGCAGGCACGGCCTAACCTGGCCGATCCGGTGGCTGCCCAGGCACGATTCGCGGCCCGTCAGCCGATCTATCGCCGGCTCGCGCACCACACCATCGATACGTCCGAGCTAACCACCGAGGAGACCGTTACCACCCTGCTCCGCCGACTGCACCTGCCCAAATCGCGACGCCGGTAGGTGTAAAGTGAGGCGAACGCATCTGAATCCGTAGGAGAACGCCCTGCCGCCCACAACGTCCACCGGAAACGAGAGCGAGAAGAGCGCCGTACGCGGGCACATCCTGTTCGCATTCGCGGTGTTGCTGGGCCTGGCACTGGCGTGGCGACTGCGCGAGGTGCTGTTGCTGGTGTACGTCAGCGCGCTGTTTGCCGTCGTGCTGATGCCTGTCGTCAACAGCATTATGAACTACGAGCTGCGCGGTGGCAGGCATATTTCGCGCGCGGTGGCGATCGCTTTGCTGCTGACGTTCGCCTTCCTTGCCATTGCAATTTTTCTGACGCTGGGCCTGCCCCCGGTGGTTCGCGACCTGCACCAGTTCGCCAACGATCTGCCGGGGCGGCTGCCAGGCATCGTCTCCCGGCTGAAGCGCCTGCCGTATGCCGACCGGCTAGGTGTGGATGCGGTCGCGGGAAAGATTGAGAACGCGCTTTCCGCAACGGCCGAATATCTGTTCGCCTCGTTCCCGCTCTGGATGGCGCGGATCTTTGATCTGCTAACCGCTTTTGTCCTGTGCATCTACTTCATGCTCGAAGGGGAATACGCTTACGGGTGGTTCATGTCGCTGCTCTCGGTGGAGAACCGGCTGCGGCTGGCCGTGACTCTGTACAAGGCTGAGATTCGCATGAGCAAGTGGCTCTTCGGGCAGGGCCTGCTGATGCTAATCCTCGGCATCTGCAGCACCATCACTTTCGGATTCCTGCACGTCCGCTACTTTTTCCTGCTCGGCGTCCTGATGGGGCTGATGAACATTGTCCCCATTGCCGGGGGAGTGATCACAATCCTGATCGTTGGGCTGGTGGCCGCAATTGATTCGTGGACGAAGATGTTCGGTGTGTTCGCCTTCTACCTGATCTATGTGAACATCGAAAACGCCTATCTGACCCCGCGCATCATGCGCCACAGCGTGAACCTGATGGGTCTGACCGTGCTGATCGCGCTGATTGCCGGAACCAAGCTCGCGGGAGTTGTGGGAGCACTGGTGGCAGTGCCCACGGCTGCGTTGATCGCCGTTCTAGCGGAGGAATATTTCGTGCAGAAGGACCTGCCCGTGCCCTCGAACGCCAACTGACGGCGACAATCCGCCGTCCTTGCTATTCTTGATTTCCATGTCCGAACTTTCTTTCTCCCAATCCGAACGCCGCAACTTCGCGGTTCCCATTCTGATCGCAGTGATCGTGCTGGGTGTCGCCTTCGCGGGGATCTACCTCTACATGCCGCACCGGGTCGCAGACCTCTCGGTCACCCACGTCGCGCTTCTGCCGACGCACACCGTCTTCGCGACCGGCTCCAAACTGGTCGGTGCGCAACAAGAGGTACAGGATGACCTGTACGTGGCCGTCACAGTACGAGTTGACGACCGCCTCCATGATCCGCTCTACATCAGCAATCTGGGCGGAACGCTGAATACGCAGGACGATGCCGTCGTCACCAGCAGCGCCATCCAGAAGAGCGACCTGAACAACATAACAGTGACATTCCCGGCATTGAAGCCGCTGATGAGCACTCCGCTCGCACGCGAAGCGGAAATCAAGCCCGGCGATCACGCCGAGGGCATGGTGCTGATCCACTTCCCTATCACCGAGGATGTGTGGAAACAGCGCAAGTCCGCCACCGTAAACATTGAGTTCTACCACCAGGGCACGTTCAGCGTGGACATCCCCAAGCCCTGAGGCTTCCATGACCCGACGCCGCTGGATCGCCGATAGCTGGTCGCCCGCAACCGGGCACCCAACCCACGCCTCCCTGACCGGCGAACAAGCCGCGCACCTGGCTCGCGTGCTGCGCGCACAGGCGGGGCAGGTGTTTGATGTGGTGGCAAACGGATTCCTGCATCGCGCGGAGGTCGCGACCGTGTCGGAGGCCGAGGTGAGCTTCGTACTGCACGAGGAACTGGAGGCGGACGCGGCTCTGCCCATCCATCTGCTGCTCGCGGTGTTCAAGTTCGATCACTTTGAGTGGGCCGTGGAGAAGGCCACTGAGCTGGGCGTCGAGCGCGTTACGCCGATCCTCGCGCGGCGGACGGAGAAACATCTCGCGCTGGCCGCGGCGAAGCGCGTCGAGCGCTGGCGGCGCATCGCGCTGGAGTCAGCCAAGCAGTCGCGGCGCACGAACATTCCGGAGATTGGAGAGCCTGCACTGCTCGCGGCCGTGCTTGCGAGAGACGCCGCGCCGCTGCGAATTCTACTCAGCGAGACCGAGCAGACGACGACGCTTGCGGCTGCCCTGGCGGCCCACGCTTCCCTGCCTGCGCAGCTGCACCACGATGGCTTCGACGTGAACCATCAGCCGGCCACCTTCCGCCTCGACCTCGCGATCGGCCCCGAAGGCGGCTGGACGCCGGAAGAGATGTCCACGTTCACCACGCACAACTGGACGCACGTTACGTTGGGCCCACGTATTCTGCGCGCGGAGACAGCGGCGATCGCCGCCATTGCGATTGCGAGCGCACAGCTCACATAGGAGCTCGAACCAAGCTACTTCGATATCTGGAGAGGCTCCGGAAATAGCCCTCCGTGTCCGAACGAATCAAGAGCGTCGACGCTCCTGCGTTGCAAGCGGTGGCCCCGCCAGCGAACCTAAGAAAAAATGTCCTTCATCTTCTCGAAGAGGCCGCGGCTGGTCGGCGTGTTCTCGATCTGCATGGTCTCGCCGAGTTGGCGAAGCAGTTCTTTCTGCTGCTTGTTCAGCTTGGATGGAGTGGTCACGCGAATCTCCACGATCAGGTCGCCCTTGCCGTGTTCGTTCAGGTGCGGCACACCTTTACTACGCAGCTTGAACTCGCGCCCGTTCTGCGTACCCTCGGGGATCTTGATCGCCGCGGGTCCTTCCAGCGTTTCGATCTGCAACTCCGTGCCCAGCGCGGCCTGCGGAAACGAGATCGGCATCACGCAGTGCAGATCGTCGCCATCTCGCTCGAAGAATTTGTGCGGCTTTACGCTGAGCACCACGTAGAGGTCGCCTGACGGTCCGCCGAAGCGGCCAGCCTCGCCCTCGCCCTGGTAGCGGATGCGCGTGTCCTGCTCGACACCCGCCGGCACCTTCACCAGGATGTCGTGCTTCTTCGTCTGGAGCCCTTCGCCGCGGCACGTCGTGCACGGATCGGAGATTGTAGTGCCCGTTCCGCCGCAGCGTACGCAGGTCTTGGCGACGGAGAAGAATCCCTGCTGGAAGCGCACCTGGCCGCGGCCTCCGCATCCTGTGCAGGTCGCGGGAGCCTTACCATTGGCGCTGCCCGAACCGCTGCAGCTATCGCAGGCCTCCTGGCGGCGAATAGAGATCTCCTTCTCGACGCCAAAGACCGCCTGTTCGAATTCGAGGGTCAGGTCGTAGCGCAGGTCGCGTCCGCGCTGCACGCGCGATGCGCGGCGCGTGCCGCCCATGTTGAACATCTCGCCGAACAGGTCGCCGAAGATGTCGCCCAGATCTCCCTGAAATCCGGCACCCTGGAATGGATTGCCAGCGGCCCCGCCGCCCTGGAACGCCGTGTGGCCGTAACGATCGTATGCGGCGCGCTTCTCCGGGTCGCTCAGAACCTGATACGCCTCGCTACATGCCTTGAACTGCTCCTCGGCCTCAGGATTGTTCGGATTGCGGTCGGGATGGTACTGCATGGCGAGCTTGCGGTAGCTGGTCTTCAGCTCCTGGTCATTCGCGTCGCGCGATACCTGCAACACCTCATAAAAATCAACTTTGGTCACGTTTTCCGTCGCACTCATCGATGGTTGTCATTCCCGCAGGGAACCTGCATCTGTATTTTGTCCACTACCGTTGCTCTATTCCGACACCTGGGCTGCGTTTGCCGCAATCCGTACCAGCGCAGGCCGCAGCAGCTTGTCGCGAATCTTGTAGCCGCGGCGAATCTCTTCCAATACCTGGTGGTCCGGAAACTCCGTGGTTTCGATGCTGCCCAGAGCCTCATGGATTCTGGGGTCGAACTGGGTGCCCACCGTCTCCACGGGTTGTACCTGCAGCCCTTTCAAGGCCTCTTCCATCTGCTTCAGGATGAGCTCCACACCAGCACGCAACTGGTCGGCGGTTCCATTTGCTTTCAACGCAAGCTGGAAGTTGTCCATGACGCCCAGAAACGGCTCGACTGCATTCTGTGTCGCGTAGTCGCGCATGTCTGCGCGTTCCTTGCTCTCGCGACGTCGGGAGTTCTCAAACTCCGCCTGCAGCCGCGCCAGGCGATCCAGCAACTGGTCGCGCTCGCCGCGCACCTGCTCCAACTCGGCCTTCAATGCGCCGGCCGGGTCCTGTCCCTCGCCACCGGCTGCCGTCGTCTGCGGTCCTTCCCCGCTCTCCACCGGCAATTCTTTCTCTTCGCTTTCCTTCACCATCGTGTCCTCTGCCATTCCCTCTTTGCTCCTGCTCAAACTGTCGTCTTCTCCATTGTTGCCGATTCCGGCCCATCGTGCGACCCGGCCCCACTGTCCACTCGGAGGTTTCTCCTTATGCCTGCTCACCGTTTAACCTCTCAATCTCTCACCCACGTCCCACTAGGGTTAAAACCCGTTGGATTGTACGGCTCTGAAGGCACCAAAGAAGCCGTACTGTTAAGCAGAACCGGCTTGTCTCATGCGGTTGGATGCAGCATACGCTCGAACACCTGAGCGATGTAGCTCACCGCGTTCATGGTGTTTTCGTAGTGAATCCGTTTTGGCCCGATCACTCCCACAGCTCCCCGGCCATCTCCTGCCATGCGGGCTGGCGCAGCGATCAGCACCAACCCCGCCATCTCCGGCGCGTGTTCTTCCAGGTCGAAGATCACCCGCACCGACTCCTGCTTCGCATCGATATACGCGTCCAGCAACTCGACCAGGCGCTGCTTCGCTTCCAGCGCGGCCAGCACCTCGCGCAGCCGTGCCATGTCTTCTGCACTGCCTACATCCCGCGTACCCAGCAGATTGGCGACACCTTCCACGTACACGGTCTGTACACCGGCGCTACCCTCGGGAACCGCCCCCGCCCATAGCTGCTCCACTGAACTCAAGAGGCTCTGATACTCGCTGCGCTCCCGCTCCACGAGGCGGCCAATCTCGGCCCGGACGCGTTGAATGCTCCATCCGCGGAAGTGCTCGTTCAGGAAGTTCGCCGCTACTTCGAGCTCCGCCGGGGTGACATCCACCTCCAGCGAGAGCATGCGATCGCGCACCAGCCCAGAGCTGGTCACGACGACCGCTAACACTCTTCCTTTGCCAAGCCGTGAGAAATGCACGTGCTCCAGCGTGTCCCCACCCGCGACCAGCGCCATCGCCACACCGACTCCACTGGACACCGTCGCCAGCACGTGGCTGGTCCGCTCCAGCATGGCCTGCGTTCCCGAAATTCCGGCAAAACTCGAATCGATCCGCGATTGCAGCAGGCCCCGCGATGCGGCCAGCGCTCCCAGGCCGGCCTCGCCGGTCAGGCGTTCGACGTACATGCGGAAGGCACGCGCAGTGGGCACCCGGCCCGCAGAGGTATGCGGCTGCTCCAGGAGGCCTTCGTTGGCTAACTCGGCCATCTCGTTGCGTATAGTGGCCGAACTGAGTCCCTGGCCGCCGCCGGCCTGCACCCGCGCGATGGTTCCCGCAATGGTGCCAGAGCCCACAGGCTCGCCCGTCTCAATGTAGTTTTCGACGATGGCCGTCAGGATCGCCCGCTGCCGCGCCGTTATCCGCTCCGCCTCCGCCATCCAGACACCACCTCTGTATTCATTTTATTCCATTCGTCAAGCTTGCCTCATTGGGGCTCAAACCTGTCGCTCCAGCGTCCCGGAGCGGTGCCTCCCGGGCGTGAACGATACAATTTGACGAATGGGGATAGGTGCTCCGGCATCGTGCCTCGGGATGGATCTGATGCAGGTTAATCCCAACTTAGCCCGAGCATCATCTCTTTATTTATCATGCTGATAGGTCGCCACAACAGGCCCCCTACCAATGCACTGGACAGAAAATGATCATCGACTCGCACGCGCATCTCGACATGTACTCCGCCGAAGAGCTTCCGCAGGTGCTTGCCCGCGCCTACGCCGCCGATGTGCGGACCATTCTCGCCATCGGCATCGGCGATGGGCCTCACGAGATGCACCGCGCCCTGGAGATCGCCGCCTCCGTCACCTCTCGTGAGTTCCCCGCCATGTACGCGAGCGCCGGAATCCACCCCCAGGAAGCCGCCAGCGTCACTCCCGAAGCGCTCGTCCAGCTGGCTACCCTGGCGGCCGATCCACGTTGCATCGCTATCGGTGAGATTGGCCTCGACTACTACCACGTCGAGAATCCCGACATCCCAGTCCAGCAGGCCGCATTCGTCGCACAGATCGAAGTTGCTGTTGCGGCTCGCAAGCCGATTCTCATCCACTGCCGGACCTCCGAACTAGCGACTCCGCAGGCCAAGGCCAAATTCGGCGCCGCCGATGCCTGGGCCGACCTCCTTAACCTCCTCACCCAGCACTGGCAGTCTCACGCTCTGCCCGGCGTTATGCACTGCTTCTCCGGAGGGGTCGAGGAGGCCCGCCGCTCACTCGCGCTCGGCTTCTACCTATCCTTGGCCGGCAACCTGACCTACCCCGCTGCCAAGTCCATTCGCGAGGCAGCGGCCTTCGCTCCCGCCGACCGCATCCTTGTTGAAACCGACGCGCCCTTCCTGGCCCCGATTCCCTACCGCGGCCAGCGCAACGAACCGGCGCTCGTCGTCCACACCGCCGCCGCTCTGGCAAAACTCCGAAACTTATCCCCCGAAGCGCTCGCCGATCTCACGACCGCCAACTTCCACGCACTCTTCAACCTTGAACCTCGAACCTAGTACCTAGTACCTTGTCCTTATGGCATCCGACAGCAGCTTCGACGTAGTCAGCAAAATAGACCTTCAGGAAGTAAAAAACGCGATCGACCAGGCCTCCAAGGAAGTCCACACCCGCTTCGATTTGAAAGACACGAAGTCGAAGATCGAACTTGAGGGCACTGAGGTCATCCAGCTCGCCTCTGCCAGCGAATACTCCCTGAAAGCCGTCACCGAGATCCTCTCCCAGCGCATGGTCAAGCGCGGCATCTCACTCAAGAACCTTGAATTCGAGAAGCTTGAGCCCGCCGCCAACTCCTCCGTCCGCCAGAAGATCAAGCTGAAGCAGGGGGTTAACTCCGACGCGGCCCGCAAGATCGTCGCCGCCATCAAGGATTCCAAACTGAAGGTCCAGGCGTCCATCCAGGGCGACACCGTCCGCGTGGTCTCCAAGGACAAAGACAGCCTGCAGACCATCATGGGCAAGCTTCGGGCCGGAGACTTTGGGGTCGACCTCCAGTTCACCAACTACCGCTGACGGGCAAGGCACCGCTGCCGGAAATCTTATCCTCAAGCAACGTTAGAGGTTCCAGCGTGTGCAAGATCACAATTCTCATGTGAACCTGCCTACCTTACCTGCTACTCTAAAACTGCGTGAGTACTCTCTCCATAGCGACCGCTAAAGAGGTGTTCGATCTCCTCCGCGACGACCTCGCCGCCATCGAGCAGGAGTTTACTCGCCAATCCGCCTCCGACGTCGAAGTCATTACCGACATCGCGCAGTACCTTATGTCCGGCGGCGGCAAACGCATTCGGCCACTGCTGCTTCTCCTCTCCTCCAAAGCTCTCGGCTGCACTTCGCACTCGCGCATCCGCCTTGGCGCTGTGGTTGAGATGCTCCACACGGCGACCCTCGTCCACGACGACATCATCGACGAGGCGGACATTCGCCGTGGCCGTCCGTCCTCCAACACCACATGGGGCAACGCGAAGTGCGTCCTCGCAGGCGACTGGCTCTACATGCAGTCCTTTGCCTACGCCATCGAAGAGCGCAACTTCCGCGTTCTCGAGCTTCTCATCTCGCTTACGCAGCAAATGGTCGAAGGCGAGCTCCTGCAGATGCAGAAGCTCGGTCACCTGATCAACGAAGAGGAGTATTTCGACCTTATCTTCCGTAAAACCGCGTGCCTCTTCTCAGTCTCCATGCAGCTCGGCGCTGCCATCACCGGAGCCGCCACTGAGACCGAGGCTCAGCTTGGCGAATACGGCCGCAATCTCGGCCTCGCCTTCCAGATTGTCGACGATGTTCTCGACCTGACTGCCGCCGAAAGCATTCTCGGCAAGCCCGTCGCCAGCGATCTCCGCGAGGGAAAAGCGACGCTGGCGGTCATTCACGCGCTGGAGCGCGGGACCGGCGCCGATCGCGAAGCCATCCGAACCGTCCTCAACGAGCGCAGCTTCGCAACAGTCTCCCACGCGGAAATCCTGGAAATTCTGGAACGCCACGGCTCCCTTGCGTACGCCATGGATACGGCCTGCGCCTACGCTGAAGCCGCTCGACTTTCCATCGCCGATCTGCCCGAAACCGAGGCCAAGCGAGCGCTGCTCTGGGTACCCGGATTCGTTACCACCAGGGATCGCTAACCCGCGGACTCGCATCGAGAGGTTTCGCTCGTGTCCAATTGCAGACTCATCCCCACCTTTTTCCTTTTCTCCACATTTGCCCTGTCCGGCCTCGCGGCCCGGTCGCACAAAACCTCGCGTGTACCGTCCTTCGAGGTGCTCACCCATCGGATGGACGTCGATGTCGATGGAGCTCCGAACGCGTACGGTCCGCTCGGCAAAGAGACGCTGGACATTCCGCTCAATGCGCACACCATGGGACACAAGGACCAACCAATTGTGGGCTACCTACTGGACAGCCGGCACCGCCCGATCGTGCAAGGCCCGCACGATCCTTTTCCGGGCTATTACGTCTCGCAGACCACATTCAGCGACCCGGCCAACGACAACGAAAATGATCCGCGCGCATACGTTGACGCGCGCAAGATCAACTACGTTGTGCGCGGCGACTATGCCGAGCATCATGGCGTTCAGGTCGGAGACTTCGTCGCCGTCTACTCCAGGCGCACTCACAAGGCTGTCTTCGCCATCGTCGGCGACACTGGCAATCCCTCCGGCGACGAGGGTTCCCTGCATCTCCTGCAGAATCTGGGCTACCCCTTCCGCAACGGTATTGAGGACTCAGTCACACGGCCTGAAATCGTGATCCGCTTCTACCCCGGCTCCAATCCCAGGCATCAGTTCTTCTTCACCCAGGCAGCGCTGAACCATGCCGCTAGAAAACTCGGACTCAGCGACCGCTTCCCAGCCTCCGCAAACAAACCTTGATTTCGCGGTAGCATGCACTATCGTCGCGCTCACGTACTTCGTCCAACAATCGCTGCCCGAGGGTTCCAAACTGCGATACTACCCTGCACGACTCGCACTGCTCTTCGCGCTCAGCTACTCCGTTCGCCTGACCTCAGCCCCGCAATTGCAACACGCCGACCAGATCATCGTGGTCAAGTCCCAACACCGTATGACGCTCCTTTCCCACGGCGTTCCCATCCGGGTCTACCAGGTGGCGCTCGGCAGCGGCGGCCTTGACCCGAAGCTGAAACAGGGAGACAAGAAAACTCCCGAAGGCAAATACATCCTCGACGCGAAAAACCCGAACAGCCTCTTTCATCTAGCATTCCACATCTCGTATCCGAATGCGGCTGACAAGGCTCGCGCCAAGGCGCAAGGCGTTGCTCCTGGCGGCGACATTATGATCCACGGGGTCGAGAAGAAGTACGAATACCTCGGCGTGTTTCAGCACGCATACGACTGGACCGAGGGTTGCATCGCGCTCAGCAATCCCGAGATCGACGAGTTTGCCCGCCTCGTGCCACTCGGCACCCCCATCGAGATTAAGCCCTAATTCAGTTAAGTTCGAGGTGCCAAGGTTCCTCGGCTGCGGAACGGCCGGAATCGCCCCCCCAGGCTCCGGCTCTATTCATGAGTGGCCAGATTGTGTGCGCGCAGGTAAGCAGCAAGTTCAGCAGGTAAATTCGTCTGGATTCCATTTGCGCCGGAGTCGATAGCCTTCTGCCATGTCTCCGGATTGTCCGCATCGCCAAGCCGGTCTACGTAGATCTGCGCATTCGCTTGCTTGGCGCAATCGATGACCCCCTCCTTAAAGTCGCTGGCATCGTAGGCCAGAACCTGTGGCTGCATGCCGCGTACCAGGAACTTGCAAATATCAGGGCTGATCGCTTCCGGCATGACTCTAAGCGTGGGGCGAATCTTGTGCACCTCATACAGAAAAAACGGATTGCCATAGATTACGACGTGGTCCTGCATATCGTGGTGCACGATGGTATCGATCAACTGCTGCGGGTCTGCGTACTTGGTGTCGACGTAAACATTAATCTTGCCGCGTGCCAGATCGAAGGCTTCATCGAGGGTCGGCACCTTGGTCCCCGCGAAGGCCGGTGAGAATTTGGCGCCTGCATCGAGTGCCCGAATCTCGTCGAACGTGTGCTTGTGGACATCCCCACTTCCATTGGTCGTGCGGTCAAGCGTGCTGTCGTGCATGATGACGAACTTGCCGTCGGAGGTGGTGCGCACATCGAGCTCGAAATAATCGGCGTGCGCATCGATGGCGGCCTGAAATGCAGCCATCGTGTTCTCAGGGTGATGCAAGTGCTCTCCACGATGCGCGATGACCACTATTTTTTTCGGACTACCCTGTGCTGCCGCAGGTGCCTGGGCAAGGGCGACGCCGCCCGCGAAGATGGTGCCAATTAGGAGCGCCGGAATTGAGTTACGCATTTTCTTAGTGTCCTTTTGTGTTGGATTGCCTGTAGTTGATCAGCATTAGAAGGCGACGCGTGCAACAAGCAGCAGCATCCGAGGGTCTTGCGCACCAGTCACCGTGCCAAAAGTTTTGGTGTTAGCCATCGACGTTCCCAGGCCAGAAAACTGTGGGTGATTGAAGGCGTTATGCGCATCTACTCGGAGAGTTAGCCGGAGACGCTCCCGGATCGGGACTTCTCGCATCAGGCTCAAGTCCCACACATTCTGGCCGGGGCCGTAGAACGTAGCGCGTGGCGCATTGCCCAGGGTGTTAGCAGGCGTCGCGGTAAAAGCTTTGGTATTGAACCAGCTCTGTACCGTGCGCGAGCCGCGAGACATGTTTGGATTTCCAATCTCTGTAACGTACTGTGCGCCCTCGAAGAGGTTGAGAGTATCTGCGCCGGAAGAGATGTTGTAGGGATAGCCAGTCTGGAACTGAGCGATTGTGCTGATCTTCCATCCACCGATCGCCTGCGAGAGAACCGGGGTGTGGCTCAGCAACTGGCTACCCGACCCGACCGGTAGTGCGTAGACCGCCGACAGTGAGAACCGTTGCGGGATGTTGGTCATCGCAGTCCCCCACTGCGCGTGCAGGTTGTACACGTTCTGGATAGGGGCAGCGTCAGCGCGCGAGGGAGCATCGACGTCGTCGAGACCGTGAGCCCAGGTATAAGCCGCCCGAACAGAGATGCCGTTGCTCCATCGATGACTAATCTGGGCCAGCAGCGCAGCGTACGCAGACGCACCGCCGTTGGTCAGATAACTGACATTGAGAAATTGGGGGTAGGGGCGAAGACTCTGGGCATTCTTTACACCGAAGCAACAGTTCCCCGTCGGTACGATCTGATTGATCGGCAGCGACACCGGTTGATGCACGCCGTGATTGCCCTCGTAGTCGAGTTCCGCAATCCAGTTGTGGCCGAGGTTCTGCTCGAGGCCGAACTGCCATTCCTGGAGGTATGGAAGTACCGGAGTCAGTTGCCGCTGAACCGGACTAAAGCTCGGATTCGTCAGGCTGGTTGGGATTAGAGGGTTGCCATTTGCATCGACGCTGGGAGAATAGTGCGGTACTCCTTGATTGAGTTCATATGCCGACGCGAGCCCGTCCGGACTTTGGAACGTCACATTGACGGTTGAGGCTGAGGTGAGGCCGGTCGTACCGAACCCGATGCTGGGCAACTCGTAGATACCATACCCACCGCGAACGACTGTATTGCGCAGCGCGTGATAGTTGAAGCCGATCCGGGGAAGGATTCCGGTATAGACGTTGGCAATAAGGCTATGGGGTGCGCCGTTGTAGCCCGCGAACTGGATACCGCCCTGCTTGTTGGTGACAGGGTCGATGATGTTGGGGTTGAAGGTATACATGTTGTTGTGCGATTCGGAGAATGGCCCGTCGAACTCATAGCGCAATCCAAGATTGATCGTGAGACGCGCGGTGAGACGGTAGTCGTCCTGAATGTAACCGGTGAAGTAATTCAGATTCTCGTGAAAGATCGTATCGGTCGTAGAAATGCTGGTGGTCGCCGGGAGACCGAGCAGTAGATCAGGTAGACCGCTGCCTGTCTTGCCAGGAGCCGAAGTAAACATTCCGTTGAAGTTGTACTTTCCGGAGAGAACGCCCGGCGTGTAGTAGCTGTAGGCGTAGCGCATGAATTCGCCGCCAACTGAAAACGTGTTGCGCCCCATCTGCAACACCAGCGCATCATTCAGAACGTAGTGTCCATCCCTTGTCCGGGCAAATGAGCCGGCGCCGAAGCTGGCCAACTGTGCGGTCGCCACCGACGGAAACTGGTTGAGAGGGACTCCCTTCAATCCAAGGGAGCTTGCATCCGTTGGAACAGGTGAACTGAAGTTCTCCTCCGAAACATAACCGATGCGCGCCTCGTTGGAGATCCGCGGCGAGAAGATGTGGCTCCACGAGACCTCGTAGTGATCATCCGTCCATCCATTGAACGCGGATGTGTTTGCGGCATTCGGAATATTATTGGTGGCCTGATTTCTGGGGCCGTCGCGGGAAAACTTTGCCCACAGGTGATCGTAGTCGGACGCGTTATAGTCAACACGGCTGGCGTTATACAGATAGCTGCTGACTGCCAGGGGAGTCACGCAGTAGTTGTACGGGGCGAAACTACAGTTGGGCTGCGGGAAGTATGCGGCGAGATTCAAGCCAACCTGATCGAGCCGCGACTTAGGAATAATATTGCCGGGGAACGCGGTACGGACAGGCTTGCCGCCCACGACCTGCGTCGTCGCTGGATCGTACACAGTAGGAGTCGGCCCTCCCTGGTACCAGGTGCCGGAAAAATCTCCACCCAACTCGGCCGCGGTGGGTACATTCGTGTTGAGCGGGTTGTTCGCAGCGTGCGTCAGCGTATCTTCCCAGTCCGTAAAAAAGTAGAGTCGACGCTTGCGGCCGTTGATCAGTTTTGGAAGTAGAACCGGGCCGCCGATCGATCCACCGAAGTAGTTGAAGGAGGATGCATTGATCAGCGTGCCGGGAACGAAGAAGTAGTTGAGCGCAGTCAACTTCTGGGAGTTGTACGATTCGAAGGCACTCCCGTGAAAATGATCTGAACCAGACTTCGTGGTCGTCAACAGCGCCCCACCGCCGCTCTGTCCGTATTGCGCGGAGAAGGGCGAGGTCAGCACCTGCAGCTCTTCCGTTGAATCCGGTGTGGGGATGAGACCGTACGTGCCATCCACTCCCATGTTGCTGGGCAGGCCGTCGATGATGAGCGGGTTGGTGACCGGACGTCCGCCGCCGAACGAGGAGTTGTTGATGTTGGAGTAATTCTGGCTGGTGCTCGAAACGCCGGCAAACGTCTTGGTGATCAGAAACTCGTTCGCACCATGCGTGCCTGTGACCTCGGGAAGTTCAATCAGCTCTTGCGTACTCAGTTCTCCGCCCACCTGGGGGTTGGTGTCGTTCAGAGCGCTCGCGGCACCGGACACGGTGACAACCTCAGAGGTTGCCCCCACCTTGAGCGCTCCGTCGATTACGCGTTCCTGATTCAGAACAATGTTGAGCTCGTCGGTGACATATTGATCGAATCCTTCCTTCTCAAAGCGCACCGTATAGCTGCCTGGCTTCAGGAAGGAAACCCGATAACTTCCGCCTTTGCCAGTCGCAGTTCTGTATACCGTCGATGTGCTCCCCTCGCGCACGGTTACCGTCACTCCCGGTACGACGGCACCGCTTGAATCGCGAACGACTCCGCTAATCGAGCCATAGAACGTCTGCGCCTGCAGAACCCCGCCGGGTAAACTCCATGCGAGAAGCACAGCAAGTCCCCAGACCGTTTGCAGAATTCGACGGCGCCACCAATTCTCGCTGCCATGGGAACGCACAACACGGGAACGCACAAGGAGGGAGAAGGCGAACAAGATGCAATTCATGGAAACCCCAAAAGGTTGAAGGTTGCGTTCGTGGGAATGACGGATCGGGATGATAGAACCGCCGGAATCCCGATTGCTCGGAAGGGACTGAATCGGCGAGATCAGTTGCGATGGAATCGACTCTAGCTTGGGAATGTTAATAACGGACAAACTTTGAGCACTAAATGATAAAAATTTTCACCAGCAGAAATTTGACGAAACCACCAACACCCTCCGAACGCGGCTCAAAAGGTGTCTCAAAGGTGCCGAATTTAGAACTGATTCTGATACCCTGAAGCGGACCAGTATGAGCGAAGCGACCGAATCCTCTCGACTTGACGCGATCGTCAGAATGTTAAAAATGAACACGTCTGCCTCGATCAGCGAGATTGCAGAGTCCTGCCATGTTTCGCAGATGACGATTCGCCGTGACCTCCAGAAGCTGGTAGAAGCCGGACAAGTGATTCGCATCCCGGGTGGGGCGCGTATCGAACATTGGCGGGGTGCTGAGCGGACCTTCTTTGAACGGCTCCAGAAGATGTCGCACGCCAAGCGCAGCATCGGCAGCGCGGCATCGGCATTGGTTCACGATGGCGAGTCGGTAGTTCTCGATTCAGGAACGACCACACTCTACGTAGCCAGAGAGCTACGTGCGCGGCGAAATGTCGTGGTCTTCACATTTTCCCTCGCAGTCCTCGAGGAGCTTATCTCGGCAGAAGACATCCGCGTGGAACTTACCGGCGGGGTCTATCGTGCCAGCAGCCATGACCTCATCGGACATGCGGTGGGCAAAAGCCTTGCTTCGATCTGCGCCGACACGGTCATCTTTGGTGCGGCTGCGGTCTCTTTTACCCGAGGCGTAATGGTTCACGACCCCGACGCGCAACGCGAACTGCTGCAGGCCGGAAAGCGGCGTGTGCTCGTGATCGACAGTAGCAAGGTTGGAACCGAGGCTACGTATCGTCTCTGCGGCATTGAGGAGTGCGATCTGATTCTCACCGACAAGGGCATTACGGCGGATGCCCTGGCCCGTCTAAGCCGAATCACTCAAGTTCAGGTCGCCGAATGAGCCTCTATTAACTCTCTGTGAACAGTGGTTCGATAGCCTGAGAAAGAACATGCTATCCCCTGTCGAGAACCCGGCGGAATCAATCGCCTTCGAAGACCACGCTGCGGCCTCGATCGCGGCGCACGAGTTCTTTGCAACAAAGAAGCCCATATGGGTCGCACGCGCCTCTGGCCGTCTCGATTTCATGGGAGGCAATGTCGACTACACCGGCGGCATGGTGCTTCAGAGTCTTCTGCGCGAGGCCGTCTCGGTCTCGGTTCAACCACGCACCGACGACGTGATTCGTATTCTCAACCCCGGTGCCGAGCAGTTCGGCTGGCGGCCGACCTTCGAACTTCGGATCGACGATCTCACCAGGGCAGCAGACCTCCGCGTACAGTACCAGACGAAACAGTCCCACTGGGTGCGCTACGTCCTTGGCGCTCTGTATTTCTTGAAGAGCCGGCATGGGTGGGGCAGCTCCGGCGGCATCGATATTTTCATCGCCTCAGACCTTCCACCAAACAAGGGTGTCGGTTCCTCAGCAGCGCTTGAGATCGCAGTCCTGAAAGCAGCGTCCGCCGCCCACGGAGTCGCGTTGACCGGTATCTCCCTGGCCACGGCCGGACAGTGGGTTGAGAATGTCGTGGTTGGCGCAGCGTGCGGCATCATGGACCAAGCCGCAATTGTCCTTGGGCAGGAGAATCATCTTCTCCCTGTGCTCTGCCAGCCTTGCCAGCCATCGGCCCCAATAAGGCTGCCACCCGACGTCTGCATTTGGGGCATCGATTCAATGGTGTCGCGATCCACCACCGGATCCGCCTACGAAACTGCGCGCGCGGCCGCCTTTATCGGCTACAAACTGATCTGCCAGCGCGAGGGCATCGATGTGGCCTTCGTGGAGGAATCGGGAATCCCACGTTGGAAGGACCGACGCTGGGATGGATATCTCTCCAATCTTGCCCACTCGGAGTGTCGTTCCAGATACGAGCGCTGGCTACCCGAGTCCCTCAGCGGGCGCGAATGCCTGGCAAGAGTAGGAACACACGCCGATCCATTCACAACCATCCATCCCGATACGGAGTACCCCGTCCGCGCAGCGGTTCGCTATGCGACCGAAGAGCACACCCGAGTGCAAATCGTTCGCGCACTCTTCGAATCGTCCGCCGAAGGCATATCGGACAGCGCCTTGAACCACATCGGCGAGATTCTCTGCCAATCGCATGCCGCCTACGCTGAGTGCGGCCTCGGCTCCGATGCCTGCGACGCACTAGTGGCGCATGCACTCGACGCAGGCTTTTTCGGCGCGAAGATGACCGGAGGTGGTGCAGGCGGTGTCGTCGCTATCCTCGGACGGTCAGGAGGCAGGCCGGCCATCCATCGTATCGCGCAGGACTTTGCCACCCAACACGGTGCGATCCCGCATATCTTCGAGGGCAGTTCGGATGGCGCCGATACCTTCGGCATCCGAGTCCTTCCGCCGCCAATCCTTCAGGAAAAACCATAGTGGGCTCCGCGTGGAATGAAAGCCCAATATCAGCAGTTGCGCTGCTGATGGCGGCCAATCTTCTGTGGGCAGGCCAGGGCGTCGCGGTCAAACTTGTAGTCGGCCCCCTTGGGCCGCTCGCCACTGCTCTCCTCCCGCTTTACCTCATTACTCTCGTCGGCCTCGGTGCAGTGTCTGCGCGAGGAGACGTCGCTCGGAAATTTCGCGCAGGCTGGAAACTTCGCCGCGAATTCTTTTTCGCTGGTATCTGCGGTCAACTTATGGCGCAGGTCGGAATGACTCTCGGCGTCAGTTGGTCCACCGCCTCGAACGGTGCCATCCTTAGCCTGCTGATTCCCATCTTCGGCGCGCTGATTGCCGTTTGGCTTTTAGGTGAACGCCTGACGCCCCTTCGCATAGGCGCTCTCCTCTTCGGGCTGGTGGGAGTCCTGTTGTTATCACCCCTTCATGCCGCATCCAGTTCAGGCGCACGTTCCCATCTGGTCGCAGGCAATCTTCTTATTGCCACCGGATGTCTCGGGTCGGCTTTTTACAACGTCTATTCCAAGCGACTGCTCGACCACTTTTCCGGAATCGAGATCCTGTTCTTCAGCTATCTCTCGACTACCGTCTTCAGTCTGCCCCTGCTTTTTGTGCTCGATCCGCACTGCCTCAGCAGGTTGTCTCATCTCACACTGAGTCAGTGGGTAGCATTCGGATACCTGGCACTCTTCTTCTACGGCGTGTCGATGGTGTTGTTCCTCCGAGCTCTTCGCACGGTGGACGCCATCCTTGCGTCCGCGTCGCTCTATCTTGTACCGCTCTTTGGAGTAGCGCTGGCCTTCACCATCCTTGGCGAGCGAATCGGTCCCCGCACTCTCCTCGGATCGGGTATTGTCCTCGTCGCAACGCTTATGCTCTTTCGCTTCGACTACGCATTTGACTAGCGCCCTCCCATGTTTGAGCGAATCAGAGACTCCAAAGTCCACCAATTGTTAATATTTCACACACCCCTACTCTGCCGGGAGTGAAAGGGGATATCCTGCTGTTTTATGAGCACCCAGTCACAAGATAGAGTTGCGCAAAACCCAGTGGGGCTGAACCAGCCAAGCTCAACCATCGAGAGCGACAATGTTAATTATTTTCTCCGGGTCCGTGGCGAATTGATCGTCTCGACCGACCCTGGCGACCTCGATCTAGATGTCGTCTTCGCCTTTCTGACCGACGCGAAATGGTGGACGGAACTGACAGTAGAATCGCTCGAGCGCGCTTTGCGAAACTCCCTCTGCTTTTCACTCAGGGAGGGCAACGCTCAAATCGGCTTCGCGAGAGTAATCAGTGACTTCGTCACTTACGCATATCTGTGCGACGTGTATGTCGCTAAAGAAGGAAGAGGAAGAGGCTTGGGATCATGGCTGATGCATTGTGTGCTCGAGCACCCCGATCTTAAAAACCTCAAAAGAGTCTCTCTGATCACTCACGACGCACAGGACTTCTACCTTGGACTCGATTTCTGCCACCTACCGCATACCACTCACTACATGGAGCGCCTGCGATAAACCGATGCGAGACTCGGCCACTGCCGAAATCAGGTGCGATCAAAACAGCCACTAAACAATTCTGACCTCTCCGTTTGAAGAGGCCATCTAGCTCAGCTGTTTGATTGGTGCCGGGAGGGGGGGTCGAACCCCCACGACCTTGCGATCGGCGGATTTTGAGTTTCCGAATATCTCTGTAAGTCTAGGATAATACAAGAAAAACGAGCGTAATCAAGCGTAGCCCTAAGTAACTGAGCAACTGTAATTTAGCGTAATTTATCGCAACAGGGAAAAGCTGATGAGTGTACCGCTATTGCACCGAAAATGTAACCGTCGCGATTACGTATATAGATCATCCTACAAGCCAATCGGTCCGAAGCGTTTCCTCACCGCGAGTGCCGTCTATGCACAATCTTGC
>DASYEU010000112.1:0-18291 GCA_036498865.1 Acidobacteriaceae bacterium | reverse complement strand
CGCTCCTTCCGACGCTGCGGGGCTCGCGGCGGGAGGCCTGGTGGTAATAGCAGAGCTGGTGGTTGCGGAGGGCGGGCGAGCCGCAGCGGTGTCCTTCGGTGAAGATGTGGCGGCAGAGGTAGCGGCGTTTCGGGTCGGCGGTGTCGGTCGGGCGAATGGATGTGGTTTCGGGCATGGCGTTCTCTCCGAGGTTCGTGGTTCAGGTTTGAGGGGGGAGCCCCTCCCCCCATACTTGCGTCCTAAAGTACTTCTTCTACATGGGTTATGGGCATGTGAGTCTGGTTCTGATCCAGGGCTAGAGCCCTTGTCTTATGGGCCGGGGACCGCGGGCTGAAGCCCGCTGCTACTCCGGCACGCAGGAGCCTGATTAAAAGCGAAAGGCCCAGCCGGTGGCTGAGCCTTTTTCTCTTTCTTAACTCTACTTACAAGTATAGCAGGTCCACCATAACTCCCTGCCACTTATTTTTGAATGTGGAAAACGCTGGAAGTCGTTGGTGAGGTGTCGGTTGTGCGTGAAAAATATTCTTCTTTGTGGAACGAGGGTATTGACACTATTCGGGGTGTGGGATTTGGGTTCATCGGGATTTTATGGGCGGCCGGTGGTTTGAAAGAGGGAGTAACCCCATGGTCGACTTCCGTCGAACATGGGGCACCCGATGTGGTACCGGGCGTGGGGAGAAGGACGTGCTAGGCTTTCGCTAAAGCAAGGGTGAGGCGAGCGGATGCTGCTGGAGTTACGGGCGGAGAATTATGCGGTGATCGACCAGGCGGTGGCCAGTTTTGGGCCGGGGTTGAACCTGCTGACGGGCGAGACGGGAGCGGGGAAGTCGATCCTGATCGATGCGCTGGCGCTGCTGCTGGGAGGCAAGGCTTCGAGCGATGTGGTGCGGCATGGGGCGGAGAAGGCGGTGCTGGGGTGCGTCTTCGAGTCGACTCCGGGGGCGGCGGCGATTCTGGACGCAAACGGGATCGATGCGGGGGCGTTCAGCGACGATATTTTGCTGCGGCGGGAGATTGCTTCGGGCGGCAAGGGGCGGGTGTTTGTGAACAACCAGCCGGCGACGGTGGCCGTGCTGAAGGAGCTGGCGCCGGAGCTGGGTCTGATCCACTCGCAGGGGGAGACGCTGGGGTCGTTTGACCAGGTGCAGCAGAGGTTGCTGCTGGACCGGTTTGGGGGGATTTCGGGCGAGGGTGTGACGGCGGCGTTTGCGGCGTGGCGGGGGACGAAGGAAAGGCTGGCGGAGCTGGAGGCGAGCGAGCAGGATCGGCTGCGGATGGCGGATTTGTGGAGGTTCCAGTCGCGGGAGATTGCGGACGCACAGATTACGGGCGAGGACGAGGACGCGCTGCTGGAGACAGAGAAGCGCGTGCTGGCGAATGCGGAGAAGTTGTACACGGCGGCGATGAGCGCGCATGAGCTGCTGTATGAGCAGGAGGGGTCGGCGGAGAGCACGCTGACGGCGGCGCTGAAGCATTTGGAGGAGCTGGCTCGGTACGATGCGCGGTTTGTGGAGCCGGCTCAGCAGCTGGCGGGGGCGAAGGCGGCGGTGGAGGATGTGAGCGCGGAGGTAAGGGACTTTGCGGACAAGGTGCATGCGAGTCCGGAGAGGCTGGAGGAGATTGAGGATCGGCTGGCGATTCTGGACAAGCTGAAGCGCAAGTATGGAGCGGGTGTAGAGGGGGGGCTGGGCGCGGTGATCCGGTTTGGGGAGGATTCGGCGCGGAAGCTGGCGGAGGTGGAGAACCGCGACGCGCTGCTGGTGGAGTTGAAGGCTCAGGAGGCGAAGGACGCGACGGCGTACCGGAGAGCGGCGAAGGAGTTGACGGGGGCGAGGACGGCGGCGGCGGGACGGCTGGAGAAGCTGGCGGTGGCGCAGATCAACGATTTGGCGATGAACGTGAAGTTCCGGGTGGAAGTGGCGTATGAGGAAGAGGCTTCAGGGTGGACGGAGCATGGGTGGGACCGGATCCAGTACCTGATTGCGACGAATGCGGGCGAGCCGTTGAAGCCGTTGGAGGAGATTGCGTCGGGCGGGGAGATGAGCCGGGTGATGCTGGCGCTGAAGGTGACGGTGGAGGAGAGCTTTGCGGCGGGGTCGGCGGGGGGCGGGAAGAAAAAGGCTCAGCTGCCGACGCCGCGGATGCTGGTGTTCGACGAGATTGATATTGGGATTGGGGGCAGGGCGGCGGAGGCGGTGGGGCGGAAGCTGAAGACGCTGGCGAAACGGCAGCAGGTGGTGTGCATTACGCATCTGCCACAGATTGCGGCGTTTGCGGATCAGCACTTCTTGATTGAGAAGGCGGATAAGGATGGGCGGACGCGGACGAGCATCCGGCGCATGGAGGAGGCGGAGCGGGCGCGGGAGGTGGCGAGAATGCTGAGTGGGGCGAAGGTGACGGAGACGAGTCTGGAGCATGCGCGGAATTTGCTGGCTTCCAGCCGGTGAGGTGGGTGGGGCTGCGGTGCCTGGCAAAAGGCGAAATGCGGGGGGGGCTCCACTGCGCGCTGCGCGCTGCGGTCGAGATGACGCAGCTTTTTTGGGTGGGGGGTGAGTGGGGGGTACGGCGTTTGGGGATTGGGCAAAATGCGAAATACGGGGGTCTCTCCACTGCGCGCTGCGCGCTTCGGTCGAGATGATGCAGCTTTTTGGGGGTAAGTGGGGGCATCTTTTTGATGGTGTGATAAACGTTGCGGCCAGGGGTTCTTGACTGCGCGTAGAATGTTGGCGCTCGAAAGAGCGAGCTGATGGACTTCAGGAGGAACCGATGCAGAACACACCGACGAAATGCGCTCATATGGCGTGTACGTGTATGGCTCCCGCAGGCAAGAAATTCTGCTCGACCCATTGTGAGGATGCGAAGGGGATGACCACGCTCTCGTGCCACTGCGGTCATCACGGGTGCGACGAGAAAGCCTAGTAGTTCGTTGAGTTGACGGCGGCGGGCGCGGCAATATTCCGAAGTTGTGGAAGAAGCCCTTTGAAGCCCTCCGCCGTCGGCTGTACGGCGTTGAGAACGCGTCGCTTGACGTGTGTCAAGGGGGGTGTGCGGGGGCGCACCCAAACAGGTACCGGAGGGTGTCGCCGCATGACAAGACACGGTATACTGGATGACGTGACGACAATCACTCTGGACTCTCCCAGCCTCGGCCAAAACGACTCGGCAACCCCCACGAAACGCGTTCTGCTTTTGAAGCCGCGAGGTTTCTGCGCGGGAGTTGTGCGTGCGATCGATATCGTGCAGATTGCGCTGGAGACATTCGGCGCTCCGATCTACGTGCGCAAAGAGATTGTGCACAACAGTTATGTAGTGACCGACCTGGCGAAGAAGGGCGCGATCTTCGTGAACGAGCTGGACGAGGTGCCCGAGGGCGCGCGTGTGATCTATTCCGCGCACGGGGTTTCCCCGGCGGTTCGGGAGCGGGCGAAGGAACGGAATTTGAAGGTGATCGACGCGACCTGCCCACTGGTGACGAAGGTTCACCTGGAGGCGATCAAGTTTTCGAAGCAGGGCTATTCGCTTGTGCTGGTTGGACATCGGGACCATGAAGAGGTGGAGGGGACGCAGGGCGAGGCGCCGAGCGTGACCCAGGTGGTTTCGACGGTGCAGGAGGTTGCGGCGCTGGTGGTTCCCGATCCGAACAAGGTGGCGTATCTGACGCAGACGACCTTGTCGCTGGATGAAGCGGGGACGATGATCAAGGCTCTGAAGGAGAAGTTTCCGAACATTGCGGGGCCGGCGGCGCAGGATATCTGCTACGCGACGGAGAACCGCCAGGTTGCGGTGAAAAATGTTGCGCACGGAGCGGACCTGGTGCTGGTGGTGGGATCGAAGAACAGCTCGAACTCGAACCGGCTGGTAGAGGTCTCGAAGAATCTGGACACAAACTCGTACCTGATTGACTCGGCGGATTCGATTCAGCGGGAGTGGTTGGAAGGGGTCAACACGGTCGCGGTTACGGCGGGCGCGTCGGCTCCGGAGGTTCTGGTGCAGCATGTGGTTGATTATCTGCAGGATATGGGGTATGGATCGGTCGATGAGGTGGAAGTGATGCCGGAGAACGTACGGTTTGGGCTTCCACCTGAGATCGTGCAGGCGATAGCGTCTGCCCCCCCGCTACAGCGGTAGAGCGCAATCTACGCGAGCCGGTTGTAAGAGCTTGCGAGTTGCAATTCCAGATCGGCCAGGCAGAGTTGTAGCGAGAGTCTGGAGATTCACCAGAGAGTTTGTAATCGATGAGCACATTTCCACGGAATCCGAAGGCGGCGCCCGCGAAGCCTGCGCAGCCTCGCTATGGCCGTATGGACCTTGGTCTCGGGGAAGTTTCCGGGGGCATTGCGCGGGCGACGGACTGGCTTCTGAGCCTGCAACATCCGGATGGTTACTGGTGCGGTGAGCTGGAAGCTGACTCGATGCTGGAGTCGGATTACATCTTCATGCACACGCTGCTGGGCACGGGCGATCGCGGCAAGATGGAACGCGCGGTGAACGAGATTCTGCGTCACCAGAATGAGGACGGCGGGTGGAGTATTTATCCGGGCGGGCCTTCGAATATTTCGCTGGGTGTGAAGGCCTACTTCGCGCTGAAGCTGATGGGCTGGAGTGTGGATCATCCGGTGCTGGTGAAGGCGCGGACGTGGATTCTGGCGAACGGCGGCGTGACGGAGTGCAATACGTTCACGAAGATCTACCTGTGCGCGCTGGGCCAGTATGACTATGACGCGGTACCGGCGGTTCCGCCTGAGATCATCACGTTTCCGAACTGGTGCTACTTCAATATCTACGAGATTTCTGCTTGGTCGCGCGCGATCCTGGTGCCGCTGTCGATCATCTACGCGAACAAGCCGTTCAAGAAGCTGACTCCGGAGCAGGGAATCGATGAGCTGTTTGTGGGCGGCCGCGAGAGTGCGGACCTGCGGCTGAAGTGGGACAAGAAGCACCCGATCGGCTGGCGCAATTTCTTCCTGTTCACGGACCGGATGATTCACTGGTTCGAGCGCATCCACATCCGGCCGCTGCGCAAGATGGCGTTGAAGAAGGCGGAGAAGTGGCTGCTGGAGCGCTTTGAGATGTCGGATGGGCTGGGCGCGATTTATCCGGCGATGCTGAATGCGATTGTGGCGCTGGCGTGCCTGGGGTATACGCAGGACGATCCTCAGTTCATTCGCGCGATGGACGAGTTTGAGAAGCTGGGCATCGACAATCCGGAGGGTGAGCTGAATTATCCGACGCCGACGTTCCGGATGCAGCCGTGCATGTCGCCGGTGTGGGACACGGCGCAGGCGGTGTATGCACTGGGCGAGGCGGGCGTGCCGAAGGACGATCCGCGGCTGCTGAAGGCAGCGGACTGGCTGCTCTCGAAGGAAGTGCGGCAGAAGGGCGACTGGGCGGAGAACGTGAAGAACGTCGCTGCGGGTGGCTGGTACTTCGAGTTCAACAACGAGTTTTATCCGGACGTGGACGACTCCGCGCAGGTGTTGCTGGCGCTGAACCACGTGAGGAATCCGCGCGAGCGGTATCAGCATGAGGTGAGCCAGCGGGCGCTGGACTGGATCTTCGCGATGCAGTGCAAGAACGGCGGCTGGGCAAGCTTCGATCGCGACAACACGAAGATGATCTTCCAGTACATTCCGTTTGCCGACCACAACGCGATGCTCGATCCGCCGACGGTGGACATTACGGGACGCATTCTGGAGATGCTGGCGAACTACGGCTACACGCGGCGGGACAAGCGCGTGGAACGTGCGATCCAGTTTGTGCTGAAGGAGCAGGAGCAGGACGGAAGCTGGTTCGGGCGCTGGGGCGTGAACTATCTGTATGGAACGTTCCTGGTGCTGCGCGGGCTGGAGGCGATGGGCGTGTGGAGCCACGAGCCGGCAGTGGTGAATGCGGCCGAGTGGATTCGCATGGTGCAAGGCGCGGACGGCGGATGGGGCGAGACGTGCGGTAGCTACGACGATCCGTTGCAGAAGGGGACTGGGCCTTCGACGCCTTCGCAGACTGCGTGGGCGGTGCTGGGACTGCTGGCGGCCGGCGATACGCGGTCGGATTCGGTGGCGAAGGGAATTCGCTGGCTGATTTCGAATCAGTCGCCGCTGGGGACGTGGGATGAGTCCGCCGAAGGGCGCAATGGCGAGGCGATTTATACGGGGACTGGATTTCCGCGGGTGTTCTATTTGGCGTATCACCTGTATCGGGACTATTTCCCGCTGCTGGCTCTGACGACGTACAAGCGGATGATGGAACGAGAAGGTTGATGGTTACGGGTTGCAGGTTGGGCCGGCCATCCAAGTTGGCGATGGGGCCGGGGACGATGAGATTGGTTTGAGTTTGGAAGAAAGCGTATCGCAGGGGCTAAAGCCCCGATAGTCGATGCCGGGGAAACGTCGGGACTAAAGTCCCGACCTATCGAAGTGTCCCAGCCTATCCAAGACGGCGAGGATTGGGCGCACCATACCGGGCTAAAATCCGGCGTATCAAGAACGGCAGGATTGGGCGTATGTGCCGGGCTAACGTCCGGCCTATCAAGAATGGTGAGGAGATTTATACGATGGCCGTACCTATATCACAAGCGTGGACCGTCGCAAGTTATGTGCTGAAGCAGAAGATCAAGGGGCGGAAGAAGTATCCCCTGGTGCTGATGCTGGAGCCGCTGTTTCGCTGCAACCTGGCGTGCGCCGGGTGCGGCAAGATTCAATACCCCGCGCACATTCTGAAGGCGGAGTTGACGCCGGAGGAATGCTGGAAGGCTGCGGAGGAGTGCGGGACGCCGATGGTGGCGATTCCGGGCGGCGAGCCGCTGCTGCACCCGCAGATGCCGGAGATTGTTGCGGGCCTGGTGGCGCGGAAGAAGTACGTCTACATGTGCACGAACGCGCTGCTGCTGAAAGAGAAGCTGCACCTGTTTACGCCGTCGAAGTATCTCTCGTTCTCGGTGCACGTGGATGGACAGCGGGAGCACCATGACTTCAGCGTGTGCCGCGAAGGCGGGTACGACATTGCGATGGAAGGCGTGAAGGCGGCGGTTGCGGCGGGTTTCCGCGTGACGACGAATACGACGCTGTTCGATGGAGCGGATCCGAACTCGGTGCGCGCGCACTTTGATGAGCTGATGACGGTGGGCGTCGAGAGCATGATGGTGTCGCCGGGATACACGTATGACAAGGCTCCGGACCAGAAGCACTTTCTGGGGCGGGCGCGGTCGAAGAAGCTGTTCCGGTCGATTCTGTCGAATCGGAAGAAGACGTGGAAGTTCAACGCGTCGCCGATGTTCATGGAATTCCTGATGGGCAAGAAGCACCTGACGTGCACGCCGTGGGGGATGCCGACGTATTCGATCTTCGGGTGGCAGAAGCCGTGCTACCTGCTGCAGGATGGGTACGCCGATACGTTCCAGGAGTTGATGGAGACGGTGGAGTGGCAGAACTACGGGACGGAGTCGGGGAATCCGAAGTGCGCGAACTGCATGGTGCATTCGGGATATGAGGCGAGCGGCGTGAACTATACGTTCGGCTCGATCAAAGGGCTGCTGGAGACGGCGCGCGCGATCTTCTTCGATACGTATGCCGATGAGGGCGCGATGAAGCTGCTGAATGAGTGGAAGCCGGCGCATGCGGCTCCGCTGGTGCAGATTGCGGAGACCCCGGTGACGAAGACGAGTTCGGAGTTGCAGGGAGTTTAAGTAAAGCGCAAGTCGCAGGGGCTAAAGCCCCATTTAAATCTGTGATGGGTTGTGCCGGCACTAAAGTGCCGGCCTATCCAGAACCAAGTATCTGGAGGGTGGGGACGAATGTCGACGCAGACACAGGAAGCGGCAAAGCTGGAACAACTGGCGCACGAGAGCCCGGACGAGATTGAGGTTGCGGCGGGGCGGGAGCGGGAACAACTCGAAGGTTGGGTTCCGGAACTGGCGAGCGAGGCCGAGGTGCGCGATGCGCTGGAGAAGGCGTTCGACTATCGCGGGGACATTACGCTGACACGCAAGGACGGCAGCAAGGTGGAGGGCTATCTGTACGACCGGCGCACGGGTGCGACGCTGGCGGAGTCGGTGGTGCGGATTATGCCTTCGGACCGGGGTGCGCGGATGAATGTGGCGTATTCGGATATTGCGGCGATTGCGTTCAGTGGGCGCGATACGGCGGCGGGCAAGACGTTTGAGGCGTGGGTGAAGAAGTATTGGGAGAAGAAGTCGGCCGGCGAGAAGAATATTCAGATTGAGCCGGAGAGATTAGATTAAGCCCACGCCATGCAGCGACCGAAGGACCCGGGGCTAAAGCCCCTCGATATTCGGGCTCCTTTACCGCGGGCTGAAGCCCGCTGCTATTCCGAAAGGGCGCACGCGGTGGTTTTGACGGCCGTTATTGCCGGGACTAAAGTCCTGGCATATCTGAAGAACGACGAATGAAAGTCTTCCTTACAGGGGCGACGGGGTTTGTGGGCAGCCATGTTGCGCGAGCGTATCTGGGCGCGGGGGCGGAACTGCGGCTGCTGACGCGGGCTACGAGCAGGCTCAAGTCGATTGAAGGGCTGGCGGCGGACGTGGTGGTGGGCGATCTGCGGCAGCCGGAGGGGCTGCGCACGGCAATTCGCGGATGCGATGCGCTGGTGCATGTGGCGGCGGACTATCGGTTGTGGGTGCGGGATCCGAAGGAGATGTACTCGGCGAATGTGGATGGTACGCGCGAGCTGCTGCGGATTGCGCGCGAAGAGGGCGTTGGCAAGGTGGTGTACACGTCGAGCGTCGCGACGATGGGATTCAAGAGCGACGGCAGCATTGTGGATGAGAGCACGCCGGTGGGGCTCGAGGAGATGATTGGGCCGTACAAGCGGTCGAAGTTTATGGCGGAGCAGGAGGCGATTGCTGCGGCGAAGGCGGGGCAGCATGTGATGATCCTGAATCCGACGACGCCGATTGGACCGGGCGATGCGAAGCCTACTCCGACGGGACGGATTGTGGTGGATTTTCTGAATCGCAAGTTTCCGGCGTATGTGGATACGGGGCTGAACCTGGTGGATGTGGCGGAGGTGGCGCGCATGAACGTGGCGGCGCTGGATCGCGGGAGACCGGGGGAGCGGTACATTCTGGGCGGCGAGAATCTGACGCTGAAGCAGATTCTGGATCGGATGTCCGCGATTACGGGGCTGCCGTCGCCGACGATGAAGGTGCCGCACGCGGTGGCGCTGGCGTTTGCGTTCTTCGACGAGACGCTTACGGGAAAGATTCGCGGCAAGGAGCCGCGTGCGACGGTGGAAGAGGTGCGGATGTCGCGGAAGACGATGTTCGCCTCGTCGGCGAAGGCGGAGCGGGAGTTGGGGTTCCAGGTGCTGCCGATTTATAGCGCGCTACGGGGCGCGATTGAGTGGTTCGTCGAGCATGGGTATGCTCCCCCGTTTGCGAAGGCTGCACGATGAAGCGATGTCCGGCGTTGATTGCGGCGCTGCCTCGCGAGGTGAGTGCGCTGGTGAAGGGTTGGGAGCGGCGGGAGTTGGGTGGGCACGTGATGGTGTGGACCAATGGGACTGCGGTGGTTGCGTGCGCGGGGATGGGCGCGGCGCGAGCGGTGGTGGCGGCTGAGGCGGCGAGGAAGGCGATGCCGGTGACGGACCTGGTCTCGGTGGGGCTGGCGGGCGCGTGCGATCCGAAGCTGCAGGTGGGCGATGTGGTGCGCGCGGGTGTCGTGATTGAGAGCGGCAGCGGCGCCCGGTTTGCGGACCCGCGTTTTGAGCAGGTGCTGGTGTCGGCGGATGCGATTGCGAGTGTGCGCGAGAAGGAGCGGCTGCGCTCGGACTATGGCGCGGCGGCGGTGGATATGGAGGCGGCTGCGGTTGCAGGTCTGGCGAAGGTGCATGGCCTGGGGTTCTCGGCGGTGAAGGCGATTTCGGATGAGGCGGATTTTGAGCTGGGCGCGCTGGGGAAGTTCGCCACAGCGAATGGGCAGTTTCGCGAAGGGGCGTTTGCGTTGCATGCGGCGTTGCGTCCGTGGATGTGGGGCAAGGTGATTGCGCTTGGGCGGAACAGCGCCAAGGCGGTGGCCGCGCTGACGGAGGCTTTGGTGGGGGAACTGGTGTAGTGCGATGCGTTTAGCGCGGGCCTTCACGCAGGCCTTCAAAGGCTAAATGCGGGGGTCTCTCCACTGCGCTTCGCTCCGGTCGAGATGACGCTTCCTGGGGGGTGGGGCAGGGCCACTTTTACTTCGATTCGGCGCGACACTAGACTGGTAGAGCAAGAGGAGCGGAGTCGAAGCATGTCGAACGACTGGTTGGGGCAGGGAGCGCGCACGGTGCATGCAGGGGGAGAGGGACGAATTCGGACGGAGCCGATCAGCGTGCCTTCGATCAACGTGGAGCGCATTGGGTGCGGGAGTATCAGCGCGGGGAAGATGAGTGCGGAGAAGATTGGAGCTGCTCCGATTTCTGCGGCGAAGATCAGCGCGAAGCCGATTGTGACACTGCCTACGATTCCGCACACCATGCGAGCGGCGGTGTATCGCGGCGTGAACGATGTGCGGGTGGAGACGGTGCCGGTTCCGGTGAATGCCGATGGCACGATTGACGCGGGCGAGGTGCTGGTGCGCATCGATACGTGCGGCATCTGCGGGACGGACTTGAAGAAGATTCATTCGGGGTCGCACTCGGCGCCGCGGATCTTTGGGCACGAGATGTCGGGGACGGTGGTGATGGTGGGCGCGGGCGTGGATGCGTTTGAGATTGGCGACCGCGTGATGGCGTATCACCATATTCCCTGCGGGAAGTGCTACTACTGCCGGAAGCGGACGTTTGCACAGTGCGAGACGTACAAGAAGGTGGGGTGCACGGCGGGGTTTGCGCCTGCGGGCGGTGGGTTCGCGGAGTACATCCGGGTGATGGATTGGATTGTGGCTGGCGCAGGGAAGGCGGCGGGCGGGCTGGTGAAGGTGCCCGACGATATTCCGTTTGAGCAGGCCGCGTTTATTGAGCCGGTGAATACGTGCTTCAAGGCGGTGCAGCTGCTGGAACTGGAGCCGGATGAGACGGTGCTGGTGGTAGGGCAGGGGCCGATTGGGATTCTGCTGGCGGCGCTGGCGAAGCGGACGGGAGCGACGGTGCTGACGAGCGATCTGTATGCCGAGCGGCATACGATTGCGGCGAAGTTCGGGCTGGATCGGCCGCTGGACGCGAAGGGCGATGTGGTGGCTGCGGCGAAGGCTGCGACCGAGGGCCGCGGTGCGGATGTGGCGCTGGTCGCGGTGGGCGCGGATGCGCTGATCCGGACGGCGATGGATGCGGTGCGGCCGGGCGGGCGGGTGATGCTGTTTGCGTCGACGCAGCATGGCGAGGCTCCGTTTGATCCGGCTGCGGTGTGCATGGATGAGAAGACGCTGATGGGATCGTACTCGGCATCGGTGGCGATCAACGATGAGGTGGCGCAGCTGGTGTTTGCGGGCTATCGCGATGGGAGCTTCGACTTGACGCGATTGATCTCGCACCGGTTCTCGCTGGAGGATGCGGTGAAGGCGATTGACCTGGCATCGCATCCGCAGGCGAGCTCGATGAAGATCGTGATCCAGCCTTAGGAATTTGACGTCGGCTGCGCGACCGATAACCGGAGAGTGGCGAGGCATGAGTTTTCCCAGACGCGGATATAGACGATGTATGCCTGAGTGTGTTGGAATCAATCCCTAAACTGCTCGACGGGCCCCCTGTAACCAAGCGAATTCATCCTTGAGGTGTCTCCGTGAGTACACTGCGTCGTTGTCTACCGTTTGCCTTCTCTGTTGCGACTCTGGTCCTCTCCGGTTGTGCAATGGGACCGGTGAATGGGCCGGCTGGTGTGTCTGTACTGCCGAAGATTTCTGGTGCTGTGCATGGCGGGCAGCAGCCTGTCTCCGGCGCGACGATCCAGTTATATGCAGCGAATATGACGACGGATCAGGGCGCGTCGACACCTTTGTTGACGACAGCGGTGACGACAGCGGCTGACGGCACGTTCACGATCACGGGCGACTATACGTGTCCTGTAACGAATCCGCCGGTGTACCTGGTTTCGACGGGTGGAAATCCGGGGCTGGGTGGCGGCACGAACAATACAGATATCGTGCTGACTGCGTCGCTGGGGTTGTGCAACAAATTGACGAGTTCGACGTTTGTGGTGATCAACGAGTTCTCGACCGTGGGAATGGCTTACCTGCTGGCGCCATTTATGCTGGACGCGACGCATGTCGGGTCCTCGCCGACGAACCCCGGCGCGATGCCGTTCTGGTTTACCTCAGCGGCGAGTTTCAACAATGATCCATTCGGCATTACGTCGGCTGCGTCGGTGCTGGCGCTGGAGCTGAATACGTTCTCCAATATTCTTGCGGCGTGCGTGAACACGCCGGGCGGGAGCAGCGGGGACGGGTCCGCGTGCGGCAAGCTGCTGCAATCGACTGGCGGGACGGACACGACGACGGCGGCGATCAAGATGACGCAGTCGCCGGCGAATAATGCGTCCACGCTGTATGGGTTGATTACGGGGACGCCGCCGTTCCAGCCGTATTTTTCAGGTGTGCCATCCGATTTCGCGACCAGTGTTGGATATGCGTATCCGGCGAATCTGAGAGCTGGGACGCTGGATTCGAGCGGCCGCATCTGGCTCTACACGGGCGGGTGGACGTACGACACGGTTCTGGATAAGAGCACCGATGTGCAGGGCGTGATTACGGTGTACGACAATAACTTCAACCAGCTTTTCACGGTGTCTGCGGGAACCGGAGGCCTCTACTATCCGGACAGCATGGCGTCGGACTCTTCGGGGCATGTGTTCGCGGTGAATGCGAACAACACGATCTCGGAGTTCAACTCGTCGGGCGGCGCGATTTCGCCGGTGGGCGGATGGAGCACGGGCGTGACGACGACGTTTACGGGTACGGGGTCGGGGGATGAATATCAGACCAGTTCCCAGCAGGCAGGTCCGATCAAGATCGACTCGGCAGGGAACATCTGGGGCAAGATCCAGGATCCGATCGGGAATTGCTATTTTGAGCTGAACTCGAGCGGGACGGTGATTACTCCGGCGAGCGAGACTGCGTGCG
Organism: Acidobacteriaceae bacterium; assembly: GCA_036498865.1. GTDB lineage: Bacteria > Acidobacteriota > Terriglobia > Terriglobales > Acidobacteriaceae > Edaphobacter. The sequence goes on along the minus strand of DASYEU010000112.1, from coordinate 5,242 downwards.
CGACTTTGGGTGCGCCAATTGAAGGTGGAGGCGCTCCGGATGGAGCTGGGAATGCGTGGGCGGCGGGTACGTTGAGTATCGTCAAGGCGAATTCTTCAGGCGACGTGGCGGCGACCGCGCCGATTGCTGCTGGATGCTTCGCAAACACTTCGGTCTCGGGCTACGGGGGCACGACGTCGCTGTACTACGACCGGGTTGTCGGCCAGGTGTGGGGATACTCCGAGATTGGCGCAGGGGTGATGAGCGACGGCGGGATATCAACGTTCTGCGACGCGACTCCAGCGACGATTCCGACGATTACTCCGCCGTCGTTCGCGATTTTGACTCCGGGGAATCCTTTTACGCAGAACGGCCTTCTGATCAATTCTGCGGCGCTGGATGGCGCGGGGAATTTGTGGATCGCGACGGGCGGGTCGTTTGCGACGGGGACGGCTACGAGCCTTACGACGTTCAGTGGCACGATCAACTTTTCGGCATGGCTGGCCGAGATCAGTCCGACGGGGGCGGTGCTTTCGCCGTACAACGCCGGCACCGGCATCTACGGGTATCAGCCGACGGGGGTGGGGACGAACGCGTCTGCGACTGTGACCGGACAGACGGCGTTCTTTATCGCGACTCCGAATACGGCCCTGCTGGGAATCGACAATGCGGGGAACATTTGGGCGACCGACACGACTACGCGTCGGCTGCTGAAGATTCCCGGGCTGGCTACGGCGAATGCAGTGAATTACTGAGGAAGCGATTGTGGTTCGATGGATGGTCGGACTATGCTAGTCGGATGAACGCGGCAAGTCTGCCTGCACGAACGATGTACGCGCTGGTTGCTATTCCGGTTGGGGGGGCTGCGGGCTTCTATTCTGCGATGGCGTTGTTGCCGAGGCTGACTGGGACGTTTCCGCAACTGGACCCGGACGGGAACGGGTACGGGATCTTCAAGGTTGCGCTGGGTACGGGGATCGCGCTGGCGTTTTCGCTGTCGCTGCTGGCGCTGACACTGCCCTGGAAGCGGCACCGGAAACGGAGTGGCAGGGGAGGGCGGATCGCGGCGACGTGCGCGCTGGTAGTGGTGTTGTCGGCGGGGCTTTCGGTGGAGGGGTTCTCGCTGGTGTTCGACCTTTTGTTTGCGGTGTGGCTGGCGTACACGATGGCGTACACGTTTGTGCGGTATGGCGTAGTGGATCAGACGAGACGAACGCCGCGGCCGGCTTCTTCGTCTTCGGCGTACTGAAGGTGGCGGGAATTCGTGTGCGAGTTTGACCTGCATTTGGGGAGCCGGTAGACTTTCTAGTCGGCGTGAGAATGCCCTGTTTTTGGTTTGAAGAACGAACAAAGAGCCTGGATTCGCCCTCAGCGGCTGAAGCCGCGTAGCAAACTGCAGTATTTACGGCACGGCTGAAGCCGTGCCCTTAAGCAAGACTTGATGGGGCGGCTTGGGCCGTTCCTTCAAGCAAACAGAATTTTTCAAAAGCCTCATTAGAGGAGTAAGGGACCCAATGTTGGATCGAAACCGGCTTTTTCCTGCCGAAGCTACCGCCCGCGCTGTTGCCGTCAAGCTGTATGAAACTGTTCGCGACCTGCCGATTATTTCGCCGCATGGTCACACCGATCCGCGGTGGTTTGCCGAGAATAAGCCGTTTCCGAATCCGGCGGCGCTGTTTATCCAGCCCGATCACTATATCTTCCGCATGCTGTATTCGCAGGGCGTGTCGCTGGAGTCGCTGGGGGTTCCGCAGGTGGACGGCAAGGAGAGCGCTGACCCGCGCGAGGTGTGGCGGATCTTTGCAAAGAACTACTACCTGTTTCGCGGGACGCCGACGCGGCTGTGGATCGATTATGCGTTCAGCGAGAACTTCGGGCTGACGGATCGGCTTTCGACCGAGAATGCGGATGAATACTACGACGTGATTGCGAAGAAGCTGCAGGCACCGGAGTTTCTGCCGCGCGCTCTGTTCGATCGCTTCCGGATTGAGGTGCTGTCGACGACGGATGCGGCGTATGACTCGCTGGAGTTTCACCAGGCGATCAAGGCTTCGGGGTGGAAGGGGCGCGTGCTGCCGACGTTCCGGCCGGATGCAGTGGTGGACGCGGAATACACGGGCTTCCAGGAGAATTTGAAGAAGCTGGGAGAAGTTGCGGGCGAGGATGTTTCGACCTGGAAGGGCTACCTGGCGGCGCTGCGGTCGCGGCGGGCGTTCTTCAAGAAGAATGGCGCGACGGCGACCGATCATGGTCACCTGACCGCAATGACGGCGGACCTTTCGCTGGCGGAGGCGGAGACGCTCTACAGCCGCATCTACAGCGGCAAGACGCAGCCGGGCGATGTGGAACTGTTCCAGGCACAAATGCTGACCGAGATGGCCGGCATGAGCGTGGAGGATGGGCTGACGATGCAGCTTCATCCGGGGTCGGTGCGGAACTACAACAAGGTGGTGTACGACAAGTTCGGGCGCGACAAGGGCGCGGACATGCCGTCGCCGACGGAGTATGTGCGTGCGCTGCGGCCGCTGCTCTCGAAGTATGGGAATGAGCCGGGCTTTACGCTCATTTTGTTTACGCTGGATGAGACGACGTTCTCGCGCGAACTGGCTCCGATCGCGGGGCACTTCCCGAGCGTGAAACTGGGGCCGCCATGGTGGTTCCACGATTCGCCCGAGGGGATGATGCGCTTCCGCGAGACGGCGACGGAGACGGCCGGGTTCTACAACACGGTCGGCTTCAACGACGATACGCGGGCGTTCCTGTCGATTCCGGCACGGCACGACGTGGCGCGACGGGTCGATTGCGCGTTCCTGGGACGGCTGGTGTCGGAACACCGGCTGGATGAGGCTGAGGCGTTCGAGGTCGTGAAGGATTTGGCGGTGAACCTGGTGCGGAAGGCTTACAAGCTGTAGTCCTGCCGGACGGGCGCCCTGCGCGGGCGGCGGTCACTTCGTGACGCGTGTTGGGCTTCGCTTGGTGCTCCCGATGGTCGCAAGCATGATTTTGTGCGGGCCATTGGGAGAGCACCTATTACGATGGTGGGTGTGAGTCGATTCTCGTCGCGGACCTCGTGGGATGTGGGAGAGAGCAGCTATGCGGCGGCCGTGCGCGAGGCGCGAGCATCGGGGCGGCCGCTGTATGACCTGACGATCTCGAACCCTACGCGGTGTGGGTTTGCGTATGATGCACGGGCTCTGCTGGGGCCGCTGGCGGATGCGCGGGCGTTGGTCTACGATCCGGATCCGCGGGGCATGCGGGTGGCGCGGGAAGCCGTGGCGGAGTACTACGCGGGGCATGGGGCTGCGGTTGGGGCGGATGAGTTGGTGCTGACGACCAGCACCAGCGAGAGCTACAGCTTTCTGTTTCGACTGCTGTGCGATCCGGGGGACGAGGTGCTCGTCGCGCAGCCGAGCTATCCGCTGTTCGATTTCCTGGCGGATCTGGATGATGTGCGGCTGCGGCCTTATCCGCTGTTTTATGACCACGGGTGGTGGATCGATTTCGCAGAACTGGAACGGGCGATTACGCCGCGGACGCGCGCGGTGATTGTGGTGCATCCGAATAACCCGACGGGGCACTGGACCGGCGCGGCGGAGAGGGAACGGCTGGAGGCGGTGTGTGCTCGGCATGGGCTGGCGCTGGTGGTGGATGAGGTGTTTCTGGACTATGGGCTGGGGATGAAGCATGTCGCAGGGGCTAAAGCCCCTGAGTGCAAAGCGGTTGATGCCGGGACTAAAGTCCCGGCCTATCCAATGCAGGGGCGGATAGGAGAAGTCCCGGCTTATCCAATGCACGGGCGGGTAGGGGAAGTCGGGGCCTATCCAATGCAGGGGCGGGCAGGGGAAGTCGCGGCCTATCCAATGCGTGGGGCGGGGGTAGGAGAAGTCCCGGCCTATGAAGAGCCGAATCCTCCGGCGATGGTTGAAGGCTCGGCCGATCAAGAGCCGGGTCCGCCGGCGATGGCTGAAGTTCCGGCGGGGGCGGCAAGGAGTTTTGCGTGCGGGGAGCATCCGGCGCTTACGTTTGTGCTGAGCGGGTTGAGCAAGATTGCGGGGCTGCCGCAGATGAAGGCGGCGTGGATTGCAGCGCTGGGGCCGGAACGTGCTCGGGCGGAGGCGTTGGGGCGGCTGGAGATTGTGGCGGACACGTTCCTGTCGATGAATGCGCCGGTGCAATTGGCGATGGGGTCGTGGCTGGCTGGGGCCTGGGCAATGCAGCGGCAGATTCGGGAGCGGGCGCGGGGTAACCTGGCGACGCTGCGGCGGATGGCGGAAGAGACGCCGGGACGGTTGCAGGTGCTGGAGGTGGCCGCGGGGTGGAGCGCGGTGATGGGGCTGCCGCGGTGCGTGGGCGACGTGGACTGCGCGGAGGGGCTGGTGCGGGAGCGCGGAGTGGTGGTGCATCCAGGCGGGTTCTATGGGATGGCGGAACAGAACCGGGTAGTGGTGAGTTTGATTGGTCCGGGAGCGGAGTTTGAGGAGGGCATTCGGGTGGCCACATCGGAGGTTTTCGGTGTGGAAAAAGTTCAAGTTTTGGATGAACTCAAGTAATAAACATTCGGAGCGAATAGGTCATCTAGAACATTCAGTAGCATAGGTAAGTAATTGTAAATATTAGGTTATATTTGCTGTACATGGAATGACGTGGGTGCACGTTCGCCTCAAGAGGCTTTAGAGCTTTAGGGAAAGCTTTCTAGCTTAGGAATGGGTTGGATTCGCGCTCTTGGCCGATGGTGGTGTTGGGGCCGTGGCCTGGGACGACGATGGTGGCGTCGGGGAGTGGGAGCAGTTTCTCGCGGATGGAGTGGATGAGGGTGCGGGTGTCGCCGCCGGGCAGGTCGGTGCGGCCGACGGATCCGGCGAAGAGGGTGTCGCCGGCGAGGAGGAGATTCTGGGCGGGAAGGTGGAGGCAGATGCTGCCCTGGGTGTGGCCGGGGGTGTGGAGGATGGTGCCAATGATTGGCGACGTCGTAGTACCGGGCAGGGTCGTTTCAGGCGGGAAGACTCGTGAGGCGGGGGCAGGGCTCGTGGCTTCGGGGGCCTGTGACTTCGGTTCGAGCTCACGCTCGAACCTTCGCTCAGGACCCGCCGGGGCAGCAGCTCCGATGACGATGATGAGGCCTTCTTCGAGGGGGTCGTCGGGTGGGTGGACTTCGGGTGTGGCGATGCCGAGCCAGCCGGCTTGCATGTCCATCATTTTGACCAGGGGCAGGTCGCGCGGGTTGTAGAGGATGGGTGCGCCGGTGAGTTGCTTGAGGCGGGCG
>DASYEU010000111.1:0-10843 GCA_036498865.1 Acidobacteriaceae bacterium | reverse complement strand
ATTGCGGACCATGCGCGGTGCGCGACGTTTCTGATTTCGGATGGCGTGGTGCCTTCGAACGAAGGGCGCGGGTATGTGCTGCGAAAGATTATGCGGCGCGGGATTCGGCATGGGCGGCTGCTGGGGCAGGAGAAGCCGTTCATGCACGAGATGGTGTTCGCGGTGCGCGATGAGATGCAGATGGCGTATCCGGAGTTGAAGGAGACGGCGGAACGCGTGGCGAAGGTGGTACTTGCGGAAGAGCAGCAGTTTGCGCGGGTCGTTGCGAGAGGATCCGACGAGTGGGAAAAGGTGCTGCGGAGACTCCAAGACGGCCTGTGGGAGGAGGAATACATATTTTTGCGCGCTCTGGCCAAGGACAAGCCAGATGTGGCTGAAGCACTGATCAGAGAAGAGGAACGACCAAACGGAAAGACTGAGGTTTTGAGTTTCATGGCCGCGCCCGAAGTGATTAAGTCCAAGTTTGACCCTATCTTGGCTGCACCGCTGCTGGCTGCTTGGCAGACGCTATTGGATAAGAGGCCCATCGTCTCCGGGCAAGATGCATTCCGAATCTACGAAACCTTTGGCATGCCCCTCGACTTCATGGTCGACGCGGCACATGATGCGGACATTGACTTCGACATGGGAGGTTTCGAGACCGCGAAAGAAGAAGAGCAGGCGCGGGCGCGAGCTAGCTGGAAGGGTGGGTCGCAGAAGACGGCCAGCCCGGTGTATCGCGAGTTGGCGAAGACGGAGTTTGAAGGCTACGGGGCGTTGCGCGTGGATGGCGCGAAGGTGCTGGCGCTGGTGAAGGACGGCGTCGGCGTGCCGGAGTTGAAGGCCGGCGACGCGGGCGAGGTGGTGCTGGACGCGACCAGCTTCTATGCGGACTCGGGCGGGCAGGTGGGCGATGTGGGCTGGCTGGTCGTTCCCCGGGGCTCGCAGAGCGAGCCGAACCAGGTGTTGGCCATGGTGAGCGGTTGCACCAAGCCGGTGCAGGGCGTGTTCGCGCACAAGGTGAAGGTGACGCAGGCGATCGCCGTGGGCGATGCAGTGGACACGGTGGTGGACGCCGACAACCGGCGCGCGACGGAGCGGAATCATACGGCGACGCATCTGCTGCATGCGGCGCTGCGCGAGGTGCTGGGCAAACATGTGAAGCAGGCGGGCAGTCTGAACGACGCGACGCGGCTGCGGTTCGACTTCTCGCACTTTGCCGGCGTGGCGGAGGAAGAGCTCGCGCAAGTAGAGAGTATTGTGAATGCGCAGGTGCTCGGGAACGACAAGGTCGAGACGCTGGTGGATGTGCCGATCGATGTGGCGGTGAACGAGTACCACGCGATGGCATTGTTCGGCGAGAAGTATGGCGACAAGGTGCGCGTGGTGAAGATTGGGGACTTCTCGACCGAGCTATGCGGCGGCACGCACACGCGGGCGACGGGCGAGATTGGGTTGATCAAGCTGGTGGGCGAAGGCTCGGTTTCGAGCGGAGTGCGGCGTGTGGAGGCGGTGAGCGGGCTGGGCTCGCTGGGCGAGTTCCGGCGGGACTATGAAGTGGCGCGGGTTGTGGGACAGATTGTCGGCGGGGAATCCTCGACTCCGGCGGATGCGCTGCGGGCTCGGCTGGCGGCGCAGGAAGAAGAGATGAAGAAACTGCGGCGCGAGCTGGATGCGATGCGGATGAAGTCGGCGAGCGCGGCCGCGGGGGATGCCTCGGCGGTTGAAGTCAAAGGCGTGAAGGTAATGGTGCAGCGCGTGGATGGGTTGGAGCGCGGGCCGATGCGCGACCTGGTGGACCAGATGCGCGGCAAACTGGGCAGCGGTGTTGTCGTGCTGGGGGCGGCGTCGGATGGGAAGGTGGCGCTGATTGTTGGCGTGACCAAGGATCTGACGGCGAAGGTGCAGGCGGGCAAGGTTGTCGGCACGCTGGCAGGGCTCGTCGGAGGCAAGGGCGGCGGGCGGCCGGATCTGGCGGAGGCAGGTGGGAACGATGTGGGGGCGCTCGATGGCGCGCTGGGCAAGGCGGCTGAGGTGGTGGGGGGATTGATCGCGTAAGGACGCATTTGCGAACCTCACCCATCGCGATGAATGGGGCAGCCGGCGTAGTGACTGACCCCACGATAGGCGCGATGAATCTCGCGCCGATCACGGGGCACCCGAGTTGGTGGCGCGTAAGTTCCACAAAGGAAATGCGGCGGATTTGGGTGGGGGATTTCGCATCTTAGGGGAGGTGCGTTTTGGTTGCTTACGGCGGGGGTGTCGCGGTGAGTACCGGGTGGGTTTTCACAGCCGGGTTGCGATGTAGAGCGACTTAAACTGAGAGAGATATGTCCCTGGGGAAACAGATGCGGCGGCTGCGATGCGCAGGATACGTGGCGGGGTTGAGTTGCGTTGCAGTGTTGTACTGCGGCGCTGCCGTGGCGCGTTCCGGGGTGGATGCGTCCGTGACTCGCACACGCATGGTGAAGAAGGCGGCTGCGCTGTCGCCGTGGGAGCAGGCGGAGCAGGCGCGCGATGCGCTGGAGGCGATTCCGGACGAGGCGCGGACGCGGGCGGACTATACGCGGGCGATGGATTCGTATCGCGCGATTTATCATGCGGACCCTGCGGACGTGCACGCTGCGGCGGCGGTGAATGCGGTGGCGGAGCTGCTGGCGGAGCAGGGGCGAACGCTGCACGATGCGAAGAGTCTGAAGGCTGCGGTGGGGCAGTACGAGTTTCTGCGCACGCAGTATCCGGCGAGTTCGCTGGGCACACAGGCGTTGCTGGCGGAAGGGCGGATTGAGCAGGACGACTTGAGCGATGCCGCGGCGGCGAAGGAGAAGTACAAACTGCTGCTGAAGGAGCATCCGAAGAGCGAGCAAGCGGAAGAGGCGAAGGCTGGGCTGGCGTCTTTGGAGGTTCAGGGGCCGAGGGGCGACGGGCGAGGGAAGGACGCGCAGAGCCGGAGCGCGAATGTGCCGATGGATGCCGCCCATCGCGATCAAGCTGCGATGAATGGAGTGCCCGGTTCTGTGCCGGCTCAGTCGGCTGTGGGGCAAAGATCGGCGGCCGGTGGCAGCGGGTCGCTGCCCGCGATGGCGCAGACCTCGGGGGCGAATGGGAAGAGCGTGGCTGCTGGTCAGCCTCAGGCCACCGTTCGCGGTAGTGCTGCGAAGGATGGGCTGTCCAAGTCCTCCGGTTCGGCGGCCTCATCTTCAGTGATGGATACGCCGGCGGTGGTGGATGCGGCCGCGGATGTGAGTGGCGCGAAGCGTAGTGGCAAGAAGGCGGTCGTGACGGGGATTCGCCACTGGTCGACGGCGACGTATACGCGGGTCGCGATCGACCTGGGCGACAACGTGACGTACGAGGCCGCGAGAGTTCCGAATCCGGACCGCATCTTCTTCGATCTGCATGGGACGCACCTGGCGCAGGAGTTGGTGGGCAAGAGTTTCACGGTGACCGATGACGGGTTCTTGAAGCGCGTGCGAGCGGCGCAGTACTCGGACGATGTGACGCGCGTGGTCCTGGATGTGAACGATGTGACGGAGTACTCGGCGTTTCTGCTGCCGAATCCCTACCGGCTGATTATTGATATTCATGGAGGCAAGGCGCCGCCTCCGGGAGTGACGATTGGCGCTCCGCAGCGGCGGGCGGAGCCGACACCGACGGTACCGAATACGGTGGCGCTGAAGGCGGCGAGTTCCGCCGATGTGGCTGCGGTGAGCGAGATGCCAGGGAAGGTGGAGGCGACGAGCAAGCCGACCTCGCAGCCGATTTCGGCGGTGGTTCCGGGAGGTTCGAGGTCCGAGGTTCACGGTTCAAGGGGCGATGCACCTGCGAGTGCAGCGGCAAGCGTATCGACGCCGGCGGCAACGGAGCCCACTCATCGCGATAGTGCCGCGATGAATGGGGCACCCGGTGCAGCGCCGATCCTGTCTTCGAATGACAGCTCGAAGAAGACGGTGCGGAAGAGCCGGCCGAAGATGGGTGCGACTCCGGCCAAACCGGCGGAGGTGGCGGATGCGACGCCGGCGCGGGCGGCTGCTCCCATGGCGGATGGCGAGACCTCGCTGGTGAGGGCGCTGGGGCTGAAGATCGGGCGGATCGTGATCGATGCCGGGCATGGCGGGCACGACTCGGGCACACTGGGCGTGGATGGAATCCAGGAGAAGGATGTGGTGCTGGACGTGGCGCTGCGGCTGGGCAAGCTGTTGAGCGACCGGCTGGGCGCGGAGATTGTGTACACGCGCTCGGATGACACGTTTATCCCGCTGGAGACGCGGACGGCGATCGCGAACAAAGCGCAGGCGGATCTCTTCATCTCGATCCATGCGAACTCGTCGCCGGAGCCGAGTGCGCGCGGGGTGGAGACCTACTACCTGAACTTTACGAGCGATCCGACAGCGCTGGATGTGGCGGCGAGAGAGAACGCGGTGAGCGACCAGTCGATTCACCAGTTGAGCGACCTAGTGAAGAAGATCGCGCTGAAGGACAAGATTGCAGAGAGCCGCGAGTTCGCCAGCGACGTGGAAGGCTCGCTGTACGCGGGGCTGGCGAAAGGGAATGCGGGGTTGAAGGATCGCGGGGTGAAGAAGGCTCCGTTTGTGGTGTTGATCGGAGCGAATATGCCGTCGATCCTGGCGGAAATTTCCTTTGTGACCAACCCGAGGGATGCGGAGCAACTGTCGCTGCCGGAATATCGCGAGCGGGTGGCGGAGAGCTTGTACAAGGGCATCGCGGAGTACCAGGGCGGGCTGAGCGGAACCCGGGTGACGACGGAGCGGGCCGCGGTGGGGCAGTAGGCGCGCGAACGGGACACGTGCGGTGGTAGTCTGAGTTCGGTATGGGTGATTTGCGGGCCAAGTCAGGCGTGAGACTGCGGCGATCGGTAGTTGTCGCCGTGTGCTTGACGTGTGCCTCGGCAGGTTTCGCTGCGTATGCGCAGGCGCCGGTTCGAAAGACGATGCTGCTGGAGCCTCCGACGCAGCTGCTGCCGCAGCGGTTCGGGGCGTGGGAGCAGGTGAAGAGCGGAGCGGATGGGCCTTCAGCCGCGACTCCGGATGCGGCCATGCAATCAGTGCTGAAAGAAGATGGTTTGGAGCGGTCGGCGGCCTCTACGTATAAGCGGAGTGGTTCGGGCGAGACCATCGTGATGAAGGCGTTTCAGTTCTTCGATGCGACGGGGGCGGTGGCGGCGTATACGTACTTCCGGTCGCCGCAGGGCAGGCCCGCCACGCAGTTAAAGCTGGGACCCGATGCGTCGCTGGAGGGCAACGGGTTGCTCTTCCGCAGCGGCACTACCGTGGTGGAGGCAGATTCCAATAGCGCCCTGCGAGCGGCGGACCTGGAGGCGTTGCAGGTTGCGTTGCCCAAGGTGAGTGGGCCTCCGGGCATTGAGCCGCTGCTGCCGACGTTGCTGCCAGCGAAGGGATTCGACACTGCCTCAGTGAAGTACGCGCTTGGGCCGGTGGGTTATTCGGCGATGGGCGGTGTGCTGCCGTCGCCGGTGGTCGGGTTCGACCGGAGTGCGGAAGCGTTGACGGTGAAGTCCAAGAGTGGCGGCGTTCTGACGATGCTGCTGTATCCGACACCGCAGATTGCGGGCGAAGATGGTCGCGCGATCGAGACAGCGATGAATCAGCGGGTAGCCGCGGGCAATTCGGCAGGCACGGTGAAGCTGCGGCGCGAAGGACCCTTGGTGCTGATGACCTCGGGTGCGTGGAAGGCGAGCGATGCGCAGAAGTTGGTGGAAGGGATTCACCTGCGCAGCGAGGTGAGCTTCGACAAACCGATGCCCGTGGAGTTCCACGCCGAGGTGCAGAAGACCTACAGCCTGCTGGAGAGCATCGTCATCTTCTGCGCTATCAGTGCGGTGGCGATGGTTGTGCTGGCGCTGTTCTTCGGTGGAGGCCGGGCGCTGATCCGCGTAATGCAGGGCAAGCCAGCAGCCACGGAGCCGGAGTTTCTGCACATCGATTTGAGCGGATCGCCGGGCAAGCGATGGGGCGATCCGAAGGCTTAAAGGGGTGTCGACAGGGGTCGCACCGCGCGGATGCACCTTAGCCAGTGCAGAAAATGGGGTAAATCCATTATTTTCCTGCTGGTTGTTGGCATGTATACTCGCGTAAGGCGAAAAATAAGCGAATATAACCCTGTAGTTATCAGGAATTAAGTGACTTGTTTTGAGCCTGTTGCGACTGCAAAGTTTTAGCCTTGACACCGGTTTTGGCCAAACTTAGTATGCAACCCAGAAAGTTCTGATGGCTTTGCCTCCGTTGGAACTATTCTCCCTAAAGAAGAGGCCGCCCTGTTGCCGGGCGGCCTTTTCGCGTCCGGAAGGGGTTTTTTCGGCCCACGCAAGGTGGAAAAAGGGACTCGTGCGCGCGGGATGGCCCTGGAGCTGCGTTGAACTCGCGTAATCGAAATGGAGAAGCCTGTCGATAGGAGAGACATCGACTTCTTCCACTCGGTTGCTAGCGAGTGAGCGGAACTCCAGGAGGTTTGCGGTGCATGATTTCATGGTGGGGCTCGTGTTTGTGGCGATCGTGATCGTGCCCTGTGTGGTGGCGCTGATGACTCCACTGGACGATGGCGACTCGAAGTACGAGCGCTGATGTTCGATGGGTGCGCGGTGACATAGCAGCCCGGTGCGACGTGTGCTAGTTTGGCATGGCGGTAGCGGGAGGCAGGATGATGTTGCTGAATCGGATCGGTGTACGGGCGAGTGGGCGGAAGATTTGCGTCTTCGCATGGACAGGGTTGGCGATGGTGGCCGGCGCGCGGGCGCAGGATACGCGGGTGGTGACGGAGCCGAAGATTCCGGCGGCATGCGTCAAGCTGGAAGCAAAGATTGTTGCGGCGGGCGATGCGCTGAAGGAAGCGGACGAAGCGAACGCGGATTCGGCGCGCATCCAGGAGGCCATCGATGGGTTTGCTACGAAGTGCAAGCCGGGGCAGGCAGTGGAACTGGCGACGGGAGCGAAAGGCGCGAACGCGTTTCTGAGCGGGCCACTCGAGCTGAAGGAAGGCGTGACGCTGCTGGTGGATAAGGGCGTTACGCTGTTTGCGTCGCGCAACCCGAAGGACTACGACGTGAACGGGCCGGGAACCTGCGGGACTATGCCGTCGAAGGGGCCGTGCAAGGCGTTCCTTACCATCCGTGCGAAGAATGTTGGGATCATGGGGGATGGTGTGATCGATGGGCGCGGCGGCGCGAAGATGCTGGGGCAGGATCTGTCGTGGTGGGGATTGGCGGTGAAGGCAGAGACGGCGAGTGGGGGTAACCAGGGCGCACCGTATAGTGACCCGCGGCTGATCTCGGCTGCGAACGCGGACGGCCTGGTGCTGTATCGGATTACGCTGCACGATTCTCCGAATTTCCATGTTGGCGTCAGCCGCACCAACGGATTCACGGCGTGGGGTGTGCACCTGAAGACTCCGGTGCATGAGCCGGGGCCAAATGACCCGCGGCCGCGCAATACGGATGGCATCGACCCCGGCGCGTCGACCAACATCACCATTGCGCATAGCTGGATCGACAATGGCGACGACAATGTGGCCATCAAGACGGGCGTAACTCATATGAGTGTTATCGATGACCACTTCTATTCGGGGCACGGGATGTCGATTGGCAGTGAGACGAATACGGGTGTCAGCGATCTGCTTGTGGACGGAGTCACCGAGGACCACACGACCAGCGGCATTCGCATCAAGAGCAACGCGTCGCGCGGCGGCCTGGTGGAGAATCTGACGTATAAGAACATCTGCATGCGCGATGTTGGGATACCGATTGCGATCAGTCCTTACTACAACGGCCAGACGGTGGAGGGGTTTGTCGATCCGGGAGTCAAGGGCACCCGGATTCCGGAGTATAAGAACATTACGCTTGAAAACATTACGGCTCTGACGCCGGGCGATGTGTTGATTGCGGGGTACGACGAGGCGCATCGCACGCAGGTGAACCTGATCAAAGTGAACATCAAGGGCATCACGCTGGACAAGATGCACCTTAAGGTAGCGGACATCGGGAACGGCGGGACGAATCTGCCGCTGGAGAAGGCGGCGGAGGGGAACGATGTGAAGCTGACGGCGATTGGCGCGGCGAAGAGTGCGTACGCGTGCGAGGGGAAATTCCTGCCGATGCGGTAGGCGCATTAGCTACTTAGCGGCGGATCGGCTCCTGCAACCATCTCGGCTGAAGATCTGAGTCCAGTTGGTTTCGAAAGCAGGTGTCGCGACGCTCTTGAACCAATCTTCCCCAGACTGACAACCGCGGAGATATTTGGGAAGGTTTTGGATCAAGTCGTTGTAGCCTAGCTCGTCCTCGGTTACTTCGAGCCATGCCCCGGAACTCTCGCTCCGGAGAATGATGCGAATCTGATCCGTTGACAGGCAGTCTCGCTTGTAAGCGAAGACTGCGTCTATCTGATCCCAGGCGAGTTGTTCCCTAACGCCTGACTTCCAAAGTTTCGTGAGGCCAGTTAGGTCACATTGAATAGTTGGAGGCGGCGAACGTCGCGAGGAGTTCCATGCCCGAAAACTCTGTAGGAATTTCATGGCTCGGAGTGTCCCTTTGCCAATGCCGATGAGTCGGTTAGCGCCCGTGCCGTTAACTGGGCGATGTCGAGGAGTTGGGGTGCGGTGGCGTCGGCGGGCGTGACTGCGGTCAAGGCATCGCGGAACATGGTGTTGCAGAAGGGGCAGGCGGTGGCGATCGTCTGTGCTCCGGTGGCGGCGAGTTCGCGGGCGCGCGCGTGCGGGACGCGGGAATCGCCCTTCTCTTCGCCGAGGAAGGCGAGTCCTCCGCCGGCTCCGCAGCAGAAACTGCGCTCGTGGTTGCGGGGAGCTTCGACCAGGGTGGCTTGCTGCTCGATGACCGCACGGGGCTCGGCGTAGATGGATTGGTAGCGGCCAAGGTAGCAGGGGTCGTGGTAGACGACGGAGTTGTCTGCGGCCGAAGACGAAATGCTGTCATTCTTCGCTTCGCTCAGAATGACAGCGCTTTGCGAGGTGGGCAAGCGGTCTATGTGGCGGGCCATGAATTCGCTGTGGTGCTCGATTTCGGGGGCGATACCGAATTCGCGCCAGTCCGTGGCGATGGTACGGACGCAGTGGGGGCAGATGGCGACGATCTTCTGGACTTTCTGCGTGGCGAAGGTTTGCAGGCCGGATTCGGCGAGCGTCTGGAAGACAAGGTCGTTGCCCAGGCGACGCGCGGGATCGCCGGTGCACTTCTCTTTCTTCAGCACGCCGAAGGTAGTGCCGAGGTGGTCCATGACGCGCGCGAAGTCGGCGATGATTTCGCGGCCGTGGGGATCGTAGGCGCCCATGCAGCCGAGCCAGAGGCAATATTCCTGCGTCCCGTCGAAGATGGGGAGTTGGGCGCGGGCGATGAACTTATCCCGCTCGGCGGTGGGTAGGCCGAGCGAGTTGCCGGACTTCTCCAGGGCGAGGAAGAGCTTGGTGCCGTAGGAGTCTTCCCACGCGCCGGTGTTGGCGGCCCCGCGGCGCAGGCCGATGATGATGGGCAGGTGCTGAATGCCGACGGGGCACTGGAACTCGCAAGCGCCGCAGGTGGTGCATTCGTAGGCGGCTTCGAGGGAGAGGTGCTGGGGATTGGGGATTGGGGACGACGATTGGGCTTCGCCGCGAAGGTCGGTGAGGAGCGGAACGTCCGAGTGCGGGCCGAAGGTGTTGAGGTACGTGCGGGTGCCAAGGATGATCTCCTTCGGGTTGAGGACTTTGCCGGTGTTGGAGGCTGGACAGTGCTCGGTGCAGCGGCCGCACTCGACGCAACTGTAGGCTTGGAGCGCGACGATCTGGGTGATGTCCTTGCCGGTGACGAGGCCGAAGTCTTCGACGTTCTCGTCGGTGGAGAGCGGCGGGATGGCGGAGAAGCCGTCGCGCTTGAGGAAGATGGTGATGGGCGAAAGGACAAGGTGCAGGTGCTTGGTGTGCGGGATGAGCGGCAGGAAGACGAGCAGCGCGAGCGTGTGCGTCCACCAGAGAGCTTTCAGGGTGGTTTCGTCGCGGGGGAAGAAGGTAGCGAGGTACGTGGCCATCAGGGCGAAGATGAGCAGGGCGATCACGCCCGATTCGACGGAGACTTTCTGGCCGAGCCAGATGGGACGGATGAAGAAGCGGCGGACGAACAGGCCTGCGATCGAGACGGCGACCAGTAGAGCCCAGATGGCGGCGAAGGTGAAGTAGAAGCGGCCGATGAGGCTTGAAGGGGAAAGGAAGCCGATCCGAAGCCCAGTCGCGATGTGGTTGAGGGAGACGAGCGCGAAGGCGAGGAAGCCCCAGAAGACGAAGGCGTGCGCTATTCCTGGGAGCGGCCGCTCGCGAATGACTTTGGACTGGAAGAGAACTTCGCTGGTAAACGTCCAGATGCGCTTGGAGATGGGTCGGAGAGACCAGCCGAGGTCTTTGCGTGCGGTGAGGATGTTGCGCAGGATGGGCGTGAAGCGAAGGAAGAAGAGCGCTGCTGAGGCACAGGCGAGGAACAGCAGCAGAATGATTTCAACTTTGGCGAAGTGCTGCGGTTCTGCGAAAGTCACACAGGGATCATACCGCTGGTTGCAGACAAGCAACTACGGAGATTCTGACCTTCGCTCAGAATGACGTGCGAGGAGGTTCGCGAGGTTAGTAGCTGATGAACTCGTTCGAGCCGCGGCGGAGGCGAACGCCTACGATGGCGAAGACGGCGGCGAGCGTGAAGAGCAGCGCATCCCAATAGAACATCGGGTGGGCAAAGCCCGGCGAGTAGGCCAGATCCTGGCCAGCCCAGAGGGTGACGACCGAGCCGATGATGATGCACTGGAAGCAGAGGACGAGGAAGAGCTGGCCACGGCGGCGGCGGCGATCGAGCGCTTCG
>DASYEU010000110.1:0-115219 GCA_036498865.1 Acidobacteriaceae bacterium | reverse complement strand
ATTCGCGTTCCTCCCGCTTTGGCTGTTGCCTTTGCTTGTCCGTCGCAAAGCGGCGGCATGGCACATGCCGGACGCCACGTGGCGAACGCGGGGGTAGCAAACGGAAAGGTCTTCGAGCGAAGCTTTTTGGGGGGACCGCGCATAGCGTGGGGGAGCCAAAACCCGGAGGGCGAATGGCCTTGCAGAGCGCGGGGGGCGGAGCCCACTAGGGAGGCTTGGTTTCCTTATTCAGCGTGAGCAGCACGCAGACCTATCAGGGAGGGCGTTGCGGGAAGGAACGGCCCGCTAGAGGTGGGAGCGGAAGACGCGGGCGCGGCTGGAGCGCGGAGGAAACCTCCTCCCTTTCAAGGCAGACGAGATGTCGTAAAGGTACCGTCGGACATCCAAGTTATGCGCGGCAGCTCCAAGAGAACTTTTTTGGAGGCATCCGGCATGAGACGTCTCAACTGGCCCAAGCGGATAGGGCCATGGCGCATCGCGCACAAGATCGCAATTGACCATTTGCCACGAAACACTTTGTTCGCTCGTGCCAGATGCTGGGATTGGCAGGCGAATCGCTGCATATGTGCTGAGGGAAATACTGAAACGATACAAGTACCGCCGATTGGATCCTTCTGCCCGAGATGAACTTCGACTGGCTATTCCTTGCCCTCATGAGTTCGACTTTCTTGAAGCATCCACTCGCGAATGTATCGCGAACAATTCACCACATTTATGCCGAGCGCTTGGCACTCATTCAGCAAACGAATTCCATCGAGATCAATAATGTCGACCTCGTTCAAGTCCAAGATTTGCGGCTGTCCGAACTGCTCGAATTCGGCGCGTAGGTCAGCGAGATGCGCACACCGAAGTTCACCTGATAAACAGACTCGGGTAACGTCTCTACCGCCCATTCGTTTGATCTTCAATGTCATCGCCAGTCGCCAATTCCCTGGTCCAGACCGCACGGAGACGGTAGCTCTCAATGCATTCGGCACCAACCTACGAGCTGAGACACTCAATCTCCGCCTGGAGCCAGTCTTCGACATCCAGACCGTCATGACTTCCCCGTTCGAGGTATATCTTGTACGCACGAATTCTGATTGTCTCCGCATGTGTCCCCAGTTCGAGAAGGTCACCACTCGATTCGTTATTTGTTTCCTTCAGATCTACTGCCATTCGGCTTTCTCCAGTCTTTGTCGGTTCCAAATGCCGTCAAAATTAAGACCGGCATTAGCAAGCCATTGGTTCATGCGATGGTTGACCGCATCGGATGTCGTCGCCCTTGCTAATCCGCGGTTGGAAGATGCAAGGGTAAGGCCATTCACAATGCCTTCGTCATCAATGAGTTAGAGGGAACGAGAGTCTCGGGTTTCCGGGATTTCCCGCAGGATGGGAAAACTGCGGTTCACAAGACCGAGCAAGTATGTGGGATCTAAGCGCTTGTGGCCGATTTGGTACACATTACTGCCCCGCCCGGATAATCGGAGCTACTTCGGTTCCGAGCAACTCGATCGATCTCTTCATTGCGACCGTTTCGAGCGAAGCCGAACTCATTTGGAAGGTGATACGGCTCACGCCACCTAGCGTATCGCTGGCAGCGCGCATTTTCCGGGCAACTGTCGCTGGATCGCCAATCAAGAAGGCGCCTCCAGGCCCACACATGGCGTCGAACTGTTGACGCGATGGAGCCGACCAGCCCCGTTCACGACCGATCGTTGACACCACATATGCCCAACCTGGGAAGAAAGCATCTTTGGCTTCTGAAGTCGATTCTCCGACAAAGCCCATTACATGGAGGCCGACTCTGAGCTGATTGGCGCTATATCCCGCCTTCAGACCACTCTGGCGGTAAAGATCGACGAGTGGGCGGAAGCCACTAAAACTCCCGCCGATGATTGCGACCATCAGAGGAAGGCCGAGCGCGCCGGCACGAACGAAGGAATTCGGTGTGCCTCCGACGCCAAGCCAGACTGGGAATTCCTGTTGATGGGGTCGCGGGAAGACGCCCTGGCCGGTGAGCGACGGACGGTACCGTCCTTGCCAAGTAGGATGAGCCGTTTCGCGGAGTTTGAGAAAGAGATCTAGCTTCTCCGAAACGAGAGCATCATAGTCGCGGGTGTCGAAGCCGAATAACGGATAGGCCTCTCCAAAAGAACCCCGCCCAACAACGATCTCAGCGCGGCCCTTCGAGATCAGGTCGAGGGTAGCGAACTCTTGGAATACCCTTACAGGATCGGCAGCGCTCAAAATTGTGACCGCACTCGTGAGCCGGATCGCCTTGGTACGGGCAGCTGCAGCGGCCAAGATGATAACTGGCGCAGAGTCAAGAAATTCGATGCGATGATGTTCGCCCACGCCGAAGACGTCGAGCCCAACGCGATCAGCTACCTCGATCTCTTCGAGAAGTTCAGCCATTCGATCAGTCGCCGAAGGTGGTTTGCCCGTCTTCGGATCGGGCAGAATCGCTGCAAAACTGTCGACGCCAATTTCCATTGTGTTCCTCTTGTTGACTGCTTTCACGCCTCAGCTCGCGCCATTGGAGAAGCCAAAATCGCTAGAACTTATACGTCGTCCATACCCCTGCATAGTTCACGTCTTTGCCTGGTGGTGAGGCATTCGCCAGGAATGGCCCGACCAAAAAGCGTCCGTAAGCGCCGGATACCGAAAAATGACGGCTGGCATTCCAATACACTCCCATTGTCGGTTGATTGCCGATGTAACGTCCGGAATTCCCTCGTCCGGCAATCAATAGATTGATCCCAAGTCCGTACACGCCATCTTCAAGACTGGTCCGCAAGAATGTATGGTCGTCCATCTGCAGGGTGAGTGATTTAGTGAGCTGCAAGCTGACATGAGGACCTATCGCGATCAAATTCGAAGGGCCATTCAGAGCGAGTGCTCCTTGGCCGAAATAGATCCCTGTCGGGAAAAGCGGATTGAACGTGCCCAACGCTGACTTTGAATTGCCGTGATCGCCGCTTACAACACCTACATCGAGACCGACACCGGGTTGAAGCGGAATGGACCGGAAGGTGTATGCGGTGTCATGGGCAGTAGCCCAGGCGCGAATGTCGTTTGCGCCGAATGTACCCCATTGAAACGTAGCTTCGCTGTTGTAGGTCCAAGCGTTTTTCCCGCCCCAATACCGCACACCCACCGTATGGCGAACCTCATTCTGCGAGCCCCTTTCAAATGGAGCACTCTTCCGAGCGAGCCCAAGATAGTAAAGATCAACATTTCCGCCCTTCATCTCATTCAATGGACGAACCGCGTAGACTCCCCAGAACGTGGAACCATGATTGGGCGGTGCATCAAGGACGCCTGTGCCGTTGAGCACGGGCTTTGCAGCGAGCGCATCGACGGTCCACGAGGGCGTCTTCCATTTAAGAGACCCGCCGTCGAATGCTTGACGAACGTTGGGCCCCTCTCTGGCATTGACGAGTCGTCCAGAGCCAAACTCGAATTCCTGACGTCCAAGGCGTAGTACGATCTCTTCTTTTCTCGTCTTGGAGAGGGTTAGGTCGACAAATGCCTCTTCAAAGAACAGCTTGGATTCATCGATAACTGGCCTCGGACCGCCATTCCGTCCAGCTTCGATGCCACTCGTGAGCTGCACAAAAAAGCGAACGCGAGGTGCCGCATGAATATCGGCATACGTGCTTAGCCGTTGCAAGAGATAGCCGCTATCGTCTTGACTTCCCAGACCCCAGATCGCATTGTCAAAGCCCTCGTACCACTCCCGAACTTCGCCGCCAACCGTGATAAACCGATCCTCGTTTGAACCAAGCGGAACATACTTGAAGCGGTCCCAATTATCCCGTCGGCATGTCGGATTTCTGAGGAACCGGTAGTCTTCGTCTTGCCGCAACAGTCCGTAGGGCGGCGGCCTGACTGGGCATATCGCCTGAGCAAAAAGTATGCCCGACAGAGACATCTGAGCGAGCAAGACTACATAGGCCACGCGAAGCATCTGGACCTAACCTTTGTGCGCTGGGAGGAATACGGTTCTTGAACCCGAGGGTTTCGGTGCCAACTTTTTGCGCACATTGACCTCGGACAATGCAGGCGCGACCCGACCACAGCCCTTACCAAGTGCAAGTGCGATGCCATCGGAAGCACTCACAGAATCTGTGAGTTAGCAAAACTTTGGGTCTTGGTTTTTCGGGATTTCCCGGTCAACAGGGAAAACGCGGGGCCTTTGCTGCAAAAGCTCGTCTCGGCAGCCGCCTCAGTGACTTTGGGACTTAAAACGGTACTTATCGATTCCGAGGCGCTTGATTTTTGTTTCCAATGTGGAATCTGGTATGCCGAGCTTCGCTGCGGCCCCCGCCACTCCCGATATTCGCCCACGGCTCTGAGTTAGCGCTGTTTCGATCATTTCCTTCTCCTGCGCCAGCAAGAGACCGTTAAGCGCCATGCCCGACTGGGAGATTTCTGATGGCTCTCGTTTGAGCCATGCCGGGTCCACGGAAAATATTTCCGAGTCGCTCAACGTGACAGCGCGTTCGATCACGTTCTGCAACTCACGGACATTTCCTGGCCACTCGTACTGTTGCATCATTTTCAAAGTTTCGTTCTCAACACTTCGAAACTTCTTTCCCATCTTCTTTCCAAAGCGGCCGATAAAGTATTCGACAAGAGTAGGAATATCCGCAGCTCTTTCGCGGAGCGACGGCATGGTGACTGGGACGACATTCAGCCGGTATAGAAGATCCTGCCGAAACTTACCCTCGGCTACGAGTTTGTCGAGATTGCGATGCGTCGCTGCCAATATCCGCACATCCACATGGATAGGCCTGTCGCTACCGACGCGTTCGATCTCTCGTTCCTGTAACACCCTCAACAATGCAATCTGAATATCCTGGGGCAGATCACCAATCTCATCGAGGAAAAGTGTGCCACCGTTCGCAGCTTCAAAGCGCCCTAAACGGCGTTGCGTCGCACCTGTAAATGCTCCCTTCTCGTGTCCAAATAGTTCCGAGGCAATCAGGGACGTTGGGATAGCTGCGCAATTCACGCCGATAAATGAGCGCCCTGACCGCTTGGATCGCTTATGGATCGCGCGAGCGATCAACTCCTTGCCCGTTCCGGTTTGGCCCAGGATGAGGACGGTCGAGTCTGAAGGGGCAACTTTACTGACCTGGGAGAGCACTCTTCGTAGCGGTTCGGAAGAGCCGATGATCTCCTCAAACATCGGAGCTTGGTTAATCTCTTCACGCAGGGCGGCGTTTTCGCGTTCGAGCCTCTCCTCATCGCGCTTGCGATCTTCGATGTCAGTCGATGCGACATACCATCGGAGGACCTGTCCTGCCTCGTCGCACACGGGGTTGTACCGAATCAGAAACCAGCGGTAGGTTCCATCGCTCTTCCGCAGTCGCCCTTCGGCCTCAAACGCAGAGCCAGTGGCCATAGCACGTTCCCATATTGGCTGGACGCGTTGTGAATCATCGGGATGGCCTAGAGCGCTCGGGGCCGTGTTGCGCCACTCATCGAGGGTGAGGCCGAAGTAATCGAGAGCTTTGCGATTGATAAAAAGACGCTCGCGGTAGTGAGGGCCGAAGACAGCGATGATCTCTGGTGTGAGGTCCAGGATTTGCCGAAACTCGATTTCCTGCTCTCGTATCTTGTCTTCAGCAGTCTTGCGCTGTTGCTCGGCGCGCTTGAGTTCTTCTATATCGAGGTTTATTCCAATCCAGTACAGCAATGTCCCATCGCTTGCTCGAAGAGCTTCGAGGCGACTGAGGAACCAGCGATACTCTCCCTCAGCGTTTCGTATCCGGAAAGCCGCTTGGCCGGCAGCACCGGTCCTGTTGCAGGCCTCCCCAACTTTCAAAGTTTCTTCGTGATCGTCGGGATGTACCAAATTGATGTGAGTGTCCCAAGGTATAGTGGTCTCCACTCCGTGTCGGAGAGGGTCGTCCTTGGCGAGCCCGAGATAATTGGCGTAACCCTCATTTACGAAGGTAAGGACGCCGGACGGTAGGGCGTACCACGTGTATGCCGGAATCGTATTGAGGGTCTTCCGCAGTTGTGCTGCAAACGACGGCTCTTGCCCAGACGCGAATTCCATAGTCGGTTCGCCGATACGGTCGGCATCATTTTGCGAAGGCAGCGGCATACGTTCGTCACCAATCAGACTCGTCAGCACGTTTTTGCGCTTCTAAGCGTGAAGGGCGCTAGATAGTGCGGCTGACGCTTAGCCACCACCTCGTCTCTGATCGAGAACATAGCGTATAGCGTAGACAAAGTATAGAAGCCGGAGGCGCTGCTGATCAAGCCTCCAATCTCTATGAAAACGCTTCCCTTATGCGTTATACGCCGCCACATCTAGTAGGGAAATTGCAGCGGTCCAGACGCAAGTTCTGGTGGCCAAACGATGGTCTGCCTTGAACCGTTTCGGAACTGCTCGATGTCGGTGCCAATAATCCCCTGGAACTGGACCTGCACGACCCGAGGCCGCGACCACTCGCCGTTCTTGCCGAATTCGATAGCGCCCATGACGGTGTGAAATATAGTCTTCCGGGCGTATTCTGCCAGCTTCGCATCTTCAAGACTGCCGGTAGTCTTGATGGCATCGGCAACCACTTGCATCTGCGCATATGCAAGGGGAGCCATATAGTGGCCCAACGGATCGACATCAGCAGCGGCAGCACGCGATTGATATGCTGCAAGCTCTTCCCGAACGCCAGGAAACATCAATTTCGGCGAGGGCACCCAATACTCATAGTTGACGAACCCATTGAGCAGCGGGCCGAGCGTGGTTTTGACTGAGGTGTTCTGAGGGCCGATCATAGCCCCGCCAACCATCTTAGGACGGAAGGGATGTGCGTGGATCGCTCGCACGAGGCCGATCGAATCTGCGAGATAGGAACAGAGAAACAACAGCTCGCAGTTGCTTTCGGCGACGGCGTCGATGAACGGAGTGAAATCCTTGGTCGTCAGCGGATAGGTGGCCTCGTGGACGACTTTGAAATCGTATTTCGAAGCATTCGCTTTACCTCCGAGAACGGGGTTGCGCGAAAACTCGGCGTCTGCAGATAAGAGTGCCACCGTTGCAGGCCGCGGCTTTTGGTGTGCCGCGGTTGCAAAGAAACCTTCGGTCAGAGCGGCGTTCGGGTCCGGTCCAGTGGGAATCATGGCGAAGTAGTTCGGATAGGCAAGCGCGTTGTTTACCCCGAGTCCCATCAACCCGACAAAAAAACGTTGCCGCTCCATGATCAACGGCATTGCAGGTAGTACAGAATTAGTTCCGTAACCGCCGATGACAAGATCGACCTCGTCTTCGTCCATCAGCTTTTTGTAGATCCCGGGAACCTGTGAAGCATCCGCGTGATCGTCATAACAGACGAGTTCAACGGGTCGGTCGAGCAGCCCGCCTTGGCGGTTGGTGTCCTCTTGCCAGATCTGGTGGGCAACCTGCGCCGACCGGCTGTTGCCAGCAACCGGGCCGGTCAGCGACAGGCAGTATCCAATGCGAATTGGTGACGATGTAATAGGCATTTTTGTCTGTTACTTACTGTGCGTCGCGAGAAGTTGCTGTTCCCACGCAAAGGCGACACCACTACCTCCGCCATGCTCAACCACGACACCCGTAACGCCCGCTGCGGTTTCGCGTGCCCAATCACGCTGCCATTCACCAAGCACGGCCAACCAATTGATCGGAACCGCGCCCGCTTGAACCATACGGCGCACGGCCATATCGTGGGCCTCCACCGACACACCACCCGAGGCGTCGGGAACGATGAAAACATCGTATCCATCGCCAAGAGCCTGGATCGCTGGCATGGAGAGGCAGATCTCGGTGTAGAGCGCGGCCAGTACGAGTTGCTTGCGTCCGGTCTTTTTCACGGCATCGACAACCCGTGGGTCTTCCCAAGCGTTGATGAATGTCCGGTTGATCGGCTTTTGGTCAGGGAAAACGTCCTGGAGGCCCTTGATGAGATAGCCGCCCCGCTCTTCAAGTACCGTACTGAGAATGGTCGGAACATTGAAGACTTTTGCGAGCTTGGCCAGGGCGATGACGTTGTTGACGATCATCGTCGGCTCATGGCTGTGCAGATTCGCGAACTGGTACGGCTGATGGTCGATCAGCACAAGGATGCTGTCTTCGGGGCGGAGCAGCGCGTCGAGACCGATCTTCGGGGTTTTAGCCATTTGGTATCTCCTGAGTTGTGTTGTGTTGGTTTTGTAGGGAATGTGCCTAAGCGCCCGTAGGTTCAATAAACACGTAGAGCGAGTGGATATGACCATTTTCGAAATGGGCAACATCCATGCCGTTCACTGCTGCCGGGCCATCGGGTGGACCGGAGCGCCATCTCAGGCGACCGATATTGTGGTGGCCAATGGCGGGACCCGCCGGGCTGAAAACGAAGTTTGGAGGCAGGTGGGTGAGCAATGCAGTCACAGCGTCAGAGATCGCCGCGTGACCTTTCGCCGAGGTGTCCGGCTCATAAAGTACGGCGTCAGAAGCATAAAGCTCACGGATCGCCACGATGCGCCGGGCAGCATCGCGTTCGTTGAATACCCGCTTAACATTCGCCTGCATCATGCGGTCGTAGTCAATGACTTCCGACTTGGGTTGATTGCTCATTTTCTGTCCTCCTTGCTGGGGAATGTTGACTCGTTCACTTGGGTTATAACTTCGCCGCCAATCGGCGACTTGAGGTCAAGCCAGACATATCGATAGGAGCGCCGCGCGAAACGCCATGTCCCGTCGCGCTTCACGAGCTCATCTTCATAGAACGCGTGGTTGTTATACGGTCCATTGGTGCGAGAGCGACCGGTCTCCTGGACCGACCAGCGCGCCGTCGCCCGGTCCCCGTCGATCACGACGACACCGCCATGAAGCTGCTGCACGAAAAACTCCAGCGGCTCTGCAAGCTCAATCATGTGAGCAGCGATTTCCGGCGCACCATTTGCGATTGAATGAAGCGGAGCACCGATCTCCCAAACAGCGTTTTCATCCCACAGCAACTCGAACGTCAAAGCATCTCGCCGGTTGACTGCGTCCGCAAACGCATACGCGAGGGCGCGGATTGCCAACTCATCGGCTACTTGGTCCTCCCTCGCTCGGTTTCCAATTGTCCGGTTCATCGTCACACCCGGTTTTCGCCCACAGTGGGCAGCTGCGCAGGCTTCCGTAGATAGGCAATGATTCCGTTGAAGAGGAGAAGCACAACCGGTGCCCCCAGGGAATGTTCCAGCACTGTCAGTTGCGCGATGATGGCTCCAATCATCACGACCACCAAGGCAAGCGCTCCGTATAACGCGTATCGGGGGATCAGCAAACCGATGCCGGCCGTCAATTCCACCACGCCCGTGAAATATCGAAACCACTGGCCGAAACCAACCTTGTCGAATATCACAACCATCGCAGGGGTACCCACTAGTTTGGAGCCGCCGGCCACGATGAAAGCGAGAGCCGTCAGGACCGATAGAGTCCAGAGAATGATGAGCCGGCCTTTGCCAGAGGCGGCTTGTACTCCGTTCGACGTTGTCATAAGAACCCTTTTCCAAAGGCGTTAACGTTGCACAATGTGAGAGTCGATAAGCGGAATCCGAAGGTTGAGCCACTGACGCTTGCTCCTTGGGTTGGCACGGACTTCGGACTCCGCATTTGCGACAACTGGTACGTGGTTACTTCGCAGCCTTTGCCGCAAAGAACCCTACGGTGTTGTTTCCGGAGAACGGCAAAAAGTCGCCCATAAGCTTGCCGTGCGCCTGACCTGTCGCGGAGCGCCAGTCGACGAGTAGTTCAGCTCCTACGCCAACCCAAGTCATCGGCATGATGCCGGCTTGCACCATGCGTGCGATTGCGGCGTCCTCGACCAACTTGTTCCAAGTGCCCGAGGCGTCGAGGACCGCATACACGTCGTATCCGGCGTCGAGCGCCGAGAGCGAGACGAAGGCGAGGCAGACTTCGGTTGAGATCCCTGCGATGAGCAACTTCTTTCGACCGGTCTTCTTTACCGCATCCACGAAATCCTTGTTGTCCCATGCGTTGATCTCACCGGGACGATGCACAATCGCCGCCTCCGGAAGTCCTTCTGCGACGGCTGGCATGATCGGGCCGTTTGGGCCGTCATGGGCACTGGTCGTGATGATCGAAGGCAGCTTGTAAATCTGCGCGATCCTTACCAGCGCCCTCACATTGTTGAGGAATTCCGGTGGACTTTGGGTCTGGACACCGTTCGCAAGTCCCGTCTGGTGGTCGATGAAAAGCACCGCCGCATTGTCGGACCTAAGACGCTCGTATGACATGTCTGATCTCCTTTTTCGTGAACCGCCACGAATAGTGCAAAGGAGGGGCCATTCGAAGTTGTCGTAGAATCTGCGGATTAGCGCGAACTCAAGTCTCGGTTTCTCGGGATTTCCCGTCAAATCGGGAGTGCAAAGGAGATTGGTAGTTATTTCGCAATCATGGTGCGTAAAGCCAAGCCTTAGCGCCAACCCAAGGCCGGAGCTACCGTTGTGAGGATTGACTCCAGCACATGCGCGTTGTAGGCCACGCCAAGTTGGTTCGGCACTGTCAACAAGAGCGTGTCTGCTTCCGCGATGGCCTCATCTTCACGAAGTTGTTCAATGAGCTCATCCGGCTCTGCCGCATAGGACCGGCCAAAGATCGCCCTTCTGGGGCCATCAATGTAACCGAACTGATCTCCATCCTGTTCTCCTCGACCGAAATAGGCGCGATCGAGGTCGTTCACCAGCGCGAAGATACTTCGGCTGACAGAGGCGCGGGGAGTCCGAGTATGGCCAGCTTCCTTCCAGGCCGCACGGAAAGCCCGGATCTGCTTGGCTTGTTGAACGTGAAAAGGCTCACCTGTCTCGTCGAACTTGAGAGTCGAGGATTGAAGGTTCATCCCGAGCTTCGCGGCCCAAACGGCAGTCGCGTTCGTTCCTGCGCCCCACCAGATACGATCTCGAAGGCCTTCCGAGAAGGGCTCCAGTCGCAGCAGCCCCGGCGGATTGGAAAACATCGGGCGGGCGTTCGGTTGGGCGAAGCCCTCTCCGTTGAGCAACTCCAGAAACGTCTCAGCATGACGCCGAGCCAGGTCTGCGTCCGTCTCGCCTTCCGCAGGCTTGTAGCCAAAATGACGCCACCCGTCAATCACTTGTTCGGGAGAGCCGCGGCTGATTCCCAACTGGAGACGCCCTCCGGCGATTAGGTCGGCGGAGCCGGCGTCCTCCACCATGTAGTGAGGGTTTTCGTAGCGCATGTCGATTACGCCGGTGCCGATCTCGATCTTCTTTGTCTTGGCACCAATCGCCGCGAGAAGCGGGAAGGGTGAGGACAGTTGCCGCGCGAAGTGATGAACGCGAAAATATGCTCCATCCACCCCTAGACGCTCAGCCTCCACCGCTAGATCGATCGACTGTAACAGCACGTCCGTGGCGGTCTGCGCCTGCGACTGTGGTGATGGTGTCCAGTGACCAAAGGAGAGAAAACCAATTTTCTTCATACTCGTTCGTTTATTTCTTTCGCGGGTTGATGAACGCATAAAGGGCGGCAATCTTGTCATCCTTCACCACGAGCACGTCGCTGCCGAAGATAATAGGCTCCCCGCCAGCGGGACCATACCCCCAATCAAGCTTGCCGATACCGTGATATGCCACGATCTCACCGAGTTCGGTATAGACCCAATTGGGAAATCTTTTGACGACTGCGTCGGCCGCTCGCGTAACCGCCTCACGTCCCTCATACCGCGTGTCGGGGTCGATGAAGATGGCGTCTTCTGCCCACAACTCTGCGATAGCTTTATGTCGCTTCTCAGAGTCTGGCTCGCTGAACACTCCCTTTATATTTTCGCGAAGTAACTCTTGAACTGTTTGCGTCATGTGACGGTCTCCCTCTTGTCGTTCGTAGATCAGTGCCGATACTGGGACCGAGCCCATCGAAAGTGCTGTAACGGCCATGTTGCTGCAGTTAGAAGTTAGGATACGAGAATGCGACTCGTGACAGTGACTCTCATTCAAAGCGCGCCGTTCACGATCGGGTTGATGTTCTCCTTAATGTATTTCAGACAGGCATATCCCCATTGGCTCTACACTTGGCTCGATCTCAGCTATGTACTGCTGTTCATCGGGCAGCTGCGTGCATGGTGGATCCCACATCTCTTCCGGCCAGAACCCGAAAGAGCTGAGCGTTACCGAATCCTGTTCAGCAACACTCATTCGTTTCTCCCCTCACGGAACGGGCTTGTTCCCAACTCGGCACATATTCTCTTGCATGTAGCAACCTTGCTGACGTTGATACTGCTCTTCTCTTGAGCGCCTCCAGGTTGTCAGTAAGAAATGGTTTTTACCCTGGACTTCACGGGCCTTCTCATGGAAGGCCCGCAGAGATTCTCTCTCGCTTGTCTAGGCTTTTCTCTTTAGGGGTGTCCAGAGGGGATATTCCTCTTTTCTGAGGGAGCGCAGCGAGATCTTGAAAGTAGGCGAATTGCTGATCTCGGCCAAAGGACTTCCCTGGCGGAACCGATTTCCACTTGCCGATCACCGCTCGATGAGTGGCTCGGCGATTTGGCGCTGTCTCAGAGCCATTCCTTTCAGGAAGCGTCTTTCCGCTACCTGCTACATAGCCTTGCTGTTGTGTAGCAGATCTTGTGATTGGTTATTGACTGACTAGACGCTTTCCTTTAGGCTCTTAGAATGCCGCGACCGCGAAGCGACGAAAAGCGAATTGCCCTTCTGGACGCGGCGACTCGCGTCATCGTCACCCAGGGATTGAGCGCTCCGACTGCTGGTATCGCGAAACAGGCAGGTATTCCAAATGGCTCTCTGTTCACATACTTTGAAACCAAGACTGAACTTTTCAATCAGCTTTATCGGGAGCTGAAGGGCGAGATGGCCGCCACAGCCCTCAACGGGGTGCCTGCGACCGCCGAACCTCGCGCGCGGTTTTTCCGTGTCTGGCAAAACTGGACAAATTGGGCGGTAGCATTCCCAGAGAAACGGCAGGCTCTCGCTCAACTTTCTGTCTCGAGTGAGATCACCGCTGAAAGCCGAGCCTTCGGACACAAGGTGATGGCGGACCTCGCGAAACTGGCCGATCAAAGCCGTGCAAACGGCCCCATGCGCAAGGTGCCGCTCGGGTTTGTACTCGCGATCATGAACGCCCTGGCAGAGTCCACAATGGACTACATGACACAAGACGCCACCAATGCAAAGAAGCACTGCAAAGAGGGCTTCGATGCCCTATGGCGAATGGTGGAGTAATTTTTTACGGAAATGAATGACTGACCAGACACATTCCAAAGGAGAATTGAAATGCCAGATTCCCAGCTAAGACAGTTCTCAGCAGGAAAGAAGGCGTACATTGTCACCGGCCCGACTTCCGGGATCGGTCGGCGGACGGCGCTCGACGTGGCTTCGCATGGCACGGTGGTGCTTCTGGGCCGCGACCCCGGAAAGCTTGATGTGGTGAAGCAGGAGATCCGGCAGAAAGGTGGGAGTGCTGTCTCCGTCGTGTGCGACTTGTCAGATGTGTCAAGCGTGCAACGAGCGGCTGCTGAGGTCGCACGCCTGAGCCTTCCCCTCGCGGGACTCGTCAACAATGCGGGCATCATGCAGAGCCGTCCTACGAAGAACTCCCGCGGCTGGGATATGTCCTATGCCACGAATCATCTTGGTCCCTTCGTACTGACCGAAGCGCTCATGCCCCACCTTCAAGAGGGTGCGAACGTCGTTTTCGTGGTCTCCGCCGTGGAAGATCCCGAACGCAAGCCGGCCGTATCCGCCGGTTTCCGAGGTGCTCGCTATATCTCCGCCGAGGCCAGTGCGCGGGGTGATTGGAAGCCGGGGGGCTCTACCAAGCCCGGTTTCGATGCCTACGCAACTTCCAAACAAGTTATCCTTGCTGCGGCACTGGCATTTGCTCGTGAAAATCCACACCTGCACATCAACGCCATCGAACCAGGCTTCAATCCAAGTACAGGTCTCGGAGCAGGTGACGCGAACGGTTTCGTTCGCTTTGCGCAGAGATTCGTCGTCCCCTTTCTTGTTCCGTTGCTTATGCCCTTCATCAAAATCTTAAGCACCTCCAAGCGAGCCGCCCGCGAGATCACCAAGATTCTGATCAGCACTTCCAGAGCGACTGGAATCTACTATGATGAGCGCGGCCATCCGATGCGGGGGTCCATGCTCGTACGCGACCACAGCTTCCAGGATCGCGTCATGGCTGAGACACGCACTTTCCTTGCCCAACATTCAAAATGAACAGTCAGGTCGCAAGCTTGCTTTTTCGCAAGCTTGCCGCTCCCGGCCCGTAAGTAAATGGGCGACCGGATGCTCGCAATAGAGCGAGATATGCAAGCGGCTTCCGTCTTCAACGGTTGACTCCAGGCCAATGCGCGTTTCCAGACTGAGCGCCGCTGGATTTGATACTTGGCGATTTTGCAACAAATTGTGGCGCCAACGCCATCCAGGGTTATACCCGGTAACCACTTAGCCGAGATGCATTAGCCGCATAATGCGCTTTCGCGGGCTTGTTCAAACTGATCAACTGATCCCGAGTCTGCTGGAGAATCTCTCGTGAAAGGTTTGGGTCTGACACGGCACGAGAAAGGTTGATCGCTCCCAGCATCGCGCTGA
Organism: Acidobacteriaceae bacterium; assembly: GCA_036498865.1. Classification (GTDB taxonomy): domain Bacteria; phylum Acidobacteriota; class Terriglobia; order Terriglobales; family Acidobacteriaceae; genus Edaphobacter. The sequence goes on along the minus strand of DASYEU010000110.1, from coordinate 100,645 downwards.
TCGTGAGAATCGCGCGAGCCCGCCGATCAGGGTTGCCATTTGAGGGAGCAAGGCCTGCCAAGTATGCCACGGTGCGCTTGACCCGTGCGGTATATACGGCCTTCGCCGATCGACTCGCCCGAGACATGTCCCCCAGCAGCGCGCCCAGCGCACAGCCTGTTCCCGGAGCATCCCTGTGCTCTTCGGACAAATAGTTTTGTAAAGCTTTTGTCGGCGTGCCGGTCTGTTCCTCCCAGCGGTCGAGGTCCAGGAATGCGGCGGCCAGCGCCTCGACCACAAGTTCATCGCGCGAATCGAAGTGCTTGTAAAACCCGCCCACGGTGACACCGGCCTCCTTCATCACATCGGCAACGCCAATGCCTTCGAGACCGAGCTCGCGAAACCTCTTGGCGGCGACGCTCACGATCCGAGCGTGCGTCTCCGCCTTGTCACTCTTCGAAGAACCCATCTGCTATCACCATTTCTTTCCGAGTCTGCATGGATCGCTCTAGGCAGAAAGATCCCATAGAGTATCAGCGTACTCCTCATTGGTTCGATGCAAACCGCGCCTCCTTTGGTGCAAGAAGTAATTGCAAGTGCCCGCCGAGCGATAGGAAAATAGGAGCACGACGAAATGTTCGGAGAATTTTTTATGAAATACTTTGAAACTTCTGGATTACGAGCATAATCTACTCGGGTGAAAGCGTAGATCAATCCGTTAGAAGCACAGGAGAAGCAATGAGCAACTCGTCCCCAGAGCAAAATAAGGCAATCGTGCTCGAAGCATTCGAGACACTGTTCAACAAGCGTGACTATGCGGCGGCGGAACGCTTCTGGTCGCCAAACTACATCCAGCACAGCGCACATATAGCGCAGGGTCGCGAAGGACTTTTCAATCTCATCCGTTCAGCGCCGGATACGTTGCTCTACGAGAACCAGCTCATCATCGCAGAAGGCGACTATGTCATAGCGCACGGCCGCTTTACCGGGATGGGAAGGCCCGCTGCCTGGATCGCCGCCGACATTATCCAGCTCGAAGGCGGTGTTCTCAAAGAGCATTGGGACGTTTTGCAGGATGAGGCGACCAAGGCCGAATCGGTCAGTGGCCTCCCCATGTTCGGCAACACATTCCCCAAGTGACAACCCCACAAACGCGATTCGTCCTGAAGACGCTCGACACCCTTTTTACCTAACCAAGGAGGTAGTAGCTATGGCTTCATCGACAGTTTCGAATGCAACGTATGTGATCTTAGGGGCGAGCGGCAACACCGGCTCCGTCGTCGCCGATTTCCTGCTTGCGAAGGGTGAGAAGGTGCGCGTCGTGGGACGTGACACAGGGCGACTACAGCGCTTTGTAGACCAAGGCGCAGAAGCGTTCATCGCTGAAATGAGCGACGCGGCTGCGCTCACCAAAGCTTTTAGCGGTGCCCACGCCGCATACCTGCTGTTGCCGCCGGTAAAGTCCCGGGAAAGCCAGGCGCGCGACTGCGACGCGATTGCGAAGGCTGTGAAGGAGTCGGGCCTGCGCTATGCGGTGAATCTGAGCAGTTACGGGGCGCAGGTTCCAGAAAACACCGGCCCACTCGTGGGGCTGCATGCTTTGGAAGAAAAACTAAATGCGATCAGCGGGTTGAACGTTCTGCACCTGCGTGCCGGATATTTCATGGAGAACAACCTGGCTGCGATAGGCATGATTCAAGGGATGGGATTCGTCGGAAATGCGCTGATACCTGACTTGAAACTGCCGATGACCGCAACACGCGACGCTGGCGACTACGCCGCGCAACGTCTCCTTCATCTGGACTTTTCCGGCAAACAGACCCGCGAGCTGCTTGGCGAGCGCGACCTATCGATGACGGAAGTCACCGCGGTGATTGGACGCGCCATTGGCAAACCTGATCTGCCTTACCAGCAGTTTTCGTATGACCAGGTGGAGCACGCTTTGACGGACCTCGGTGTTCCGCCGAAGGGAGCCGCGTTGTACGTTGAGATGTACAAGGCCATTAACGAACAAGTCGTCGTTGCGTTAGAGCCGCGCTCGCCGGAGAACACTACGCCCACATCTTTCGAGAAATTCGTGCAAGACGTTTTTGTGCCTGTGTATCGCGCAAAGGCGGCCAGCGCTTAGGCTTGGCCCCCACGGTAGTGCCGGTTTCGCCGATTTGCGGGTCGGTCGCGGCCCAGCGGCGCAGTCCAAGAACGGCATCAGAGAGAGGGATCAATGACAACAACAAAGGCGATTCGACTAGCCTCGGTGGTCACGGCAATCAATGTCCTGGTCGCGAGCGGTTTTTCCATCGTGGGGATCATCCGTCCGCAATACCTCGTCCCAGTCGAATCCGTTCGAACGCAGGCGTCCTTGATATTGGCGATGTATGCGGCGGCGCGCACAATTCCTCTAGCGTTATTCGCATTCGGGGCGATCTACAAGCGGGCGGCGCATGCGTTGCTGATCCTGGGCGCGCTCGCCGGCGCCATGCAGCTACTGGATGCCGGTATCGGTCTGTTTGAGCGTGATCCTGGGAAGAGCGGGGGACCGCTCTTTATCGCCGTCCTTCAATTCATTGTCGTGTACCTGCTTCACAGATCTCTGCGGGCCGCGCCGGAAACCACGCGCGGATAGTCGCGTGCTACGGCCTTGCATTTCCAAATTCATCGCCGGCGATGTAAATCAAATTCCGCGAATCAGCTGCATGAAGTCTTCAATCTTCTTCGTAATCCGCGCCCGGTCGGGGCCGAGATTCTGCTCCAGGCAGATTCCGGAAAAGAAGGTGATGATGAGGCCGGCGAGGGAGTCGTTATCTTCACCGTCTCCACGCTCCGCGGCTAGATTGCCGATCAGTAGGCGATGGGCCTTCGTCACGCTCTCGACCATGATCTGGCGGGCCTTGGGAGGGAGGTCCGAAAACTCGCGCATGGAGTTCACAGAAAAGCACCCCTTCTGCCCCCAACTCCCGTAACAGACCTTCAGAAAGTTCTCAACATTGTTCCAACCCAAGGGCTGGTTCGTCAGCGTCCCCCGCGCCACCAGGACGTCGAAATACCGGCGCATGCTGGCGACGAACAGGTCCTCTTTGTCTTTGAACTCCGCATACAAGCCGGATTTGCCCACCCCCGTGGCCCGTTCGAGGTCCTGAACGCTTGTCTCGGCAAGGCCATGCTTCCAGAAGACGGCGATCGCCTTGTCGAGGACATCTTCCCGGGTGAACAGTTTCCTTCGTCCCATTGAGACATTATCGGTCAGTTTACTTTGAGGGGCTTGCAAAATAACGTACCAAATGGTCCACTATTGCAGATTGAGAACCGAGTCTTGGAGGAAACATGCTTCCTACCCGCAAACAGCAGGTCGTCGACCTCTTGAAGTCGCTCGAAACGAAAGACCCAGCGCCGTTCGCCTACGTCAACCCGGCTAAGTACATCCAGCACAACTTGCAAGTTGGCCCTGGCCCCGCGGGCGTCGCCGCTCTCATCCAGAGCCTGCCGCCCGATGCGACAGTCAATACCATTCGCGTCTTCGAAGACGGCGATTACGTCTTCGCCCACACCGAGTACAACTTCTTTGGTCCAAAGATCGGTTTCGACATCTTCCGTTTCGAAGATGACCTGATTGTCGAGCACTGGGACAACCTGCAGGAGACGGCTCCCGAACCGAGTCCTAGCGGGCACACCATGATCGACGGACCCATTATCGCCTCCGATCTGGATCGCACAGCGGCGAATAAGGCGCTCATGCAACGCTACATGGATGACCTGCTAGCCGGCCGTCGCGAGACCTTTCCCAGCTACTTCAATGGAACCCAGTACATTCAGCACAACCCGTGGGTCGCCGACACCATCCCCGGCCTGCTTGCCGGTCTGCAGGCCCTTGCCGCGAAGGGCCAAGCTGTTGTCTACAAGAGCGTGCCCATGGTGCTCGGCGAAGGGAACTTCGTACTTGTTGTCGCTGAAGCAACCTTCGGCGGCGTGCCCACTGGCATCTACGATCTGGTCCGGATTGAAAATGGCAAGATCGCCGAGCACTGGGATACGCTCCAGGCGATTCCACCTCGTGACGAATGGAAGAACAGTAACGGCAAGTTTTAGTTCGTTGTGAGGCTGAACCTATGCTTCAGGGCATGTTTGGGCAAAAGCTCGCGCAACATTTCTCCCTGTTGGAGTCTTCCTCACTGGTACTTGGCCCTACCGGGAAGACTCAAGTGGCCTTGACGCGCATGAGAATGCCGAACGGCTTTCCTGGACCCACTCCGCACATCCCACCCGAAAAAGCATATTCGATCTCGGTACACCTGCGTCGTCCCGACAGCATCAAGGGCTGGGGAACCTGGCTTGATGGACGCTTTCATCGCGTCACCGAGTGGGACGCCGGTGGAATTCAGATATTCGATATGGAGTCGGAACCGGTCGCCCTGCGAACATCGGGTTTCGATTCGGTCCACGTCTACATACCCCGGTTCGTTCTCAATCGATTCAGCGACGAAAGCGAACAAAAGCACGTTCGCACTCTGCAGTGCACTCCCGGAACCCGTGATGATGTGGTCCTCCATTGGGCCCGAATGATGATGCCGTTCTCCAATGGGTCGGTTCATCTTCCACGCCTGGTTATCGACGAAATGATCCTGCTGCTCTGCGCTCATCTCGCCCGGACATATCAAGACCTGAGCCAGCTCTCTGAGGTTGTTGTCGGAGGGTTGGCGGTCTGGCAACAAGATCGAGCGATGGAACTGCTGAATGAACACCTGGACGGCAATATGGCGCTCGCCGATTTGGCCACGGAATGTGAACTGTCGCCAGGTCGTTTTATGCGTGCCTTCAAAAAGTCATTTGGAGTCCCGGTTCGTCGCTACTTGCTTCATAAACGAATTCAAGCCGCCAAGTCGGCGTTGTTGCACTCCGATAAGCCTTTGCTTACGGTTGCGTTGGAAGTGGGGTTCTCGGATCAAGCGGCCTTCAATCGAAGCTTTCGTGAGATAGTAGGCACTTCGCCCGGGCACTGGCGAAGAGCAAACGCGCCCATGCCGAAGGCATCGAGGCTGCGCGGCGAGAACTGAGACTGAGAAGCCGTTGGTGATAACGTCACTTGGACTTTCCCCCAAGGCGTCAGAAACTCTCCCTGATGAAAAGTCAGGGTCTCGCTGACCGTTCCGCAGCCGGGCGAGTCGGACAGAAACTGCAAATTACGGCATTTTCAATCAATACAAAGCTTCAGGCCCTCCAAAACAATGGGGTGCGCAGAGTGACTTTCGCGAATTCGTCGTGAGCGAAGGCAAGTCAGCGTGGGTACAGACCGAAGGAGACAACAATGGGAGCAATGTACAAGGCAGTAGAAATATCGGCGCCGGGGATCTTTCGCCTTGTCGAGAAGCCCGTTGTTTCGCCGGGTGCGGGACAGGTGCGTATCCGTGTTGAGGCTTGTGGCGTCTGTCACTCGGACGCAGGCACCGTTGAAGCACAGCTCCCAGGCGTTGTATATCCGCGCGTGCCGGGCCATGAAGCGATCGGCCGGATCGAAGAGGTAGGCCAGGGGGGCACGGCCTGGAAGGTCGGCCAGCGTGTAGGAGTCGGGTTCTTTGGTGGCGAAGACGGAACCTGCGAGACATGTCGTCGGGGCGACACAGCGTATTGCCAGAATCCCATCATTACCGGCGTCACGAGCGACGGCGGCTACGCGGAGATGATGATCGCAGAGGCGCGTGCACTGGCCTTGATACCGGACGAACTCAAATCAGAAGATGCGGCCCCCCTGGTATGCGCCGGCATCACGACGTTCAACGCACTCCGTAACGCCGGACGTGCAGGCGATACAGTTGCGATCCAGGGAATAGGCGGGCTTGGTCACCTGGGTGTCCAGTATGCCCGAAAGATGGGTTTTCGGACGGTTGCAATCGGCGGCGGCCCAGATAAGCAACATCTCGCTACCAAACTAGGGGCCCACATTTACATCGACGCCAAGTCCGAGGATGTGGCGGCGGCATTGCAAAAACTCGGAGGCGCGGATGTCATCCTGGCGACCGCGCCAAGCGGGTCAGCGATCGGCAGCCTGCTTCCCGGTCTCGCGGTTCGCGGAAAGCTCATCGTGGTTGGAGTCTCGGGCGATCCGATCCCACTCAATGGGGTTCCTCTCGTGTTCGCTGGCCGATCCGTTATCGGGAGTCTGACCGGAAGGGCGATCGAGATGCAAGACACTCTTGATTTCAGCGTACTCACTGACGTTCGCCCCATGATCGAAACCCTCCCGCTGGCAAAGGCCGAAGAAGCCTACAGGCGAATGATGTCTGGGGACGCACGCTTCCGCATAGTCCTCACAATGGCCTAAAGAAGTTCAGAAAGCTTTCTGCAGCAGCGACATCACAAACCGAACGCGTGAAGGAGATTCAGATGAATCCGTTCCAGGAAGTCTATGACAAGCAGAAAGCGTACTTCGATTCGGACGCGACCAAGTCGTACGAGTGGCGCATTGACCAACTGACACGTCTGGAGAACCTGTGCAATGAGAATTCCCAGACGCTGCAGGACGCGATGAGCAGCGACTTCAAGACCGCCAGTCAGGAAAAGGTTTTCGAGATCATGGCTCCCGTAGGGACCGTGGCTTTCGCAAAAGCCGAATTGAAAGAATGGATGAAGCCTGTAGACGTGGTTGTTCCCAAGGCCCTTCGGGAAAGCGGACATACTGCCAAGGTCTATCGAGAGCCGTACGGCGTCACTCTGGTAATCGGCCCTTTCAATGGGCCATTGACGCTGCTCTTCGACCCTGCGGTACAGGTTCTTGCGGCAGGCAATCCATGCATTCTTAAACTCTCCGAGGGTTTGCCCGCCACCAGTAAGCTCCTGCTGGAGCTCGTTCCGAAATACTTCGATCCTCGGTCCGTTACTGCCGTTTCGGGAAGCAAGGATGAAGTTACGGAACTTCTCAAGCTGCCGTTTGACTTCATCTTCTTCACCGGGAGCGTCAAGGTAGGCAAGATCGTCATGGAGGCGGCTGCGAAGAACCTAACCCCCGTCCTTCTCGAACTCGGAGGACAGAATCCTGCGTTTGTTGATGCGACCGCCAATATTCCGGACGCAGCCAAGAAAATCGTCTGGGGCGCGACGGCCTGGGGCGGCCAATGGTGTACATCGCCCGGGTACGCCTATGTACATGAGTCTGTCGCCGCGGAGTTCGTCGCGGAGTGCAAGAAAGCCGTGGTCGAGTTGTACGGGACCGATCCAAAGAGCAGGACCGACGACTACTCACGCATCGTTAGCCCAAAGGCTGTTGAACGCCTCACTGGCCTCATCGATCAAAAGAAGGTCATCATAGGCGGCGCGTCTGACCCGGAGGCCCGCTATCTCGATCCCACAGTCATTTATCCCGTGACGTGGGACGATCCGATCATGGAGGACGAGATTTTTGGACCGCTTCTCCCCATCCTCACCTACAAGGACATGGATGCAGCCATTCGTGAGGTGAAGAGGCATCCCAAGCCCCTTTCCGGCTTCCTCTTCAGCCGCGACCAGAAGGCGATTGACCACTTCCTCGCGAGCTTGTCCTTCGGCGGCGGAGCGATCAATCAGGTGAACGTTCATCTGTTTGTCGAAAGCATGCCTTTCGGAGGAGTTGGGAACTCCGGCATCGGTCACTACTACGGCAAGGATGGCTTTGACGCTCTGACGCATGCAAAGTCGGTCTTGATTTCGCCGCCCGACGTGGCCATCGAGCATTTGTTCCCGCCTTATACCGAGGAGAAGGTCAAAGCGCTCAGCCAATGGTTTGAATACTAGGCCGCGAACGGCCATGACGAACTGACCTCCATAGGAGCACCAAGGATGCAAAACAACCCGACTGAACTCGCATTGACCGCCCAGAAGTTCTTTGCCGCCTATGACGTTCATGATGTCGAAGGCATGCTCACACTTTGCGCAGATGGCGCACTAGGTCGATACGCTCCCTACGGCCGCGAGAGTGTTGTGCCGATTCGCGGTCGTATCGACATCATCTGGCGTGCCTTTCCACAGGCTGTACCTGATTTCAGAGTCAAAGTGATCGAGGTGATCGTCGGCGAGGGGAACGCTGTCGTGATCCAAGCTGAGATGAGCGGGCCGATCCCAGCGGAAGTCCCTGGCATTGCGAAGAAGGGGCAGGTCGTACACATTCCTCACGCCTACATCCTGCGCTTCGATACGAATTACAAAATCACGCACCTCGATGCATATTGGGACAACACGGTCCTGAACAGCATCCAGGCGAGCGCCGTGTGACGGCACAAAAAAGGGAGATTTATCGTTATGGCTAACGCAAGCAACACTACCGCCCCCACACAATTCATTCAAACTAACCTCGAAAAGTATGCCTATCGCCGGTTCGGAAAAGGGGCGGGCCTGCCGCTTTTGTGCCTTCAGCACTTTACCGGGACCCTGGATAATTGGGATCCAGCCGTAACCGATCCGCTTGCTTTGGGACGTGAGGTGATTCTCTTTGAGAGTGCCGGACTAGGTCGGTCGACGGGAGAGGTCCCCGAAAACATGTCTGGGATGGCAGCGCACGCGCTCGCGTTCGTCGATGCGCTCGGCATCAAACGACTGGACATTCTTGGGTACTCCCTCGGTGGGATGGTCGCGCAGCAAGTAGCGCTGGAGCGTCCCTCGCTCGTCCGCAAAATGCTTCTGGTCGCCACGGCTCCAGAGGGCGGCGAAGACATCATGCACATGGAGAAGCCGGAACTGAGAAAGATAACGGAAGATCCGAATCTCCCCGGGTTGGAAAAACTGGTGAGACTCTTCTTCGCGCCCAGCGAGTCGAGTCAGGCGGCGGGGGAGGCTTTCGCGGCCAGACTCGCAGAGCGGAAGCAGGATGGCGAACCTCTGGCAGGTGCGAATGTTGCAATGGCTCAGATCACGGCCTTCCGCGCCTGGGAACAGTTCAGCGGGGAGCGTTTCGCCAAGCTCGGAAAAATCACTCAGCCCTGCCTCGTCGTCAACGGGGTCTTCGACAACATGATTCCAGTTCGTAATTCCTACATGTTGAGCGAGCGTCTCCCGAACGCCATGCTGCTGACCTACCCCGACGCTGGGCACGGCTCACTGTTTCAGTTCCACGAGTCCTTCGTTAGACAGGCGTCGCTATTTCTCGGTTCGGAAGGTATCAGCTGAGGTTTCGGACTCGGCCAGTGGTCTGAGAATGTAAGAGGAAGAACATGGCTTTCGCTGGAATCAAAGTACCCGACACAACCCTGGTCCGCGATGCGATTGATTTGTCGCGGAGTCTGTTAGAGCCTTATCTTTTCAACCATGTGATGCGCTCCTGGCTGTTTGGTGTTTTGCTCTCAGAGGGCGCCCGATCTGCACCCGATCCCGAGCTTTTGGCTGTAGCCGCGGTTCTCCACGATCTGGGTTTGACCGACCGTTACACGGCGGAGAATCGGTTCGAGGTGGACGGCGCCAATGCGGCCCGTGAGTTTCTGAAGGATCGCAGTATCTCACCGCAGCAGACGCAGGTTGTGTGGGATGCCATCGCGCTTCACACCACACCTACCCTCGCTCTCCACAAAGAACCTGAAGTCGCAATGACCCATTCAGGAATCGCGGTGGACGTCCTCGGCGCCGGTCTCGATCGAATCCCGCAGGACAAACAACGCGCGATCCTGGTTGAGTTCCCTCGGCTGGCATTTAAGGACCAATTCAAAGAATGCCTTTGCAGTGTCGTTCGCCGGAAGCCGGCGACCACTGTTGACAACATCCTTCGCGATTTCGGCATTCGGTACGTCGAGGGGTTTACGCCTCCGAACTTCGCCGACCTCGTCGCAAATGCGCCATTCTCCGAATAGCGGCTCCGCCCAATCAATAAACACTCAAAGCTTTGCCCGATTTTCAGAGACGTCAGAAGATCTCCAACTCGCCCTTTGTCATCAGTGGACATGAGTCTCTTCAGGCAGCTTTGGTGGCGGGTTGTATTTACTTCGGGAACGAGTCGCCGAACATTGGATTTCCGCTCTTGGACTGTTGCTCAGTAGCCTCGTCTTGAATGACATCCCAGTGTTCGACAAGAACGCCGTCCTGCAAGCGAACAACGTCCGCTGCAATCCAGTTGACTGGCAGTCCGATGTTGGAGAAGCGGCCATGAAGGATGACGTAATCACCTTCTGCAAGAACCACTCCCGACTCATACTTGAGCTCCAAGGGCGCGGCCTTGATGAGATTGAAGAGCCCGTCTCGCCCCGGCTCGATATGGGCGCTGTGTTGAATGTAGTCGGGCGACCAGAACCGCTTCGCAGCCGCATAGTCTCGTTTGTTGAACAGGGTATCGAATGCTTCCAGAACGATCACCTTATTCTTCTCCGCATTTGAATCACTCATTGTTTTCCTCTTTTACAAATCCACGATGTTCTGAGCTGCACGCTCAGGATGCCACTTCAAGCGCATCGACACGGGTGGGATAAAACGCCAGATACTCTTTGATCTGGGCCATTGCCTCGTACGGATTTTCATACGTCCAAACGGCGTACTCTGATTTCGCGCCGCCGATAGGAATACTGTAGTACGTGCAGTCACCCTTGTAGGGACAGTAGGTGTAATGCGTCGTGCGAACAAGCAACGACATGTCCGCATCGCTGCGCGGCAGGTAATAGACGGGGGGATACCCCTTCTCCTGCAGGCGCAGGGCCCGGTCCGATTCAGCGATCGTCATACCAGCGACCGTTACGCGGACCTTGCCTTCAGCGGGTGAAATTGTGATGGGATGATCCGGGCCAGGGATTTTGATTTCCTTGCCTTTGACCGTTCCGGTTTCCATTGCGATCCTCGCTCTGCCAGGTTACAGCTTCGAACCGCCATCGACGGGGATACTGGCGCCTGTGATCCAGCGTGCCGCATCGGACGCCAGGAAAACGACTACATCGGCGACGTCTTCCGGTTTTCCGATTCGCTTGAGCGCCTGCATTCCCAGCGCGGTCTCGCGTCCGGCTTCCGTCTTGGTGAAATTCGATATATCCGTATCAATGACACCCGGAGCGACAGCGTTGACGCGTATGCCGCTCGGCCCGAGAATCGCGGCCCAGTTTTTTACCAGTGTCTCAAGCGCGCCTTTGGTAGAGGCATAAGCAAGGATGGAACGGTTGTCCAAGCCTGGCTTGCCTACGACCATGCGGGCCCCGAGAGACGACACAGCGACAATATTTGAGCCTTCGCCAAGCAAGGGCAGGAGTTGCTGCACCAGGAAGAACGGGCCACGAACGTTGGTCGCAAAGAGATTGTCGAAGTCCTCTACCGTGTAATCCGCGACCAGCGCCGACTTGCTGATTCCCGCATTGAGCACAAGCACGTCCAAACGATCGCCTGCGACGGAACGCGCTTCTTTTGCGAGCAGCGCAGCGCCGTCCGGAGTTCCTAAGTCTCCCGACATCGCATCTGCGCGTCCACCTTTTGCCCGGACCTCAGCGACCAGAGATTCCGCCTCTTGTTTGGACCGGCCATAGTGAACCAGGACGTGTGCCCCGGCCTCAGCAAGCGCAGCTGCCGTTGCGCGGCCAATTCCGCTTGATGCGCCTGTTACAAGCGCCGTTTTGTTCTGAAGTGTAGCCACTGTCCCTTTCCTTTCAGGCATGCGTTAAGCCGAACGGCGGCGACTCCGAGTGGCTCGCCGCGACGTTCGAGAACACGAAGCCATGGTCAAGCGTTGGTTCCGCCGTCTACGGTCAGGTTAGCTCCTGTGATGTAAGCCGCTTCCGGGCTGGCGACGAAGGCAACCAGGGCGGCGACCTCGTCCACGTGTCCATAGCGGTTCAGCGCTGTGTTCGCCAGCTGCGGCGCAGCCCAGTCGCCGGCCGCAGGATTGAGTTCGGTGTCGATCGGTCCGGGCTGAACATTGTTCACCGTGATGCTTCGGCGTCCGACCTCTCGGGCCAGGCCTTGAGTAAACATCTTAACCGCGCCCTTGGTGGCTGCATAGGGAGTAAGGCCTGGAGTGAAGTTGCGCTCCCCGACGCATGAGCCGATCGAGATGATGCGGCCGCCGTCGGGAATATGCTTCAATGCAGCCTGCGTTGCCACCATGACACCGCGGAAGTTGATGTTGATGACACGGTCCATCTCTTCCAGTGTCGTTTCTTCAAACGGCTTCGGGATTGCCGTACCAGCGTTATTGACCAGCACATCAATCTTCCCAAACGCCTTCGCTGTCTGCTCCACGGCAGCCTGGACTGCGTTGGCATCCGCAGCGTCGGCCTGAATAGCCAGCGCCTTGCGCCCGCTGCTTTCAATCGCTTTCACGACGGACTCGGCGGCCTTTGCATCTTTGGCATAAGTGATGACTACATCCGCGCCGTCCGCTGCCAGCCGTTTGGCGATTGCAGCGCCGATTCCCCGGGAAGCTCCTGTAACAAGTGCTACTTTGCCCTTCAGTGTTGACATCGTCTTTCTCCTCTTTCAGGTTCTGTCCGTGGAACCGACTGGCCTGTTCTGGCTGCCGTTTGCGAACTGAACATCTGATGACGCAGGGCGCTATCGGTTATGGCGGTTTGCGGAATAGAACTTATTCGCCCAGGGAATAAGCCGAACGGAAGTGAACCGTCAGCACGCAAGTGTCCTATCGCTGGACGCTCGAAACGTACAATTCAACTTGCCGTGTTGTTTCCTGCGGCGAGGAGTCCTCCTGTGGATCGATTTAGCGCTATGGAGTTGTTCGTACGCGTAGCAGAGACGAAGAGCTTTTCTGCCGTAGCTAAAGAGCGTCGCATTGGCCAGCCGGCTGTCAGCAAGCAGATCTCCGCCCTGGAAGCTGAACTCGGCACAGAACTGCTCCACCGCAACACAAGGTCCATCGCACTGACCGAGGCAGGCCGGGAGTTTTATCAATCGGCGCAGCGCATTCTGGAGGACTTCGAGACCGCCACATCCCGCATTGGCCGCGGACAGACGACGCCAGGAGGTGTTGTGCGGGTGGCGGTACCTCCTGCATTTGCTCGCCTGCATATGGTCAGCAAACTGGCAGCTTTTTTCGAACGGTATCCCGGCATTGCGATTGAATTTGGAACATCGGAAAGCCCCACGTCACTGATCGAAGACGGCTTCGATCTGGCGATCCATTCAGGCGATCTGCCTGACTCCAGCTTGGTAGCTCGCCGCTTCGCGCAGACACTCACGATCCTGGTTGCCACACCGCAATTTGTCACGCGGCACAGCTTGCCGCAATCGATAGAGGAACTTCGCTCGCTGCCTGCCATTCCCTTCATCCAGAATGGCGCTGTGCAGGCATGGGAGTTTCATGCTGCAAAGCGGATCACACCTTCGGGTGCTTTTCGTACCGGTGATCTTGAACAGCTGCGCGTCGGTGTCCTTGAGCACCTTGGGATCGCTCAGGCCCCGGCCTGGCTTTTTGCAGCTGAGTTGCGGGAAGGCACCGTGCTCCGGCTTTTGACCGCGCAGGAGAGAACTGTGGCGATCTCTGCGGTGCGACCGGCGAGCCGTCGTGCTCCCACCCGCGTGCGGGTTTTGATAGACCATCTCGAAGTGACCTTCGCTGCGTGCACACAGTTCAACCCGCGCCCCGCAACTACCGGGTGAGGGATTGTCCCCAGATATGGAGTATTCGAATCGTCTCGCCGCTTTTGCTGCTCCGGGAGGAAGGCGATGCTCTAGACCATCGCACGGATGTCACGGTTTTCGAAGATCAGGCCTTCGGTCTCACATGTTTCCCGGACGACGACTTCCACCATGGCGTGGGCTAGGTCGTCAGCGGGAACCACTTGATTCGGGAACAGCACTCGAAACGCCGGGTAGATCGCACGCAAGAGCCGGTAGCTGAAGTTCGGCTCCTTGCGCGGCTCCACAGGGTAGATATACGCGGGCCGAAATATGTAAACGCGAGGGAGCCCCAACGCCAGCAGCGCTGTCTCTGCCTTCCCCTTATAGCGCGCGAAGGCCATCCGGCTTCGTCCGGTAGGGTCCGCGCCGCTCCCGCTCAAGAATGAAAATGCTGCATTGGGACTGCCGGCGCGGAGAACACGTGCGAACTCGATCGGATAGTCCACCGTGATCGCGCGGAACTCGGCGTCCGGCACCGCCCCCGTATACGCACCGAGACAGAAGATTGCTGCATCCTGGCCCGAGAGTGTTTCCGCGAGCGGGGAACAGTTCGCGAAATCCTGATGCACAACCTCTGCCAGCTTCAGGTGCGAGAGGCCAAGCTTCCTGCGGCCAATCGCGGTCACGCGCTCCACGGCGGGATGTTCGAGCGCGTAGCGGAGGGCGTATCCGCCCACCATTCCCGTTGCGCCGACGATGACAAGCCGTTTCTGGTCTGCCGCTGTCAGGTTCATGTGAGGGTGCGATTCTCCAGCCAATCGACGTAGAGCAGGCGTTCCGCAAAGAGCCACGCGCCGTCGTTCTTAACGAACGTATCGTAGTAGCGCAGCGCGGCGACCATTAACTGCTGCTTACCGCCCTCCCTGGTGAGATGATGGGCCAGGCAATAGGCCTCTCCTGTGCCCCGGTCAGCCGTCAGGCTGAGGACCGTACTCTGCCCAACGAAATGCATCGTCGCGGCATACCTGTTGAGGTCCGCGAAGACGGGAGCGAGTGCCTCGCGGGAGTTCAGTTCCTGTGAGGGCTTCGGGTCCCGGGCGTCCATGTACACCACGAAGTGCGTGTCTGCGGTAAACAGAGCCATCTGACCCTTCGCATCGCGGCGATCGGCGCAGTAGGCATAGGCTTCAACGAGCTCCCGGATCGCGAGACGGTCCGCGGCCTCTTCCGGGGCGATACTGACGTGCTTGCTCATGGTCTGGTCCCCCTGCTCGATCCGTTCAGATGCCGTACCTTCGTGAAGCTAAATTTGACAGAGTCGCTTCCAATATGTCCAAGACATCTTTACTATCAAACCGATCGCGCTGAGGTATCGGAGTGGAACTGCGACACCTGAGATATTTCGTTGCCGTTGGTGAGGAACAGCACTACGGGCGCGCTGCGCGCAAGCTGCGCGTGGCCCAGCCTGCGCTCTCCCGCCAGATACAGGATCTGGAAGAGGAGCTCGGCTTCCAACTGTTTGAACGCTTGCCACGCGGCGTGAAGTTGAGCGCTGCCGGTAAGCTGTTTCTGGAGGATGTACAGCGCATTCTTCGGGATGTAAACGAAGCGGCCGCGCGCGCCGACCGCGTTGCCCGCGGACGCTCCGGCACGCTGCGTGTCGGGTTCACCGAGAATGCTTCCTGGCAGGGCGTCGTTCCGGAATCGTTTCGCCGGTTCAGGGAGATGCGGCCCGATGCGGATCTGCAACTCCAACCGGCGGGCAGCCTGGAGCAGCTCAATGCGATCCGCTCTGGCCGTTTGGACTCGGGCTTCGTCTTCAACATGCCTAAAACCGATCCGGAGCTGGAACTGCTGCCGGTCGCGGTGCAGCATATCGAACTGGCCGCCCTCAGGG
This sequence comes from Acidobacteriaceae bacterium, assembly GCA_036498865.1. Taxonomy (GTDB): domain Bacteria; phylum Acidobacteriota; class Terriglobia; order Terriglobales; family Acidobacteriaceae; genus Edaphobacter. The sequence goes on along the minus strand of DASYEU010000110.1, from coordinate 85,275 downwards.
GGCACCCGCTTACGAAACTCAAGAAGGTGCGCCTGCGGGACCTGACCGAAGCTCCATTTGTCTGGTTCCCGAGAAGGGAGAGCCCGGCGCTGTACGACCGCCTTATGCACGAGTGCTTTCGTGGAGGGCTGAAGTCTCCGCGCATCGTCCAGGAGGGGCTCGACGAAGCAACCATCCTGAGTCTCGTCGCGACCGGCATCGGTGTGGGATGGGTCCTAGGTACGGCGCGGTGGCGGTGCCCTAAAAGTGTCGTCATTATGCCGGTGACGGATCTGAACGTGACTTTGCCGTTGTCTCTCGCCTGGAGAAAAGACAACACTTCTCCTTTGCTCGCGAGTTTTGTTGCCGAGGTGAGGCGCTCACCGGGCATGCGAGCACTTGAATGACGGTGGAGACGCTTTCATCCGTCCTGTCTCATGTTTGCTGCTACGTCGTTTCGAAGTCAGTGGAGACGCTGAGTTTTTTCCATATTCGTGCCTCCTCTAATCGCGCAAGATCGTTCTTCTCCACTCCGTCATACGCATCGCTGCCAAGCAAGAGTCGCAATGGAGGGTCCTGTTCCTGCGCCAGCTGGACGATTGCCTGAGCCGCCTTGTTCGGATCACCGGGCTGCTTGCCGTTGTAGTCGCGCTGAAACCTTGCGGTAGCTCCAACGGTCGAGTCGTACTCGGAACGGCCTTCGCTGAGTCTGGTGGAACTCCCGGCAAAGTCCGTGCGGAAGCCACCCGGTTCCACTATGGTGACCTTGATGCCGAGCGGACCCACTTCGCGCGCCAACACTTCAGAGAAGCCTTCGACGCCCCATTTTGCAGCCGAATAAGGCCCGCGTCCCGGAGGTCCGATTCTTCCCCCCACCGAGGAGAACTGAACGAACCGGCCTGCCTTCTTTTCGCGAAAATATGGAAGAGCCGCTTTGGTCACGATGATCGTTCCGAAGAGGTTCGTTTCGATCTGCGCGCGGAATTCCGACAGAGGTGTGTCTTCGACGGACGAAATGTTCCCATACCCCGCGTTGTTGATAACCACATCCAACGAACCAAACACCTCTATGGCGGCTTTTACGGCGTTAGCTGCTGCCGCTTCGTCGGTCACGTCCAGTGCGAAGAGCTTGATCTGTTCCCCAAAACGCTCCGGCAGCTCAGTCAGTGACTCAATGTCCCGAGCTGTTGCTAACACCTTATTGCCCGCAGCAAGTCCCGCTTCAACGATAGCCCGCCCCAAACCGCGAGAACTGCCGGTCACCAACCAGACTTGTGGCATTTATTCTCCTATTCCAAGCCAGATCCAACCGGTATTCTGGCTGGGCTTGTAAACCTCAGTATCGGATGCGCTATGGGTATACGAACGGACTTGTTAGTTACGGAGGAAATCGTTGAATCTTCCAATCTCAGGGCGACTCCCTTTGAGTTCGAGAGAGCCAAAAGAGTTGAGGCAGCGCTTTCTATCCTCGAAGGCAAATGGAAGATCGTCATCCTGAACCGGCTCTTCGCGCGCCATGTCTGGCGATTCTCCGAGCTTGAACGCGCCGTCCCCGGCATCTCACAGCGTATGCTGTCGCAACAGCTGCGTCTTTTGGAGGAGTGCGAGCTGGTCAAGCGAACCGTTCATCCTCAATTTCCACCAAAGGTGGAATATGAGCTCACCGAGTTCGGGAAAACGCTCTGTCCGGCGATGAAAACCCTCGTCGATTGGGCGATGGCCTTCCCCAAGGCCCGAGACTCGTCCGGACATCACCGGAGAAAGGGTTGACCAGCCTGCAGGGCCGTTGCGCAGGGAGAAAGACCTGTTCTTGAGACGACGCACTGCAGCGGCTTCAAGAGCATCAGCGTAAAGGGTGGGGTTGAGCGCTGGGACACCGATGAATGACATGCACTGCCATGGCACCTTCCCCGAGCGCTGACGCGACGCGCTTCACGCTACCTTCGCGGGCGGCGCCGACAGCTAATTTGGTTCTCCAGCGTCTTCGGCGGCGCGCCCGACTGCGACAAGTCGAACCACGACTACTGGCTATCGAAGAGGCTTACCTGCGCATTACTGATGGGACTCTCGTCGATAAGCCGTGCTTGCATCTTTCCCGCGGGCAAAATGCGTAGCAGATGCACAGGCGGACGCTCCGCGGGCGCAAGATATTCCTCGTAGTCGCGCGGCTCCAGGAACATCGTCATGCGGTCGTGGATAGGAGCGACCAACTCGTTCGGATCTCCGGTCAGGATGGCGAAGGTCCTCTCCCATAGATCGGTCTTCGGGTTCTTCCAGAGCTTCCAGACGGCTGCCATGCCGAAGGGTTCCTGTCCTGGGATGGTGAACTCATACTTCGGCTTCTTTTGGCCCTTCGGCATCTCTTTCCACTCGAAGACGGCATCGCCGGGAGCGATCGCACGTCCGGCCTGAAAGGCATCCTTCCAAAACTTCGCAGCGTCGATGCCTTCGGAGCGCGCATTGAAGAGAAGACGGTCGGGGAGCTTGAACCCCCATCGCATCATCTCGATCTGCCGCTCGCCGGCATCGTTGCGGTAGACGACGGGCTGCATGGATTGGGGCCGCAGGTCGTCTCCGGGGGCGAAGTCGGCCTCTTCGACGCCCTCCGTGACCTCGAAAGCTTTGGCGACCTTCTGTTTGTCGGACTTCCGCATGAATCGGCCACACATAGCAAAGCCTCCAGCGGCGCGACGTTCGGCCTACAACTATTTTGCCTTTATCTTCCAGCTACTTACAAGAAAATGCACCGGTTGCAGGGCAAGAGGGGTTGACGGAAGGGTAACGCTATAAGCGAAGATAAGGCGAATACATTATGGGTGCCGCCGCCGCAATTCGGGTCGAGATTGAAGCCAAGCTGGCTCAGCGCGTTCCGGCTGCACTCACCCTCAAAATCAAACAGGCCCCGGAGCTCTTTTCAACCGGCATGGCACAGGTGGACGCCATGCTTAGCGGGGGCATCCCGCGCGGCAGTATTACGGAACTCGCGGGCGCAGCCTCCACCGGCAAGACTTCTTTCGGACTTTCGGCTATCGCGTCCATCACGCAGCTCGGCAACGCCTGCGCCTGGGTGGACGTGAGCGATGCCCTGTCGCCGGAGTCTGCCGCCGCTGCCGGTGTGGAACTGAAGCGGCTGCTCTGGCTGCGCATGTCGCCAGAGCGCAGAGCGAAGATGGCGGACAAGCCCTGGTCCCGGTTAGAGCAAGCATTGAAGTCCACAGACCTCCTGCTGCAGACCGGAGGCTTCGGGGCCATCGTGCTCGACATGAGCGACGTGCTGCCGCAACACACGATGCGGATTCCGCTGGCAACCTGGTATCGCTTTCGGCTGGCGGCGGAGCAAGCGCGTTCAGCTCTGATCGTTCTTGCGCAAGCTCCCTGCGTCAGCAGCAGTGCAGCTCTGGTATTGCGCTGTGAGACTGTCCAGTCGATGCCGTTTAGCAGCAATGGCGAGACGCCGTTGTTTGAGGGCCAGCAATACCAGCTCGTGCGCGAACGAAACCGCAACGAAGGCTCTCCCTTCCAGCACAGGAAGCCAGCGGGGCGCGTGACGTGGCCCGCTGAAGCACAGTGGGCGAGGTGCCGGTGATGTACGCAGTGTTGCATCCACCGAACTTCTTTGCCCAAGCCGCCGCGCAGAACCGTCCCGAGCTGCGCAGGCGCCCGTTCGTCGTGCTCGACGGCGAGCCACCGGAGGAGTTTGCGTTTGCCGCGAACAAAGCGGCGCGGACGCTGGGCGTGGAGTTGGGCATGTCACGGTTGCAGGCGGAGTCTCTTGCGGTGACGACGATGCGCCGCAATGTCGAGGGCGAGAGCAAGGCGTATGCGAGCCTTCATGAGATTGCATGTGACTTCTCGCCCCGCATCGAATTGGTCGCAGAGCGTCCCGGAACGTATGCGCTCGACATACGCGGCATGAACACCATCTTTGGCGACGCCACCCAGCTCGCGACGAAGCTGCGGCAACGCATCATGACGGCGGGCTTTCTCGCGCAGGTGGCCGTCGCTGAAAATTTTCATGCGGCCGTATGCCTGGCCTCGGGTCGGCCCGGCGTGTCGGTGGTGCCGGTGGGCTACGAGGCCCATGCTTTGGCGACGCTGCCGTTAACTGTCCTGCCGTTGGAGCCGCAGCATGTGGAGACATTTGCGGCGTGGGGACTGCGTACCTGCGGCGAGTTGGCGGCCCTGGCGGAGACAGACCTGACATCACGGCTGGGGCAAGCCGGTAAGAAGCTGCACGCGCTGGCCCGTGGCGATTGGCCGCACCTGATGACCCCCGTGGAGACGAGCTTCGAGGCTGGTCTGGTCGAACGTATGGAACTGGACTCCCCGGTAGAGGACCTGCAAAGTCTGCTGTTCGTGCTCTCGCGCATGACGACTGCCCTGTTGGAGCGTGTTCGTGGGAAGGCCCGCGCCGTTGCGTCCATACGCGTCGTGCTCGATCTCGATGGGCACAAACAGCATGAGCGGACAGTGAGGCCCGCGCTGCCATTGCAGGATACGCCGACGCTGCTGAAGCTGATGCAGCTCGATCTCGAAACGCATCCGCCGAGCGCAGCAATTCTCGCGGTGGAGCTGCACGCACAGTCTGCCGCACCCTACCGGGCGCAACACGGTCTGTTTCTGCCGCAGGCCCCGGAACCAGGACAGACGGAAGTCTTGTTGGCACATCTGCGCAAGCTGCTGGGCGATGATCGCGTTGGCTCTCCTGAACTGACGGACGATCACAGGCCGAACGCCTTTCATATGGCTCCGTTTGCCCCGCTCGCGCCGCGCGCTGGAGGAGCATCTTGCCGCTCCATTCCCATTGCACTGCGTGTCAGCCGGCCTCCACAGACGATCACTGTACAGCTCGTGAACCAACGGCCCGCGCGGGTGTATTGGAACTCCACGGCGTATGACATCCATGAGGCTGCCGGGCCGGTGCGCGTAAGTGGACAGTGGTGGTCGCAGGCGAACTGGTGCAGGGAAGAATGGGACGTGCGGCTCACGGCGAACACGACCGAGCGCGTGTGCCGTATCGCCTTTGATCCTCGCTCCCGCTGCTGGTATGTGCAGGGGACATATGACTAAGTATGTGGAGTTCCATGCACGCTCGGCGTTTAGTTTCCTCGAAGGTGCGACCCTACCGGAGCACCTGATGCAGCAGGCGGCGCATCTGGAGATGCCCGCGATGGGACTACTGGATCGCAATGGTCTCTATGGCTCCGTCCGGTTTCACATGGAAGGTAAGAAGCATGGTGTGCGGGCGCACATTGGAGCGGAGGTCGCGGTGGGCGATCTCGGTCAACGTCTGCGTCCTGCCGCTTACCTACCTCACCAATGGGCGGTTGAGCCTGTACGTCTCCCGGTGCTGGCGGAGTCGAGTACCGGCTATCGGAATCTCTCTCGGCTCATCACCCGATACAAGCTCCGCGAGACGACGAAGGCGGAGGGCGCGGCATGGATCAATGATCTCGAACAGTTCAATGAAGGACTCGTTTTCCTAACAGGTGGCGATGAAGGGCCTCTGGCGGCGGCCCTGGCCGCGGGTGGTTATGATGCCGCGAGGCAGACCGTGGAACGGCTGGTAAACGCCTTCGGACACGGCAATGTCTACGTGGAACTGCAACGCCACTTCGACCGCGAGGGAGAACACCGTAACCGTGCGGCTATTCGCATCGCGCGCTCCCTGAACCTGCCTTTGCTGGCAACGGGTGGAGTGGCTTATGCCACGCCTTACGAACGCGAAGTGCTCGACATCTTCACCTGCATTCGTCACCGCACGACGCTCGACAACTCCGGGCGGCTGCTGCAACGCAACGCCGAACGCTACCTGCGTGCGACGAAGGAAATGCAGGAACTCTTTTACGATTACCCCGAAGCCATCGCAAACACCGGCGAGTTGTCGGCGCGCCTGCAATTCGACATTACGCAGATGGGCTATGAGTTTCCGCCCTATGAGGTGCCGGGTGGTGAGACGATGGATTCGTTTCTTCGCAAGCGTGTTGATGAAGGGATGCGGCTACGCTATCTGCCGAAGAATGATGCGGCCCTTTATGAGAAAGCCAAACGGCAGGCAGAGCGTGAGCTGCGCTTGATCGAAGACAGGGGGCTCGCCGGATATTTCCTCATCGTCTGGGACCTGGCGCGGTTTTGCAAAGACAACGGGATTCTGGCGCAAGGGCGCGGCTCCGCCGCGAGCAGCGTGGTGTGCTACGCACTCGAAATCACCATCGTGGACCCGGTAGGACAGGACTTGCTCTTTGAGAGGTTCCTTTCCGAAGAGCGCACCGTGATGCCGGACATTGACATCGACACGCCCAGTGGGACGCCTCGTGAGAGTGCCATCCAGTATTTCTTCCAGCGGTACGGTGCGGAGGGCGCGGCGATGACCGCTAATGTCATCAGCTTCAGAAGCAAATCCGCGTCACGCGAGGTCGGTAAGGCGCTCGGCTTCGATGAGCAGACTGCGGGGAAACTCGCCGGGCTCATGAGCGCCTGGGAGTGGAAGGGGCCGAGTGATTCGCTGGAAAAGACCTTTCGTGCTGCGGATCTCGATATGAACCACGCGCGTGTCGCCCATTATCTGAAGAAATGCGGTGACCTGTTGCATCTGCCCCGCAACCTGGGCCAGCACTCCGGCGGCATGGTCATCTGTCAGGGACATCTTTCCTCCATCGTTCCCATCGAACGCGCCTCGATGGACGGGAGAACCGTAGTCCAGTGGGACAAAGACGACTGCTCCGATATGGGCATCGTCAAGATCGACGTGCTTGGGCTGGGGATGCTGGCGGCCCTCACCGACTGCCGTGAGCTGGTGCCGAAACACTATGGCGTACCGCTCGACTACGCCCAGATCCCGCAAGATGCTGCCGTGTACAAGACCATCGCGGATGCCGATACGGTGGGTTTGTTTCAGATTGAATCTCGGGCACAGATGTCCGCTTTGCCACGCACTAGACCCAAGTGTTTTGCCGACCTAGCCATGCAAGTCGCCATCATCCGGCCCGGCCCGGTGACGGGCAAGTTCGTCAATCCGTATATCGAGCGTCGGCTGGGCCGCCAACCTGTCACGTATCTGCACCCCTCCTTCAAACCGTTCCTCGAACGGACGCTGGGCGTACCGCTCTTTCAGGAACAGGTGATGCGGATTGGCATGGTCGCCGCGAACCTGACCGGAGGCGAAGCCGAAGAGCTACGCAAGGCGATGGGAGGCAAGCGGTCGGATGCCGTTCTTGCCGGACTCCAGACGCGGCTTCTTGAAGGGATGACGGCCAACGGCTTCGATGCTGCACAGCAGGCAGAGGTAATGCGGGTGCTGTCCACCGTGCGCGAGTTCATGTTTCCCGAATCACATGCCCACAGCTTCGCGTCCATCGCGTATACGAGCGCCTATACGAAGTTTTATTACCTGGCCGCCTATCTCTGCGCCCTTCTGAACAATCAGCCGATGGGGTTTTATAGTCCTTCCACACTAATCAACGATGCCAAGCGGCATGGTCTGAAGGTGCGGCCCATCGACGTGCAACAGTCCGACTGGAACTGCACTCTGGAGGAATTGGACGAGGACAGTCGCAGCCGGCACACCGATCCATTCGCTGTACGGATTGGACTGCGGTATGTGAAGGGGCTTCGGCAGGACACCGGCAATGCCATTGCCTCGACGCGTCGGGATGCCGGGCCATTCACTTCCGAATATGACCTGAAGCGTCGTATACCGTCGATCCGGAGGAACGAACTGACCCTCTTGGCAAGCGTGGGCGCTTTCAACTGGACGGGGGAGTTGCACAACCGACGCACTGCATTATGGCGAGCGGAACGTGCCGGGCAGGATGTCGGCCCTCTGTTCACGAACACGCCGGATGAATTTGAGATTGACCCATCTGCGCCGCTCGTGCGCATGAAAATCAACGAGCGACTAGAGGCGGATTTCTTCATTGCAGGGTTTACCCTGGGGCCGCACCCGATGGCCTACAAAAGGGCCGAGCTGGACAGTGCGGGCATCATGTGTGCGGCTGATCTGAGAGGCGTACCAGATGGGACGTTTGTCCGAGTTGCGGGCGCTGTGATCGCTCGCCAGAGGCCTGGTACGGCCAGCGGCTTTATCTTTCTGAGCAACGAAGATGAAACAGGTATTTCGAATGCGATCATCCATCCGAAGCTCTACGAGGGAAATCGTATGACAGTAACGAAACAGAAGTTTTTGCTGATTGAAGGCGTTCTCCAAAATCAGGACGGGGTGATTTCGGTGAAAGCATCCGCCGTCCGACCGTTGGACATGGGGAGTGTGGCTGCACCGTCGCGTAATTTTCATTAAGACGTGAGGGTGAAGCTCAGCGCGGAAGACTGGGAATTGCCCTTGCGCCGCACGAATCGGGGCAGAGCCTACAGTTCCCAGGTCGGCTCAAACTCGACAGTGCGTTGGAGATGGCGTCCTCTTCAACGGTGCCTTTGTACAATCATTGAAGATGGATACCATCGCAGCCTCAAACGCGATTAGCGAACCCGGGAGAGTTTGGCCACAACATCAAGCGAGCTTGACGCTGTTGGCGGGTTTGGTGTCGAACCCGGCCAGCCAGACAGTGAGTTGGTTGGATCTCGCGTGCGGAGAGGGCCAGATCTTAACCGGCGTGCAGAAGGGATTTGCGGAGGCTGAGCGTCGCAAGATTGCTTACACCGGTTTTGATCGCATGGATGCCTACCTGCGTGGAACGGAAAAAATCGCATCGGCAAGCGGGCTGCAAGCCCACCATATGGAAGTCGGCAATCTTTCTGCCCTCAGCGAGATGCTGCCGGGAAAAGCCTATGATTTCATCACTTTGATCAACGCCGTGCATGAAATCGACCCGAAGCAACTGGCCGCTGTGTTGGTGGATTCGCTGCTCAGGTTGACGCAGCACGGGATACTGTATGCATACGATATGGAGAGTATCGAACCGGCAGAGCTTGGTGCAATCCCTTGGACTGCGGGAGAGTTTCAGAGTATTGCGATCTCAATGTTCGAAGCTGTAGGGGCGGGTGCATACCGCCCGGCGGTGCAACGCTGGGCTCATAAATCGCGCGATGGCTGGAGTCTTACCGTTCATCGTGAGCACGTGTCAGCTCAGGACCTCAGCCGTCTTCGCGCAGCAGCCGAGGCAGCCACCAGCCACAAAATTGGTGAACTCCTCCACGTAAAGCTGTTGAGGTGCAAGGCCGCCCTCGAACACCTGACTACGTACGGCCCCGAAACGGCAGATGAGCAGGCGGCCGAGCAGAATCTTCTGCATGAGTTTTGGGCCGTGAGTCGCGCATTGGAGGCTCGATGAAACGCGTGTTTTTGTCATATAGCTACGACCGCGATCGGATTCTAGTAGATCGGCTAAAACTGCGAATGCGGGAGAACCCGCAATTGGAGATCCTGGACCCAATGGATTTAGCTGCTGGTCATGATTGGGCATCAGAAATTGGCCTTCAAATCAAACGGGCAAACATCGTTATTACTTTTATCAACGCTGCCAGCGCGACCGTATTCTATGAAACGGGGATGGCGATTGGCGCGGGTAAACCTGTATTGATTGTTGGCAATGATCCAGAATCGTTGCCGGCGGAATTGCGGCTCATTCCTTTCGTCACACTCTCTGGTGACATTGAGACGGATCTTATTTCCATCTCGGATCGACTGAAAAGGTTTAGCGTTGAAGAGGAACAACCGCTCTCGCGCTATTTCTCGCTTCAAGAGAAACTGGAGACATATCACTCTGATCCCGCCTATTTCGATGCCATGTCTCAAATGGAGTTCGAAGAGCTTCTGATTGGTTGGTTGAAAAGTTTTGGATTCGAAGCTAAGCGACCAGATGAACCTGCCCTATACGGAGTTGACCTCATTGCTCAATCTCCATACGACCGATCCACTATGGTCTTTGAGATGAAAAAGTTTAGCCGGCAAAGTCGCGTGTCGATTAAGGACGTAATGGCGTTGTTCGGTGCAGCTACTCTATTCAAAGCGGACGCGGCTGTGCTCATTACTTCTTCATCGTTCACGGCGGCCGCCATGGAGATGGCCAAAGACTCGCAAGGCCCCAAGCTCCATCTCATAACCATGGAAAACCTGCTCCAATCACCGGATCCCACGTTGCTACTGAGATAAGCTGACAGTCGGGTGGGGCGCTTGCCTCCCCGGCGGGCAGTCATTGGAGTCCCCGCCTGGACGCTATAATGCGACCTACTCTCAAAGATGGCAAATACACAGCTATTCTCGAACCGATTTGCGCAACTGCTCTTCGGTCGCGGCGACGAACTGGACTGGCTGGAACGGGAGGTCAATGCTCGCGACCCCTACTCTCCTGATATCCCAATTATTGTGGTTGGAGAGGCGGGAATCGGAAAGACCGCTTTGGTCGCAGATTTCTTTGCGCATGAATCACGAGTACCGCCTTTATGGGTGGACTGTCACGAATGGGCAGAGAACACGCCCGACTTCAGAACTGCGCTCGACGCGCGTGAAATCACAGGAAGAGATCGTCGCGGAGTCACATTAGTGCTCGATGGCGCCGATGGCGTGACGGAGTCTAGAGTACAGGAACTGTATTCTCGCGCAATCAATTACAAACTTATCCGTAATGTTGTAGTGACCAGTCGCGTCGAACTCAAGTTTCCACGAGGCGAGCGGGTGCTGAGATTGGAGCGACTACCCGACTCCGATGCACGAAGGTGGCTTGAAAGAACTGTCAGAAATGAACAGTTGGGCCAGGAATCGATTCTTGAGCTTCTTCGTGCGGCTAACGGCCATCCCCTTTCTTTGGTGACGCTGACGAGTTTGGCCCGTTCAATGAGCGCGGCGCAACTCAAAGCAGTTCTTGCCGGCCATCTCTACAACATTAAGGATTTGTCTTTACCCGAAAGGCGAGAGCTAGTCGCGGTAGCCAAGCCGCTCATTATCACAGCAAATCAGGCAGTAATAGAGCGTCTTAAGAAGCACCCATCCGATGTGTTTGAGCTTTCTCCCAGGCAGTATGAGGAGATGATCGCAGAATTGTTGGATGATATGGGCTATGAGGTACAGCTCACTCCCGCGACGCGCGATGGCGGGAAAGACATACTGGCATATATCAAGACGCCGATAGCAAAGTTGCTTTGTCTAGTCGAAGTGAAGAAATATAGAGGAGATCGCAAGATTGGAGTGGAACTGGTACGGGGACTGTACGGCACTCTGCACGACTATCAGGCGAACAGTGCAATGCTTGTCACAACGTCTACGTACTCGAAGGATGCCCGGGCATTGCAACAAAAGCACGAACTGCAGCTTTCGCTAAAGGACTATGCTGATGTCGCAGGCTGGATTCAAAAATACGGCAACAGCAAGTTACGGTAAACGGCTGCCAATCGTCTTGGGAGTGGGCTCGTCGAGACTCCACAACAGCTCAGTCAAGTGACCACTGCCAGTTCGACCGATAGATGTTCCGCCCGCCAAATGTTGTAGAGGTCCACATGCTACGTTTGGGATTACCACCCAGTTTTACGGTTTCGTGCATGGCGTCGTAAACAGTTTTAGAGATGTAGACCGCAGACTGATTGTCGGTAATCGAGCTGAGTTTTGCTGCGTGATTTGCCGCGCGGCCTACCCATACGAGGTCATTGTCGTTACGGACTCCGATTCGGGCCGCTCGCAGGGAGCTTGAGTCGATTCCAATGACATGACGAACCTGATATGCGCCAACGCCGTACTGGCCCGAAAGGGCAGGATTCACGATCTTATTTACGGCCCATGTAATTTGGAGGCCGGTTTTCGCGGCGCTGGTATTCTTCCGATCGCCAATAAAGACTGCCATAATGCGATCCCCGTCGTAAGCCGTGATGCTCCCCCCATTCGCTTTGATGATGCGCGCTGCACATGCCAGATACGACTTGTAAACTTCCGCCGCAACATTGAATGTCTGTTCGTCCACCATGAGGGTTGAATCCGCGAGATCTGCGTACAACACGGTAGCCACGAGCTCGGAAGCATGGTTTCCGAGTTGGATGTCTTCAGGATCAGGCACCGCTCGTCCCTTGCGCACATTCCACTGCGTTGAGACAATCTCTTGAACTTCATCCTCTAATTCGTCCTTCAGGCTCATTGGGCTCTCCGGGCAATGGCGGTGTCATAACATATTGTGTGGGTTGAAAGGAATGGCTGCCTGTGGATTTTGACCGTTCGTGGGGTTTGCTGGAGGCAGTAAAGGGACAGATTCGTGCGTTCGACGCGAAGGCCCAAGTGGCTATAGGCATCAATGGCGTCCTGGTTGGCTTCCTGATATCGGAGTTTACGAAGGCTGCGGAGTTTGCCGCCCTTGGGTTTCCTTGGAGACTAGCTGGCGTTTGCGTTATCACGGGCTTGTCTCTCGTTTGTTCGGTTGCTGCGATAGTTCTCGGGGTTCGGGTGATCCATCCGCAGTTGCATCTACGACAGCCTCATTCAAGATTTTTCTTTTGCCATATCGCAGAAGAGTTCGGTGGTGACTTTGTTCGAGCGGGAGAGTCTCTTGCTTCACTCTCTGATGAAGAGTCTTTGAGGGACGTCACGAGTCAGATCGCCGTCAATGCGTACGTTTGTAATGTTAAGGCGAAGCGCTGTAAGCCAACCCTGCTCCTTACGGCAGCAGCTTTCTTCCTTTATGCGGTTTCGATCTTTCCATTCGCCAGCATGGCGTTCAGTGCGTCGAGGATTCCTAGTCATTCGGCAGCGCCAACGCCGGAGAACCATACTCCGCAGTCGGGAGTGAGCACCCTACTACCACCTCCTCCATTCACAGGTATAGCGTACGCGGTTCCAATCGCCACCATCATCGGGGCCCTGGTTGCTCTAAGCGGGGTCGTGGTCACTCTTCGGGTGAGCAGGCAAAATGCAAAGGAACAGAACGGCCTCGCGTCGCGCATGAAGCTGGCGGACTTCCGTGAAAAGTGGATCAACAATCTTCGCGATGCGACTTCGGAACTGGCGGGGGTACTGCTCTCAATACGAAACGGATCGGAAACGACTGAGTTGCGGCGAACATTTGAACTGGCGACGAAGACTAAATTGCTCATGAACAAAAGCGATGTACGTTATCCAGAGCTAATCTCACTCCTAGAGGCGATCATCAATAATGACGATAACGGTGCATCATCGCACAAGCTGGCTAGTGATCTCGGGGACCTAACGCAAGACGTACTCCGGACGGAATGGGGAGTATTGAAGCGCGACCTGGAATACGAGCCGCCGAGAGTCAAGCGTTAATATCTTGGCGTCGAGGGTCGGCACTAATACGCATCGGTCCTATCCTCATATCATCAATCAATGTCAATTCCTAAATGCTCAATGACGGGTTGGAGATCTTCGCGGTTATCAAGCACGATGTGATTGTGTCGGCAACGCCCGACGGGGCTATAGAGAGGCAGTTGCTGCAGCAAGTAGAGCAGCAACGCTTCTCGCGTTTCGATCCGGAGCTTCCCCTGGTCGTCCATTCCATAGTCGATGGCGATGGCGTCTCGTTGACTTTGGGAAAGGTGCGGAGCCGGAGCCAAGACCAGGGCCACTTGCCGTTGCCAAGAATCATCCTGCACTGAATCCATGCCGTGATTGTCCTCAATCACGACCTCCGTGATTCGGGATAAGACGAAATCGCGGAACTCTTGATGCCTATAGCAGTACCCGCGAAGATGCCAACGCACCCCGTCGAAGACGATCGCGTGGGGGCTTATGGAGCGCACGGCGGGATCGGGATGGTGCATGGATTGGTAGCGTATTGCGATTTTAGAATTGCTCCGAATTGACATCAGCGCTTGCCTGAGAATGCCTACTTCTACCCGCCTGGTTGGCAGGCGCACGAGACCATTCGGCGGATACCACCCAAGGAAAGTGGATTCTTTGGGCAACATTCCAGCTTCAACCTGGCGAACGGAGTTTAGAAAGGAGTAGGCGTTCGATGGCTCGACTACTGGGCGAAATGAGGACCCCGTTACATACGCCTTTTGTTGCTTATCGTAGATCATATTCCCCGGCGCAAGCTGCTGATATTGCGCGAGATCCATGGACGCTTGAGGAACGGAAATCCCAAAGTATGAGGTTAGATCTGAACGATTGAGACGGCCATCCCAGAGTAGTCTAAAATCGACGAATTCGAATCGCCTTTCCTGACCCCAGCGTCTCGAAGTTGCTGATTCCACCGTCTTTTCTATCTTCTCCATATGCAGAAACAGTATACTTATTAGACCCGTCTAGTTTATAGACGTATAATGGGATGGTACCGAACCGGTAATCAAATCGGGCACATCGAGATGGATTGGAGCAAGCCAAGATGGGGACGAGAACCTGGAACAAAGATCGCGCTGGAAAGCGGATTGAGGCACGTTTAGCCGAGCTGCCAGCGAAAGATGTCGAGATCCGAGAGTATGTACGGGACACCGACCTCACCGGCCTTCCGATGAACGTGGCGTATCGCGTCGACGGCGTTCATCTATACGCGGACATTCTCAATGTGTCGGAGATGTTGAATGTAACCAGCTCCGAGGGTGAGACCTGCCACAAGCGAACGCTGAGATTCCTCAACCTGCACTATCGGGCTGTATACCGCATTCTGCAGCGGACGGAGTCGATCTTCGTCGACTTTCACAATCAGCGCCTTCACTCAGTTGTGGCCAAGCCTTATGACTCTGAGGCGGCCAGGGTACGGAAATCCGTTGCGATCGCTCAGTTGATTATCGACGTATTAGCCCAGACTGGTGAAGACGCTGACCATCCTTCCGCAAAGGTGCGAGTTGGTATTGATACGGGTAAGGCCTTGGCTGTGAATAACGGGCGGCGAGGACATCGTGAACCGTTGTTTCTGGGCGAGCCGGCTAATCATGCCGCGAAACGCGCCATGGGCGGCGATCGTACCGGGATTTATCTTACGAACAAAGCACGCAAGGCGATTTCGCTGACGCAGGTCCCGAACGAGGATGCTACGGCCCTCTCACCGAAGGAAATCGAGGAGTGCGAGGAGAAGGCGAAGCTCGGGGTAACCGCAGATCAGATTATTAAGGAGTGGAAGGAGGATCTGTCCAATAGTCCTATTGGCAGTTTTGATTTCTCCGCGCATACTCCGCCCTTCTCCACACTTGATCTTGAAACCCTATCTGCGAAAAATTCGCGGCGTCAGGATGGCGCAACGATTTATGCGGACTTGGACGGGTTTACCGCTTATGTGTCGAAAAACGTAAGCGATGACAAAAACTCAAAGCATGTTGTTCGTGTCCTTCATGTATTGCGTAGCGAACTCGATGACGTTTTACATACCGACTTTAAAGGCCGAAAGGTACGCTTCATTGGGGATTGCGTGCACGGCTTGTCCGTCGAGGGAACGGCCCAAACCACGGATGAAGAGGAAACCATTAGCAACCTAACACTATGTTCGGCTGGTATGCGTAGCAGCTTTAAGTTGGCGCAGGAAAAACTGAAAAACGATGGATCGGATGCTTCCAGTCTTGGACTCCAGATCGGTTTCGAGTTCGGCCCTATAAACGCGACACGCCTGGGGATGAAAGGAGAACTCGTCCGTTGCTCAGTGAGCCGCGCTGTTCTGAAGGCCGAGGAGGAGCAGGGCCGTTGCAAGGCAGACGAAACGGCGATTGGGTCGACGGCATATGCGAAGGCAACCGAAGCAGTGAGGGATGTCTTCGGAACTTCGCGTAAGAGAGCTGGTCTCGACTACCCAACCTGTGTCGAAGAACTGTCAAAGAAAAACGACAAAGCTGCGAAGGCTGCGAGGGATATGGAAGCAAGTCTCTTGAAGCCTGCTGCGACTGTGACCGCGTCTGCATACACTTTCCCTGCACGGAGGACAGGACCCACTAAGCCGGATGGTTTTGCATGATCTGGTGGGTCGAGAATCCGGCAAGAAGTGCACAGGAGAGACTGGTAATTGACACGTTGGCCGGCTCCGTCGATTGGCTCCATCCAATCGGCCTCCGCTTAGATGGAAGTCATCTTTGCTGGGATGCTGATATTGTGACCAACGAACGGACCTATCCTGTCACGCTTCGTTATCCAGATCATTTTCCCAACTCTCCCCCATTGGTACTGCCGCGGGGCGAACAAGAGCGTTGGTCGAGCCATCAATATGGTGCAGGGGGTGAACTCTGTCTAGAGTTCGGGCCCGATAATTGGCATCCTGATTTAACTGGAGCGGACATGCTCCAAAGCGCGTACAACCTCCTGACAGGGGAAGAACAACTATCGCTCGGCGGTCCGGATGTGGCGTCGCGTCACAAAGACAGCCTTGGACAGCGGCTCCGTACTCTGCCAAACCGCATTTTTATCACTTCGGATGGCCAAGATATGCTTATCGGTCTTCGGGAGAATGCGATGATTCCGGGAACCGTTGTGGCCATATTTCGCAAGGGTGCCGTGACGTTCGTTTTGGCTAGTGCAGGTGAAAGCAATTCTCAATGGAATGCACAGTTGCCTCCGGCCATGTTAACGAGCAACATGATCTTTGATGCGAAGCTCATTCGCTGGCCGGCTAACGTGGAACTGCCGCAATCTGAAGATGCCACGGCACTTCGAGAAGAATTCCAACGTGCAGGTGTCGATACGAACGGAGGCGACCTTTTATTGGTGATCAAAGACGCCACCGTCAGCGCTTTCGATCTAGCTTTTTCAACAAAAGCTAAGCGGTTGGCCGTCGTACTCGAGCCATCATCGCCTTCGCGTCTCGACCATGATCATATTGTCTTAGCTGAACGGAAAGTGGCGATCATTGGTTGCGGCTCCCTCGGTAGCAAGATTGCAGCTATGCTCGCACGGAGCGGAGTAGAGAAATTCGTTCTGGTCGACGATGACATCCTTCTTCCAGAAAATCTCGTACGGAACGACCTCGACTGGCGCGAAGTAACCATGCACAAAGTTGATGCGTTGTCGGAAAAGGTTCAATACATTCGCCCAGGAGCGCTATGCGAGCGCTATAAGAGAAGTCTCGGTGGTCAAGAATCCAGCAGGAATGTCGAAACCTTGATGGAAGTGCTCGCCACTTGCGACCTGCTCGTTGACGCAACCGCAGCCTCAACGGCCTTTAATTACCTTAGCTCCGTTGCAACATTTGCTCGGCGCACCTTGATTTGGGGCGAGGTCTTCGGCGGCGGATACGGGGGCTTTGTTGCACGTTCTCGACCAGACCTCGAACCAGATCCCGCGACCATGCGTCAAAGCATTCTCCATTGGTCTAACGAACAAGGACAACTTGTAGGAAGGCCACAAGGCCGGTACGAAGGCGATGAAGAGAACCCTGCAATCGCGAATGATGCTGAAGTCAGCGTCATCGCTGCTCACATGGCGTTGTCGGCGATTGATACTCTATTGCCGCGGACGCCGTCGGCTTATCCCTTTGGGGTGTATATGATCGGTTTGCGGGCGGGCTGGATATTCGATCAACCGTTCGAGACTCGACCAATAGATGTCGGGCCACCACAAGAAGCGACGGGCATAATATACAGCGACGAAGAGAAACGAGCTGAAATCGAACGTGTGCTTAAGCTAATTGGTGAGTATCCGAATGCAAATACTAGTGCCAGCTAATGTTGCCGAAAGAATGGTCTTAGAGCTCCGCCGTTGCGCAAAGCGCGAGACTGGAGGGCTCCTGTTTGCAGAACACATCGGCGGGGAGACTTTCAAAATAGTGGAAGCCACAGTGCAACAGAGTAGCGGTACCGTAGCAGAGTTCGTCCGTGATCCTGCGCAGCACAAAGAGCAGCTTGAGGCTTTCTTCGCGCGTACGGGAGATGATTGCACGCGATTTAACTACTTCGGTGAATGGCATTCCCATCCGTGCTTTGCTCCGGTTCCGAGCGGACGGGATCTTCGAACGATGCGCTCGATACTGGAGGATCCAGAGGTTGGCGCTAATTTTTTGGTGTTAATGATTCTCCGGCTCAACGGCAACTCTGGACTTGCACTATCCACGACGATCTGCGATAGCAGCGGACTCTATCGACCCGGATCGGTGTTTATCGAGGTAAGGCCCGAAGTTCCGCAAGAGCGCCGCAAACGCAGAGTTCTGTGAATACCTAAGTGCGCGTGCGAACACCAAGTCTTTCTATAATCTTCCGAATCTCATGGCACGGGGCTGTGAGGCGAGCGGATAGATCCTCGGCTTTACCTGGTGCATACGAGGCAAGCGTCAGACCATTGACGTCCGAGGGTAGCTTCAGGTCCGGAACACGCGGATGTAAAAGGATGGCCCGATGCCGACTCAAGTGGCCCATGAAGAGTCCGAGCTCGAAAATAACGTTGTCGCGAACCGTCGGGCGCGAACTGTCGCGACTTTCTACGATATCGTCAGCCTGCGCGATAGCCACCGCGAAGTCGGATTGCATCACGGCGTTCTCCAACGCTTCCAAGGTGTACTGGCCCGCAAAAAATGTTCCATGAGCCCACACTGTGGGGAGAGCGGTGCGTTCCAGCTGCGTTGCTACTTCATACGCGACTTTGAGAGCTTCGGCAGAAGAGATTATGAAAAGGCGGGGCGACTCATTTGGAGGCGTCAAGAGATCATTGCGCTCGAACAGCCTTCTGGAGAGTACCCGTGCGATCGGTAGCCAGATCCGTGGAAAGTCATTACCGAGAGCCATGAGATCGACACTGCTGATTTGAAGAGCAACGACCGTATCTTGGGCCACAACAGTTGCTGATCGTTTCTGCGACGGCTCGATCGCAGCCATTTCACCGACGTGCTGCCCGGCAACGCGGGTATTTACCTGAACACCTTTGATGATGATCGCAACAGAACCTGAAAGCAAAAGATATAGATCGTTATCCTCCCCATTTTCTTTGATCAACTCGTGCCCAGCCGCGAACTCGCGAAGGGCTCCAGCTGAGGCAAATCGCTCTGCGATCGCCAGATCGCCGCAGATGAATTCTTGACGGAGTAAAGCAGAAATGAGGTTTCCGCGGCCGACACCTTCAAATCGTTCCTTCATGATCGCAATCATACTGGAGTGCCATTAGTTTTCGTTGTGAGCAAGGATGGATTAAGGCGTACCTCCTTCAGTGCAGATATCCCGACTTCAAAGAGCTAACGCAATGCCGGCGGCGGCCGTCTGCTTCAAG
The DNA here is from genome assembly GCA_036498865.1 of Acidobacteriaceae bacterium. GTDB lineage: Bacteria > Acidobacteriota > Terriglobia > Terriglobales > Acidobacteriaceae > Edaphobacter. Next base: position 66,233 of record DASYEU010000110.1, on the reverse strand, counting down.
GCCGGGGTCTGTTCCAATCCCACGCTCATAACCGGAGTCTGGACCTTTCCAAAGTCGATCGCCGAAGCCTTCGTAACGTCATGACTGAGAGTTTCGGCGAGTGTACCCGCATTGTTGGTAAAAATCTGCGCATCGTGCGAGGCGCGCGAAACGGAAACATATGCAAGGCGTCGATTCATAAGTTCGGGGTGGGCCTCGGTGTCCATGTTCACGAGGACACGTTCGGCCGTGAGCCCCTGCGAGCTGTGCGAGGTGACGGCGTAGCCATGATCGAAGTGCCGCATATCGCGCGGATCGAACGTCACGGTTTTCTGTTTGTCGCCGTCCATGCGAACGGTCATCTTCCCGTCAGAGTCGATCTGCTGGAGCGTGCCGAGGTGGCGGTTGGCGATCCCAAGAGTACGATTCGGAGCTGTCATTTGAATTTTCTCGCCGATGGCAAACTCTCGTTCCATCTCGCGATAAGCGGAGATGCCGCGTAGCCGTGATGGGTCATAGATGACTTGTTCGCCGGTCTCCTTTCGCACGGAGAGGAGATTGTCTTGGGGGTTAGTCGTCACAACCTGGGCGTAGCTCCCACCTTGGATGCCAAGCTCTTTGCTGCCGCGCGTGTAATGCAGCACATCCCCTGCCTGATAGCGTGCTGCCCACGCGCGATCCGCGCCGGTCATATCCGAGCGCGGCGTTAGCACGCGCACGGCATGATCCTCCTTATCTAACGACCCGAGAGCCTGTAGTTCCTGCCGGACGGCCTGGTTGATCGCCCGGCGCGAAGCGTTGTCGGGCGAGACGATGATGGTGTTTTCAGGATGGGCCGCGTAGCGTTTCGCGATCGCTTCGATGCGCTGCGCGGGGTCGGCAATCTCGGTCACTCGTCCTTGTTGCTGGAGCATTTGAACGCCGATCGCGGTTTCGTTCTTCGACAGATGCTCGACGGCTTTCAGCAACGCCGGATCTTTCTGGCGCATGATCTGGTCAAGCTGGGCGGTCTGCATCCCGGCCTGCTGCAACTGCTCAAATGGTTTGCCGGCATCGACGCCCTGATGCTGGCGGGCGTCGCCAATGAGCAACACCTTGTCATCGGTGCCCATCCTGCTGAGAAAGTCCCGCATCTGTTGGGTCGATGCCAGCGAAGACTCATCGACCAAGTAGAGATGTTTTCGTGTTGGCTCGGTGGTGTTCCGGCTGCGAGCCAGGAAGCCTTGCAAGGTGTCGGCGGGAATGCCGGCGTCGCGGAGCTGCGCGGCGGCGCGGGACGTGGGTGCGAAGCCCTCGACCGTATACCCATTCTGCTCCGCGCCTTGCCGAATGTTCGCGAGTGATTCTGTCTTTCCCGAGCCTGCCCGGCCCTGCAATCCCTGGACTTGGTCTGAGGAAGTAAGCACCTGCTCGATGACGAGCCGCTGCGAACGATTGAGGTGAGGGCGAGTCTCGGTAAGTGGGATGGCCTGCTCCACCGTCATGATCTGTGCGGAACGCCCCCTGCCATCCTGCATCTTTTGCACGATCTCCTTTTCGGCCCTGATGGTTGCGGCTGTGGTGAAGTGGCGTCCCGTATCGTGCTTCTGGCCGGTAACGGCGCGGAACTCACCGGAGACGACCCGTGCCTCGAAACTGGACCGAACTTCCGGGTAGGTGGTTTCGCCCATGCCCCGTCGCATGGCATCGACGAAGAGCGCACGTTCGTCCGTCACGGCCTCACGCTCGAAGCTGCGGTCGCGGGCAAACGTCACCGCGCTTTGCGCCTTTTGCTGGCGCTGCTCTGGTGGCCTCTCCTGCGACTGTCCCTGCCTCCGCTCCCGCGCCTCGGCCACTACCCGGTCGGCCTGATTGCCGAACTCGGCGGCAATCTGCTGATGCGCGGCCAACACCTCGGATGGCGAGAGAATGCCTTTGCGGTCGCGCGTGTTGTGGGCGGCAATCTGCGCGGCTTCCGGCCCGCTGAAGCCGCTACGGGCAATCGCCTCCTCGATCTGCTGACGCCGGGGACTGGAGGCATCAAGATATTCCTGTGAGTAGCCTTTGATTTCTGGCGCTCCACTCTTTCCCGCCTCGATTTCATAACCAAAGCTGCGAAGTTGGTAGGTCAGATGAGATTGATACACCGCTGTGGCAAACTGCTGGGAGTCGAAGAGTCCCTGCGGTTGCAGTGCCCGCATCGTTCGGTTTTCCCGTTCCGTCATGTTGAAGACGACGGCGTGGGTGTGGAGCTGCGGCGCGGCGTAGCCATCGACCGGGCGTGCGGTATCATGTTCAAACTTCGCTGCTACAAATTGCCCGGTCGTTTCTGCAGCTTGGTTGCCGCCGATGCGCGCCTGCGTGTAGTTCTCCAGTTCTTTCAGCGCGACCGTCACCGCTTCGCGATGGGCTTCCCGTACACGGTCATCGCCACCGACTAACGCCGTTAAGGAGACCGATTTGGGCGCTGAAAAGGTGGCGTCCCATCCGGCGCGGTGCTCCACCGGGGCAATCGTCTTGCCTTCTTGCGATTGATACTCTTGTACCTTGCGATGCTGAATCAGTTGCTTGGCAGTGTGGGGATGTTGACCTACCGACAGACGGGTAAACTCCTCCGCACCGACGCCACCGGCGAGGCCGAACTTGTCGGCGAGTTGGCCTTGCCATTCGCCTTGGATCGTATCGCCCTGCTTCCAGTAATTCTGCTCTGCGGCAGTGAACTCCTTGGCATGATAGGTCTGCGCCTGGCTTGCTGATAACGGTTTGGAGATGGTGAGCATGGCAGTCCTTTATCCGCGTAAGATGAGGTTTTGCGGCTCGTCTACCTCAAGAGGCGCGATAGGTTCTTGTTGCATGGCGGGGGTATTCAATGTTTCCTGCGTCTGCGGCGCGACAGGTGCCTGCGGCTCCTGTTTCAGTTCGGAAGAGGGCACGTCTGCCTCGCCGTTCTCCGAATTTCGAGGGTGGTAAGGAAGCATATCGTCGGCACGCTCCCGCAGCTCGAAGCCCTTGGCGACTTGCGGCATGGTGAAATATGGGAACGCGAATTGAGTCACATAGTTCTGGTACTTCATCACGGCGCGGAGGACAGGGAGACCGGAGATTTCAGACGGCATCACCAGGGGCTCGATCTGACGATCCAGCGTGAAGTTTCGACCTGTGCGCGTCCCATCGAAGTGCGTCTCACGGAGCCGTTCGACTTCCACGGAACCGATGAACTTCGACACCCACTCACCCGCATTGGGTTCCTTCGTCGTGAGCCAAACACTCGTTGCTGGTTGCGACAGCATGACTTCGGCGAGATGGCCGTAAAGGTATTCAAGCTGGGCCTTGCCCTGGAAGCCCAACACCACGGGGCAGTCTGCCTTCCTGCTTTCGGTCAAGGCGGTGTGGAGCTGCGGCAACTTCTGCAGGCTCGCCAGTTCGTCAATGACAAACCAGACGCGCTTCTGTCCCTCAGTGGGTTCGATCAACAAGCGCAGAACCAGCCAATCAATCCACAAGCTTTGTAAGGGGCGAAGGGCTTCCCGCTCGGCGGGAAGCGAGGTGAGGAATATCCACCCCTGCCGCTTTTCAGCCCACTCTGTGGCGGTCCATGCGCGACTGGTTTCCTCCTTCTTTGGAAGGAGACGGAGGCTGTCAGCGACCAGCCCAAGAGAGCCAAGCACACCCGCACGTTGCTGGTGCGCCTTCGGGTCGATCAAGTGCGCGTGCTCGGTGCCTTTCAGTCTGCGGTCGATCTCTTCCGGGTCGGACATCCACCTCACCAACTCATCGGGAGTGGGTTTATACGCCATCAGGAACGCGAAGATTTTCTGCGGCGATTCGATGAAAAACTCACCCTTGCGATCCTGCGGCGGCTGGAACAGCGAGACGGCCAGGGCCTTTGCCTCGGAACGCGTGCGAAGCTCCTCGGCTGGACCCCAGAAGGGGGCGCGCTTGTCGAGCGGATTCAGGATTACATCGCCGCGATCGGGGCGATAGAAGCGCTTCACATACTCTTGCGCCGGGTCGTAGACGATGGCCGAATCACCGCGCGCGCTGATCTGGCGGAGGACCTGGAAAATCAAGGCCGACTTGCCTGCGCCTGTGTCGCCTATGATCTGCATGTGCTGGGCTTCGGCCCGCGCGGGAATGCGAATCATCTCCTTCATGTCATCGGTCTTGAACCCGATTCCGTCGCCGCCGACGGCTCGGTTGAACTCTTTCGGCATCACTTTCTCAGGGCCCTTCAGCCTGCGACCATACTTCAATTCTTTCTGTCGCTTCACGTCCTTGGCGACGGCAAACGGAAGCAGGACAACGAAGAGTCCGGCGCCCGGGAGCAAGGATGGTCTGTACACAGCGATGAGTGTGTTGCCGTCGTATACGGTCGCTCTCAGAAAGGCACTGAGGCGGGAGTCCATGTAGCTGCGGACAGGGCCACGGAAGATCACGGTGTACCCCTTCTGCCTGGCCGATTCCGATAGAGCAAGGGGGATGGCCGCAGGTCCGTTCTCCTGTGTTTTTCCAGCCGCCAGACTATCGTTGGTGGCCGGTGCCGGGGGCAAGCCGTGCCCCGCAATGAAGAGCACTCTGTGGTCTTCGCGATAGGTCGGACGAAGCGAACCAATCAGGGCGGTGCGGACATACAGGGGCGCATAAAAACCCTGCAACGGTTTATGTGTGAAGCTGAACCGGCAGTACACAAACAGCCCGGTCAGAACGATGGACAGCAGGATCGTTCCATAGGTGTAGAGCGGCCTGTAGTACGGCCAAACGATCGTCTCTTTGCGTCCCCATGTCGTGTTTGTCATCATCTATTCCTTGATCTCGACCGCAAGCTTGCCGGCCAGCTCGTGCTTGGCTGTGCTGATGTTTTCGAGCAACTTGTCGAAGGCTTCGGGGGCAAGTTTCTGACCCGCTGCCAACGGTCGCAGAACGTTGACGAGGAGTAAACGGACGCCAACGATTTCCGAAAGGGACGGGCTCGTGGCAGGCGCGGCGCGGAGTTCGCGCAGGATGACATCGCGCATCCATTCACTCCGCGCCACGCCCTTTGCCGTAGCGAACTCATCGACCAGACGCGCCTCGTCTTCTGTCAACTTCATACAGCGCGTGGTGTTCCGAAAGACGGTTTTGTTCGCGGCTTTCTTCGGCTGGACGATAGCCATAGTGCTGTCTCCGGGCCGGTATACCTGCGTATACCGGCGTTAGCGTATCTCCTTCTGTTTGTGTGGGTTTACGTTGGTATACCTGCACGACACCTCTAGGGGTGGAGTGTCAATCTTCTTCCGGCGCGTAGCGCCGCAGTGGCCCTGCCACTGATTCCGATGGAGGTTCATGCCTTCAACCCCGTCACGGATGCCGCGGGTTCTGCGCCGTTCAGGGGCTCCCTGGGCAACGGCTTCGACCCATTGGGCGAGGCCGCTTTCCGTGGGCGAAGCAACTCAGGAGCGCGATGCGGTTCGTCGGTGCTCCTGAAGGCCGCGAAATCACGATCTTTGGAGAAGAGATATTCGAGGCCTTTGTTGATGACTTCATCGGGCGACGCCTTGATGAAGGCGGCATACTGATTGATCTGGCTGAGAATGGACTCGTCCAGCCGAACGCTGGTGAGGACCTTTCGGGTTTGATTGACTTCGATTAGCGGCATGGTGATATCTCCTTCGGTTTGGCAGTTCAGGCAATTTTCTTGCGGGCAATCATGCGCTGCGCTGTGGTGGCGATCTCCCGCGCGCGGGCTGAGCAAAGCGCGGTGGGAAGCTCGAACCTCCGGCACACGATAAGCATGGTGATAACGTCGTCGATGGGTGCGCCCTCCAGCAGCCAGAGACGCGCTGAAGCCATATCTACGGTGCGCTGGGCGTAGTAGAGAGGATTGGACTTATCGCAGCGACGTTCGGCCAGGGCATGGGTCAGCTTCCCAGCGTCTTTGCCATACGAAAGCTCCTCCAGAACCCACGCCCAATCCTGCTCGGAATGGGTGTGCTTTCCGGGTTGCAATGGCCGCGCAATTTCGCGCAGCCGGAGCGCGGCGTGGATAGCCGGGGTGTCGAGCCGAAAGTCCGTGGGATTCCAGACCGAATCGCAGGGGTAGTCGACCGCGACGAAGTGCGCGGGAGAATACTTGCAATTTAAGAATCCCGGCAGACGTAGGACGCGGTTGCAGTCGGTGCAAGCGGGATCTCCACCAAAGGCGATGGCGAGATATTTGAGAGCCGTTTCCTGCTGCTCGAAGTCGAAGCCATCGACTCGCCAAAGCGCCTGGTATTTGCCGGGGGATGTAGAGAGGATCACCGTGGGAGTCGGCACAGCATCGGAGGCGCGGAGCGCACCGATGCGGGCATCCCCATCGGTGTCTATGTCTATGTAGAGATGGCGGACGGAAGCGATGCTCTCTTTGGTGCGACGACGGCTACCGGAGCGAAGCGGGTTGGCAGCGACATAGACGTTAGCGCCGTCATGGTTTTCATGGGCAAGCCAACGGAGATAGGCCGGCGCCAGCGCCTGTTCCAAGCGGACGACTCTTTGAGTCGTCCGCTGGTCATTGTCCCTGCGTAGCAGGAGAGCAATGGTCTCCCCCGGCGCGAAGAAACGGGTAAGAAAGTCTGCGGCGGTTTGGTTCATGGTGGATGCCTCGGTTGCGACGGGATGCTGCTGGCCTTTAGCGTGCGTGAAGCCCGGCTTTCGCCGGGCATTCATGCTGGAATCGCCAAGTCCTAGAACGGGATGTCATCGGAAACTTCCGGCTCGTTCTCAATCTCTTCCGGGGTCGCCTTCTCGGCCCGGTCGAGCTTGAGGATGGAGGAGACCCGGATGCCGTCGGTGCGGACCGGCTTCTTCGCCTTCTTGGGCGTGTACTCGCCGTGGCGAATCTGGCCTTCGATGAAGACGTGTGCGCCCTTCTTGAGCGTGGCGGCAAACTCGCCGAGCTTGCCGAAGACGATGCAACGGTGCCATTCGGTGATCTGCTTGTACTCGCCACTCTCTTTGTCCTTGTAGCGTTCCGATGTTGCGAGCGAGAAGGTTGTGAAGTTGCTGTCGTTTTTGGCGGTGCGAACTTCTGCATCGGCACCAAGGAATCCCATGAGTTCTGCTTTGTTGCGGTTCATTGTCGTGTCTCCGTTTTGAATTCCCGTTCTTGCTCGGGTCACACCGGGCGGAGCCTAGCGAGTGGGCGCGACTCCCAAGTGCCAAGCTCTGCATTTACGGTGGGTCCGCCGCAGGGGGAAACCGTAACCCGTAGGGCCGCGCAGCGGAAGCAGAAGAGCGCCGTGCCGCCGGGCGTCGCTTAAGCCCCGAAGCAGTGACCGAGCATGACAAGGGATTGATCTGGGAGACATACACAGACGACAAAGCTTCGGATGGGTTTCCCGACGATGCAACACTCCGGCAAAGCAACTTCCTTCCCGCTGGCATGAACGCAGGAAAAGAGAGTGGCAAAGCCCCACCGATGGCGATGTCATCCATGCCGCAAGTTCCACGCTCAAGAGCGCACCATCCGGCCAGTGAATTCGACAGCGGACGCCCAGGAAGAAGATGGTCTGTTCCGATTCGGGTTCTCATCGTTGACCTCATGGCTGGGCGCTAGGCGGCCTCAGCGGGAGCCCGGTAGATTTCCTCGGTCTGGAAGGCTTGGTCGGCATGGGCGTAGCCGGTGACGCCAATCAGCTCACGCACGCGGCGTCGGCCCGCGGCATCGCGCTCGCAATACAGAACGAAGTCGATGGCTTCTGCGGTCTCCGACCGCACGAAGGCATGATTGAGATTGGGCCTGGCACTCAAGGCCAAATCCGACAGGCGATTGAGAGCATCCCATGCGCTCTTTGCGTGGATGGTCGAGAGGGTTCCACCGTGACCGGTGTTCATGGCCTGCAGCAGGTCATAGCCACACTCATCCCGAATCTCGCCCATGATGATGCGGTCGGGACGATGACGCAGAGCTGCGGCCAAGAGCTGGCTCGGGGTGATGGCGACCTGGCCGGGAATGGCTTCGACGGCCTCCCAGCGCACGGCGTTGGGATGAGCGACTTTCAGCTCAGCCGGTTGCTCAATGACAATGAGCCGTTCATGCAGCGGTACGTGGTCAAGCAACGCCTTCATGAGCGTCGTCTTGCCACTGGCTGTTCCGCCACTGATGATGCCATTCTTCTTCTGGCCGATAAAGCCCACCACCGTATCCCGAACGTCTGCTGCCAAGCTGCCCGACTGGATCAACTCATCGGAGGTAAACCAGCGGTTGAATTTGCGAATAGTTAGGGTAGGGCCATTGATGGACGACGGAGCGCCCACTACGGCGACGCGGGAGCCGTCCGGCAGGCGGGTATTCAGGATGGGGTTCTGGCTGGTGAGGTCTTGGCCGAGAATGCGGGCAATACGTTCGATCGCGGCCTGCAGCCGGTCGTTCGTATACGGGGCCGTCAGCGGGATATGCTGAACGACCCCGCCACGATCTGCATAGACCCCCGTGGTCCCATTAATCATCAGGTCGGAGATGGACGGGTCTAGCAGAAGCTCACGCAACTCTTCGGGAAAGAACGGCAGTATCAGCTCGAAGCTCACCGGGTAGCTCCTGTGGATGGCAGCGCTGGAGCTGCCGGCACAGTGGCATTGATGCCAAGGGTCGTGGGGTCCACAGAAAGCCGGTTCTCGTGGAACTCGGTGATGGTCAACCCAAGCGGGTTGATGATCTCGAATTGCGGATAGATTTTGGCCTGGTCGCTGACCTGCTTAGGATTTAGGTAATACGTCACACTAAGCAGCCAATGCTCTGTCCTCGGCTCACGGGAATTACTGGCCAAGTAGAGTTTGTCCAACGCAACAAGAGTTGTTCCTTTGGCGATCGCCACGCCCTGCACGATCTCCTGCGACATCGCCGTAATGGTGACGTTTTTCACCTCTACATCGCACTGCTCAATCTGGCCGCCCGTGACCTGAGAAACGAGATGGTTGCTGTTGTCGTCCAGCATGAGCCGCGAGGCTAGGGCCTGCGACATGAAGTAGTAGTTGAGCGGATACTTCTTGGCGATGGTGTCGCGGCTAATGGTATAGCGGTAGTTGGCCCAATCGGTGAGGTAGGTGCGAACTTCACCTTCGCGGGGACTGTAGTTCAAGTCGGTGTATTGGATCGCTTGGGCGCGACCCATCTCGTCGATACGAATGTAGCGGTTCGCAATCGGACGACGGGCAAGGGACAGATTCAGTCCCATTGAACCCAGTAGGAGCACCGTCCCGCAACCAATGATGAGCCGGTATGCCTTCCGTTCTGCGTAGTGAGAGGCATAGACTTCGTTGCCGACCTCGTCGGTTAATACGGCCTGGGTTGGCGTCAGCGGGGTATCAGTGGCTTGAGTGTGGCTGGACATGATGAACCTCGTTATGTTTGGTGACTGCTCGCAGAACAACGGCGGCATAGATGAGCCCCGCAATCGAACAGCCACACAGAATTGTTAGGGAAATGAGGAGTATCGGCTTTGCCAAGCCGAGCCGGCGAATCGACAAGTATTGGAGAAACGACCAGAACATGGATCACCCCGCCGCGACTGCTATGGCCGCCATAGAAGCCACTTTGCTGACGGCTCCTCCCATGCTTCCCGCCATGCCCGCAGCTCCGCCGAAGATGGCCTGGGTCATGCTGGGGATGAAAAGCATGTTGATGATGAAGGCGACGAACACCATCAGGCATGGGATAAGGTTTGCAATCCACATATCCATCGAGTAGTTGCCATTGAACGTCTGCTGGAGAAAGCCGTTCATAAACCCTGCCCACACGAAGATGAAGGCCGCGGCCACGGCGCGAATCATGGCGAAGCTGATAAGCACGTCGAGAAAATGGAAGAACTTCGCGCGGAAGGTCTGCGTCATGAGCAGCGGAATAAACACCGGCCCGAACAGAGCCGTCACGCCATAGAGGATGAAGGCGCTGCAATTAATGACGAACAGGATGGCGGACGCCAGGCCGAGCATCACCTGCACTACCACGTAGCAAAGGATCTGAAGGGGCGCGGTGAACGATGGCATGGAGGTGTTATCGCCGGCAGTCTTCAACAGTTGCAACAGGTGGTCCAAGGAATTCTGATCGAAAGCCGCGACCATCGCCTGTGCGATGTAGGAAAAGAAGTGGTTGATGCCGAAGCTTGCGCCGGGGAACGGGTTCACCCAATAGTTTTCGAGCAGGCAGCAAACAATCAGGCGAAGCAGGAACTTCACGAGATCGCCGGCATGGACATGGTCCTGATGCAAGCGGAAGGTCATGCCCGTCGTGCTCCAGTTGACGGACATACTGATGAGAGAGAAGAGAGCAATGCAGCTCAACTCGGTCAATCCGAGCTGCGTCAGCGCCCCGCCGTTCTGCGTGGTAAGGTTCGTCAGATTATTGGTGAACTGATACAGCCAATCGACGCCGGAGCTGGCGCTGGGAAGGGCCTGTGCTAACAAAACGATGGATGCCATATCGCTCTCTCAATCGGGTTAGGGTGTCAGGGAAGGTATTTCTGCCAGGTACTGCTCTCGTGGCCTGCGGCCGAGTTGTGCCGCTGCCTATCCTGCTCGACCTGCTTGCGGAACGCTTCATCGTGTTCCTTCTGTCGTTCCGCGTCCTTCTGTTGCTGTTGGAGAATGGCCGCCGCCTTTGCCGCGGCTGCGGCGGCCTTCTCGGTTTCGTGGCGCTGGTACGCCACAGCCCCGCCGATCGCGGACAGGGCTGCGAGGATCGCCAGCACGATTTTCGCGTTGATGGCTTTCAGCATCGCGTCTCCGTCTAGGGAAGATAGGTCTGCCAGGTGCTGCCCTCACTCGTGGCACTGACATTGTTGGCCGCCCGCTGTTGCTGGACGAAGGCTGCGGTGTTCATGTCTTCGGCGGCGGCGTTGCGCCGCTCCATATTGGCGACCGTCATCTGTCCGGCGAGGCAGACCTGCAAGCTGCCCTGAGACTGCATCTCGGCCATCTTCTGCGCCTCAGCGGCATTTAGGAGATTGAGCTGCTGCACTTCGCTGTTGGTCGCATCACCGTTGTCGAACTGGTTGTCGGTGAGAGAGCTGTTCGCGGAGGCGTTCAGTGTCCTGCCGGAACGGTACTGCCCCACAGCGGTAAGGCAGTCGGGCGAAACCGAATCCGCTGTCTCAATCATGGCGAGTTGCGACATGCGGGAGCTGCCAAGCGCCTGTCCCACGAGGTAAGTGCTGGTGTTGCTGCTCATCGGGATGGTCGCCGTCTGCCAGCCCGTCAAGGATGCGCTCGGCGAGTTCGTATTGAGCGCAATCTTGATACCTGCCGTCTCCCCGAACATATTGGCGACGTTGACGTTTTCGAGAGTATGAAGCGTCGTCTGCCATTGCTGCTTCAGCGAGAAGTGAGTGATGTTGTTTTTGAGCATGTTGTACTGCGTCTCCAGCGTGGTGAGCTGGGAGACTAGGCTGGCGTAGCTGGTGGGATCGAAGACAATATCCCCGATGCCAAAGAGAGCGAAGCTGGGCGTTGCTGCGAGAAGGAAAGCAGCGCCGGTGCCGAGCAGCCACTTGCGACGGTTATTCGTAGTGAACTTCATAAGACCTCCTGCGGTTGATGGAACTGTGATTGGTTCCGCGGCGATGGGTGACGGGGCCGTCACCCACCTTCATCCGCGAGTTGACGTGCAATTTGAGGAATCATCTCGACCCACACCTGGCCGGCACGTTCAATAGCTTCCGCAATGCTGTAGTCGCACTCGGAAAGCCAGTCGGCACGGTTGAGAACAAGTGCTACCGCGACCTTCTCGCCGGTGGATTGAACGGCCCATGCCTCATGTCCTCCACGCTCGGCGTCACGCGCCTTGCGGAGCAGATGTTCGTACTGGTCATTCATTTCAGTGCTCCTCTCTATAACGTGGGATTGACACGGTGTTCCGCGTAGGACGGTATAAGGAGATCGGTGCCGATATATACGCGGGCGCGAGAGCCTTCCTTGAGCGTGATGATGGGGAGCCGATTCAAGAAATGATTGAGCACCTGTTCGCCCTCCTGAGCGGATTGTTCGGAGATGCCGTTCCGAATTTCCGTTGAAGGAGAAAAGATGCTGCCGTTGTTCCCGATCTGCGCGAGGCCCCCCAGGCCGCCCACGGCGGCAGCGGCGGCGAACGCTTCGAGGTAGCCGTGATTGACCTTCGTGGCGAGGCCGGTGGTACCGATCTGGTCCAGGCCGATGAACTTGGCGAACTCCAGGGAGAATCCATCGGGACAGATGGCACGGGAGAACGTAACGAACATCTTGCGTTGCTGCTCGCTGCCCACGCTCTGCACATTGCCAATCAGCCGCGTCCCCTGTGGCAAAAGAAGCTGCTGGTGATCGTGCGAGTAGAGGTCGGTGGTCAGGTTCAGCATGATGGGGCCACTGAAACCGCCATCGATATGGTTGGTCACGACAGCTTCTAGGACAGTGCCCTCGAAGACGCGATAGAGCCGGCCATCGTAGGTATCGAAGTCATACGGGGCCATTGCGTCATTCTTCGCATTGGGTTTCTGCGGCTGCGCGGACGCGGCCTGGATGGAGGCTGGCTTTGCAATGGCCTCCACAGGCGAAGCGCCGCCCGGCGCTTCGGCGGCCACGCGCATAGGAGAGACCTCCTGTTCCCCCAGCACGGCAGGCGGAGCTGCCGCATTCGCGGTGGCCGACGCGCCACTCGGATGCGCGAAGTCGATGGCAACGGTATCGCTGTTGATGGCATCCTGTTGCTGCTTCTCCCGCGCAAGAGCTTTTTGCTTCGCCTCGGCCTGGGCCTCGGACATATTCGAGGTATGGGCGGGAGCGCTCGGGCTGTTGCCATAGATCGCGTCCCGCTGGGCGGCGGTCATGGGCGGCGCACCTGCGGCCTCCGGTCCGGGAGTATCCTGCGCCGCTTGCAACTGCTGCATGGCTGCTGCCAACTCCTGCTGCCGTTGCCGCTGCTCGGCGTCGGTACGGGCTTGCGCCGCCTGCTGCGTCTCGAAGCTGGAGACCTGTTGCGGGTTCGCTGTGGCGGGCCGCATCGGCAAAGCGCTCTGCGGTGCAGACTTTTTATTGCCGCTCAGCAGGCTGGACAGGTTGGCTATACCGATAAGTGCGATGATAACGACCAGGGCGATCACCACCGGCATACCCTTCCGCACGGGCGGCCTAACTTCCGGCTGTTCCGGCACAGTGGCCGCGGGGATCTCATTCGGCTCGGTCATGGCTAGTTCCTTCCCTCGATGCGGTGAAACTCGACCTTCTGCTTCCCGATGGCCAAGTAGCCGTTATCGAGCCGCTTCGGTATGGTGTAGAGGCCGTTGTTGTAGTCGAAGTTGATAAGCGATCCCTTTTTGTCCTTGAGCTCATAGAGCGCGGGCGTCTCCTGAAATTGGCCACGCAAGTATGTAAATTTGTCATCGCGCCATACCTGCTGAAGTCCAAGCGCCTTTCCTTTTTTCTCGTCCCACGTGTAGTCAAAGTGCAGGCTGCCGGGATATTGGCTGCGGTACTGTTCGGTCTTGCTGTCCTCGGCCTTCAACTCAGCGGCGGCTGTGGCTTTTGCGGCCGCTGCATCTTGCTTCGCCTTGTCCAGCTCCGTAGCGGGGACAAATACAGGCAGATCGGTCAGCCGGTCCTTGGCGGCTTTGTCGCCGGGGTTGATGAACACCTTGGAATCGAAGTGAGGATCGTCTTCGCCAGTGACTTCACGGAGCTGCAAGGTGTACTCATTGCCGTGGTCGGAGACGATATGCACGTCGGTGGAAGCTCCGGCGACTTTGGGCTTCACGCTGATAAACCTGCTGGCGACGTGACCGCCGTCAAAGACCCAATTCACCGTATCGCCGCCGAACACGGTAGCGATCTTCTCTTCGGCGGGAAGGAGGAGGAGCGTGGACTGAAGCAGGCCGGCGCGAATGACGGGCGGCGTGTCTGCCTCTGACACGGTCACGGTGCGCGGCGCGCTGGGTTCCAAGTGATGCGGTTCTGGCGTGGTGGCCGCATGGGAGGCGGTAGCAAACATGAGTCCAAGGGAAATGGCGATGATGATGGGCGGTTTCACGGGTTAGTCCTTTCGGGTAGGGGATGGGCTACACGGTCTCTCCCTGGGCAAAGCGCGTGATGCCCTCGGTAAGTCCGTACTTTTCGATCAGTTTCGACCGGCGTACCCGGTCCTTTGGCTTGGTGGAGAACGTCGCATAGCTGCGGCTGTCGAGATTCAGCGTGACGACTTTAGAGATGCCGTCGCGTCGCATGTACAGGCCCTCGCGGTCGCGCAGGCTCTCAAACAAGGCGATTTGCTGCTCGTTCATCTTGAACAGCTCGGCATACTTCTTCCGGTTGAACGTCGCGTCTTTCAGGAACAGGAACGATGTGCAGGAGTTCACGATGCTATCGGCGTTTGCGCCGAGGTCATCCGCCGACTGCCCAATCATCGTGACTCCGCCAAGGTTCTTGCGAACCGTCTTGATGGAAGCGAGCGCAGCATCGAGGAGCTGCTTATTCTTCATCGAAGAAAAGATTTCTTCAATGAGGATGTGTTTCGGTACGCCAAGATTGGCGGGGTTGTAGAGCACATCGTTGATGCGCCGCAACAGCCACACCATCAGAGGCTCGATCAGGTCGGCATACTGTTCGTTGTTGACACCCTGAAAGTCGAAGCACTGTAGCCGGGAGAGCGAAAGACTGTCCTCAACGTTGTCGAAGACGGCGTTGTAGATGCCTTTGCCAATCCATTTCGAGAGGTAGCGATCGAGCTTCTTGGGGAGGAAGAGATTGGAGAGGCGACGGTTCTCCCGGTCGAGCAGGTACATATCCTGCACGGCCTTGTGGATCACGTCGTCGTCTTCGGGCTCCAGCTCTGCGCCGCCGTTGGTCAGCAGCAACTTAATGAACGAATACAGGAACTTGATATTGCTCTCGGTGGGTTCCAATGCAAAGGGGTTGACGCGGGGGCCGTCTTTGCCAACCCGGTCAACGCGTCCGCCGTACAACTCGACAACGCTCTCATAACTGCCGCCGATGTCGAAGATGTAAGTGAATCCACCGTATTTCTGTTCCAACGCGACGGTCGCGTTGCCCACCACGCTCTTACCTGAGCCAGTTGGCCCGATGATGAGCATGACGCGGACGCCATCCACATACACGTCCTGAAAAAATGGCGTCCGTGTGCGTGTCTCGAAGACACTGAGGTATTCGTTGTCGAGGTCTTCGGAGTGGGGATGGCCGATGTGGGGAGCGAAGACTGAGGAAAGCCGCGCATGATGATCCTCGGCCAGCCACAGCGGGAAGACGTTGAACTTGTGATTGCCGGGGAACATCGCATAAAGGGCCGACAGGTTCCCCAGCGTCTCTTCCATGACCTGGGCACGTGCATCGACGAAGATCCGATGCACAGGGGGAATGGCGTCTCGTAACTGCTCGGGACTGCGGGCGGCCAGCAGCAACCGGAGCGAGTATTCCCCCTGGGCTTTCTTATCGAGCGCACGGATGACTTCACTCAAATCCTCGACGTTGCTGTTGGCGGCCTTGGCGCCCGCTCCGGTCTCCAGCGATGCAGTATCGCGTCCGCTCATGACCCGCGTGAGCACGCCGACTTTGAAAAACGAGATGAACTTCTCCTGCGCGTCGATCTCGCTGCGCGCCGCTGAGCTGGACTTCACGCGCCATGTCGAGCAAAGGATGCTGTCGCAGTCGAGCGTCATCAGGCCGGAGAACAGGCAGGGTCGCGACGCCTCGGGCGTGGTCTTCAGTGAGAACATCTGCACATAGCGTTTGCCCACCTGAACGTGATCGCTATGCCACGCGACAGGGTTCTTGACGATCTGCCGGTCGACGCCCGTATCGCCACGGAGCTGGTCACGCTCCGCCCAATCTTCGAGGTTGAAGAGGTAGCTAAAGAATCGGAAGGCTGCGGCCTTGTCCAGCAACGTCAGACCAAGGGAACTGCCGAGATGACTCTGCAGGATAACGGCGGTCTTCTCCAGGTCGGCAACCATCCGGGAGGTGTCAGCGTCATTTTCCTGGGGCTTTCTCTCAAACGCTTTTGCCTTCGACGGTTCGAGCGTGAGGCACCAGTGGAGGTCGATGCGGCGGAAGCCGGCTGTCTTCTCCAGAAACGCGAGACGGTCGTTCGCGAATGTTTCCGTGACTGGGTTTGCATACCTGGCCTGCCGTGGAAGATCAAAGCCCGCCATGACGCGCGTGTACTGATAGAGACAGGAGCCCTCGGGGAGTCCGCGCAATGCACCTTCAATCGACCGCATGCGGGAATCAAGTTCGAGGTCGGTCATGCCTTCTTCGTCGATGCCCGTCAGCGAGAAGAGGCAACCGTAGCCGCCGCCTTTCAGGGCAAAGATGCTGGGGCCAATGAAGCGGGAGATAGGAACGATGCTGCACGCAGCTCCGGCCTTGGCGAACCACGGGGTATGTTTCAACTGCTCAGTATTTGCGCGGGTCATAGTAGGGCTTCTGGCTGAGGCTCAGGCCCCAGAGGTGGAACATCTTTGGGTGTTTGCGAACGATAAGCCACGCGCCAATGGCAAGCGTGGGAAAAGCTACCATCGCGAGTAAGCGAAACCCAACGAGGAAAACCGTTACGCAGACGAATACGATCGCCATCCATGTTGTGAGATCGAGTCCGAGTTTGGCCCTCGGTCTGTTCAACGCTTGATTGATCGGTAACGGTTCTCCCCGCTTGGTCATGGCCGCCACCGTTACATGTTTTGTCCGGTGAGCGAACCGATCCAGCCCGCACCCCATCCGAGCACACCGGCGCCGAAAAGAGCGCCGAATAGTCCTGGGATAGCATCCTGGAACCGCCCACTCATCATGCGGATTCCGGCGAAAATCAGGCCGCCAAAGCAGATGACAGCGCCAGCATAAATTGCAAAAGTTTTAAAACTTCCCATGAGCGTTTGTGCTCCCGAGAAGTCCATCGTTCCCTGGGCGTGAGCGATGTTTGCCACGCTCGCGAATGAGAGTGCGATAAGGGCTGGTGCCAACGCGCGAAAGGCGTGGGCAACTTTCTGTTTAGAGTAGAGCTGCGCCCACCGCGGAACCGGGAGGTAAGAGCGGTGAATATAGGGGGAAATTACGGCATGGTTTCTGCGGAACATCGGCACCTCCAACGGCTCTCGAAAGAGCTGTGATATGCGTGAACGTAGGGCACTGAAACCCGCTCCGTCCAATAGCTTTTTGGAAGTGGAATATAACTTTTTGGATCATCCCAGACGGGGTTCCGAGCAAATTTTCGTCGTTATTCGGGTGCCGGACGGTAAGGAAGATCAAGCGTGGGGAACGCTGATT
The DNA here is from genome assembly GCA_036498865.1 of Acidobacteriaceae bacterium. GTDB lineage: Bacteria > Acidobacteriota > Terriglobia > Terriglobales > Acidobacteriaceae > Edaphobacter. The sequence goes on along the minus strand of DASYEU010000110.1, from coordinate 49,022 downwards.
TATGCAGCAAAATAGCGTACTTTAGCTACCTGTCCGAGGGCGGAAATATGCTCTCAAATCGCCGAAAAAGACTGTAGGGACTTTTGTAGGGACTACCCTTAAAAATGGGGGCAAAATCTGGGTAATTCTGGCATACGCTGGTGAGATCAAAAGTGCCGTAATGCTATGAAAGTGAGCGAGATATAGCAATTATGAGCAATCCTGAAAAATGCACCTTTATAGCTGTTAACCGAAGGGTTGTAGGTTCGAGTCCTACCTCAGGAGCCAAATTTTCCGACTGATTCGTCAAGCGGGGTACTGAATCTCGTGCCCGCGATCAAGTTTGCTGGCGCACCGAGGCGGGGGCGATTACAGCGATACGTGCATACCGGCATTGAAATCTCCCGACCGAGACAGGCAGCCAGAGTTGCGGCGTGGATCAGCCAGCGGCATACGGGCCTCAGAGGATTGCGGCCGAAAGCGTTACTTCGCGGCGAGCTTAGTCTTGATCAGTTCGATCATGTCGCCAACGTTCTTCAGATCCTGCAATTCGCCCAGCGCAAACTTGATTTTGTAGTGTTTTTCGACAGCCGAGACGAGGTTGATATGTGCCAGCGAATCCCAGTCTTCTACGGTGTTCGCGTTGGACTCGGGTGTCAGGATCAGGTCCGGTTGGTCCAGAATGTCGCGAAAGATCGCCTGTACTTCCTCAAGAATGTTATCCATGTACCGGGTATCTCCAGAGTCTCTTGTGTGGGGCGTGTTGAAAAGGAATTGCCGAGGCAGATCAATCCGGACCTCGATTCATCCTCGGAATATATGGCAAGTTTACCGCATCAAGACCTGCGCCTTTGCAATCGAGAATGTGTAGCTGAAACAGCCGGAGTCTTTCTTAACCAGCGTGCCCTATACTGAAGAAGGAACGTCAATCATCAACTACGAGAGACTCTGGAGGGTCCCTCCCCGTATGACCGAAGATGCCCGCAGGGTAGTCGCGTCCTCTCCCAAGGACCTCGCTTCCGGCGGCTTGAAGATGCGCCAGGAGAATGGTCGACGGGCGCCCGGAACAAACCGGGGAGGTATGTATCTCTACCTTCTTCCCATCGTTTTGGTCCCGTTGTTACTGCTCGCGTTCGCGTTCTTTGTCATCCCGACTCGATCGTTTGAGTTACGTTCAGGAAATACCTATCTTGCGAATCTCGGCTACGGCGCAACGTTGTTTCATCACGATTGCCAGGTGCTAATCTACGGCGACTCCAGCGCTTTGGTGGGTCTCAACCCCGAGGTGATCCGCCAGCAAACCGGCTTGACCACCTGCAATATCGCTGAATTTGAAGGCGTGACGCTCGTCAGCCACATGCTCCTCGTCGATCGTTTCCTCCAGAACAATCCGCCACCGCGCTTTCTGGTCTTCTTCTACACGCCGGAGGATCTCTCCATTCCGGACGATTGGGAGAGCTTCAATGTGGGCACCTTCGAAGCTGTAACACTGCAAATGCAGCGCAATCGCAGCCTGGGCTCGAGCTTTCTTCTTGCGCAGCACCCATCGATTGCATTCGCTTGGGCAGAACAGGGGCTACGCATGATGCTGATGCAGGCGCATTCCGCGCCGGTCTCGCCCGCCGCTGCGATGACGCGTGCCAACACAAATGGCCAACTTCCGATGGCCACGGACGCCATCGCAAAATGCGACGGCAACCTGCGCAACCGTCTGCCAGACCCTGGCTGGATTGGCTCCCTGCGCCAGCATTATGGGACGAACGCCACCCGCGTGATCGTAGATGCCACGCCCACCGTTGACTGCGACGCCAGCCTGCCTTTCTTTCAGCAGCATCTCAACGGACTGATCGACAACGGACCCTACCAACCGATCTCAATCTCAAATTACTCCGCAGATGGCCGCTTGCACGCGAACCAGAGAGGCTCGCAGCTTCTTTCCACCCTGGTAGCGACCCAGATCCTCAATCAACTCAACCCCGCCCGCAAAGCAACGATCGCCAACGGCATCGGAGACCGCTGACCCTTGCTTTTCTCGTCCAATATCTTCATCTTTCTCTTCCTGCCGGCTAGCCTGGCCGGATATTGGCTGCTGACCCGCCTTGGCCGCACGGCCCTGCTCACTTGGCTCACCTTCGTCTCGCTGTTCTTCTACGGGTATTGGAACCCGGCCTACCTGCTCTTGTTGGCCGGCTCCATCCTGATGAACTTCTTCATCTCCTACGCGATCGATGAAGGCCGGCCAGAGCCAAGCCGTAGCCTTTGGCTGTTCCTCGGCATCCTCGCCAACCTTGTTCTGCTGATGTACTACAAGTACCTCTTCCCAACCCTTAACTTCTTCCACGCGCACGGGCTACTCGCTCGCGGCTTCGCGAACGTCGTGCTACCACTCGGCATCTCGTTCTTCACCTTCACCCAGATCGCCTATCTCATCGATCTTCGTCAAGGCATTGCCAAGCGGCAGGACATTCTCTCCTACTCCATCTTCGTTACCTTCTTCCCTCACCTGATCGCGGGTCCCATCATCCACCCTCGCGAGTTGATGCCCCAATTCGATCAAGGCCGGATTCACGGCCTTCGCGCCGATGACCTGGCCCTTGGCGTCACTTGGTTCATCCTGGGCCTAGCCAAGAAGGTTCTTATCGCCGATCGCGTCGCTCCCCTGGCCGATGTAATGTATGCGCATCCCGCGAGCGCGGGCTTCGCGACCACATGGCTTGGCGCCCTCGCCTACTCAGTCCAACTCTACTTCGACTTCTCAGGCTATTCGGACATGGCGCTCGGCCTGGCGCGCATGTTCTCCATCGAATTCCCCATCAACTTCCACTCGCCCTACAAGACGCAGAACATCATCGATTTCTGGCAACACTGGCACATGACACTCACGCGCTACCTTACGGACTACGTCTATACGCCCATTCTGCGAGAGGTGAATGCACGGCGCATCGAGGCAGGGAAGAAGGCGACGCGTAAGGCTGCCGCTACACCTGAAGGCTTCGTACAAATTGTCTTTTTCCCGATCCTAACCACGATGTTCATTTCGGGTATCTGGCACGGTGCGGGCCTGCAGTTCCTGCTGTGGGGATCTCTGCACGGCTTCTACCTCAGCGTCAATCACGCCTGGCGTCTTTTCACGCCGCCCGGATCGCGTCTTCATCGGGTAGTGCCCGCCCCGTTCATGGTTTTACTCACCTTTATCTGCGTTCTCTTTGGTCTAGTCCTCTTCCGGGCGGCCAATGTCCATGACGCCGCACACATTGTTGCCACCATGGCCGGCATCCACGGTGCAGGCCCAAGCTTCGCTGCTTTTCAGTACCTGAGCGAGATTCCCAGCGTTTCTCGCTTCATGGTTCACGAGAGCTCGGCGATTGCCACATTGGCTATCTGCTTCTTTATCGTCTGGGCCCTGCCCAATACGCAGGAGATTCTGGGGCAGCTTCCGCGCGACCAGGTGCGAAAGCCGAGCCTTTTACCGCGTCTCACATGGCGTCCCTCCGCGCTGTGGAGTTTCGGCATCACATTGCTATTGTGCGCCGCGATCCTGCTGCTGGATGCGAGCACGCGCTTCCTCTACTTCCAGTTCTGAACGGTCGTTCGAGGAAGGCTATCCCACTACTTGTTCCAGGATCCGGATGTGCTGGCTGCGCGGGACGTAACCAGTCAGATTCAGCGCCCACGTTGTTGCGCCTGATGCGGGATCTGCGGAGACCTGCTCGAATCCGATCTTCTCGTAGTGATCGGACACCATGCCGTTCTTCTTCGTCGGGAAGTAGTATCCCAGGAGCCGGCGGATGCCGATTGCCTTGGCTTGCGCCGCGAGTACGTCCAGCATTGCCAACTCCATCTCCCGTTTCAGCACGCGACAGCTCATCAGCCAAAGGTCAAGGTGGAGCATCTCGCCTTCCCGCCGTCCGAGCACAATCGAGATCAACCCGTTGTCGCCAAAGCGGTCGCTCAGCTTGCCGTATATGCCGATGTACTCCGGGTCGCGCGAGATTGATTCCATCTCGGCCAGCGTGTAGCGGCGCGTCGTCAAGTTGAACTGGTTGGTTTTGTTCGTCAGCTGCGCAATCCGTTCCAGATACAGCGGCTTGAAACGCTCAATCTCGGCCGACATTTCCAGCGAGTCCAGGTACTCCCCATAGTTGGCGAACTTTGCCTCTGCCGAGCTTCGCTCCGCATTCGACCGGTACAGCGCCGCCCGGGCCAGATCTTCCTGCGACATGGAGATTGGTTCGAAGTATCGGCCAGCCTCGATGATCATGGCGAAGCGCGACACCTCGTCTCCCACATCGGGCACCGCGATTCCGGGAATTTGTGCCTCCACAATCGCGCGCTCGGCCGGATTGTCGTCGACGAAGACAAAGCTGTCTACGCCGAGATTCAACTCCCGGGCAATCGCCAGAATGTTCTCGTGCTTCGGCTCCCAGTTCGCTTTGAAGGAGGAAAAATGTTGCAGCTTCAGCACCGAGTCCGGATGCTCGAAACCCTGCTTCGCAATTTCCTCGTTATTTTTCGAGCAGACCGCCAGCAGAATGCCGCGGCGCTGCAGCGACAGGCAATACTCCTGGAACGCCGTGTAGGCTTCCGCCACCGGAGTTTCCCGTCCAATCTGAATCTTGTCGACGCCGTCGTCTCCGATCACCCCGCCCCAGAGCGTGTTGTCGAGATCCAGCACCAGCACCTTGGACGTCTTGCCATAGAGCCCACGAATGATCGACGCAAGAGACCGCGCCAGGGCGACGCTGGCTTCCGGACTGACCAGGACCTTGTAGCTGAAATAGCGAACCCAATCGAACCACTGGTTCAACCCGATCCGCGCCGACAGGCTGTGCACATCCTGCACCAGCAGTCGCGGATTGTTCTCCGCTTCGCGCGCAAAGGCGGCGTTCAGTTCCAGAAGAAAGCGCGTCGCTCCTCCGCTCAGGACAGAATCCAGATTGCCGAGGACCGCATTGGGCGGCAGCTCAAAATTGTTCTGGATGATCTGTGCGGAGAGGTTCTGCTCAATCGACCGCCAGATTTGCCGGTAACGGCTCAGCTCTGCGACCACGCTGTGCTGCAGGTCGGCGGCTGAGGCGTCCACCGAAGGCAGGTGCTGCACGTTCAGGAACGACGTGTGGATGTAGACGATGTCCGGCGCGAAGGCAATCAGGTCAGCCGGGTCGAGAACTGCATCCTCGTAATACCGGCCATACTCGGACTGGTGGAACGCCGGCTGAAATCCTGCGGAGAGGAGGAAAAGCTCGACGAGATCAACCACTTCGTTCGTGGTGGAGCCGCCCAGCACTGCCACTCGAATGGGCTGCAGGCCCTCCACCGCGGAAAGTTGTCGCCGCAGGCCCTTCCGCTTACGCAGCAGGTCATCGATGGGGAGCTGATCGAGTCTCATAGAGTCGGCTAATACTGAGTTTACCTCACTGAAAATCGTTCGTCCGGTGGCCGCGCGGCACACGAAGGAAGTGATCGGGCGCAATATTCTTGCCTATGAGAGGTGTTGTGGCGCCCCTTGTCTGGAGCTCGAGATTTCGGAGCTGCGGGCTCATTCCAACATGGAACAATTCCTGGCAAACTTTTCGATACCACATATCAGTGGCTGCGGTGTAGACTTGCGCCGCAGGGATTTCCGGCAATGATTGGTCAGACCAGTGCTTTGCTGAGTTGTGTCCCGAGCCAATGGAGTGGCCATGAATCGTTTGATTGAAATCGCCTCGAGCAAGACGGCCGCCTTCGTCCTGCTCTGTTCCGTATCTGCCTTGGTAGCCGGTTGCTCGTCCAGTCAGTTCCTGGGAGCGCCCGATAACTCGCCGATCCTCGCCGCAGCACTCAATGGCAAGGTGCATGGAGGCCAGCAGCCAATTACAGGTGCATCTGTGCAGCTCTGGGCCGTCGGTTCGAGTGGCTATGGCTCCGCGGCCACCAAACTTGGTTCTTCTGTATCGTCCGACGCGAGTGGCAACTTCTCGCTGGGCGCATACACCTGCCCCACACCCAGCACATTGACCTACATCACTGCCTCCGGAGGCAATCCTGGAGTGGCCAGCGCCAATACCAGCATCATGCTGGCGGCCGCGCTCGGTGCTTGCGGCAATCTCAATTCCGGCACGTTCATCTTCATGGATGAGGTCACCACGGCAGCCGCGGCTTATGCGCTCGGGCAGTACTTCACCCCCGCCGTTGGAGGCCCCAGCACCGCCGACAGCTTTGGCGCACCCACCAACACCCAGGCACAGACCGGAATCACGAACGCTTTCGCTACTGTCAATAGTCTTGTCTGCGGCGTTTCGACCAATGCGGTCTGTAGCAATAACGCGACCGGAAACGCCGTTACCTCGGCAACATTCTCCAACACCATCAACAGCAGCACGGTCACTGTCACGGCCACTCCCGAGTCAGCCAAGCTGAACACGGCGGCGGACATCCTGGCGGCCTGTGTGAACTCGCTGGGTGTCAGTGACCCCGGCGGTGCGTGCACCACGCTTTTCAACGACGTTACGCCCACTGGAAGCGCAGCGCCAACCGATACGCTTCAAGCTGCCGTCTATATGAGCCTGAACCCGACCAGCAACAATGCCAACGGGTCCAGCGCGAACCTGGCTGCTCTTTACGCTCTTGTGACTGGCACGGCGCCCTATGTTGGCGTGAGCTCGCAGCCCACCGACTGGACTGTCGGCATTCTTTATACGGGCCCTGCTGCGCTCCCCGATCCGCAGAACCTTGCCGTCGATGCGAGCGGCAACGTGTGGATCATCAATGCGAACGGCAACACCGATAACCTGGCCGAGATTAATAACTCGGGTACGCCGCAAGCCATCGCTGCTGCCACTGCGGCTCAGCGATATCGCTCCAATGCGATCGATACGAATGGCAATGTCTGGTTCGGCACCGCAAGCAGTCCGTCCACAGCATTCGAGTACACAACGGGCGGGTCCCTTCTCTCCTCGGTCACCTTTGGTTCTCCGTATGCCGTTGCAATCAACGGAAACAACGATGTCTTCTTCGGTCGGAACAGCGGTACTGCTTGCAACGGAACGTCGACCAATCTGATCGGGGAATTCACCGCCGGCACTCTTGCCTCCACCAATCTTGTTAGCTATCTGTGCCCAACCGCCACGGCGTTTACGTTCGCCTATGCGGTCGCTGACACGTCGAACAACCTTTGGATCACTAATGGCGCAGGTGCAGGTGGCACCGGGATCATCACCGAGGTCACGAGTGTGCCGAGCGATGCGACGGTCACTACCTCCTGCACGGCCTTCCCATGCACTGCGTCCACGGGAGGCCCGACCCTTACCTACACAACCATCACCGGAGGCGCGGGCGGGGTGCCAACGCTCGCCACACCATTCGGAATCGCTACCGGATTGGGCGGTTCGAATATCTGGCTCGCCAACCAAACCGGCAACAACCTGACCAAAATGACCTCCGCCACCGCGGGCACCAATTTCGGTGACGCGACCTCCCTCAACAAGCCGACGTTTGTCGCCGTCGACGGCAGCGGGAATGTCTGGGTCACGAACAATGTTTCCGGTCCCTCCTCCGTGTCGGAGTTCAGTAACAGCGGCGCGGTTCTGTCTCCCGTGAACACCACGACTGCCCCCTTTACCGCGATCGGATTCCTTCGCGCCGGTCTGGCCACACCGAGTGGGATCGCTACGGACCCGTCCGGCAATGTTTGGGTGGCAAACAACACCGCGTCGGGTGGCGTGTTCGAGATTGTCGGTGCTGCCGCGCCGACCGTTACCCCGATCTCGCTGGCCCTGAAGAACAATTCCGTCGGCCAGAAGCCCTAAGCTTCCAACCGGCGCTGAAACAGAAACGGCATCCCTGCGGGGATGCCGTTTTCAGTTGGCTCCTTCCTGCTCCGATCCTCCTACTCCGCTTACTCAAACACCGGAGTGAGCAACCGAACCAACTGGTCCGGCTCTGCCAGGAAGGCGTCGTGGCCGTGGTTGGAGGCCATTTCGCGGTAGTCGCAGTGGGTGCCGGCGGCCTGAATGATCGCGGCCAGCGATCGTACATCCTCCGGTGGGAAGAGCCAGTCCGTCGAGATGCCCACCAGCGTGACGTGTGCGGTAATCCGCGCGTAGGCGACGTAGGGCGTCTCGTGCGCGCGCACAGGATCGAAAATATCCATCGTCCGGGTAATCGAGATGTAGGAGTTGGGGTCGAAGCGTGAGATGAAGCTTTGGCCCTGGTAGTCCAGATAGCCGGCGACGTCGAAGCGACCATTCTGCCCGGCTGTCGTGGAGAGATACGGGTTCTCGTCGCCGTAGCGGTTCGGTTTCCGGGCAAAGCGCTCTTCGAGCAGCGGTACGGATTTGTAGCTCACCATGCCGAGCGCACGGGCGAGTGCAAGGCCGCCCTTGGGACCTTGGCCGGGTTCGTAATAGCCGCCCATCCACGCCGAGTCGAGCATGATCGCCTGGCGCTGCAGGTGGTTCAGACCAAGCCCCATCGCTCCCAACGGGGCAACGCCAATGGAGATGACTCGCGCGACGCGATCCGGGAAGAGGATGGCCCATTCGAGCACCTGCATCCCACCGATGGACGCGCCGATGGCCAGCTTTAGACGGTCGATGCCGAGGTGATCGATCAGCTTCACCTGGGCATTCACGATGTCGCGGATGCCGATGAGCGGGAAAGTTGGTCCGTAGGGTTTGCCGGTTGCGGGATCGATTGAGCCCGGGCCGGTCGAACCGTAACAGGACCCGAAGATGTTGATGCCGATCACGCAGTCGCGCTCCAGATCGAGCATGCCGCCCGGCAGAAAGAGCTGTGGCCACCAAGCGCCCACCTGCGCCGAACCGGAGAGCGCGTGACACACGAGCACCGCATTGGAACGGTCGGCGTTCAGCTGGCCGTACACGGCATAGTGCAGCGTGGGGTTGACGAGAATCTCCCCACTCTCGAGGGAGAGAACTTCGTCAATCACGAAGTCTCCCTCGAAGGCAGGGGTTGGAATTGGGATCGGATCTTCTTCGGTCATTCGATTGAGAGCTCCGTTTAATTCTACTTGCCGGAGCTATTGGCGGCGGCGATGGCCTGGTTGAGATCGGCGACGATATCGCGAATGTCCTCGGTGCCGACGGAGAGGCGGACCAGTTCCGGCGTCACTCCGGTCTCAGCCTGCTCTGCCACACTCAGCTGCGAGTGCGTGGTGGAGGCAGGATGGATGATCAGCGACTTGGAGTCGCCGATGTTCGCGACGTGAGAGAACAGCTTGACGGAATTGATGAGCTTCTTGCCGGCTTCGAAGCCGCCCATGATGCCGAAGGTGATGAGCGCGCTTTGGCCGGTGGGCATGTACTTCTGCGCGCGGGCGTAGTACTTGCTGGAGGGGAGGCCGGGATAGTTGACCCACTCGACGCCGGGGTGGGACTCGAGGTGTTTGGCAACGGCGAGGGCGTTCTGCGAGTGGCGCTCCATACGGAGGTGGAGGGTTTCGAGACCCTGCAGGAGGAGGAAAGAGCTGAACGGCGAGATCGCGCCGCCGGTATCGCGCAAGCCTTCTACGCGGCACTTCAGGATGAAGGCGACGGGGCCAAAGGCTTCCGTGTACGACATGCCGTGGTAGGAGGGGTCGGGGTTGACGAAGGTGGGGAAGCGGCCCGAGGCTTTCCAGTCGAACTTGCCAGCGTCCACAATCACTCCACCGATGGTTGTTCCGTGGCCGCCGATGAATTTGGTGGCGGAGTTAATGACGATGTCTGCGCCGTGCTCAATGGGCCGGACGAGCATGGGAGAGGCGGCGGTGTTGTCGATGATGAGCGGGAGGCCGTTTTCGTGGGCAATGGCGGCGAGTTGCTGGATGTCGGCGATGTCGAGCTTGGGGTTGCCGAGGGTTTCGGTGTAGATGGCGCGCGTTTTGGAGTTGATGGCGGCGCGAATGCCGTCGAAGTCGTCAGCGTCGGCGAAGCGCACGGTGATGCCCATGCGGGGGAGCGTGTAATGGAAGAGATTGTACGTGCCGCCGTAGAGCGAAGTGGTGGAGACGATCTCCTCGCCGGCGGAGGCGAGGGTCTGGATGACAAGGGTCTCGGCCGCCTGGCCGGAGGCGGTGGCAAGCGCGGCGACTCCGCCTTCGAGCGCGGCGACGCGCTTCTCGAAGACATCCGTCGTGGGATTCATCAAACGCGTGTAGACATTGCCGAACTCCTGCAACGCGAACAGGCGAGCGGCGTGGTCGGAGTCGTTGAAAAGGTAGGAGGTGGTCTGGTAGATGGGAACGGCGCGGGAGTTGGTGGCGGGGTCCACGACCTGGCCGGCGTGCAGGGCGAGGGTGGCGAGCTGTTGTGGCGGCGCGGTTTCTTCTGGCATGTTTTGCTCCTGATTTTCGGGTGCTGTATGAGTGTATTGAAGTTTAGGGAAACAAGGAAAACGGCTCACTGTCCGTGTGGACCGTGAGCCGTTTGGAAGCTGATTCTCGACTGTGTCTAACGCATTCGATTGTCCCCACACGCACACACGGGCCAGCAGTGCATTTGCATGCACATGGCCATGGCCTGGACGGTGGTGGGGTTAGAAATCATTGGGAGAAGTATAGCAGCGTGGAACTGCCGTCCTTGTGACGAGCATCACGTGTCTTGCGGTCCGCTGGCACGCAGACCGACCGGTCTCGAGTAATGCTAAAAGTGCAGGCCACCGCCGCAGATGAGGACTTCTCCAGTGACGTAGTCGGAGAGCGGCGAGCAGAAGAAAAGAACCGCGTTGGCGGCATCTTCGGGGGTGCCCAGGCGGCCGAGCGGGATGCGCTCCTTCAGTGCGTCGAGCGCTGCGGGTGGAACACCGATCTTGATGTCAGTGCCGTGCATTGGAAGAGTGGCGTCGGCGGGTGTCGCGGGTGCTACCAGACGCGTCTCGATTAGCCCGAAGCCGACTGCGTTCACATTGACGTTGTAGCGGCCCCACTCCTTAGCCAGGGTGCGCGTCAGGCCGATGACGCCAGCCTTGGCGGAGCCATATCCAGACTGGCCGGGGTTGCCGTCGGTGCCGGCGATGGAGGTGATATTTACGACCTTGCGCATGACGCGCTGACCGTGGAGAGCTTCGCGCTTGGCAGCGGAGCGGATGTATTCGGATGCGGCGCGAAGCAGGCGGAAGGGAGTGACGAGGTGGATATCCAGCATGGCCTGGAACTGTTCGTCGGTGGTCTTCTGGATGACTGAGTCCCAGGTGTAGCCGGCGTTGTTGACGAGGATGTCGATGGCACCGAACGCGTTGAGTGTAGCGACGACGACTGCGCCCGGTGTGGCGGGGTTGGTAAGGTCGCCAGTGACATGGCGGAGACGATCGGGATGGTGGAGGTGCGCGACAGCGTCGAGCAGAACCGACTCATCGAGGTCGTTGAGCATCACGTTGGCGCCTGCGTCGAGAAGGCTGCGGGCGATGGCGAGGCCGATTCCGCGGCCAGATCCGGTGACGAGTGCGGTGCGGCCTTCGAGAGTGAACGGCATAGGCGGGACCCCAGGCACGGATTATAGCGAGCGCGGAAGGATTCGGGGCGCGGGGAGTTCAGTGGTCGCTGCGTCGGCGGTAAGCGAGTCGAGGCGGGCACGGATATCGTCGCGGAGGAGGGCAACGTCGAGGCCTCCGAAATCGGGCGGATATGGCTCTAGCTTACGCAGCGCGGCGGTGAGCAGCCGAGTGGCCCCGACGGCGTTGTTGCGCTGGAGATGGTGGAAGGCGACGGTGACCTGGATGAGGCCTTGCAGGAACAGCTTTTCAGGCTGTGGGGCGGGGAGCCACACACTCTCCCAGGCTTCGTGCGCCTCGAAGAAGCGGGCGGCGTCGTAGTCGCGGAGTCCATCGGCGAGGGGGCCGTGTGTCCAGTCGAAGGTCATGCGTCGAGGCTCCGGTGGTCTACAGTGTCGGTCGCAGGTATGTGGGGTGGTCTGAACATGATAGTGGATCCTGCCGGGAGGGTTGGTGACGGAGCGCACTGCGGGCGCAATTTGGTCGTGACTATGATCACAGCATAGCGAATACGGGTCACAGCGGATGCGGACGCGTCCGTGTGGACCCCGTGCGATGAGATCCGGCACAACTTGCCCATTTTGGGGCAAAGAAAGAAGTTTCGATGGCCTCCAGTATGGTGAGTGACAGGGTTCTGAATCCAGTTTTGGCGCAGCGCGTGATGAGCGGGGAAGAGGCGGCGGCGCTGATCCAGCCGGGATCGCAGATTGGGATGAGCGGGTTCACCGGCTCGGGCTACCCCAAGGTGGTTCCGATGGCGCTGGCGAAACGTGTGGCGGACGCGCATATCAGCGGCGAAAAGTTCAAGGTGAATGTGTTTACGGGGGCTTCGACGGGCCCTGAACTGGATGGTGCGCTGGCGATGGCGGGGGCGATGCAGCTGCGCATGCCGTACCAGTCCGACCCAATCACGCGGAAGCTGATTAATGCGGGCGAGATGCAGTACATCGATATGCACTTGAGCCACGTGGCGCAGTTGGTGGAGTATGGGTTCCTGGGAAAACTGGACTTGGCCATCATCGAAGTGACGGCGATCCTGGAGGATGGCCGGTGCATCCCGAGCACGTCCCTGGGGAACAATCAGACGTGGATTGACTGCGCGGATAAGGTAATTCTGGAAGTGAATTCGACGCAGCCAATGGCGTTGGAGGGGCTACACGATGTGTACTACGGGCTGGGACTCCCGCCGTTCCGCGATCCGATTCCGCTAACCTCACCAAGCCAGAGGATCGGCGAGCCATATCTGAAGATCCCGATTGAAAAGGTGATCGGCATCGTTCATACCGACGTGCCGGATCGTGCGAGCCCGTTCAAGGCTCCAGATGAGAATTCAAAGAGAATTGCTGGACACATCCTGGAGTTCCTGAGCTGGGAGGTAAAGAAGGGACGGATTCCGCAGAATCTCCTGCCAATTCAGTCTGGGGTGGGGAATATTGCAAATGCCGTTTTGTACGGACTGCAGGAAGGCCCCTTTGAGGGTATGACCGCGTACACCGAAGTCATACAGGACGGGCTGATCCGGCTGATGGAGACAGGCAAGCTGCTAAGCGCTTCCGCGACTGCCTTCTCGCTCAGCCCCGAAGGGCTTGCGGACATCATGCCGAAGATCGGGGAGTACCGCAACCGGGTCGTACTGCGGTCGCAGGAGTTGTCCAACAATCCGGGCATCATTCGCCGGCTCGGCGTGCTCGCGATGAATGGGATGATCGAAGCGGATATGTACGGCAATGTGAACTCGACCCACATTATGGGGACGAGCATCATGAACGGCATTGGTGGGTCAGGCGACTTCGCGCGCAACGGGTTCATGTCCATCTTCATGGCTCCTTCGACAGCGCAGAAGGGGACCATCTCGACCATTGTGCCGATGGTGTCTCATGTGGACCACACGGAGCACGACGTGAGCGTGGTGGTAACCGAACAGGGATTGGCGGATTTGCGCGGTCTCTCGCCGACACAGCGATCGAAGCTGGTGATCGAGAACTGCTCGCACCCCGATTATCGCGGGGCGCTGCGTGACTACTCGAGTCGGGCGTCGAGGCTGGCGCAGGGTAAGCACACGCCGCATTTGCTGGCTGAGAGTCTGGCGTGGCACAACCGGTATCTGCGTTGCGGGCATATGCTGCAGCAACCCGAGTAGCACGCAGGAATTGCAAATTTGTTTATAGTGATTGCTGACTCAAGGCCCCTATCTTCCTCGGATGGTCCGCGTTGGACCGCCGCAGATTGGACTGAGATTGGCTATGACGATCACTCGCCGCAATCTTCTTGCTGCTTCAGGTTCATTCGCAGGTTTTGCAGCCCTTCAACGGCTCGGCCTTACGCAAGTGGCATCCTCTAGCGAGGCCATGCCGGATCCGGCGACACCCGCAGCGAAGGCGCTGTATGCGGACATCGGCGCGGCGTCGTGGGCAGAGCTGCATCGGCGGTTGCGCACGCTGAATGGCGACCTGGTTGCTTCGGGAATGCGGCACATCCGGGGAGTGCAGGGTACCCTGCTGACCGGGTATCCATACAACGAGTTTTATGACTGGGACTTGTACTTCGAGAACCTGTACCTCTCGTACTACGGCGTTTGGCCGCTTTGCTTTACCAACCTGAAGGAGTTTCTGGATCGCGAGCAGCCGGATGGCTATGTGAACCGCAGCCTGATCAAGCAACGGGACCGGCAGCAGTTCAAGCCGTTCCTGGCGCAGTTGGTGGTGCTGGGCGCGAAGCAGAATCATGACGACTACGAGTGGCTGCGCGGAAACTACTACGACCGGCTGGTGAAGTACGTCGACAAGTGGTTCTCGTACGACTCGGATAAGAATGGGTTGCCGGTGTGGAATTCGGCGGACGCCGCTGGCACGGACAACCAGTGGTCGCGCGGCGGCGCGATGGGCGTGTTCGAGGTTGAAGGCGTGGACCTGGCAAGCTACCTGATCCGCGAACTGCGTGCGATGACGGTGATTGCGACAGCCCTGGGGAACAAGGCGGATGCAGTGGCATTCCGGAAGCATGCGGATGCAGTGGCCAAGCGAATCAACGATGTGCTGTGGGATGAACAGCAGGGAATGTACTTCGATCGCAATGAGAAGACGGGGAAGCGCGTGTATGTGAAGTCGGCGACGAACTTCATGCCGCTCTTTGCGGGAGCGGCAACGCCGGAACGTGCAAATCGGATGATCCACGAGCACCTGATGAATGCCGACGAGTTCTGGCTGAAGTATCCGGTGGCGAGCTACTCGAAGACGGAGCCGGATTACTATCAGAATCCGACCGCGAAGGAATGCAATTGGCGAGGGCCGACCTGGGCCCCGACGAACTACATGATCTTCCAGGGATTGCAGGCCTACGGCTACCACACCGAGGCCCGTGAACTCGCGCGACGCCTGTTCGATATGTCGATACGGAAGAATCCGGTGCTGCGGGAGTACTACAACGCGGAGACAGGCGAAGGGCTAGGGCAGACGCACTTCTGGGGCTTCACAGCGCTGTACTACGGGATGCTGCTGGAGTCGCACGCGAATTACGATGCGGCTAGTTTAGACAAGCCGCTGCGGAAGTTGATTCCACAGGAATTGGGCGTGGAGTTCCCGCAACTCGGCAAGATCTGGCCTGAGGTCTAAAAGGGAAGCGTATCGTTCATCGAGAGAGTTGGGGTCACTTCTTTTTAGTGGAAGGTGGTTCCAATTTGATCTTGAGGGTGTACTGCGCAAGAATTTCGACGGACTGAACGGCGGCGGGTGGAGAGTCGGGTTTCGGTTCGTGGCTGGGTTCGAAGAAGATGGGCGGGTTCGGGCGCAATGGATAGATGGAGAGGCTGAGCTTGCCTCCGGATTGCGCGAGTTGCGGAGCAAAGCGGGAGAGGCCGACCAGCCAGGGGCGGCCGTCGGCGAAGTTGTCGTCGAGCAGATGGTCCTTTTCGCCGCCGCTGGCGGAGAGATGGGCGACGTCGCCGGTGTAGTGGATGACGAGGAAGCGCTGTTGGTTGGGGGCGTTGGCCATAGCGGACTTGGGCAGAGTGATGGACCAGATGCCGGCGCGGGAGAAGTCGGCATCGGTGGGGGCCGCGGCGACGACGCGGGGACGGTTGGAGGGCCTGAAGTCTGCAGGGAGCGGGGCAGGAGCGTCGGCGGGTTTACTCTGAGTAGCGGTTAATTTAGCCACTGATGGGACATTCGAGATGATGCCGGTGAAGCTCAGATCAATACCGCGCCGAAGCGAAATGGAAGGGTTCAGAGACACGAGGTTTGCTCCGCTCGGAATGAGGAAGGCGTTGAAGTTGTTTTCGCTCAGGTCCTGCAGTGTCGCCGTGTCTCCGTCAACGAATGCTTGCTGTTGCGTAATCAGCAGCGTTTTCTTTTGGCCGCTTTCGATCTTCCATGCGTGCTCTGCATTGGAATGAGAGAGCAGGATGATCGAGACGACCTTTCCGTTCGGCAGAGTGAACTGTTCCCCTGTGTTTCCAATCAGTGTGATCACGCCATTGCGGCGGATCACCTCTCCGGGCTGTCGGGCGGGGGCGAGTTTCAGGCCAGGGATATCGTCAATGACGAATTCGGTGACGCCGAGTTCCGCGATGAAGACGTAGATGGGGGCGTCCTTGGTGCCGAGGACCGCGAAAGGCTGAGCGGTGGCGTAGCGGAGGTGAAGGCCGCTGAGGTCCATGTTGAACGGCCACGCGAAGTAGGCATCAGGTTCGAGGGTGACGGGCGACGAGGGGATAGTGAGGGTTTGGTCGCCGGGTAGTTTGATTGTGACCTGGAAGCCCGGGCGCGCGGGCATGGGATAGCCGCGCACGTGGTTGTTGACGAAGAGGAAGCCGCTGGATCCCGAAGTGCGTGCAGAGACGCGGGGGACGGAGAGATCGCGCGCGTTTGCAGGAACAACGTTCGGCTTGTGCGGCTGCATGGGCGCGAGCGTGGGGCCGAAGTCGTTGAGGAAGTAGTTCCATGTCTTCAGCTTCAGCAGGCTCTCGCGCTCGTCGCCGAACTCGCCGATGGGTGCCTCGAAGTCGTAGGTCTTCTGCGGGAGGTCGTTGGCGTAGTGAGTGGCGAGCGACTCCTGCAGGGTGGTGAGCTTGCCGTCGGGATTCTCGCCGCCGTGGAACATGTAGCTGCCGTAGAGATTGACGCCGGAGCCCAGCATGACGGGCATCATGGCGGCGATGTCGTCTGCGGACACAATGGGACGGCGATGGTAGGTGACCTGCATCCCGCCGCCCATTTCGGCAGTCATGAACGGCGTGTCGGTGGTGAAATTGGCGGCGTTGCCGGTGGGCGCGGTGCCGATGGCTCCCATGTCGCCTGTCACGCGGCTGCCAAAGCGGAAGGCGTAGACCTCAGAGGGTGGAAGCTTCTGGATGGAGGCGTCCCATGGCGCGTCCGGATAGCCGCCGTAGACGGGCAGCACGTCGCCCTTGGGGATGGAGGCGCCGTCCCATCCGGTGACGGTGTAGAAGGGCACGCGCAGGCCGGCCGTGCGGGCTAGTTCCTTGAGCTTGAGGATGTGCGCGGTGCCGCGAGTGGGGCCGCTTCCACGATATTCGTTTTCCAACTGGATGGCGACGACCGGGCCGCCTTCGGACCACATAAGGCCCTTGAGCTGGGCGGCGATCTGCTGATAGTAGAGATCGACAGCGTGGAGGTAGGTGGGATCGTTCGAGCGGGTTTGGTTGGTCTCGGCGAGGAGCCAGTCGGGGAAGCCGCCGTTGCGGACCTCGGCGTGCGACCAGGGGCCGATGCGGGGAACGACGTACATGCCGTGTTTGGCGCAGAGTTGGACGAAGCGGTGGAGATCCTTCTGGCCGGACCAGTCCCACTGTCCTTCGATCTCTTCGTGGTGAATCCAGATGAGGTACGTAGAGATGATCTGCACCCCCGCGGACTTCATCTTGAGGATTTCGGTCTCCCACTCGGCTTCGGGGACGCGGGAGTAGTGAATTTCCCCCATGACCGGCAGCCAGGGCTTGCCGTCGAGTGTGAGGTATTGCGCGTTGAGGCCGAGGGTGTGGCCGCTGGGAGAGCGGGCGTCTGCTGGGTCGAATGTGTAGTTTGCGGGGCCGGGCGCGGGCGTGGGAGCGGAGGCGTCGATCACCAGCGGCGTCGAGGCAGAGCCCTGCGCGGAGAGTGCAGCGGCGGACAGGAAGAAGGGAAACGCAGCGGCAATTGTGAACGCAATCTTACGAGTGGGCAGCTTGCTCATGCGAGCCATGCTCGCAGGTAGTATGGATTGCTGCAAGCGCGCATATTGGAATGACCTCCGAATGGCCGGTAGCCTTGACAAGTGCGTTTCGCGACACTAGTGTTTCGAGTTGCAATTTGTTTCACTCTCGAAACGTGTTTGAAATAGTTCCTTCCGGAGCGACCCGCCATGAAATTCAAGAATTCGTCGGTTATGTGCCTGCTCGCAACTTTTGCGATGGCAGTGCATGCCCAAGCGCCCTCGACCTCACCGGCCGCAACTGCGCCGGCCACGCCAGCGGCTCGGCCCGCGTCGAATATGATCGCCGGAATTCCAGTGAATTACGACGAGTCGAAGGTCGGAACATACACGCTCACCGATCCGCTCAAGTTCGATGACGGCAAGCCGGTCCGCAGCGCGAAAGATTGGGCGAAGCGTCGGGCGGAGATTGTGAAGATCTTCGCGACGCAGCAGTACGGCATTGCGCCGGGACGCCCTGCGGACGAGAGCTTCGAGGTGACCGACAAAGGAACTCCGGCACTCGACGGCAAGGCGATTCGCAAGCAGGTGACCATTCACCTGTCGAAGGATCCCTCCTGGCCGGCAATTCATCTGGTCGAATACCTGCCGGCGAATGCGAAGAAGTCTGTGCCCATGTACTTCGACATCAACTTCGGCGCGGTGCAGGCCGCGGTCGATGATTCCGGGATTACGGCGCAGAAGGTACGCGATCCGAAGACCGATGAACTGGTGGACGCGAAGCCGGGAGGGCGTGGCTTTGGGCGCATCAATGTTGGGATCTTTCTGGACGCGGGGATCGGTGTCGCCACTTATAACTACGCAGAACTGGATCCAGATACGCTCACTGGATTCACGCACGGCATCCGCGCGAAGTATTTGAAGCCCGGACAGACCGACCGCGCGCCCGAGGATTGGGGTTCGATCGCGGCTTGGGCCTGGGGTATGAGCCGGGTTGAGGACTACTTCGAGACAGATAAGGATGTCGATGCGAAGCGGGTTGCGATCCATGGCGTGTCGCGGCTCGGCAAGACGGTGACCTGGGCGGGAGCCAACGATCAGCGGTTCGCGGCGGTGATTGCCAGCTGCGGTGGAGAAGGCGGGGCCGCCCTGAGCCACCGCGACTACGGCGAGACGATTGCGCACCTGACTGCGCCGAGCCGGTATCCGTACCAATTTGCCGCGAACTACGCGAAATGGGGCGGATTCCCGGACAAGGCGCCGATGGACGCAAATATGCTGGTGGCGTTGATTGCGCCGCGGCCTGTGCTGTTGCAGACGGGCAGCACCGACAACTGGTCCGATCCGAAGGGCGAGTTCCTGGCAGCGGTTGCCGCCGGGCCGGTGTACAAGCTGCTGGGCAAGCAGGACCTTGGCACGGATGTTTGGCCGGCAGCGAAGGTGCCGCTGTACTCGAATGGACTGAACTACTACATGCACGATGGACCGCACGGCATGGTGCCGACGGACTATGACATCTACGTGCAGTTTCTGAAAGCACAATTTCATCCGGGGCAGTAAGCCGCTCCTTGACGCTGGATCTGTAACGACACGCTGGAGAGCTGAATCATGCGCACCAATCGAACCATGTTGTCCGTTTTCGCCGCCACCACCGCGCTTGCTGTTGCTGGCGTCGCGTTTGCCCAGAGCGCTCCGAGTCCTGCGCAGGATCCGTTGGCGCAGGGCTTTGTGACACCGCCGGAGTCGGCCAAGCCACGGACCTGGTGGCATTGGACGAATGGGAATGTTACCGAGCCTGGCATTACGAAGGACCTCGAGTGGATGAAGCGGTCCGGCATTGGCGGGTTCCAGCTGGTCGACGTCGCTTCGGGGAATGGGCAAGTCGTGGAACCGAAGATCAACTTCGCAACGGAGGAGTGGTATCACGCTGTAAAACACTCGGCCGAACTGGCCAAGCAACTCGGCCTGGAGATGTCGATCTTCAGTTGCGCGGGGTGGAGCGAGGCGGGCGGGCCGTGGGTGAAGCCCGAGATGGCGATGAAGCGGCTGGTGTGGAGCGAGACGGACGTCGCGGGCGGAAAGTCGTTCGCGGGCAAACTGGCTCAGCCTCCTTCGAACGAAGGGCCGGTACGGGATTCGGGCGGCGGTCCAGCGGCGGCAAACGCCTCTCATTTCTATCGCGACTCGAAGGTGATTGCCTATCGGACACCACAGGCGGGGGCGCCGATGGCGTCGCTGCATCCGAAAGTCACGACGAGCGGCGGACCGATCGATGGCAAGGAACTGATGGACGACAGCCTTGGCACTGCGGTGACGGTCGCGCAGCCGAAAGAAGGACCGGCTTGGTTGCAGTATGAGTTTGCTCAGCCGTTCACAGCGCGGGCGTTGTCCCTGGGAAGCCGCGGACGGATTCCGATAGGGCGCATTTTGGCGAGCGACGACGGCGCAAAGTGGCAGACCGTTGAGGCGACTCCGGGACCGCAGGGATATCACGGCGCGTCGATCCGGACGTTTGGGTTTCCGGCGGTGACGGCAAAGTTCTTCCGCGTGGAGTTTGATCGCCAGGGGCTGTCTCCGGCGGAGGTGGTTCACGGCGAGGACGACACTCCACCACCGGCGAGAGGCGGGGGCTTTGCGGCCGGTCCTGCGGGGTATGGAATCAGCGAGGCAATCTTCTTCTCCGATGCTCGTGTGAATCGCTGGGAAGACAAGGGCGCGTTCGGGAGTCTGATGGATGTGTACGACGTCGTGCCGACTCCGGCTGCGCCAGCGACAGCGGAGATTTCGCGTGCGGACATCGTAGACCTGAGCAGCAAGATGGACGCAGACGGCACATTGCACTGGGATGTTCCCGAGGGCAACTGGACCATTCTGCGCATGGGCTACGCGCTGACGGGTGCGAGGAATCGGCCGTCGGTTCCGGCGGGCAGCGGACTCGAAGTGGACAAGCTGAGCTCGAAGTATGTGAAGCAGTACTTCGCCGGATACATGGATCCAATGCGGGCTCATTTGGGCGACCTGGTGGGATCGACGGTACAGTACATGACGATGGACAGCTGGGAAGCTGGCATGCAGAACTGGACCGACGACATGGTCGCAGAGTTCCAGAAACGGCGCGGCTACGATCCGACGCCGTATCTGCCGGTGCTCGCGGGGCGCGTGGTGGAAAACTCGGATGTGAGTGACCGCTTCCTCTGGGACTTCCGCCGGACGCTCGCGGATCTGTATGCGGGCGACTTCTACGGCACAATGGACGACGAGCTTCACAAGCTGGGCATGAAGGCTTACTCCGAGGCTTCGGGCGTGGCGCTCGAGATTCCTGAGGACACGCTGCTGAACAAGAGCCACATCGATATTCCGATGGCGGAGTTCTGGGTGCGAGCGCTGCATCCGGAGTCGGAGTACTACGTCGACGTTCGTGGAGCAGCTTCCGCGGCGCATGTGTACGGCAAACCGCTGGTGGCGACGGAGAGCTTTACAGGCGGCGGTTATGAAGCGCCGTATACGTTGAAGAAGATTGCCGACTACTGGTTTACGCAGGGCGTGAACCGGTTGGTGTTCCACACGTCCGCACAGCAGCCGTTGGACACGAAGCCAGGCAATACGATGGTTGGCACGCACATCAACCGCAACATCACGTGGGCGGATGAAGCGAAGCCGTTCATGACCTACCTGGCGCGCGTGCAGTACATGCTGCAACAGGGAGATCCTGTGGCGGATCTGGCGTATCTGCTGCCGGAAGGCGCGCCGTCGACGATGCCGTTCTGGGGCTCGGGCGTTCAGCCTGCTGTGCCTGCGGGATACGACTACGACTTCGTGAACACCGACGTGCTTTTGAACCACACCAGCGTTACCGCCGATGGACGCATTCACGTGGAAGGCAGCGCGGCGATGCCGAACGGCATGACGTATCGCGTGCTGGTGCTTCCGCAGACGACGCAGATGACGCCCGAAGTAGCTCACAAGCTGCATGAGTTGGTTTCAGCCGGAGCGACGATCGTAGGACAGCGGCCCAAGACATCGCCGAGCCTAGCGCATGGCCGCGATGCGGATGCGCAGGTGCAGGCAGCTGCGGTCGATCTGTGGGGCGATATGGATGGCGTGACCCTGAACCAGCACGCGCTCGGCAAAGGCATGACGTATTGGGGCTTGTCGCTGGACGAGGTGCTGCACCGCGTCGGCAGCGCTCCGGATTTTGCTTCGAGCGGCTCGCTGGAGAATCCGCCAACGTGGATTCACCGTCATACGGCGGACGGCGACATCTACTTTGTCGCGAACCAGGCGGATGCGCCGGTGCACCTGGATGCGCGGTTCCGCGTAGCAGGCAAGGACGTGCAGGTGTGGCGTCCGATGAATGGCGCGATGAGCGGCGAGAAGGCAGCGTACACGACGGTCGCGAAGATGATGGACCGGTCGGGCAACAAGCAGCCGGGACTCGAGCCGGCGCTGTATACGACGCCTGGCGGATTCACCGTGGTTCCGCTTGACCTGGCAGAGCGCGAGTCGGTGTTTGTCGTGTTCCGCAATGCTGCTCCGGCTCCGGCGCGGACTGCGACGGTTGCGGTCGAGACCAAGCTGGCGACGGTTGCGGGCCCGTGGTCGTTGAGCTTCCCGGCAAACTGGGGCGCGCCTGCGAGTGTGCAGATGCCCAAGCTGACTTCGTGGACTGAGAGCGCGGACGCTGGTGTAAAGTACTTCTCCGGTACCGCGACGTACACCAAGACGGTGACGGCTCCTGCGACGTGGTTCAAGCCGGGCCAGCACGTCTGGCTCGACCTGGGCAA
This sequence comes from Acidobacteriaceae bacterium, assembly GCA_036498865.1. Classification (GTDB taxonomy): domain Bacteria; phylum Acidobacteriota; class Terriglobia; order Terriglobales; family Acidobacteriaceae; genus Edaphobacter. Next base: position 26,640 of record DASYEU010000110.1, on the reverse strand, counting down.
GGTTCGCGACATCGCCGACGTGAAGGTGAATGGCAAGTCGGCTGGTCTGGTCTGGGCTCCTCCTTACCGCGTAGATGTGACGGCAGCGCTGAAGCCGGGCGTGAACAAGATCGAGATCGCGGTCACCAACGAGTGGACCAATCGTCAGATTGGCGATCGGCAGGGTCCTGCGGACAAGCACGTTCTTTCAACGCCGCCTCCACCGATTCGGCCGGGTGGAGGAGCATTTGGCTATGTGCCGCCGCTTCCTGAGTCTGGTTTGATTGGCGATGTGACGGTGGTGGCTACGCGCTAATCCCTGATGCATGTGGGTGCAATGCGGGGGAGGGTACCCCTCCCCCCTCCCCCCATACTTTAAGTCCTAAAGTATCCTGTTTACAGGGGTTAGGTCTGAAGAAAGTCCGTGCCAAGTCCTGCCTGAGTCCGGGGACTTTGGGGGCGGTCGAGTTGTCAAAGATGCGGTTGTGGACGCTGGGCCCGACGTGGAGGGAGGTCCTGCGCACCGCGCACGACGCTCTTTACCCCATTAAGTCTAGTATATCGTGCGTGTCAATGGTGTGTCTGTGGGAAAGACGGGGTTGACTCTTAGGATTGTGTGATATGCGAGCACTTCGTAGGCCTGCGGCCTACGCTAGTATAGTGTGGGCCTCCGGCCGTTCGCGATCCGCAGGTGTGTAGTGCGGCCGGTTCAGCAGGGCAACTCCCCATTTCTCTCTCATTTGGATACTCAGCGACTCGGCGCTTGTGCGGAAACAATTTCAAATGAGATAGTGGTGTGCGTTGTTGCGAGGTCACTCTGTGGTGCGCTCCCGATCGATTGGTTTGCTGCTCGTGTTTGCGCTGGCGGTGCCTGTGGTTGCACAGGCTCCTGCTGGGGCACCGACTTCTCCTCCTAACCCCGGACTGAGGACGGCTCCTACGCGGAATGGCCGGCCAGAGAGCCGGACTCCGCGGAACTCGGGCGGGCGGCCCGTGCACAACGAGGCGGAACGCGCCGCGTACTGGAAGTTTGTTCCAGTGCCCTACAACAAGACGGGGTTGACGGCGCGCGAGCAGCAGATGGTGGCGAAGCTTGCGGACGCATGCCGTCTGCTGGATCAGCTGTACTGGCATCAGAGCGACCTCGGCGGCTATGCGATGTATCACACGACGCAGAACGCCGTGCTGGCGAAACTCTTCTCCATCAATGGCAGCCGCTGGGACCTGGTGGATGAGAACTTTCCGTTTATCGGCGAAGAGCCGCTGGTTCCGGGGCATGAGTTGTATCCGTTCGCACTGACCCGGCCGGAGATTGAGCAGTATGTGGCGGCGCATCCGGAGCAGAAGGCTGCGATCTACAGCCCGTGGACGGTGGTGAAGAGCGACGTTTCGCTGCTGGAGGTTCGCGGCGTTCCGCAGAAGCTGACCACCGTTCCGTATCACGAGGAATTTGCGCAGTGGCTGCGGCCGATGGCGGACGACCTGCGCGCGGCGGCTAAGCTGAGTTCGGATGCCGCGTTTGCGCGCTACCTGAATCTGCGGGCGGACGCGCTGCTCTCCGACGACTACTATGCCAGCGACCTTGCGTGGCTGGATTTGAAGGACCCGAAGGTCGATTTGATCTTCGCGCCGTATGAGACGTATCTAGATAATTTGCTGGGGGTGAAGACGTCGTATGGCGCGTCGATCCTTATCCGCAACGACGCGGAGAGCCGGAAGCTTGCGCTGTACCAGCAGCAGGAGGCCGCGATGCAGCAAGCGCTGCCGGTAGCTGCGGAGGACAAGCCGTCGAAGTCGGGGCAGGCAACACCGATGGAAGTAGCCGACGCTCCGCTGCGAGCGGGCGACCTGCGCTATGGCTACCAGGCGGTCGCGGACAATCTGCCGAACGATCCTCGGGTTCACGCCGAGAAGGGTTCCAAGAAGATCTTCTTCAAGAACTTTATGGACCTGCGGGTGAACAACGTGGTCCTTCCAATTGCGGGCAAGATGCTGTCACCGACGCAGTCGGCGGACGTGAATGGCGAGGCGTATCTGACGGGCGTAATTCTGCACGAGATGTCGCACGGGCTGGGGCCGGCGTATGCGCATGTCGGCGGCAAGCAGGTGGCGATCAACGAGGCGATTGGGCCGGCGTTTGGCGGGTTGGAAGAGGCCAAGGCGGACGTGACGGGGATCTACCTGGCGAAGTGGCTGGTGGATCAAAAGATGATTCAGGCCAGCGAACTGAACAAGGTGTACGGGTCGTATGTTGCGGGGATTCTGCGCACGCTGCGGTTTGGCACCGGCGAGGCTCATGGCCAGGCCATGATGATGGAGTTCAATGTGCTGCTGGAGCATGGTGCGCTGCGCCAGGGCGACGATGGGCGGTACACCATCGAGTACAACACCATGCCTACTGCGATTGCGGCGCTGTGCCAGACGCTGCTGACGTTTGAGGCGCAGGGAGATCGCGCGGGGGTGGAGGCGTGGTTCAAGAAATACGATGTGATGCCTCCGTCGCTGAAGACGGCGTTGAAGGCGACAGAAGGTATTCCTGTCGATGTAACCCCGGAGTTTGAGCTTTCGCAAGGAGTGCGGCCATGAAGATTCGTGCAGGTTTTGTCTGGGCGCTGGTGGCTGCGTGTGGGTGTGCCGGGTTGCCCGCGCAGCAGAAGTTGACGCTGCATCATCACGACGCGGCGCACCAGCTTCCGGGGATGATCGTTGTGCCGGCGGCGGATTTCCTCCTGACGATTCCGGCGGGCGACTCGATGGACGGACGCTTTCCGGCGGGGACGTGGTTCTTCAACAACTCGACGGTGAACATGAGCGTGGCCGACGATCTGACTGCGACGGTGCCGGTGAAAGAAGCGGGTGTGTATCACCTGTTTGTGCGAAGCGTGGGCACACCGACGAGTTCGTTCCACGTGAAGATTGACGGCAAGGAAGATCCGGGCAGCTACGGCAAGGGGCCGGTGGCGTGGGTGCGTGGCGGCGACTTTGCGTTGAAGGCCGGGAATGCGCAGATTCGGCTGACGGCGATTCAGCCGCGGCCTTCGATCAACGTGATTGTGCTGACGAAGAACGCGGACTTTAAAGAGGACGACCTGAAGGCGCTGGAACTGCCGCCCGAGGTGAAGCTGCTGCGCGAGTACACGATTGCGCCTTCGAACATTGTGAAGTTCGGCGACGTGGATGGCAGCGGGAAGTACGCGATCGTGGATATTGCGAATGACTACTCGACGATTGTGTATGCGAACGACGGGCACGAGCTGTGGCGGTGGAAGGCTCCGCCGACGACGCAGGGCGATCCACGCGGGAACGAGGCTGCGGGGATTCTGTGGGACTTCCATCACACCGGGCGCGACGAACTAGCGCACTGGCGCGAGAGTGCGGATGGAAAGGAATGGCTGGTGCTGGCGGATGGGCGGACCGGCGACGTGATCAAGCAGGTGCCGTGGCCGGCGCCGGCGCTGCCGCATGTGGATAACAACTACCGGATGGCGGTGGCGAAGTTTCATAAGGATTCGGACGGGCCGGACACGTTGCTGGTGTTTACGGATACGGGTGGCTTCATCACGCTGGCCGCGTACGACAAGGACCTGAACGAATTGTGGCGGCATGCCGAGCATCGCGATAAGGACTACTTCGGACACTACATCTATCCGTGGGACGTGAATGGCGATGGGGTGGATGAGGTTGTGATCAGCCATCTGTGCCTGGATGCGAATGGCAAGGAAGTCTGGAACAACGCGAAGTATTTCTCGAAGAACAACGACCACATGGATGCGATGGAGTTCTTCGACATCAACGGCGACGGCAAGCCGGAGTTGCTGGTGGGGCAGAGCGACGTGGGCACGATCGCGTACAACGCGCAGAACGGCGACATGCTGTGGCAGAACCTGTCTGACCATTCGCAGCAGATCACCGCGGGTTACATCCTGGGCGACTCAAAGACGCCGCAGGTAGTAACGAACGGACGCGTGTATGGGCCTCCGCGACCTGCTCCTGCTGCCGGTGCGGCGCCTCGTGTGCCCGGTGGTGGCGGCGGGGGTGGTGGATTCCGTGGTCAGCCGACGCCTCCAGGCGAGATTGCTGTGGGTGGAGGCGGACTCGGCGCGCAGTTGTACTGGTTCGATAACGTGGGGCGGCTGCTGGAGAAGTGGCCGGCGAGTCCGCTGAACGGCAACCCCAACTTTGTGCGTGGCGACTGGTATGGGACGGGCAAGCGCACGTACTTCTGGTACCGCTTCAAGCTGGAGCCTGACGGTGCGGGGACGATGTTCTTCAAGGGCGAGGCGTACCACATGTTCGACTTCGACCACACCGGCGCGGAGCAGGTGATCACGCTGGAAGGCGGCGGCGGTGGCGGGAATGGCGGCGGTGGGCAGATTCTGCGCGTGTACGGCAATGCGAATGTTGTGCCGCATGCGGTGAAACGGGATGCGGAGTATCGCCGGATTATTGCCAACCACACTCATTACTAACGAATTACGCATAGGACTCAAGAGGAACGCATGAAGAATCTGATGCATCTGTCCCGCCGGAAGTTTATTGCTTTGACTGGAGCGACTGCCGCTCATGCTGCTGCGCTGTATGCCGCTCCGACGCCGCCGACTCCGGCGCGTGCGGGGACGCAGTCCCTGGCGGGGCAGTGGAGGTTCGCGCTCGACCGTGACGATGCGGGCGTGAAGGAGACGTGGTTTGGGAAGGACCTGGCCGCGACGACGAAGATTTCGCTTCCGGGGATTTTGCAGACACAAGGGTACGGCGACGACATTACCGCGGAGACGCAGTTCATCGCTGCTCTGCCGCGCGATATGGCGTGGTACAAGCTGCCGCAGTATGCGGCGTATACCAAGCCGGGGAATGTGAAGGTGCCCTATCTTTCGCAGCCGGTGAAGCATTACCTGGGCGTGGCGTGGTATCAGCGGGACATTGAGATTCCGGCGGCGTGGAAGGGGAAGCGCGTGGGGCTGACCCTGGAGCGGACGCGCTGGCAGACTACGGCGTATCTGGACGAGAAGGAGTTGGGGACGTGTCACTCGCTGGTGGCGCCGCATGAGTACGACCTGGGCGTGGTGGCTCCGGGCAAGCATCGGCTGTCAATCCGCATCGACAACCGGATGATTCTGCCCTACCGGTTCGATGGGCATGGCGTGTCGGACGCGGAGGGAAGCACGTGGAATGGGATCGTGGGCCGGATTGAGCTGGCGGCGACGAGCCCGGTGTGGATCGACGATGCGCAGGTGTTTCCGAATGTGGGCGACAAGACCGCGCGGATCAAAGTGAAGATCGGCAATGCGACAGGGAGCGCAGGCGAGGGGACGCTTTCGGTTGGGACGACGACGGCGCCGGTGCGCTGGGATGCGAGCAGCGGCGAGGGGACGATCGATGTGGCGCTGCCGCATACGGCGCAGGCGTGGAGCGAGTTCACTCCGGTGCTACAGCATCTGACGCTGAAGCTGAGTGGGGCTTCGGCGGAGGATCGGCGGGAGCTTACGTTCGGGCTGCGGGAGATCAAGTCGGAAGGGAAGCACATTCTGCTGAACGGCGAACTGTTCAATCTGCGGGCTACGCACGATGGGGGCGGTTTTCCGCTGACTGGATATCCGGCGACGGACGTGGCCACGTGGAAGCGGATTGTCGGCATCTGCAAAAACTGGGGACTGAATGGGATTCGGTTCCATTCGTGGTGTCCACCTGAGGCGGCGTTTACTGCGGGCGACGAGCTTGGGTTCTACTTCCAGCCAGAGTGCGGGATGTGGAACTCGTTTGACGCGCAGGGCAAGATGCTGGACGTGCTGAACGATGAGACGGCGCGGCTGCTGAAGGCGTATGGGAATCATCCGTCGCTGGTGTTGCTGAATGCGACGAATGAGCCGGCGGGGAACTATCAGCAGCAGCTTCCTCTGTGGGACAAGAAGTGGAAGGAGGCCGATCCCCGGCGGCTGTATGGAGATGGTACGGGCAGGCCCGCCGGGCCAGGGTTTCAGCGGCCTCCGGCACCGGGACAGCCTGCGCCGCCGCCACCGCCTCCGTTCACGTACACGGCAGGGTTCAACGTTACGGGTGGACGCGGCGCGTCGGGCTGGTTTGGCGCGGACTACGAGAGGACGCTCGCGCGCTTCCCGATTCCGGTGATCGGGCACGAGGTTGGGCAGTGGTGCGCGTACCCGGACTTTGATGTGATCAAAAAGTTCTCCGGGCCGGCGACAACGTTTGCAGGTGCGCCTGAGCCAGTGAAGGTGCCGTACATGATTCCGGGCAACTACGAGATCATGCGCGATTCGGCCGAGGCGCATGGTCTGCTGGCACGGAACAAGGAGTTCGCACACGCTTCCGGGCGCTTCCAGGTGGCGTGCTACAAGGAGGAGATCGAGGCCAGCCTGCGCACGCCCAGTTTCAGCGGCTTCGAGATCCTCGATCTGCATGACTACCTGGGGCAGGGCGGGGCGTTGATCGGGATGCTGGACGCCTTCTGGGAGTCGAAGGGATACGCGACCGCAGCGGAGTTCCGTCAGTGGAACAATGCAACGGTTCCGCTCGCGCGCTTCAAGGACCGTGTCTACACCACTGCGAACACGTTTGCTGCGGATTTGGAGGTCGCGCATTTCGGCCCGGCTCCGCTGGCCAAGGCTGCTTCGAACTGGAGCATCGTTGGCCCCGCGGGTAAGGTTGTCGCCAGCGGCACCTGGCCGGCGCAGGATATTCCGCGGGGCAAGGGCAATGTGCTCGGCAAGGTGTCTGTCGATCTGGCCAAGCTGAGTGCTCCCGCGCAATACAAGCTGGTCGTTCAACTCCACGCAGGCGTCAATACCTTCAAGAACGATTGGAACTTCTGGGTCTACCCGGCCACAGTTGAGGCGGCTGTGCCTGCGTCTGTGCTGATTACGAGTGCGTGGCCGGAGGCGGAAGCGCGCCTGGCTACGGGAGGCAAGGTGCTCTTCCTGCCTAAGGGCGCGGACCTGGACTCGTCCGATCCGAAGGTGTCCACGCTGCCGATTTTCTGGAATCACCTGATGAATCCGAACGGCACGACGATGCTTGGGCTGTGGAACGACACGAAGCATCCGGCGCTGGCGGGATTTCCGACGCAATCCAACTGCGACTGGCAGTGGGTGGACATTACGGGGAACATCCGCGCGCTCAATGTGGATACGCTACCCAAGGCGCTGCAACCGATTGTTCAACCGATCGACGATTGGAACCGCAACCTGAAGCTGGCACTGTTGTACGAATGCAGTGTTGGGACGGGCAAGCTGATGGTTTGCGGGATCGATCTCGACGCGAAACGAGTTGGTACGCCGTCGCTGCGCCGCTCGATTCTGGACTACATGGGGTCGGAGCGGTTCAAGCCTACGGTTCCTGTAACGGTCGCGGATCTGCGTGCGCATTGGTTCTCGCTCGATCCGAACCATGTCGATCCCGGGGCCAATAAACCGGCTGCGCCGACATCGCCCGATCTTGTCGACCCGGGGCAGATTCAGCGCAAGCCGAGTTAGAGGAGTGCGTCGAGTATAGCCGCGCGGCCCGGGGCTAAAGGCCGCCGTATTTGCCGCGGCTTACCGCGGGCTGAAGCCCGCTGCTACTCCTGAAGAGCGGCGTGAAAACACCAAGCGGCCCTGGCGTGTGCCAGGGCCGCTTGCGATGCGGGTGTTGCGAGTGTCGGCTTAGCCGATCTTTGCTTCGACCGGAGCTTCCGTGACCGCAACCGGGCCACCCTTGGTGTCGCCGGGCTTGCGGATGTCGATGCCACCCTTGAAGTACGCGCCATCTTCGATGGAGATGCGGGCTGCAGCGACGTCGCCGGTGAGCGAACCTTCGCTGCGGATGTCGACGCGGTCACTGGCCTGGATGTTTCCGCGCACTTTACCGAGCACGACAACTTCGCGCGCGGTGATGTTTGCCGCGACCTGGCCATTGCGGCCCACGGTAACGCGATTGCCCGGCAGGCTGATGGTGCCTTCGACCTTTCCGTCGACGTAGAGCGATTCGGAGCCGGTGACTTCACCTTTTACGAAGAGGGACTTGCCGATGGTGGCCTGCTCGCCGGAGGGAACGGCGGCAGACGAGGCGGCGGCTGCGGGCCTGACGGCGGAGGACTCAAAGGGCGTCGAGGCGGGAGGAGCCGGGCGGGCGGGCTCAGGGGTTGCGGGGGAGTTAGGTCCTGCCTGGTTCGGTTTCCACATGATTCGGTTGTTTCCTTTCCTGGTTGCCTGAGTGTGTCGTGCGGTTCTGGGGGCCGGCTCCACGTGGCGTCGTTCGCGCCAGCGTCAGCCGCAATGTCTAGGCAATTCAACAATGCTTCAGCCTGTGGAATATTGTGACGCAATTTCTGGTGTTAGAAACCGCGCAAGCGTCTTTTGCTCCGGGAGTACCTACTATGGCACCGCTCGGGGAGGTGACCGGATGCGCCTTGTCACCACGATACTACTCCGGATTGGTTCGCGGAACGGGGGCCTCTGCAAAACTAGGTTGTAAGTGATTGACCGGTTTGGAGGCGATTCGAAACATTTCTTGTTTCCGGCCGGAAGAGGGACTAAGCTGGCCTGCATGCAGTCCCTGTACGTTGCTTGTGTGCGCCTGCTGATCTGGACGCTTGTATTTTTTTCCCTTCCGCAACGAATCTCCTTCGCTGCCGCCGCTCCCAAGACCCATGTTGTGACGCTGGGTGCCGTGCGCAAAGTACCGTATATGCCTCCTGAGAGTGCCGCCGCTGCGGCGAAGGGCTCGGATGCCCTGATGCTGAAGGTGCGGCCGTTGATAGTGGATGGCCGCCAGAAAGAGTGGACCACGGGGGACGCGCACGACGTGACCGACCGCAGCTTTACCATTCGCCGGGCGTTGCGGCTCAACGATGCGCTACCTGGAGATGCAGCGGCCCGGTGGAGCTGGCAGCCGGGGCCGTGGTTGATGGTGGATCGCGCGACCGGCCGCATAACGGCGCTGCACCTTCCTTACTTCGATACCCAGGTGTCCGAGGCGATCTGGTTCCGCGACTATGCGGCGTATTGCGGGACGGCCGATACGGTGAAGGGCGGCCTGTTCGCGATTGTGGCGCAACTGGGCGCGCGGCGGGCCGTGGTACAGAAGCAGATCGGCAAGTGGCCGCAGGCGGAGCACCCGGAGCCGGTGTGCAAGGCGGCGGAGTGGCAACGCTCACCAATGCGCGTGACGCTGCAGGCCACTGGAGGGGAGCCGATGTCGTTTACGGTGGTGGGCGCAGCTTCGCTGATCGAAGAGGGCGACTCTGCGACGGACGGCCCGTAGGGTTGTGGCAGTCACGGTCAAACAACCCGGGGCTAAAACCCCCTTGAGGTTGGGCACCTTTACCGCGAGCTGACGCCGCTACTACTCCGGAAAGGCGAACCTGCAAGTGATCAGCAGAACTTAATGCGCTGCGCCCGAGATATAGGCATGCAAATGGCGGATGGTCTGTTCCTGCTCGGAGATGACGCAGTTGACCAGATCGCCGATGGAAACGACGCCGACCACGCGGTTCTGTTCCGTGACGACGAGGTGACGGAAGTGGCGGTCGGTGATGATGCGCAGGCATTCGCCGACGGTGTGCTGCCGGGAGACGGTGACGACGGGACTGCTCATAATCTCGGAGACGGGCGTTTCCTTGGAGGAGCGTCCCTGCAACACGATTTTGCGGGCGTAATCCCGCTCGGACACAATCCCCAAGAGTTCTCCTCGTTCCATTACGAGTAAAGCACCCACGCCCTTTTCGGCCATCAGCTCAATGGCCTGGTACACGGAAGCGTCTGGTGCGATCGATAAAACCTCTCCGGCCTTTTGTCTAAGGACGGCGCCAACGGTCGTAGTGAGTTCGCTCATAGTGCACCTCAGGGGACGAATTATTACCTTCCCGGCGCACCTCCGTCAAACGCGGTTCTGCGGGGATTGGAACGGTTGGTATCATCAGGCATGGAGCCTCTGGACAACTTGCTGCACGAGGCGGAGATAGCGCATGGACACCTGTGTGCGGGGCAGGTGCTGGGTGTGCGCATGGCAATGCTGGGCTGCCGCATGCTCGGCATTGATGACCCGCGCGGGCGAGTTTCGCGAGCGGATCGCAAGCGGCTGGTGACGTTCGTGGAGATTGACCGCTGTGCCACCGATGCAATTGCGGTGGTGACGGGGTGCAGACTGGGCAAGCGCGCGCTGAAGTTCCGCGACTGGGGCAAGATGGCAGCGAGCTTTCTGGACCTGGGGCGGGCGGAGGACGCGCCGGCTGGGCTGGCGGCAATTGCGGGCGGCAGGGCCGTGCGGATTGCCGCGCTGGAGTCGTCGAAGGAACGCGCACGAGAGATGTATCCGCATATCGAGGGGAAAAATGCGCAGCAGATGCAGGCGTATCGCGAGCTGCCGGACGAGGAGTTGTTCTCGACGGAGTGGGTTTCGATTCCGCTGCATGCGCGCGAGATGCCGGGCTACAAGTCTGCACGGATTGCGTGCGCGGAGTGTGGTGAAGGGATCAACTTTGACCGTGAGGTTGTGATGGGCGATCGCGTGCTGTGCCAGTCCTGCGCGTTTCCTGAGGCGCGCTACTATCAACCTCTGAGCGACGAGACGGGAGCGTAAGGATTTGCAGAAGTATCTGTTTATCGCAATTGGCGGCGCTCTCGGATCGGTTGCCCGATATATGGTGGGGACCGCTGTGAGCAATCGGCTGGGACTTCGCTTTCCTTACGGCACGCTGATCATCAACATTTCTGCGTGCCTGATTATCGGGTTCTCGCTGGAGATTCTGAATCGTCACGCGAATGTGAATCCGTCGCTGCGATACCTGATTCCGATTGGGTTCATTGGCGCGTACTCGACGTTCTCGACGTTTGAGTGGGAGATCTTCTCGCATTTGAACAGCGGTGCGTTCTGGATTGCGCTGCTGTATGTGACGACGAGCCTGGTGTTTGGGCTGGTGGCTGTGGCGCTGGGTGCGACGCTGGGGAAGGCGCTTTCATAACTGCGCGTGCGGGCGTATCGTGTGTGGCTGACTGCGCAGGGCTTGTGCGGGAGGGTTCCATGCTGAAGGCGGGTAAAGCGCGGAAGGTTTCGATCTATCTGAGCGAGGGGGCCAGGCACCACGGCGTTGCGACGGAGGCAAGCATCCTCGACTATCTGTTTACTCATAGCGTTTCGGGTGCAACGGTCTTCAAGGGCGTAGCGGGTTTCGGCGTGGATCATCATCTGCATTCGGCCTCGTTTGTGGAACTGTCGGACAAGCTACCGGTGAAGATTGAGTTCGTTGAAACGGAAGAGAAGGTGGATGCGTTACTGCCGAAGCTGATGCAGTTGGCCGGGACGGGCATGATCGATGTCGTCGAGACGACGATTGTGAAGCCTGCGGGTGCGTTGAAGACGGCGAGCGAGGCAGGCGAAGCGTAGCCGACTGCGGCGGCGATAGCGACGATCGACTCGTGTTGCTGGTACCATGAGGCGGATTCGGCGAAAAATCGATATGCGAATGAGGTGCGTGATGATCTTGCGAAAGATTGCGCTGTGCGCTGTGGTGTTGGGAGCGGGATCTCTGGTGGTACATGGGCAGATGCCGATGGGCGGGGGATCGGGGCCGGCTCCGGGGTCGATTGTGGCGCCTGCAAAGGCGGTCGACTCGCAGCTGAGTTTGCTGGAAGGCGAGATGATGGGCGTCGTGAAGACGATGCCGGCGGAGAAGTTCGGGTTTGCACCGAGCGCAGCGATCTTCGCGTCAGGACAGACAACGGAGTTCGCAACGGTTCGGACCTTTGCGCAGCAGGCGACGCACGTGGCCCAGGCCAACTACTACTTCTTTATGACGCTGAGCGGATTGAAGCCGGACACGGACGTTGCGGCGATCGGCAAACTGACGGATAAGACGGCGATCGTGGCTGCGCTGGCAGGTTCCTTCGCGTTTGGGCACAAGGCGATTGCGACGCTGACGGCGACGAATGCGTTTGAAGTGGTCAAGCTGGATGAGCCCGGGTTCTATACGAAGGCGACGCTGGCGCAGTTCAGCGTGTCGCATGCGTTCGACCACTACGGGCAGATGGTGGAGTATCTGCGGATGAATGGGCTGGTGCCTCCGGCGAGCGCCAAGTAGCCGGCAATTTCCCGAAGCAGCGATCAGCGAACCGCAAGCGCAGGGATGCGTGCGGATACGAGTGCGCGAATGCGGGCTTCGATGGCGTCGATGGAGTGGTCGCCGTTGTCGCCGCTGGCGATGGTGACGACGCGGTCCGGTTCGCGGGCGGCAATCTGCAGATAGGCGGCGTGGATGCGGGCGTAGAACTCGTCGCTCTCGCGCTCGAAACGATTTTCGTCCGCGCTGTGGTTCTTCGCGGCGGCGTCACGATGGTTGCGGCGGCGCGCTCGGGCGAGCGATGCATCGAGCGGCGGCAGCAGCAGCAGGGTCAGGTCGGGCTGCAAATTATTGCAGACGGCCTGGTGCATCTGAAGGATGCGCTGCGTCCCCAGCTGGCGGCCGGCTCCCTGGTAGGCCTCGGAGGAGTCCGTATAGCGGTCGCAGAGGACGATGGAGCCGGCGGCGAGCGCAGGTTCGACGATTTCGGCGATGGACTGGGCGCGGTCGGCGAACATCAGGGCCATTTCCGCGAGGGGGCTGATGGGGCCGAGGGCGGATTCGGAGCGTGAGTCCAGCAGAATGGACCGGATGCGGTCGCCCAGCGGCGTGGAGCCGGGATTGCGCAGGCTGACGACGGTGTGGCCGGATGCGGTGAGCCAGGCGGCTAAACGGCGAAGCTGCGTGGTCTTGCCCGAGCCATCGAGACCTTCGAACGTGATGAAGTAACCGCGCGACATAAGGGGAGTTTATCGCACGGGACGAAAACTGCATCTTACAAAGGGAACGCTCGAACGCAGATCAGGACGTCAACCGCGGAGGTTGCGATGTTGATTCTTCTGGGCGCGGTTCTTGTTGGGATGTTCGGAATTGCCGGAACATTTCTGTCCATCGAAGAGAAGCAGCGCAGAGATTCGGAAACGACAAGATCCACAGCCAGCAGCCGCCCTTTGGGGCAGGCTATTTCGGGGAAGCAGTAGCTTCCGCAGCGATGCCACGGACCGTGGGTTTACCAGGCAGCATGAGATCCCAGGTGGGGCCCGTCGGGTTGAAGGCAATGTCCAGCTTGCCTTCCTCGCCCTCGTGCAGCTCGGGGCCGGAGCCCTTGTGGTCGTGATGAGCCGCGTCCGTCCACAGGATGGTGGTGGGGCCGCTCCCCAGAACCTTGAACCGATAGTGGAACGTCTGACCGGGCGCGAGGGCCTGCGTGCCGAAGCTGGCCGAAGGATAGTCCACTTCGATCAGGTCGAGCGTTTGCGCGGTGCGATTCGAGATGGTGGCTTCGACGAAGGCGGAGTGGCAGCCGCTTAGGGTGATTCCGGCTGCAGTCAGGACGAGAAGAGGAACGTAGCGCATCCGCAATAAGGGTAACAGGTGAGGACCTGCCGGTTTTGCCAGCCGCCGATGGGAGTTGGCAAAGGATCGGACCTGTGGACTGACCACCGGCCATCGCAAAAATAAAGATTTGAGACTGCGACAAGAGTCGCCGAGTTGGGCTAGACTCTCGTCTCGTATTCCCTTTCTCTTTTGTGTAGTTGGGCCCGAGTCGCGGCATGTCTGCGGAGTTGGAGCGATGCCGCGTGCAGTTAAGCCGATCCACAAATCTGTTCCAGTAAGCCAAAGGAGCTTGAACGACATGAAAACAATAACTGGGCTTTGTGCGGGTGTATGTCTGATGTTTGGTGGCTGTATTGCCATGGTTGGGCAAGATGGACAAGCTGCGGATGCGATGGGGCCGCCGAAGGTGCTCCTGATTGACCGCGAGTTTGTGAAGCCGGGCAAGGACGGTGCAATGCATGAGAAGAGTGAGAGCGCGTTCGTCAATGCAGTGACCGCGGCCAAGTGGACGTCGCATTACTTCGCCGCGAAGTCGATGTCTGGTACGCCACGCGCGCTGTTCTTCTTCGGATATCCATCGTTTGAGGCATGGGAGAAGGACAACAAGGAGATGGAGAAGAATCCAGCCCTGGGTGCAGCGCTTGACCGCGCCAGCGTTGCGGATGGCGACCTGCTGTCCGAATTCGACCAAGGCGTCTTTGTCTATGACCCTGACTTGAGTCTCCATACCGGAAGCATCGTGCATGCGCGGTATTTTGAGATTTCAAGTTACAAGGTCAAGCCGGGCCACCGCGCGGAGTTCACCGAATTGGTGAAGTTGTACATGAAGGGCTACGCAGGTATCGCCAATGCCAATTGGGCTACCTTCGAGAGCTACTACGGCGCGGAGAATGGCGGCCTATACATTGCGATCTCCAAGATGACTTCGCTGGCCGAAGACGACGCGAGCATGGGCGACGACAAGAAATTTGCGGCAGCCATCAGCGCAGGCGAAATGTCGAGGGTGCGCGAGCTGACGGCGTTGTGCATTGAATCGCAGCAGACCAACCTGTTTGCGTTCAGCCCCAAGATGAGCTATCCGGATCCCGAGTGGATCAAGGCCGATCCGTTCTGGAAGCCAAAGGCAGCGGCTCCGGCGGCGAAGAAGCCTGCGCCGGCGACTCCGTAGCGCGCTGAGTTTGGTCGACTGAGTTTCATACCCCACCCTTTGCAAGGCGACGCGGGGGGTGGGGATTTTTCTGTCGACTCGAATGCCGTGAGGGGGCTAGGCGAAGAGGGTAGGGGTGCGTTCCAGGATGCGAGCGGTGAGGACAGTTCCGGGACGGCCGTCGTGCAGCGTGATGGGGAAGGCGAGCACGCTCCAGGTCAGAATCGAGCTGGCGGAGTCGGCCTGGAAGAAAAGACCGCGCCGGGTGCGGTCGATGTAGGTCTCGCGGGTCTGGGCCACGTTGCGGACGATTTCGGTCCAATCCTCCGGCACGGCCGGCAACTCGGCGAATAGATTTCGCCCGGGGAACCATTCGCGCGGCTGGCCCAGATACTCGGCGGCGGATTCGTTGCATTCCATCCAGTTGCCGTCGGCGTCCAGGATCTGGACGAGTACGTCCGAGCCGATCGCAAGCGAGATGCGGGAGTAGAAGAAGTCACGCGCGTCCACCACCACGCGAGCGCCGCGGCGGCGGGCCTGGAATGAGCCAAGAGCGGCCAGCAGGTCTTCGACGGAGCTGTGGCCCTTGAGCAGGTGCATGTCCTCCACACCGCCAAAGTGCCGGGCAAGGGTGGCGGACATGATGATGATGGGGACTTCGGGACGGCGCTTGCGCAGCTTGTTTGCGACTTCGGTGCCGAACTGCCCTGCGCCAAGGTGGTAATCGAGGACGGCGATGTCGATCTGGTCGAGGAGCTGGGTGGCTTCCTCAATGGTGGTCGCGGTCAGGGAGGCGTAGCCGTGCTGTCGAAGGATAGCGCCGCGGAGATGGAGATTTACCGGATCGTCGTCGAGCAGGAGGACGCGCACCCCTGGGGAGGAGACGAGTTCCAGGCCGGTCGTCGTGGGTGGCTCGGTCTGCACTGTGGGAGTTAGATGCGCGAGAACCTGCGCGCGGCAATACTACACCTTGTTTTTCTGCTGTGGTTCCTTATTTTTCAGCTCCCTGACAATCTCGGGCAGGCGCTGGAAGAGCGAAGTGGCGCGCAGCCACTTTACGTTATCGAATGCAGGCGAGCCGCTGACGGTGGCGCCGCCGGGAACGTCCCCACCCACTCCGGACTGCGCGGTAACGATGGCTCCATCGCCAATCTTGAGGTGACCGACAACGCCGACCTGCCCGGCGAGGATTACGTTCCTGCCGACCTCGGCAGAGCCGGCAATGCCAACCTGGGCGCAGAGCAGGGTATCCGCTCCGATGGAGGCGGCGTGGCCCACCTGCACCAGGTTGTCGATTTTGGCGCCGGCGCCGATGCGCGTTTCGCCCACGGTTGCGCGGTCGATGGTGGAGTTGGCCTGAATTTCGACGTAGTCCTCGACAACGGTGGGGCCGGTCTGCTGGATCTTGTACCAGGCGGGCGTCCCGGGCTCGGGTTTCAAGTGGCGCGCGAAGCCGAAGCCGTCCGACCCGACGATGGCCCCGTTCTGCAGGATGACGTGGTCGCCGAGGCTGCAGTTTTCGCGCACCACGGCGTGCGCATGGGCGAAGAAGTGACTGCCGATGTGTGCGTTAGGGTAGATGACCACGTGGGGCAGGAGGGTGGCGTGGGGGCCGACGACGGCGTTTTCGCCGACGACAACGTAGGCTCCGATGTGGGAGTTCGAGCCGATCTGGGCGGTTGAGGCGACGACGGCTGTGGGGTGGATTCCCGGGGCATAGGCAGGCGGCTTGTACAGGAGGTCCAGCGCGCGGGCGAAGGCAAGGTAGGGGTTGGCGATGCGCAGGGTGGCAGCGGCGATCGGCTCGAACGCCGGGTCGACCAGAACAGCAGAGGCCTGCGTGGTGCGGGCCAGAGAGATGTATCGCGGGTTGGCAACAAAGGCGAGCTGGCCGGAACCTGCCTCTTCGAGGCCGGCGGCGGAGGTGATTTCGAGGTCGGGATCGCCCTGGAGGGTTGCGCCCAGATGCGCGGCGAGCGTGGAGAGCTTCATGGGGAGAATTGTAGAGGAGAACGGTTGCTAATTTGGCCGCGAGTCGGGATCCAGCGGGAGGTGGAACAGCTCGTCCTGGAGACTTTCCTTGGCCGGGCGTTGAGCGGCCGGGCGGCGGGACGGGGTGGTGATGACCGCCAGCAGCGCCAGATCGGTTATGGCGGCTCGGGGGACGTAGATGCGTTGAGTGTTCGAGCGGGTGTCGGGCGGAGCGAAGAAGAGCCCGGCGTCGTAGACCATGGCGTCCAGCAGGGAACGGTCGGTGGGAGCGAGGCCTTCCAACTGGTCTCCAGTGCGGAACGTGATTCGCAGCCAGAGCCCTTCGGCACGGGGGCGGGCGAGAAACGTGCGCCGGGTGAGGCGCTCCGGGTTCTGGGTGTCCGAAAGGTTGAAGTCACGAACGAAGGAGATGGTCTTGATGTCGTTGAGCGGCAAGGGGACGATCCGGCCGCTGAGGTCGAGCAGGTCGATCGAATCTTTACTGACGAAACCGTCGTGGGGCAGGTAGCCGGGGAGCGCGTCCCCGGAGAAGCGCCGGACGATGACCTTTTTTTGCGTGTTCGACATGGCGACACTCGTCTCCGGCGATTGTCGCATGGGGCGCAATCCGGCGTCACACGAAAAAGGTGCGTAAGTGCTGGCAAATACAGGAATAGCATGCTAGAATGAACGCTTGTGCCGCGTCTTTACAAGTGGTGTAAGCGTTTGATTTGTTTAGACTTCAGGGCGGTTAGAGCGATCTGGCTGAGACCGGATGGAGAAAACACGTAGCGTATGGCCGATTACATCTACCTGCTCGAGAGCCGCCTTTCCCCGGCACAGCAGAACGCACTTAAGGCAGTACGGGAGATCGCCCGAACAAAAGGGCTGACGGTATTTTTGGTAGGCGGAGCGGTACGCGATCTGACCAGCGGATCGCCGGTGCGCGATCTGGATGTAGCGGTTCAGGGAAATGCCCTCAAACTCAAGAAAGATCTGGAGAAAGCTGGGGGAATTATCTCCGGCGACAACGAGATCTTCCAGCAGCTGTTCGTGCGTTTCCCGGGCAGCGTTCGGATCGATGTCGGCAGCACGCTGACGGTGCATTATCCGAAACCCGGCAAACCGGTGGTCAAGGCGGCGGCGATTCTGGATGACCTGCGGAGGCGCGACTTCACCGCCAACGCCATGGCGCTGTCGCTGAACGAAGGCTCGTACGGGCTGCTGATGGATCCGCTGAACGGCGTGGCGGATATCGAGAACCGCGAACTGCGGCTGGTGAGCAATTACGGCTTCATCGAGGACCCGGTGCGGATGATCCGGGCGGTCCGTTTTGCGGCGCGCCAGGGCTGGCAGATGGAGGAGAAGACCAAGGCGCGTTACGACACGGGCAAGTCCGAGGGGTATATCTCGGCGATGTCGGCCTGGCAGCGTGGGTACGAGGCGGAAGAGATTGTGCATGAGGAAGATCCGCTGCGTGTGATCCGCGGGTTGGAGCACGAGGGCTGGATGAAGATTCTTGCCCCGGCTTGGACCTCGGCCAAGGCGAACATAGCCGAGTTGGAGAAGCTGCGTGACGCCCAGATGCACCTGTCGATCCGCGGCATCAATGCGGATGCGTCAGCGGCGCAGTTTCCGCTGCTGACGGCGAAGATGTCCCCGAAGGACGTTTCGGCATTGAAGCGGAGCTTCCCGCGGCACGGATTTGTGACGAAGATCGAGGCGCTGGAGGCTGAGGCGAAGAAGTTTACCGCCGAGTTGATGGCCAAGCCTGCTTCGACACCGTCGGTCGCATGGAAGATGTTGATGAGCGCGCGCCCGGAGGTTGTGCTGTGGGTTGCGTACTCCAGCAAGAACGCGGGGCTGAAGGCGAAGTTCGAGAACTTCTACAACGAGTGGCCCCAGGCGCGGCAGAAGATTCCCTACACGCAGATGCAGGAGATGCGCATCGTTCCCGGGATCGATAAGTTCGATGAATTGGTTGAGAAGCTGTTCTTCGAGCTGATGGACGGCAAGCTGGGCACCGTGGAGGAGATGAAGGCGTTCCTGGAGCCGTATTCGCCGCCTGCTCCGCCTCCGCCGGTCCATTTGCGGCGTGCGCGCGCGACGAAGAAGGAAGCCAAGGTTCCCAAGAGCCGCAAGAAGGCTGTTGCCGCGGGCTCGGCGCCGCACGAGGGCGTTCCGGGAGAGGCAGGGGCCGAGGCTGCTGCTGCTCCGGCGGCCCCAGGCAAGGCTGCTTCGGAGAAGACAAAGGGAGCGGCAGCCAAACCGGTCGATGCGAAAGCCCAGGCAAAACCTGCTGCGCCCGTGAAGCCGGTTCCGGCGAAGAAGCCAGTTGTGGCCAAGCCTGTGGCGAAGAAAGCAGCCAAGCCTGTGGCGAAGGTTGTTGCCAAGCCGGCCGCGAAAAAAGCCGCTCTGGCAAAGGTTGTGAAGAAGGTTGCAGTGAAGAAAGCTCCAGCGAAGAAGGCTGTGACCAAGAAGCCGGCAGCGAAGAAAGTTGCAGCCAAGCCGGCTGCAAAGAAGGCTGCTCCGGCCAAGTCAAGCAAGAAGCCTGCGAAGGCGGCAGGGAAGCGCCGCTAGTTTGCGGACCCTGGTGTTCGCAAGCTGATAGGGATTGCGATCAACGGGGGTAGCGAATGGCAGCGATACGAATTCGCCTTTGGACGCTGGCGATCTTGATGTCGGCTATGCCGGCGATTGCGCAGGCGGCGCACGCTGCGGATGTCCCGACCCTTTCTTTAGAGTCCAACGCAAATATTGCTGCGCAGGCGAAGGCGCTGATGGAAAGCGCCAGGAGCGCCCCGACGGGCGTAGCCACCGTAGTTCTTGAAACGTATCCGGGACATAGCGTGATGATGGTGGTACGAGCAAAGACTGGCCCGGCGGAGACGCATGCGAACTGGAACGACGTGATGGTCGTTCTGGACGGCGAAGCGACCGAAGTGACGGGTGGAACGATGGTGGAGGGCAAGCTCGATCCGGCGACGGGCGAGATGCGCGGACCGAGCGTGGAAGGTGGCACACACACTGCGATTGCCAAAGGCGACGTGGTTCACGTTCCGCCGAATACGCCGCATTGGGCGATTCTTGCTCCCGGCAAGACACTGACTCTCCTCGTGGTTAAGGTCGCGGCGTCGAAGTAGTTCGTATAGGCTCGAAGAGCGTCCGATCTCAGTTGGAGGAACGCCATGGTGGTTGCGGTGCTTCTAGGGTCGGTGCGCACGGAGCGTCTGGGCGACCGCGTGGCGAAGTGGGTGCTGGCACAGCTGCGCAAGCGCGGGCACGAGGCGGTGCTGGTGGATGCCGCAGAGCTGGAACTGCCGCTGCTCGACAAAATGTGGAAGGAAATCAAGCAGAATCCCCCGGCGAAGTATGCGGCGTTGCACGCGAAGCTTGCGCCGCTGGCGGAGCTGTACGCGCGGACCGACGGTTTCTGCATCGTGAGCGCGGAGTATAACCATAGCGTTCCGCCGGGTCTGGCCAATCTGATCGACTACTTTCTGGAAGAGTATTTCTGGCGACCGTCGGCGATTGTCTGCTACGCATCCACGGCGTTTGGCGGCGTCCGCGCTGCGGTGCAGTTGCGTTCGCTGCTTGGGGAGACTGGCATGTCATCGATTCCCTCGATTCAGCCGATTCCTTCGGCTGGAACGGCGCTGACCAAGGACGGCGTCGCGCTGACGCAGCAACTGGCAGAGCGGTCCGGCAAATTCTTCGACGAATTCGACTGGGTCATGCGGGCGTATGCAGCGGAGCGGGCGAAGGGCGTACCGTATTAGATGTGTTCCTGCGCGACCGAATCCAGCATCCAATAGGCTAGTCGCTGCTCGCCGCGCCCTCAGCAATTTCAGTGCGATGGAACACCCCGCGGAATCGTAGTAGTCAGAGAGCGGGTTTTCCTAGTAAGCTCGACGCATCGCGCGCGACATGAGGTGACTTTTTGCCAGCCATCATCACGCCCCCCGATCTCGAACGTCGACCCCGTCGTATCGAAGAGCATGACGGAGGCCACGGGCGTCGTCCGCCAAATGGCCGCGACCTGAAACGCACGGGTGGCGGCGGCGACAACGATAACGGCAATGAATCCCCGGCTTCGCGCCGGCGTCCTGGCGAGCGACTTGCCAGCTACCGCCTCGGACTGCTCTTTGTGCTTGGCGCGATTTTCATGTTCTTCGTCGGGATCGTCAGTATTTTCTTCGTATCGCAGACGACCCACCATATCGATAGCTACAACCACTACATCAACGCCTGGCTGCCGACGACGATTCCTCCGGTGCTCTGGCTGAACACCCTGATCCTGCTGCTGAGCTCGATTACTGTTGAGGTCGCGCGACGGCACATGTTCCACGAGATCGACGCGATGGAAGAGTGGTTCGGCCTGGGCAAGCCGACCTCCCGCCGCACGCTGCCGTGGCTTCTGGCGACGCTGGTGCTGGGGTCACTGTTTCTTTCCGGCCAGATGCTGGCGTGGCATCAGCTTGCGGCGCTGGGGTCGCCATTTCGATCTCCGAGCAGCAGCAGCCACTCGTTCTACCTGATGACGTACGCGCATGCGGCGCATCTGCTTGCAGGCGTCGGCGGACTGATTGCTGCAGTGATCGGCCTGTTCCGGTTCAAGAGCGTGGAGAACCGCCAGATTATGGTGGACACGGTCGCGTGGTATTGGCATTCGATGGGCGCGCTGTGGCTGTGCCTGTTTACGATTCTTGCGTTCTGCCAATAAATATCTGTTGACGATATATCGGTAACGGATGTATTGTGGCTTTCATGATTGAGAGCCAGCAACCACTCACGCCCGCCGTCTTTGCCATTTTGCTCGCGCTTGCCGATGGCGAGAAGCATGGCTACGCCATTATGAAGGAGGCGGCGCTGCCTGCAGGGGGCGGAATGAAGCTTGGTCCCGGCACGCTGTACGGCACCCTGGACCGCCTGATCCGCGACGCGCTGGTGGAAGAAACTGGACTGACCGACGATGCGCGGCGGCGTTACTATCGGCTTACCGAGACCGGCCGCCGAGCCTTTGCGGCGGAGACAGAACGCTTGGCCGCGTCGTTGCGCACCGCTTATGCGCGAACCGAAGCACGAGGAGCGCGCGTATGAATCGCCCGAACCCGGTGTTCTTTGCGCTCTATCGCGGAAGCCTTCATCTTTATCCGCCGCGGCTGCGGATGCTCTACCAGGATCAGATGCTGCAGACCGTACGCGACGCCGATGTGGAACGAAGCTCAGGCGTGATGTCCTTCTGGTTTCGACTCTTCATCGACCTCATTCAATCGTCTGTCAAGGAGCGCCTGCTTATGATCCGCGAACCCATCTTTGCTCGTCCGGTCTTCTTCTATACGCTGGCTCTCGCGCTCATCCTGACGCTGTGGGGATTTCCCGCGGCAATGACGCTGCAGGGGGTGATGCGCAGCGCGGCGGATCAGCCACAGATCCAGATGGCGCAGAACTACGCCTCGGAGATCGCATCGGGGCACAGGACCGTCGAGCAGTTTCCGGATGGGCATGTCGACCTGGCGACCAGCCTCGAGCCTTTTACAATCCTGTATGACTCCAACGGTAAGGCGCTTCACTCCAATGGCTATTTCAATGGCGAGATTCTTGCGCCGCCAACTGGAGTCTTCACTTGGCTGCGCACGCATCCGACGGACAAGTTCACGTGGCAGCCTCGCCCGGGCCTGCGCATTGCAGCTGTTGCGCAGCGGATTGATGGCGCACATCCCGGAGTGGTTCTCGTCGGCCGGTCGCTGACGCTGGTGCAGCAGCAGGAGAGTCTGCTGCGTCGCGGGACGTTCGTTACATGGCTCTCGCTGATGGCGATCCTGATTGGCGGCGCGGCGTTTCTGAATCGTGCGCAGGGCGCTGCAGGAAAACCTGCGACCGCACACGGCCATGCATGAGTTTCGGAGATTCGTGTGCGATCTGGTTTCTGGCGAACCGTGAAGATCACTCGCCGCGAGTCCGCCTCCATTTCGAGGTCAGAGCAGGGCCGAATTACGTTGCCAGCGGTTCCGAGCTCTCCTATGATGGCTTCAACCCATGCGGCCTCAATTCTTCCACGTCGTCGGCGTTGTCTTGCTTTGCCTGATTGCTGGTCCAGCCCTCTGCCAGACGCGGACACCTGCAGAACGGCTTATCTCAGCGCGAGCACTTTATTACACGCCCACGACGGCGGGACTCAAGTCGTTCGGCTGCCAGGTTTCTTTCGACTGGAAGACATTTCTTAGCAACGTTGCCGGAAAAGATATTCAGGACGACAACGCGTTCCTTCAATATCTGGTTGCTGGCCAGATGTCGGTGAAGGACGACCTGCGCGGCAGTGGAGATTTGAAGTGGTCGAGTCCCGCTGCTCCGGCCAAGAACCTTGAAGCTGCTGCCGCAAAGATGCAAAACGGATTGGACGAGATGTTCAGTGGATTCTTCAAGTCGTGGAATGCCTATCTGAACGGAAGTATGGTGCCGATTCCAGACAAGACGGTGACTCTCACCACAGTCGCCGATGGGATGCATCTGCACGCAGCTTACGGAACAACGACGATCGATGAAGATTTCGATAAGAACATGTTGTTGAAGGAGGCGCACGTAGTGACGCCTGAGATGGACGTCCTTGCAATGCCCGTCTTCACCGATACGCCCGACGGCCGACTCCTGGCTGAGATCCACAATGAGGTGAGACAGCCTGTCAGCGCTCCGCCAGCCTATGCGAATATTTCAGTCGTCTATCAGCAAGTGGGCGCCTATCGACTCCCTGAGACCATCCGTTACGACCTTAAGAACGTGGCTCAAATGGATTTCAAGCTATCGGATTGCACGGTGAACTCAGACACTCCTCGCCCTCTCGCATCTCCGTCGGCCAAGCGGTAATCGCGCTACCGAGTTTCTCGTTGCCAACCGACATTGCGTGATGCGCTCGCGTTGCTAGCGCCGGGTTCGTGGTGCTCCTTTTCATCTGATATCTTGGCCGGGACATGAAAATCACTCGCCGCGCTGCTCTGAAGTCCTCTGCTCTTGCCGCCACCGCACTTGCCCTTCGTGGGCCGAACCTGTTCTCGCAAGCGTCTACCGCCGTGGACGCTCACATTGATATTCTTCCGGCCGAACCAATCGGGACCATCTCGCCGGAGATCTATTCGCACTTCATTGAGCACCTGGGCGGCGTGATCTACGACGGCGTCTGGGTTGGGCCGGACTCGAAGATCAAGAATACGAACGGCATCCGGCAGGCGTTCATCGACACCATGAAGGCGGTGCAGGCTCCGGTGCTGCGCTGGCCGGGCGGCTGCTTTGCCGACTCGTACGATTGGCGCGATGGGCTTGGTTCGGCTGCCAAACGGCCCGCGCGAACGGGCTTCTGGGGGCAGCAGGATTCCAATCAATACGGGTTGCACGAGTTCATGCACACGTGCCGCGCGATTGGATGCAAGCCGTATCTCGCGGCGGATATGCGGTCGCTGCCGGCGCGCGATTTCTATCAGGAGATTGAATACTGCAATGCTCCCGCAGGAAATGTGCCGTCGAATTCGGCCGCTCCGTCCCTGCCGAACGCGCTGGCGGCGCAGCGAGCTGCGAATGGCGATCCCGAGCCGTTCAACGTCGACCTGTGGGGAGTGGGCAATGAGAGTTGGGGCTGCGGCGGAAATCTTGTGCCGGAGGAGTATGCGGCGGAGTTCCGCAAGTTTACGGCGTGGACGCCGAGCTACTCGCGGACGCCGCTGCGGTTTGTCGCGGTGGGGCCGAATGGCGATGACGTGGACTGGACGCGGAGGCTGTTCAAGTCGCTGTACGCAAACTCGGAGCGGCGGCATCTGTTCGGTTTGTCGGTTCATTACTACACCTCGGGCAGTCCGACTGCGTTTGCGGCCGGCGATGCGTTGAACTTCAGCACGGACGAGTTCTACGACCTGCTGACGCGGGCGAGCATTATGGAGCGCGTGGTGACCGATCACTGGAGCGCGATCGGCAATACGCAGGAAGCGGGCCAACCGAAGGTGAAGCTCGTCGTGGACGAATGGGGAGCCTGGTACGGCAAAGGCACGCAGCTTGCGCCGGAGTACAACCTGTCGCAGCAGTCGACGATGCGCGATGCATTGTTGACGGGCATTACGCTGGATATCTTCCAGAGGCACGCGGACAAGGTTGCGGTGGCGAATGTGGCGCAGTCGATCAACTGCATCCATTCGCTGATGCTGGCGCAGGAAGATAAGTTCACGGTGACGCCGACGTTTCACGTGTTCCAGATGTACCTGCCGCATCGCGGCTCACAAGCCGTGCGAGCGGAATTTTCTGCGCCGGCGATTCGCAATCCGCTGGCGAATGCTCCGATTCCGGTGGGAGGCAACAGTTACACGGGGTCGCTGGAGGCGGTGAAGCTGCTTGCGGGGCTGTCGGGGTCGGCGTCGATTTCGGCAACAAATCCGAAGTTGATGACGCTGACGGTGGTGAACCCGCACATCGATCGGCCGGTGACGGCGGAGATCGCTGTAGCTGGGGCGGCGGTTGCAAGCTCGACTGGGACAGTGCTCGCAGAGGCGGATGTGCATGCGCACAATGATTTTGCGCATCCGAATGCGGTGCATCCGAACCCGGCGACCATGGCAGCTCCGATGGGCGGTCGGCTGACACATACGTTCCCGGCGGCGAGCGTGACCACGCTGCAACTGACGCTGGCGTAGACCTGCCGGGGGGCCTCCCCCTACGTACTTGCGGAGAAGTATTGTGGAATGTGCTGGTTAGCGACGGCCTGTTGCTGTAAGTGACTCCAGCGGATGGGGTTACCTGCAAATTCGTCTGCCGGTTGGGGTTAGAGGCGTTGATTTGGATCGGATTGGACGGACGGGGATGTGGTGTTGCCGTACCTTGTCGTTCCATTGGCCACCCATGGCTGCGGGACGGATGGGCTCCGGTCCTGTCCTGTGGATTTTGGACACGACGCGGAGACACTTTTGCCCCTTCCTTTAATTATAACTGGGGGTGTCAAGGGGTTGCGGTGGATAAGTGGGGGCGGAATTGGGTGGCCCGGCCCCCACTTCCACTTTCTGCTTGATGGCGGCTGCTCGCTTCGACAGAGGAGGTGTCTGCTGACGTTTCCACCGGTGTGGATTTGGGGGGCGGGTAGAGACTATCCCCACGATAACTTTCGCCTTCGGCTCAAGTGATCATGGGGCACCCGTCGCGTTACAGGGTGATGTGGACTGGGCGCTGGGTGTGGGAGGCGTAGGTGTTGAAGCTGGACACGGGTAGTCCTCGGGTTTGAGGGAGAGGCCACGGTTTACCGGGTTGCGGTGAAGGTAGTGAAGTTTTTCGATCCGTTTTTCCTCGGAGAAGACGTTGAAGTCGTGATAGCGGGGGAGCCAGAAAGGCCTTTGGGGAAGCTGTTTGGATACCGACCGCTTGAGGGCGCCAAGGACTGTGGAGAGTGGGTGAGTTGGTGGCTCGGAGAGTAGGAGGTGGACGTGCTCGGGCATGACGACGTAGCCGAGGACGTGGAACTGATATTTCTGGCGGGTGGATTCGAGAGCGTGTTCAAAGATGCAGGCCGCACGTGGGGTGGAGAGGTAAGGATTGCGGCCGTGACAACTGAAGGTGATGAAGTGGAGGTTGTTGGTTTGCTGGCGGCGTTCCAGGCGCGGGGGCATTTGAGAATTAATTTAGTAGGGATGGGAGAGCTGGGCGGTGATGCGGGGCACTTGAGTGGGGTGGCGGGGCAGAGGCTATCCCCACGATAACTTTCGCCTTCGGCTCAAGTGATCATGGGGCACCCGATTTGGGGACTCGATTTACCTTTGGAGGTGGGCGGTGATGCGGGGCACTTGAGTGGGGCGGCGGGGCAGAGACTATCCCCACGATAACTTTCGCCTTCGGCTCAAGTGATCATGGGGGCACCCGATTTGGGGACTCGATTTACCTTTGGAGGTCGCCGGGTTTTTCGGGGGTGCCGGGTTGGTCGAGGAACTGGGCGGTGGTGGCGGGGCCGAGGTTCTTCCAGTCCTGCAGGACCCAGACGAGTTTTTTGTCCGGGGTGACTTCGATGGCCTGGAGGGTGTTGGGGCGGTCCGCGGGTTTGACTCCGCCGGTGGAGCTGAAGATGACGGTGTTGCCGTTGGCGAGGCGCTCGGAGGTTTGGATGTTGTGCAGGACGATGTTGGGCGGGAGGTCG